>NZ_JBIVKB010000016.1:202299-302389 GCF_044750545.1 Streptomyces sp. NPDC088794 | reverse complement strand
CGAACCCGGAAGCTAAGCCTTACAGCGCCGATGGTACTGCAGGGGGGACCCTGTGGGAGAGTAGGACACCGCCGAACAATTCTTGAGAAAACCCCTGTACCGGTTATTCGGTACGGGGGTTTTCTGCGTTTCGGGTCTGTACGGGGAAAGCCCCAACCTCCAAACTCCATTGCCGCTAAAGACGTCCCGCCGCCTTGAGAGCCAAATACGCGTCCGCCAGTGCCGGCGCCAGTTCCTCCGGTGTTTCGTCGACGACCGTGACGCCGTGCCGACGGAGTTGTTCCGCGGTGCGGTGGCGTTCGCTCTGAGCCTGGGCGGCGGCTGCGGCCTCGTAGACGGCTTCGGTGTTTCCGCGGGCTGTGGCCATTCTGGCGATGTAGGGATCCGCCACCGATGCCACCAGAATCGTGTGGCGCTGGGTGAGTTGGGAGAGCACCGGGAGCAGGCCCTCTTCGACCGGGGCCGTGTCGAGGCTTGTGAGCAGCACGATCAGGGAGCGGCGAGGGGCCGTACGGAGGGCGGTGGCGGTCAGGCCTCTGGCGTCCAGTTCGACCAGTTCGGGTTCGAGGGTTGCCATCGCGTTGACCAAGGACGGGAGGACATCTCGGGCCGTGCGGCCCTGGGTGAGGGCGCGTACCCGGCGGTCGTATGCGAGGAGGTCCACGCGGTCGCCCGCGCGGGAGGCCAGGGCTGCGAGGAGCAGGGCCGCGTCCATGGAGGCGTCCAGGCGCGGTACGTCGCCCACGCGGCCGGCGGAGGTGCGGCCGGTGTCGAGGACCAGAAGGATGTGGCGGTCGCGTTCGGGGCGCCAGGTACGTACTGCGACCGTGGACTGGCGGGCGGTGGCGCGCCAGTCGATGGCGCGGGTGTCGTCGCCGGGGACGTACTCGCGCAGGCTGTCGAATTCCGTGCCCTCGCCGCGGGTCAGCAGGCTGGTGCGGCCGTCGAGTTCGCGCAGGCGGGCGAGTTTCGAGGGCAGGTGCTTGCGGCTGGTGAACGGGGGCAGGACGCGGACCGTCCACGGGACTTTGTGGGTGCCCTGGCGCGAGAAGAGGCCGAGGGGGCCGTCGGACCGAATGGTCACGCGGTCTGCCTGGCGGTCGCCGCGGCGGGTGGGACGTAGCCGCGTGGTGATGCGACGGCGTTCGCCGGCGGGGACCGTCAGGCGGTGGCGGGAGGCCTCGACCTCGGTGCCGGGCTGCCAGCTGCTCGGGGGCCAGGCGTCACGCACGCGTGCGCGGAGTGGGCGGCCCGAGGAATTGGTGATCGTGAGGGTCACGTCGGCGGGTTCGCCCAGGCGGGCCGAGGTGTCGCCGGAGCGGGCGAGGCCCAGGCGGCGTACGGGGGCGGCCAGGGCGAAGTCGCAGGCGCAGGCGAGGGCCAGGGGGCCGTTGACCGCGAGGAGGCCCCACCAGCTGGGCTCCAGGATGCCGACGGGGAGGGAGCCGATGGCCGCGAGGAGGGCGGCGCGTCCGGTGAGTGCCATCAGCGGGGGACGGGGACGTGGGCGAGGATCGCGTTGATGACCGAGTCGGCCGTCACGCCCTCCATCTCGGCTTCCGGGCGGAGTTGTACGCGGTGGCGGAGGGTGGGCAGCGCGAGGGCCTTCACGTCGTCGGGGATGACGTAGTCGCGGCCCGTGAGCCATGCCCACGCGCGCGAGGTGGCCAGGAGGGCCGTGGCGCCGCGTGGGGAGACGCCCAGGGTGAGGGACGGGGACTCGCGGGTGGCACGGCAGATGTCCACCACGTAGGCGGTGATCTCCGGGGAGACCGTCGTCTTCGCGACGGCGGCGCGGGCGGCTTCGAGGTCGGCGGGGCCCGCTACGGGGCGTACGCCGGCGGCGCGCAGGTCGCGCGGGTTGAAGCCCTCCGCGTGGCGGGTGAGGACGTTGATCTCGTCCTGGCGGGAGGGGAGCGGGATCGTCAGCTTGAGGAGGAAGCGGTCGAGCTGGGCTTCCGGGAGGAGGTACGTGCCCTCGTACTCGACCGGGTTCTGGGTCGCGGCGACCAGGAAGGGGTCGGGGAGGGGGCGCGGGGTGCCGTCGACGGTGACCTGGCGTTCCTCCATGGCTTCGAGGAGGGACGACTGGGTCTTCGGCGGGGTGCGGTTGATCTCGTCAGCGAGGAGGAGGTTGGTGAAGACGGGGCCGGGCTGGAAGGAGAACTCGGAGCTGCGGGTGTCGTAGACGAGGGAGCCCGTGATGTCGCTCGGCATCAGGTCCGGGGTGAACTGGACGCGCTTGGTGTCGAGTTCGAGTGCGGATGCGAGGGCGCGGACGAGCAACGTTTTGGCGACCCCGGGGACTCCTTCAAGTAGTACGTGTCCGCGGCAGAGGAGGGCGACGACGAGGCCGGTCACGGCGGGGTCCTGGCCGACCACGGCTTTGGCGATCTCGGCGCGCAGGGCTTCCAGGGAGGCTCGGGCGGTGCCCGGATCCCCGGTGGTCCCGGCGTTGTCAGTGGTCGGATCCATCATGGACGGCGTACCTCTCTTTCGAGGGCGTCGAGTTGATCGGCGAGTGCGATGAGGGCCGTGTCGTCGCTGGGCGGCGGGCCGAAGAGGAGGGACTGCAGGGTGGTTCGGCCGTCGCCGTGGAGGTGGGCGGACAGAGCGGGGAGCAGGGTCTCGGGCGAGTGCGCCTGGGTGACGGGGACGCCTACGAGGGGGGCGAGTCTGGTGCGGGTGGTGGAGCGAAGAGCGGCGGACGCGCGGTCGCGGGCGTTGGCCTTGCGGTAGAGGCGCGCGCGGCCTTCGACGGTTTCGGAGGCGCGGATCGCCACGGGGAGTCTTTCGGGCACGAGGGGGCCGAGGCGGCGTGCCCGCCACAGGGCGGCGAGGAGTGCCGCGACGAAGAGCTGCAGTGTGCCCCAGAGCCAGCCGGAGGGGAGCAGGTCGAAGAGACCCTTCTCGCCGGTGCCGGTGCCGGTGTCGGTGGCGGAGATGTCGGAGAGCGAGGGGAGGTACCAGACCAGATGGGGGCGGGAGCCGAGGAGTTGGAGGGCGAGCGAGGCGTTGCCCTGGTCGTCGAGACGGTCGTTGAAGAGGATGTCGGGCGCTCCGAGGACCACGGTGTCGCCGTCCCCGGAGGTGTCCGGGATGCGCAGCAGGGTGGCCAGGCGTTCGCTCGGGTAGCACTCGTCGGCGCCGAGGTGTGTGGTGGTGTAGCGGATGCCGCCGGTGTCGGCGCGGCCCGCGGTGCGTGCGGCGGGCAGCGCGCAGTGCGGGGAGAGCGTCGAGTCGAGGCTGGTGGCGGGGTCGGCGGTGACGCCGGGCGCGAGCCTCTCCACGGATGCGCTGCCGGAGGCGACGAGGACGGTGCGTCCGCCGGAGCCGTGGGTCGAGGCGTGCAGCCGGGTCTGTTGGCGGTCGGTCAGCAGGTCGGGGGCGGCGATCAGGAGCGTGGTGTCCGGAGCGGCCGCGGCGCGTGCCTCGTCCAGGGTGGTGACCACGCGCGTGGACACGCCGCGGTCGGCGAGGAGTTCGGCGACGGCGCGGCTGCCGTAGGGGTCGACGGAGCGCGGGTCGAGTGTGCCGTGCCGGGCGTCGGAGCGGATCACGGCGATCACGACGGCCGTCACCAGGACGAGCACGACGCCGAGTGCGATGCCTCGCGCGCGGGTCCACACCTGGCGTGGGGTGGGCGAGACCGAGGTGGCGGGGAGCGTGGCCTCGACGGTCACTGGGCGGCTCCCTGGCGGGCGGTGGGGGCCGTGCTGGGGCTGCTGCTGGTGAGTTGGGGCCTGGTGCGTTCGAGGTCGCGGTCGAGTTCGGCGATGCGGTGGTACGACTGCTCGCTCGCTCTGCGTCCGCCGTATGTCACGTCGTCGAAGTCCCGGGCGGCGGCCCGCAGTCGGTCTGTTTGGGAGGGCAGCGTGCGACCGGCTTCCGCCGCGGCCTCGTCGGCGGTGCGGCCGGGGCGGACGTCGAGGAGGGCCCGTTCCTCCAGGGAGCGGACGATGGCGCGCATGCGTTCCTGGACGGCCTGGTTCCAGTGGCCCTGGGCGGCGTGTGCCTCGGCGGCGGCGCGGTGTTCGGCGGCGCTCCGGGGGCGGTCGTCGAACAGGGCGGCGGCGGAGACGGGTTGGCGGCGCGGTGTGCCCAGGCGCCACCACAGCACGCCCAGTACCGCGAGGACGGCCACGATGACGACGGTGAGGCCGAGCGCCCCGCCCGGCGTCGCGGTCGAGGCCGTGCCGAACAGCTTGTCGACCCATTTCCAGAAGGCGTTCAGGGCGCGCTCGAAGAGGCCGGGGTCGTTCTCGTGGTACATCCGCTTGGACAGCTCGCGCCGGGCGGCCTCCCGCGCGGGATCACGCGGGATCGTCACCGGCGGTTCGTCGCCCGAGCGCAGCGACAGTACGGAGGTGTCGCCGGCCCGCATGAGGCTCCGTACGGCCGATTCGGCGGCCCGTGGCAGTGCCGGTACCGCTGTGAGAACTCCCCCCGCCAGGCTCACCGCATCAGCTCCCCGAGCCGGCTGCGGTGCCGTAGTCCTGGACGCCGGCGGCGCGGGCCAGTTCGAGGTCGAGGGCCTCGCGCCGGATGCGCTGGTCGATGTAGAGCAGCACGGTGACGCCGGCCGTGATCGGGAACGTGATCATCGAGCCGATCACGGCGCCGACACCGCTGATGATGAGGTACGTCCAACCGACGTCGCCGGCACCGGCGTTGAGGAAGCCGCTGACGCCGTCGCCGCTGAAGGCCGAGGCGATCAGGGTGAAGGGGATGACGACGATCGAGGCGACGATGTTGGCGATGACGGTGGCGAGCAGCTGGATGCCGAAGACCCGCCACCAGGAGCCGCGGACCAGCTTCACGGAGCGGCTCATCGACTTCGTGATGCTCTGCTTCTCCAGCATCAGCGCGGGCGAGGACAGGGAGAAGCGGACCATCAGCCACACGGCGACGACCGCGGCTCCGAGGCCGCCCAGGATGCCGAGGGCGGCGCCCGGGCCGTCCGCTCCGGCGACGGCCACGAGGAGTCCGGGCAGGACGCCCACGATGACGATGCCGAACGCGATGAGCAGCAGCAGGAAGATCAGGCCGAACAGCCTGAGCAGCTGCGGGCGTGCGTCGCGCCAGGCCTCGCCGATGGTGACGGATTTGCCGAGCACGGCGCGGCTGGTGACGGTCGTCAGGAGGGCGGTGGCCGTGATCGTGCCGATCAGGGAGACCAGGAAGACGACGCCGCTGCTGATCATGGTGTCGCCCAGGGCGCGGGACACCTCGTCGAAGCTGGCGCTGGGGTCTTCGAGGGCGTCCGTGCTGACGGTGTCGTTGAGGATCAGGCCCTGGACGAGGATGACGATGATCTCGGTGAAGACCGCGACGGTCAGCGAGATGCCGAGGACCGTGCGCCAGTAGGTGCGCATGGTGGAGACCGCGCCGTCGAGGATCTCGCCCACGCCGAGCGGGCGGAGCGGGATCACGCCGGGCTTGGCCGCGGGCGGCGGGCCTCCCCAGGCGCCGCCTCCCCAACCGGGGTAGGGATTGCCTCCGTAGGGCCCCTGACCGCCGTAGCCGCCGGGACCGTAGCCACCGGGGCCGCCGGGTGCGCCCGGGCCTCCGTAGCCGCCGCCGGGGGGCTGTCCGCCCCAGCCGGGGCCGGGTGGTGGGGGCGGCGGGGCCTGGCCCGGGTTCGGGGCGCCGGTGGGCGCGGACCACTGGCCGGCCGGGGGCTGCTCCTTGGACCACTTCGAGTTTTGGTCCTGCGGGTCCGTGCCGGGCTGGCCGGCGGGCTCCGCCGGGCCCGGACGGTCGGTGGGCACGGCCGGGTCGGACGCGCCGGGCTCCTGCCCGTCGGACGGGGCAGATCCGGGCGAGGCCCAGCCCGGAGTGTCGTTCATCGTCGCTCCTTCACGGTGCCCGTCCGCGGTCGCGGTGGCAGGTTGGCTGCCATCGTGCCATGGGGTGGTCACCGGGGTATCGGCCGCGGTATGGGCTGCGCACCTTCAATTGTCGGCCCGGTAAGGGGCAGACTGACCGCATGGCTGATCAGCACGCGCAAACCGGCGAGGACCACAGGCCCACCGAGATTCCGGCGATCCGATGGGAGGAGCCACCCGAAGGCCCCGTACTGGTCCTTCTCGATCAGACGAGGCTGCCGGCCGAGGAGGTCGAGCTGGTCTGCACGGACGCGTCCGCGCTGGTGGAGGCCATCCGTTCGCTCGCCGTGCGCGGGGCGCCGCTGCTCGGCATCGCGGGGGCCTACGGCGTCGCGCTCGCCGCCGCGCGCGGGTTCGACGTGGACGAGGCCGCGGCCGTGCTGGCGGGAGCGCGGCCGACCGCGGTGAACCTCGCCGTCGGTGTGCGCAGGGCCCGGTCGGCGCATCGGGCCGAGTTCGCCAAGAGCGGGGACTCCGAGCTTGCCGCCCGGGCGGCCCTGGATGCGGCGAAGCGGCTGCACCAGGAGGACGCCGAGGCCAGTGCCCGGATGGCCGAGCGCGGGCTGGCGCTGCTGGACGAGCTGCTGCCCGGTGGCGGACACCGGATTCTCACGCACTGCAACACCGGCGCGCTGGTGTCGGGCGGCGAGGGGACGGCGTTCGCGGTGGCCCTCGCGGCGCATCGGGCGGGGCAGCTGCGGCGGCTCTGGGTGGACGAGACGCGTCCGTTGCTGCAAGGCGCTCGCCTGACGGCATACGAGGCGGCTCGCAACGGGATGGCGTACACCTTGCTCACGGACAACGCGGCGGGTTCGCTGTTCGCGGCCGGTGAGGTGGATGCCGTGCTGATCGGGGCGGACCGCATCGCGGCCGACGGTTCGGTGGCGAACAAGGTGGGGAGCTATCCGCTCGCGGTGCTCGCGCGGTACCACCATGTGCCGTTCATCGTGGTGGCACCGATCACCACGGTGGATCCGGACACGGCGGACGGGGCGTCCATCGAGGTGGAACAGCGTCCGGGATACGAGGTGACCGAGGTCGCCGCGCCCCATGCGCCGGTCACGGGAGCGGGCGGCGGGATCCCGGTGGCACCGCTGGGGACCCAGGCGTACAACCCGGCGTTCGATGTGACACCGCCCGAGCTGGTGACCGCGATCGTCACGGAAGAGGGCGCCGTTTCGCCCGTGACGGCCGAGGCTCTCGCCGAGCTGTGTGCCAGGTCGCGCCAGGTGACGACCGGCTGACGGGACGACGTCGCTTCCCTCGACGGCAACGGCCCCTCCACCTGCGGTGATTCGTAGGCCGAGGGGCTGTGACGTGCACGGCTGACGGCATGGCTATGCCAGGGGAGTCGGTGGGCTGCGGTGGCGTGATGTCGGTGCAATGAGGCCAATTCGCGACCTACTGGAATCTGGTCGGATTCAACCTCACTTGAATACATGGGCGGTTTATCGGATCAGGCCTGGTTCGTGTGCGATCGCTGCGGTAAGGCGGGCCCGTCTGTGCGTGAGCGGGGGCGAATCCCTCTCATGGCCAAGCACTGCGACGGCTGCTGGCGCGCTCTCGCCGACGAGATGGCCCAAGTCGATGGAGCCACGGCCCCGCCTCGGCCCGAGCCCGACCCCGACGACATGTCGTGGATCGAACCACCCCGGTGTCCCGAGTGCGGAGCGCTGATCCGCGTGTACCCGACCAACTACGACCGGTGGGTCAGTCTCGCGACGGTGGAGCTCCCGGCCAAGGACGTCCCCGATGTCTACCGCTGGCGTTTGACCACGCTGCGGGGTCGATCACCCGTTCCCACGGATATCGTGGCGGTACGAGTCCGAGGGGTCGACCCACTGCCCGGTGAGCCCGTGGTGCCGGCTCACCGCATGGTGTGTGTCCCCGACGAGGCGTGAGTTTCACGCCACCGTGTCGGGAGCCGTTCCGTCGGTGGCGGCCGAGTGAGCACGCGTACGCGTCGCCGAGCTGACATCCGTCACTGACATCAACGTCGGGGGACGGGGGCAGACAGTGACGACCGCCTGCCACTATGGTCACGGGGCAGTGACCTGCCTCACCTGCACCTTCGCCGCCGTTATGAGAATGGGATGATGTCGTTTATGAAGGGACGAGTCCTTGTCGTCGACGACGACACCGCACTGGCCGAGATGCTCGGCATTGTGTTGCGTGGTGAAGGTTTTGAGCCGTCTTTCGTAGCCGACGGAGACAAGGCGCTGGCCGCCTTCCGGGAGAGCAAGCCCGATCTGGTGCTGCTCGACCTGATGCTGCCGGGCCGCGACGGTATCGAGGTGTGCCGCCTGATCAGGGCGGAGTCCGGGGTGCCGATCGTGATGCTCACGGCGAAGAGCGACACGGTGGATGTCGTCGTGGGCCTGGAGTCGGGCGCGGACGACTACATCGTGAAGCCGTTCAAGCCGAAGGAGCTGGTCGCCCGGATCCGGGCGCGGCTGCGGAGGTCGGAGGAGCCGGCGCCCGAACAGTTGGCCATAGGCGATCTGGTCATCGACGTGGCCGGTCACTCCGTGAAGCGGGAGGGGCAGTCGATCGCGCTGACGCCGTTGGAGTTCGACCTGCTGGTCGCACTGGCGCGGAAGCCGTGGCAGGTGTTCACGCGTGAGGTGCTCCTGGAACAGGTCTGGGGCTACCGGCACGCCGCCGACACCCGTCTGGTGAACGTGCACGTCCAGCGGCTGCGCTCCAAGGTCGAGAAGGACCCCGAGCGGCCGGAGATCGTGGTGACCGTCCGAGGCGTCGGTTACAAGGCAGGGCCGAGCTGACATGTCCGGTGACAGTGCCGCTTCGGCGTCCGGGCACAGCGGGGCCCGCGCGGGGCGGCCTGTCGGCCCGGAGACGGCGGGCTCCCGCTGGGGGAGCCTGCTGGAGGGCGGGCTGCTGCAGGGCGGGGTCCAGGGCAGCCCGGTGCTCCGCCTGTTCATGCGCTGGCTGCGCCGGCCGCTGCTGCCCGTCATGCGGCTGTGGCGGCGCAACATCCAGCTCAAGGTCGTCGTCACGACCTTGCTGATGTCGCTGGGCGTCGTTCTGCTGCTCGGCTTCGTCGTCATCGGGCAGGTGCGCAACGGCCTGCTGGACGCCAAGGTGAAGGCCTCGCAGAGCCAGGCCACCGGCGGCTTCGCGGTGGCCAAGCAGCGCTCCGACGAGGCGGCGGCGGGGACCGGGGACGAGGGTGCCGCGGCGACCGCGGACGACCGTTCCTCGCAGAACGTCATCGCCTGGATGAGCGACCTCGTGTCGTCACTGTCCAGCGGCGGCCAGGGCGCCTTCGACGTGGTCACGCTCCCCGTCGACGACAGCGGTGGCGGTGGCGGGCGCGGCCCGCGTGCCTCCGGTGGCGTCGACCCGACGGTGAGCGTGCCCGAGGCCCTGCGCGACAAGATCAACGACAGCTCCTCGGCAGCCCAGAGCTACACCCGCATCGTCTACAAGGACGGCGGCAAGGAGTCCCAGTCGGCGCTGGTCATCGGCAAGCAGGTCAACGACCCGAACGGTGACCCGTACCAGCTCTACTACCTCTTCCCGCTCACGCAGGAGGAGAAGTCGCTGAGCCTGGTCACGGGCACGCTGGCGACCGCCGGGCTCTTCGTCGTCGTACTCCTGGGGGCCATCGCCTGGCTGGTGGTGCGGCAGGTCGTCACGCCGGTGCGGATGGCGGCCGGGATCGCCGAGCGGCTGTCGGCGGGACGGCTTCAGGAACGGATGAAGGTCACCGGCGAGGACGACATCGCGCGGCTCGGCGAGGCCTTCAACAAGATGGCGCAGAACCTGCAGCTGAAGATCCAGCAGCTGGAGGACCTCTCGCGGATGCAGCGGCGGTTCGTGTCGGACGTGTCGCACGAGCTGCGGACGCCCCTGACGACCGTACGGATGGCGGCCGATGTCATCCATGACGCGCGCGTGGACTTCGATCCGATGACCGCGCGGTCGGCCGAGCTGCTCGCCGACCAGCTGGACCGGTTCGAGACGCTGCTCGCGGATCTGCTGGAGATCAGCCGCTTCGACGCGGGCGCTGCGGCGCTGGAGGCCGAGCCGATAGACCTCAGGGAGGTCGTCCGGCGGGTCCTCAGCGGGGCCGCGCCGCTCGCCGAGCGCAAGGGGACCCACGTACGCGTGATCGGCGACCAGCAGCCCGTGGTGGCCGAGGCGGACGCCCGGCGCGTGGAGCGGGTGCTGCGCAATCTCGTCGTCAACGCCGTGGAGCACGGTGAGGGCAAGGACGTCGTCGTCAAGCTGGCCTCGGCGGGCGGGGCGGTGGCGGTCGCGGTGCGCGACTACGGGGTGGGGCTCAAGCCCGGCGAGGCCACGCGCGTGTTCAGCCGCTTCTGGCGCGCCGACCCGGCACGCGCGCGTACCACCGGCGGTACGGGCCTGGGGCTGTCGATCGCCCTGGAGGACGCGCGGCTGCACGGCGGCTGGCTGCAGGCGTGGGGCGAGCCGGGCGGCGGCTCGCAGTTCCGGCTGACCCTGCCGAGGACCGCGGACGAGCCGCTGCGGGGCTCCCCGATACCGCTGGAGCCCAGGGACTCACGGCGCAACCGCGGACTCGACGACGCCGGGCTGCCGCGCGCGGGCGGGGACAAGGCCGCCACCGTGCCCGCGCAGCCGACCGGGGACCAGATACCGATGACGCCGCGGCTGACCGGTGCGACCGCCACGGCCGACCCGACGGCGCTGCCCGGCAACGGCGCGCGCGTGGTGCCCCGGCCCGTCTCGGGCGCACGACGACAGGACGGGAAGCCCGCCGCCGACGGCGCGCGGAGCGAGACCGCCGGCCGCCAGGACGCCGGGCCGGGGGACGCGAACAAGCAAGGGGAGGCATCTCGTGGGCGCTGACCGCGTCGGGGGCGCTCGGCGGGGGGCCACGCGCGCGACGGCGTACGCCGCCTGTGGCGTCGTACTGCTGGCGGGCTGTGCGTCGATGCCCGACAGCGGGGATCTGCGCGGGGTTGAGTCCACGCCCCGGCAGGACACCCAGGTGCGGGTCTTCGCGATGCCGCCCCAGGACGACGCCCAGCCCTCGGACATCGTGTCGGGCTTCCTGGAGGCGCTGACCAGTGACGATCCGGGGTACTCGACGGCGCGCCAGTACCTGACCCGCACGGCGTCGCAGACGTGGCAGCCGGGGCTGTCCACCACGGTCCTGCAGAACGGTCCGGGGACCGAGGCCATCGGGCACGAGGTCGCCAACGACCTGACGTTCACGCTGACCGGCACCAAGGTCGCCACCGTGGACGAGCAGCAGTCGTACGCGGCCGCCAAGGGGGCCTATGCCGCGCCGGTGCACCTGACGCGGGACAAGAAGACCAAGCAGTGGCGCATCGACCGGCTGCCGCAGGGCGTCGTCATGGGGAAGTCGGACTTCCAGCGCAACTACATGTCCGTCAACAAGTACTACTTCGCGTCGAACACCGCGGCGACCACGCAGGCGCATACCGCGGCGGTCGCCGACCCCGTGTACGTACGCCGGTACGTGGACCCCACGACGGAGATGGTCCGGTCCCTGCTCAACGGGCCGTCGAGCTGGCTCGACCCGGTGGTCCGGACGAGCTTCCCGACGGGTACGGCGCTCAAGAAGGGCGTCAAGGCGCTCACGCCCGACGACCAGAACAAGCTGACCGTGCCGCTGAACGAGAACGCCGCCCGGGTCGGCACGGCGAAGTGCGGCGAGATGGCGGCCCAGCTGCTGTTCACCCTGCAGAACCTCACCCCGATCGTGGACACGGTCGAACTCCGTTCCGGTAGCAAGCGGTTGTGCTCGCTCGGCGACGACCCGGGGGACCTCGTCGACACGCGCGCGTCGGCGCAGCATCCCGCGTACCTGTACTTCATCGACAGCAAGAAGCGGCTGGTACGGCTGTCGGCTGCCAATCCCGGCACCACGCCCGACCCGGTGCCGGGCGCGCTGGGAGAGACCGGCAAGGCGCTGCTGTCGGTGGCCGTGTCCCGGGACGAGCAGTCCGCGGCCGGGGTCGCCGACGAAGGCAAGGACCTGTACGTCGCCTCCCTGGTGTCGGGCGGATCGCTCGGGGACGCCGTGCTGACCAGCCACGGCTCGACGGAGGCCAACCGGCTGACGGCGCCCAGCTGGGACGCGCACGGCGACCTCTGGGTGGCCGACCGCGACCCCGCCGACCCCCGTCTGCTCCTGCTGGAGCAGGGCAGGGGCGAGCCGATCGTGGTGAAGGCACCAGGCCTCGACGGACGCATTCAGGACGTCCGGGTGGCCGCCGACGGAGTGCGGATCGCGCTCGTGGTGGCCAAGGGCGACCGGACGTCGCTGCTCATCGGGCGGATCGAGCGGACCGGCGAGACGGGCGGCGCGGACGAGCGGCCGACGGTCTGGGTGCAGGAACTGCGCTCCGCGACACCGGAGTTGGAGGACGTCACCGCCATGTCGTGGGCCGGGGACAGCCGACTCGTGGTGGTCGGGCGGGAGCAGGGCGGTGTGCAGACGATGCGGTACGTCCAGATCGACGGCTCCACGCCGGAGGGTCCCGCGCCCGCGGCCCTGACCGGGGTCAAGGAGCTCACGGCGGCCGAGGACGAGGGGCTTCCGCTGGTGGCGTACTCGGAGGACGGGATCGTACGACTGCGGTCCGGGGCGCAGTGGCAGAAGGTGGTCACGGACGGGACGGCGCCGGTCTATCCGGGGTGAGTCCCAGCCCCAGTCCTGACCTCAGCCGCAGCCACTAGCTCCGGCCCCCAACGGCAGCCACAGCCACCGCCACGAGTTGTCCACAGGGAGTTATCCACAGGGGTGGTCGGGCGGCTCGGGTCTTGGCACAGTGGTGGGCATGCGGGGGTGGTGGCAGGACCTCACCGATCTGGTGCTGCCGGCCGAGTGCGGAGGCTGCGGGAGGCCTCGCACGGTGCTCTGCCCGGAGTGCCGTGCCGCCCTGAGCGGGGCCGCACCGTGCCGGGTGCGACCGGTGCCGGAGCCGCCCGGGCTGCCCGTGGTGCACGCGGCCGCCCGGTACGCGGACGCGGTGCGGGCCGTGCTGCTGGCCCACAAGGAGCGCGGCGCGCTGGCTCTCACGGCACCGCTGGGCGCGGCTCTGGCGGGGGCTGTGCGGGCGGGGCTGGGGGAGCTCGGCAGTGAGCGGGTCGGTGGGGAGTGGACCGGCAGGGCGGAATCGTCGGCGGTCGGGGCGCGACTCGGCGGGGCTGTGCCGGTGCGGCCTCGGGGTGGCGGTATTCAGACGTGGGCCCGGGGCGACCTGAGCGGCGGCGCTCCTGTGCTGCTCGTCCCCGTTCCCTCCGCGGGCGGTGCGGTGCGGGCGCGTGGGCATGACCCGGCGCGGCGGATCGCGCTCGCGGCGGCCGGTGAGTTGCGGCGGACCGGGACCCGGGCGCGGGTGCTGGCGGTGCTGCGGCAGAAGCGGGCCGTGGCCGACCAGTCCGGGCTCAACTCCCGGCAGCGGCTGGACAATCTCGCGGGCGCGCTGGCGGTGGCTCCCGGTGGTGCGGGGCTGCTGCGGGGAGGCAGGGTCGTGCTCGTCGACGACCTCATGACCACGGGCGCCTCGCTGACGGAGGCGGCGCGGGCCGTGCGGGCGGCGGTCCATGGCCATGCCTACGAAGATCCGCGGACGGCCGTGTACGCGACGCTGAGTCGGGCAGACGGTGGGCAACGTATGAGTGGATCAAGTGACGCCGTTGACGTGATCTGCGCAGCTGTGGTCGCGGCGTCGCCTGATTCCTTCGAAATAAACCGGAACTGACTGGAAACTTGCATCGTTGCAGGTAATGAGAGGGTCAATTCACCAGAACGGAGGTACGCGGCGGTAGAGGGTGACGACATCCGTCCGGGCGAGATATGTTCGGTTGTGAGGAAAAGGCCCAGGCCATACCTCGCGTATCGGAATGCCGTGCTGCGGGTTTTGCACAATCACCCGCACCGGTGGGGTGGAGATCTTGCCTGTGGGGGAGGAGGAGGTGGAAGTCACCGAGTCCGAGGTTCCGGTGGTTCACCGGGACCGGGTGCAAAGGGAGATGCTCCGCAGGCGAAGCGGGGCTATCCGGGAACGGAGTTCTGCGTGGACATCGTCGTCAAGGGCCGCAAGACCGAGGTGCCCGAGCGGTTCCGCAAGCACGTGGCCGAGAAGCTGAAGCTGGAGAAGATCCAGAAGCTCGACGGCAAGGTGATCAGCCTCGACGTGGAGGTGTCCAAGGAGCCGAACCCCCGACAGGCCGACCGTTGTGACCGAGTGGAGATCACGCTCCGCTCCCGCGGTCCGGTGATTCGGGCGGAAGCATCGGCCAACGACCCGTACGCGGCGCTCGACCTCGCGGCGGAGAAGCTGGACGCCCGGCTGCGCAAGCAGCACGACAAGCGGTTCTCGCGCCGCGGCGCCCGCAGGATCCCGGCGGCCGAGGTCGCCGACCACGTCCCGGGCGCGGCGACGCTCAACGGGAACGGCCACCCCGTCCACGAGGACGAGGTGGACGGAATCCCCACCAAGAAGATCGGCTCGCTGGAAGTGAAGGGTGACGGCCCCCTCATCGTCCGCGAGAAGACACACGTCGCCTCCCCGATGACTCTCGACCAGGCCCTCTACGAGATGGAACTGGTCGGCCACGACTTCTACTTGTTCGTCGACTCCGAGACCAAGGAACCGAGTGTCGTCTACCGGCGGCACGCCTACGACTACGGCGTCATTCACCTGAGCACGGACCCGATGGTGGCCCAGGTGCAGTCCCCCGCGCCGGGGGGCACGCTGGGCGGCTGACCGGCCCCGCAGACCACTGAGCCTGTGCCCCTGGAGCGCGTGTGCGCCCCCAGGGGCACCGGTGTGCGACCAGTTCGCGCCTCGCGCGGTCACCGCGTTGTCATCCAGGCATGGAATCATGGCCACAGCGGCTCAACCGGTGGGCCGTTGCCTTGGGTTGGCGATGGCACAGCACCACAGGCCACAGCCTTCAGGGGGAGGAACGATGGCGGACAGCTTCGGACCGATGCATGACGGAGATGCCGACGGCGGCACCGTCGCCATGGGCCCGGACGCGGGCACACCACGCAAGGAGCCGATCAGGGTCCTGGTCGTGGACGACCACGCCCTCTTCCGTCGTGGCCTGGAGATCGTGCTCGCGGCCGAGGAGGACATCCAGGTCGTGGGCGAGGCCGGGGACGGTGCGGAAGCCGTCGACAAGGCCGCCGACCTGCTGCCGGACATCATCCTGATGGACGTGCGGATGCCCAAGCGCGGCGGTATCGAGGCCTGCACCTCCATCAAGGAGGTGGCCCCCAGCGCGAAGATCATCATGTTGACGATCAGCGACGAGGAAGCCGACCTCTACGACGCGATCAAGGCGGGCGCGACCGGATATCTCCTCAAGGAGATCTCCACGGACGAGGTGGCCACCGCCATTCGCGCGGTGGCCGACGGACAGTCGCAGATCAGTCCGTCCATGGCGTCGAAACTGCTCACCGAGTTCAAGTCGATGATCCAGCGCACCGGCGAGCGTCGGCTGGTGCCGGCACCTCGATTGACCGACCGCGAACTCGAGGTGCTCAAACTCGTCGCCACGGGGATGAACAACCGCGATATCGCCAAGGAGTTGTTCATCTCCGAGAACACCGTGAAGAACCATGTGCGCAACATCCTGGAGAAGCTGCAGCTGCACTCCAGGATGGAGGCCGTGGTCTACGCGATGCGGGAGAAGATTCTCGAGATCCGCTGACGCCGGTCGGTACATGACCTCCGGCGGCGTATCGCGTGAACTCGGTCAGCGCAGCGCGGCGGTCAACGCGCGGGTCACCTCCTTGATGAGGGGCTCGCGCAGCTCCGGCGCGTCCACCCGCTCCACGCGTACGTTCGTGCAGTCCACCCAGCTCGCCGCCTCGACCAGCGCTTCCGCCACCTTCGGGACCGCTTTCGCGCCGTCCACGGTGACCTGCCTGGCGATCAGGGTCTGGCCCTCGCGCCCCGGGTCCACCCGGCCGACGAGGCGGCCGCCGGCGAGGACCGGCATCGCGAAGTAGCCGTGGATGCGCTTCGGCTTGGGGACGTACGCCTCCAGGCGGTGGGTGAAGCCGAAGATCCGCTCCGTGCGCGCCCGTTCCCAGATCAGGGAGTCGAACGGGGACAGCAGCGTGGTGCGGTGACGGCCGCGCGGAGGTGTCTCCAGGGCCGCGGGGTCGGCCCAGGCCGGCTTGGACCAGCCCTCGACCGTGACGGGCACCAGGCCCGAGTCGGCGATCACCGCGTCGACCTGCTCGCCCTTGAGGCGGTGGTAGTCGGCGATGTCCGCGCGCGTGCCGACGCCCAGGGACTGCCCCGCGAGACCGACCAGGCGGCGTACGCACTCGGCGTCGTCCAGGTCGTCGTGCAGCAGCTCGTCGGGGATCGCGCGCTCGGCGAGGTCGTAGACCCGCTTCCAGCCGCGGCGCTCCACGCACACCACCTCGCCGTACATCAGCGCGCGCTCCACGGCGACCTTCGAACCCGACCAGTCCCACCACTCGCTGGTGCGCTTGGCACCGCCCAACTCCGTGGCCGTGAGGGGACCTTCGGCGCGGAGCTGCTTGACGACCTGGTCGTAGGTGCCGTCCGGGAGGTCGTGGTTCCAGTGCGGGCGGGCGCGGTAGGCGCGGCGGCGGAAGGCGAAGTGCGGCCACTCCTCGACGGGGAGGATGCACGCGGCGTGCGACCAGTACTCGAAGGCGTGCGGCCGGGCCGGGGCCGTACCGGGGGTCGCGGTCTGCCAGTAGGCGTCCTCGACCGTCCTGCGGCCCACCGCGCCGAGGCGGGCGTACGGGATCAGCTCGTGGGAGCGGGCCAGGACCGAGATCGTGTCCAGCTGGACCGCGCCTAGATGGCGCAGGACGCCCCGGACGCCCGCCCTGCGGTCGGGGGTGCCCAGGAAACCCTGGGCGCGCAGCGCGATACGGCGGGCCTCGTCTGCCGAGAGGTCGGTGAAAGGACGCGGGGTCGTCATGGTCCGCACGATAGAGGGCGGCACTGACAATGCGACGTGAGCTGCGGGTTCGCCGCTCCGCCGGTCAGGGCGAAAGCGCCGGCCCCGACCGACGCACCGACCCTACGCGGGCGCCGGCAGATACGGCGCCGTCGACGGCAGTCCCAGATCCGACGGCAGCAGGGAACCCACCCAACAGTCCCGTCGTACTCCCTTGTTGTTGATCGAGGAGCGCAGCGTGCCCTCGACGACGAAGCCCGCTCGTTCCGCCACCGCGCGGGAGCCCGTGTTGCCCACCTCCGCGCGCCACTCGACGCGGTCGATCGACATCTGGGTGAAGGCCCAGTGGGAGGCGGCGAGGGCGGCCTCGGTGGTGTAGCCGTGGCCGCGGTGCTCCTTGGCGCCCCAGAAGCCGACCTCGGCCACCCCCAGGGAGCGCATCGAGAGGCTCAGCATGCCCGCCAGGTCGCCTTCGGGTTCGGGAAGGAAGACGCCGAACGTGAACATGGAGGCGTTCGCCCAGCCGTCCGGGACCAGTTGTTCCGTGAAACTCCGCGCGTGCTCGGGCAGATAGGGCGACGGAATCGTGGTCCAGCGCTGAATGTCCGGGTCCTGGGCGGCCGCGTACACGGCGTCGGTGTCCTGCGGACCGACCGTGCGCAGAAGCAGGCGGGCCGTCGTGAGCGTCACGGGTTCCATCGGCCGATTCTGCTCGGAACGCCTGTGAGAGCGCCATCTTTTAGCGCTCCGTGAGCGGGTGATCACAATTCGCGCAATTCGTCGGCGGGGCGCGGCACCATCGGCGGGGCCCGGCCGTTGTTCCCTTTGAAGAAGATTTGAAGCAGCGCGCGAAGCGGTGGAGGTCGTCGTCGCGACAGGCCTCCCGGCTTGGTGGTGTCCTCGCATACGATGGCCGTTGCTCAGTAAGTCCAAGGAAACCGACTCTGCCAGGCCCGACCGGCAAGGAGACCAACCCCCGTGTCCGTCCTCTCGAAGATCATGCGTGCAGGCGAAGGCAAGATCCTGCGCAAGCTGCACCGCATCGCGGACCAGGTCAACTCCATCGAAGAGGACTTCATCGACCTCTCCGACGCCGAGCTGCGGGCCCTCACCGATGAGTACAAGCAGCGGTACGCCGATGGTGAGAGTCTGGACGACCTGCTTCCCGAAGCGTTCGCCACCGTGCGCGAGGCCGCCAAGCGCGTCCTGGGCCAGCGGCACTACGACGTGCAGATGATGGGCGGCGCCGCCCTCCACCTCGGCTACGTGGCCGAGATGAAGACCGGCGAGGGCAAGACCCTGGTCGGCACCTTGCCCGCGTATCTGAACGCGCTGTCCGGCAAGGGCGTTCACCTGATCACGGTCAACGACTACCTGGCCGAGCGCGACTCCGAGATGATGGGCCGCGTCCACAAGTTCCTGGGCCTGGAAGTCGGTTGCATCCTCGCCAACATGACGCCGGCCCAGCGTCGCGAGCAGTACGCGTGCGACATCACCTACGGCACGAACAACGAGTTCGGCTTCGACTACCTGCGCGACAACATGGCGTGGGCCCAGGACGAGCTCGTCCAGCGCGGCCACAACTTCGCCATCGTCGACGAGGTCGACTCCATCCTGGTCGACGAGGCCCGTACGCCGCTGATCATCTCCGGCCCGGCCGACCAGGCCACCAAGTGGTACGGCGACTTCGCCAAGCTGGTCACGCGCCTCAAGCGCGGCGAGGCGGGCAACCCCCTCAAGGGCGAGGAGGAGAGCGGCGACTACGACGTCGACGAGAAGAAGCGCACCTGCGCGATCCACGAGTCCGGGGTCGCCAAGGTCGAGGACTGGCTGGGCATCGACAACCTCTACGAGTCGGTGAACACCCCGCTGGTGGGCTACCTGAACAACGCCATCAAGGCCAAGGAGCTCTTCAAGAAGGACAAGGACTACGTCGTCCTCGACGGCGAGGTCATGATCGTCGACGAGCACACCGGCCGTATCCTCGCCGGCCGCCGCTACAACGAGGGCATGCATCAGGCGATCGAGGCGAAGGAAGGGGTGGACATCAAGGACGAGAACCAGACCCTCGCCACGATCACCCTCCAGAACTTCTTCCGCCTCTACAAGCGTCACGACCAGTCGGGCAAGGAGATGTCCGGCCTGTCCGGCATGACCGGTACGGCGATGACCGAGGCCGCCGAGTTCCACCAGATCTACAAGCTCGGCGTGGTCCCGATCCCGACGAACCGGCCGATGGTCCGCAAGGACCAGTCCGACCTGATCTACCGCACCGAGGTCGCCAAGTTCGAGGCGGTCGTCGACGACATCGCGGAGAAGCACGAGAAGGGCCAGCCGATCCTCGTCGGTACGACGTCGGTCGAGAAGTCCGAGTACCTCTCGCAGCAGCTCTCCAAGCGCGGCATCCAGCACGAGGTGCTGAACGCCAAGCAGCACGACCGTGAGGCGCCGATCATCGCCCAGGCCGGCCGCAAGGGTGCCGTGACGGTCGCCACCAACATGGCCGGCCGTGGCACGGACATCAAGCTCGGAGGCAACCCCGACGACCTCGCCGAGGCGGCGCTGCGTCAGCGCGGGCTCGACCCCGAGGAGCACATCGAGGAGTGGGCCCACGCCCTGCCCGCCGCTCTGGAGAACGCCGTAGAGGCGGTCAAGGCGGAGTTCGAGGAGGTCAAGGACCTCGGTGGGCTCTACGTCCTCGGTACCGAGCGGCACGAGTCGCGGCGTATCGACAACCAGCTGCGCGGTCGTTCCGGCCGTCAGGGCGACCCGGGCGAGTCCCGCTTCTACCTCTCCCTCGGCGACGACCTGATGCGCCTCTTCAAGGCCCAGATGGTCGAGCGCGTGATGTCGATGGCGAACGTGCCGGACGACGTCCCGATCGAGAACAAGATGGTCACGCGCGCGATCGCGTCCGCCCAGTCGCAGGTCGAGCAGCAGAACTTCGAGACCCGCAAGAACGTCCTCAAGTACGACGAGGTCCTCAACCGCCAGCGCGAGGTCATCTACGGCGAGCGCCGCCGCGTCCTGGAGGGCGAGGACCTCCAGGAGCAGGTCGTGCACTTCATGGACGACACGATCGACGCGTACATCGGCGCGGAGACCGCCGAGGGCTTCCCGGAGGACTGGGACCTCGACCGGCTGTGGGGCGCCTTCAAGCAGCTCTACCCGGTGAAGATCACCGTCGAGGAGCTGGAGGAGGCGGCCGGCGACCGGGCCGGACTGACCGCCGAGTTCATCTCCGAGTCCATCAAGGACGACATCCACGAGCAGTACGAGGGCCGCGAGACCCAGCTCGGCTCCGAGATCATGCGTGAGCTGGAGCGCCGGGTCGTGCTGTCGGTCCTGGACCGCAAGTGGCGCGAGCACCTCTACGAGATGGACTACCTCCAGGAGGGCATCGGCCTGCGCGCGATGGCCCAGAAGGACCCGCTGGTCGAGTACCAGCGCGAGGGCTTCGACATGTTCACCGCCATGATGGAGGGCATCAAGGAGGAGTCCGTCGGCTACCTGTTCAACCTGGAGGTCCAGGTCGAGCAGCAGGTCGAGGAGGTCCCGGTCGAGGACGCGGCGCCGGTCGACATGGCCAAGCAGGACGCGGTGCCGGCCCAGGCGACCGGCCGTCCGGAGATCCGCGCCAAGGGCCTGGACGCCCCGGCGCGCCGGAACCTGCACTTCTCCGCCCCGACCGTGGACGGCGAAGGCGGCACCATCGAGGGCGACTTCGCCGGTGACGACGAGCCGGTGCGCTCCGAGGCCGACGGCCTCACGCGCGCGGAGCGCCGCAAGCAGTCCCGCAGCCGCGGTCGCCGCAAGAAGTAGCCACGAGCAGCAAGTGACGGCGCCCGGAGCGCCGTGACGCGGGAAGGGCCGGTCACCCCAGGGTGCCCGGCCCTTCGGCGTGCGGTGGGGCACGCACGGCGTCGGGGCCGGGTGGCTGAGTGAGGAGCCTCTGGGGCGGCTGGCCGGGCAGCAGCCTCTGGTCCGGGGGTCAGTCGTCGTCCGTGAGGTGCGTGGGGCGTGGGCCGCCCATCTCCACCGCCGTGCAGCGCCAGCGCAGGTCGACGCCCTGCTCCAGGCGGAAGGCCATGGCCCGCAGCTGGTCGCCGGCGCCGATCCGGGCGAAGGCCTCGATGGCGCCCTCGCGCGGGACGAAGTAGCCGATGTCGCGGACGACGGGTCGGGCGCCACGCGTGCGCAGGGGTGTGCGGTCGGCGAGCAGGGCCAGTTCGTCGTAGGCGCGGCCCGCGGTGTGCCGGAGCATCCAGTGCACCGGGCGCTGACCGCTCAGCACCGCCAGGAGCCGGTCGGCGAAGAGGTCGGTGGGACGGGGTTGTGGGGCGGGCGGCCGGCGTCGGGCCTGGGCGGGGACGGTCGTGCGGCGCGCGGGACCGGTGGCGCCGCCTGCGGTGACCGGGGCGGGGACGGTGCCGGGTGGGGCGTGGGCGGGGGTGCGTGCGGAGGGCGCGGTGCCGAGGGCGGTGTGCGTGGTGAGGCCGGTGGCGGTGCGTGCGGTGGGGCCGGTGGCGGTGTCTGTGGTGGGGCTGTTGGCCGTGCGCGGCGCGGGCACCCTCGTGATGTCCCGCGAGGGCGTCCCCGGGCGCGGAGTGATGGTGCCCTGGGTCGATGCGGCGGTGCCCTGTGGTCGCCTGACGGTGCCCGGGGCGGTCGTGGTGCTCCGGCCCGGGCCCGACGCCGGGCGGCCGTCCGTGGGCCTTGTGCGCGGGGAGAGGGTGCCTGCACGGGAGCCCGGCGGGCGGTCGCCGTCCGGGGCCGTGAGAGGTGCTGTGCCACCCGGCGTACGGGGTGGGGTGCCGCCCGGGCGGCTCGGGTCGCGGCGGGCCGGCGGGCGGCCGGCCGTGCGGTGCTGCGCCCTGGTCATGACCTTGTGCATGGGAGTCCCCGTTCGCTCGGCCCGATTCATACCGGGCGGTAACTTTTGCGGTGGGGATCTTGTACGGCGACGGAGGCGGCCGGGGCAAGGAAGCGCCGGCCCGGGTCGGGGTGGCCGGGATGTTCACTTATCCGAGTGATCGAGGGGGCGGGAAACCCCGTGTTCTCCGGGGTGCCCCGGGTGAGTTCCGAGGACCGGGGTGGACGCCCTTCGAGGTGCGGGTGGGGACTCGAAAGGGGACTCCAACCGAGTCCGGCGCGCGTCCCGCACGTATCCTGAAGGCCCTCCGGGAGGCGCGGCTCAGCCCTCCCAGGGACCCCTGCGGAACCCACCGACCGAAAGCAGCCGGCCATGCGCGTGTACGTCCCCCTGACCCTCTCCGGTCTCGCCGAGGCGTACAAGACGGGCGAGTTGGCGACCGGACCGTTCCTCGCCTACGCCGTCACCCCCGCGTTGCGCGAGTGGTACCTCTCGGACGACATCGAGGAACTGGAGTACGCGGCGCTGAACCGGGCCGCGCTGGCCTCCCTGCGGCAGCTGGCGGCGGACCCCGCGGCGGTACGGCGCCGGGTCGTCGTCGCCCTCGACGTGCCGGACGGTGCCGCGGTCGCCGACCCGGACCGCGGGCTCGATCCGGCGGCGCTGGGCGAGGTGCGGGTCGCCGGGACCGTGGCGCTGGCCAAGGCCGCCGCCGTGCACGTGGACGCCGACGACGCGGAGACGGACGTGGCCGCCGCGGCCGACGCCGTGGGTGCGGCGGACGGCGGGGACGACGACGCGCAGTTCGTGGTGGACGGGGCCGAGGACCACGAGCTGCTGTGGTTCGCGACGCAGGAGATCCCGAACCTGGTGGGGCTCGGGAGCTGAGGCCCCGGCGCCGGCCGGCCCGGGGACCGAGGCCTCGGCGGCGGCCGGCCTCTTGATTGTCAGTGGCGGCGGGTACGTTTTTGGCATGGGGACGCAGACAGGGGCCCACATCGTGTGGGACTGGAACGGGACGTTGTTCCACGACAACGACGCGATCATCGGTGCGACGAACGCGGCCTTCGCCGAGCTGGGCCTTGAGCCGATCACGATGGAGCGGTATCGGGCGCTGTACTGCGTGCCGGTGCCGAAGTTCTACGAGCGGCTGCTCGGGCGGCTGCCGACCGATGCCGAGTGGGAGGTCATGGACGAGACCTTCCACCGGTACTACACCGAGCACCGGGTGGGGTGCGGGCTCACCGACGGAGCGGTGGAGCTGCTGGCCGGCTGGCGGTCGGCGGGACGCAGCCAGTCGCTCCTGAGCATGTACGGGCACGACGAACTGGTCCCGCTGGTCCGGGGATTCGGCATCGAGCCGCACTTCCTGCGCGTCGAAGGCCGGATCGGGCCATCCGGCGGCAGCAAGGCCGAGCACATGGTCCGCCACCTCGGCGCACTGGAACTGGTGGAGCCGGCCCGCACGGTGGTGATCGGGGACGCCGCCGACGACGCCGTGGCCGCGCTGCACGTCGGTGCGAGAGCCGTGCTCTACACCGGCGGTTCGCACGGCCGGGCAAGCCTGGAGGCGGTGGGCGTACCGGTGGTGGACACCTTGGCGGAAGCGGTCGCGGAGGCGGAACGAATAGCGGCGTAGCCCTCCGGGGGTGGAGCGGTGTGAAACCGACGGCACGTCGAGCGGTGCGGGCGACTCGGGCCCGCAGCGGCGTCGGCCCGTCGGGGCGCGACGTCCGCGAGGACACCGTGCCCCGCCGCCTGGTAGCACCGGGCCTCGCCGACCGGTCACGCCGGTCCGCCGACCGGTCATGCCGGTCCGCCGACCGGTCATGCCGGTCCGCCGACCGGATGCGCCGGCTTCGCCGACCGGCCCCGCAGATCAGTCACCCCGGCTCGCCGACCAGTCACCCCGGCTCGCCGACCAGTCCCCCCGGCCCCGCCGACCCAACTCCGCCCCCGCCGACCGCCTAGGTCACCGGTGCCTTCGCTCGTAGCACCGTCAGGAACTCCCGCATCCACGCCGGGTGGTCCGGCCAGGCTCGGGAGGAGACCAGGGTGCCGTCGACGACCGCCTCGGTGTCCTGGAAGGTGGCTCCGGCGGCCTGCATGTCGGGCTCGAGGGCGGGGTACGCCGTGACCCGGCGGCCGCGCAGGCTGTCGATCGCCGCGGTGAGCAGGGGCCCGTGGCAGATCTGGGCGACCGGTTTGTCCGCGTCGAAGAAGGACTTGAGGATCTTGCGCAGCTCGGGGTCGTTGCGCAGGTACTCGGGGGCACGGCCACCGGGGATGACGAGGGCCGCGTACTGGCCGGGGTCGACGTCGGCGAAGGCCAGGTCGGCGGGCCAGGTGTAGCCGGGCTTCTCGGTGTACGTGTCGAAGCCGGGTTCGAAGTCGTGGACGACGAACCGGAGCTGCTTGCGCGTGGGGGCCGCGATGTGGACCTCGTAGCCCTCTTCGCGGAGCCGCTGGTAGGGGTAGAGGACCTCCAGGGACTCCGCCGCGTCGCCGGTGACGATCAGGATTTTGGCTGTCATGTCGGCAACGTGCCCCCGTCGGGCGCGCTTGCCAAGGGGGCGTGCGCCGAACGGAGGAGGGAGGGAGCGCATGGGGGAGTTCCACCGAAGACGGTCGCCGTGTCCGCACTGTCCGCGGTCGCGCGGAATACGCCCTCGGCGCGTACTTCGCTCCTGTGCAGAACGTCAAAGTTCCACCCCTGGTTTTGTACACATACGGCTCATGACGGGGCCCCCGCAAGGAGCGATAGCCTGGGTGGCGTGATCAGCGCGATAGCTCGCGGGGGCACTGTTGCCCCTGCCCTGCGCCCGGTGAACACGGACCACATCCGTGTCCGGGCGGCGGTCGCTGGTCCGCGCGGGCGGGACGGAGGCGTGGGTGCCCCCGAGGCGCCGCGCACCCCCCGGGAAGAGGCGCCGCCGAGAGCAGCGTCACACCCCGCAGGGGCGCCGACATTGGCTGATAACCCCCCGCTCGTCTCACCTCGCGGCATAGCGTCGGAACGGACCGGAGAACCCGGGCCGTGGCGTCGAGCCGCAGGGGAAGACCCCGTACTTCCTTCTACGTCACGCAACGGCGCGCGACAGGAGCCAGAGGACAATGCAGACCAAGCTGGACGAAGCCAAGGCCGAGCTGCTGGAGAGGGCCGCTCGGGTAGCTGAGAACAGCCCGGTCGGGGGGAACCTACCGACCGGGACGGCGGACGAGGGCGATCCGGACACCCCGGACAGCGAATCCGTACTCGCGTTCCTCCAGCGCTACTACCTGCACACGGCCCCGGAGGACCTGGGCGACCGCGAGCCGGTCGACGTCTTCGGAGCCGCGCTTTCGCACTACCGGTTGGCCGAGAACCGTCCGCAGGGCACGGCCAACGTGCGGGTGCACACCCCGACGGTCGAGGAGAACGGCTGGACGTGCAGCCACTCCGTCGTCGAGGTCGTCACCGACGACATGCCCTTCCTCGTGGACTCCGTGACGAACGAGCTGACCCGGCAGGGCCGCGGCATCCACGTCGTGATCCACCCGCAGGTCGTCGTCCGCCGTGACGTGACCGGCAAGCTCATCGAGGTGCTCACCGCGCAGTCGGCCGGCGAGCTCCCGCACGACGCGCACATCGAGTCCTGGATCCACGTCGAGATCGACCGCGAGACCGACCGCGACGACCTCAAGCAGATCACCGCCGACCTGCTGCGGGTCCTGTCCGACGCCCGGGAGGCCGTCGAGGACTGGGACAAGATGCGGGACGCGGCCCTGCGCATGGCCGAGGAACTGCCCAAGGAACCGGTCGCCTCCGACCTGCGCGCACAGGACGTCGAGGAGGCCCGCGAGCTGCTGCGCTGGCTGGCCGCCGACCACTTCACCTTCCTCGGCTACCGCGAGTACCAGCTGCGCGACGACGACTCGCTGGCCGCAGTGCCCGGCACCGGCCTCGGTATCCTGCGCTCCGACCCGCAGCACGCCGGTGACGAGAGCCACCCGGTCAGCCCGTCCTTCGAGCGGCTGCCGGCCGACGCGCGCGCCAAGGCCCGCGAGCACAAGCTCCTGGTGCTGACGAAGGCCAACAGCCGCTCGACCGTGCACCGGCCGTCGTACCTGGACTACATCGGCGTCAAGAAGTTCGACGCGGACGGCAACGTGATCGGTGAACGCCGGTTCCTCGGACTGTTCTCGTCCGCCGCGTACACCGAATCGGTACGCCGGGTTCCGGTCATCCGTCGCAAGGTCGAAGAGGTCCTGGACCGGGCCGGCTTCTCGCCCAACAGCCATGACGGGCGCGACCTGCTCCAGATCATGGAGACCTACCCGCGCGACGAGCTCTTCCAGACCCCGGTCGACGAGCTGCAGTCCATCGTCACCTCGGTGCTCTACCTCCAGGAGCGCCGGCGGCTGCGTCTCTACCTGCGCCAGGACGAGTACGGCCGCTACTACTCGGCCCTCGTCTACCTCCCGCGCGACCGCTACACCACCGGCGTCCGGCTGCGGATCATCGACATCCTCAAGGAGCAACTGGGCGGCACCAGCGTCGACTTCACGGCCTGGAACACCGAGTCCATCCTGTCCCGGCTGCACTTCGTGGTCCGGGTCCCGCAGGGCACCGAGCTGCCGCAGCTGTCCGAAGCGGACAAGGACCGCATCGAGGCCCGCCTGGTCGAGGCCGCCCGCTCCTGGGCGGACGCGTTCGGGGAGGCGCTGAACGCGGAGTGCGGCGAGGAGAAGGCCGCCGAGCTGCTGCGCAAGTACGGCAGCGCCTTTCCCGAGGGCTACAAGGCCGACCACTCCCCGCGTGCCGCGGTCGCCGACCTGGTCCACCTGGAACAGCTCAGCGACGCCGATTCGGACAACGGCAAGGACTTCGCGCTCAGCCTGTACGAGCCGGTGGGCGCCGCCCCCGAGGAACGCCGGTTCAAGATCTACCGCAAGGGCGCCTCGATCACCCTCTCCGCGGTGCTGCCGGTGCTCAACCGGCTCGGCGTCGAGGTGATGGACGAGCGGCCCTACGAGCTGCGCTGCTCGGACCGCAGCATCGCCTGGATCTACGACTTCGGCCTGCGCATGCCCAAGTCGCAGAACGGCAACGGGGACTACCTCGGTGACGACGGCCGCGAGCGCATCCAGGAGGCCTTCGCCGCCACCTGGACCGGCAAGGCGGAGAACGACGGCTTCAACTCCCTGGTACTCAGCGCCGGGTTGACCTGGCGCCAGGCCATGGTGCTGCGGGCGTACGCCAAGTACCTGCGCCAGGCGGGCTCCACCTTCAGCCAGGACTACATGGAGGACACCCTCCGCAGCAACGTCCACACCACCCGGCTGCTGGTCTCCCTGTTCGAGGCGCGGATGTCGCCGGACCGCCAACGCGCGGGCCACGAGATCGTCGACGCCCTCCTCGAAGAGGTCGACGCGGCCCTCGACCAGGTGGCCTCCCTCGACGAGGACCGCATCCTGCGGTCCTTCCTGACGGTCATCAAGGCGACGTTGCGGACGAACTTCTTCCAGGAGGCGGCGGGCGGCAAGCCGCACGCGTACGTGTCCATGAAGTTCGACCCGCAGGCGATCCCCGATCTGCCCGCGCCGCGCCCGGCGTACGAGATCTGGGTGTACTCGCCGCAGGTGGAGGGCGTGCACCTGCGCTTCGGCAAGGTCGCGCGCGGTGGTCTGCGCTGGTCGGACCGCAAGGAGGACTTCCGCACCGAGATCCTCGGCCTGGTCAAGGCACAGATGGTGAAGAACACCGTCATCGTGCCGGTCGGCGCCAAGGGCGGCTTCGTCGCCAAGCAGCTCCCGGATCCGAGCGTGGACCGGGACGCGTGGCTCGCGGAGGGCATCTCCAGCTACAAGACGTTCATCTCGGCCCTGCTCGACATCACCGACAACATGGTGGCCGGCGAGGTCGTGCCCCCGGCCGACGTCGTACGGCACGACGAGGACGACACCTACCTCGTGGTCGCCGCCGACAAGGGCACGGCGACGTTCTCGGACATCGCCAACGGGGTCGCGGAGACGTACAACTTCTGGCTCGGCGACGCCTTCGCCTCCGGCGGCTCGGCGGGTTACGACCACAAGGGCATGGGCATCACCGCCCGCGGCGCCTGGGAGTCCGTGAAGCGGCACTTCCGGGAGCTGGACGTCGACACCCAGAGCGAGGACTTCACGGTCGTCGGCATCGGTGACATGTCCGGTGACGTGTTCGGCAACGGCATGCTGCTGTCCGAGCACATCCGCCTGGTCGCCGCCTTCGACCACCGGCACATCTTCATCGACCCGAACCCGCAGGCGGCCCCCTCCTACGCCGAGCGCCGCCGCGTCTTCGACCTGCCCCGCTCCAGCTGGGCCGACTACGACACCGGCCTCATCTCCGCCGGCGGCGGCGTCTTCCCCCGTACCGCCAAGGCCATCCCGGTCAACGCCCACATCCGCGAGGCCCTCGGCATCGAGGACAAGGTCGCCAAGATGACCCCGGCCGACCTGATGAAGGCCATCCTCAAGGCGCCGGTGGACCTGCTGTGGAACGGCGGCATCGGTACGTATGTGAAGGCGTCCACCGAGACCCACGCGGACGTCGGCGACAAGGCCAACGACCCGATCCGCGTCGACGGCGCCGAGCTGCGCGTCAAGGTCGTCGGCGAGGGCGGCAACCTGGGCCTGACCCAGCTCGGCCGGATCGAGTTCGCGCTGGCCGGCGGCAAGATCAACACGGACGCGATCGACAACAGCGCGGGCGTGGACACCTCCGACCACGAGGTGAACATCAAGATCCTGCTCAACGGCCTGGTCACCGACGGCGACATGACCGTCAAGCAGCGCAACAAGCTGCTCGCCCAGATGACCGACGAGGTCGGCCATCTCGTCCTGCGCAACAACTACGCGCAGAACACCGCGATCGCCAACGCGCTCGCCCAGTCCAAGGACATGCTCCACGCCCAGCAGCGGTTCATCCGCCACCTGGTGCGCGAGGGCCACCTCGACCGGGCCCTGGAGTTCCTGCCGACCGACCGCCAGATCCGCGAACGCCTCACCCAGGGCCAGGGGCTGACCAGCCCGGAGACGGCCGTGCTGATGGCGTACACGAAGATCACGGTCGCCGACGAGCTGCTGCACACCACGCTGCCGGACGACCCCTACCTGCGCAGTCTGCTGGACGCGTACTTCCCGACGGCGCTGCGCGAGGCGTACCCGGAGTACATGGACAAGCACCCGCTGCGCCGCGAGATCGTGACGACCGTGCTGGTCAACGACACGGTCAACACGGGCGGTACGACGTATCTGCACCGGCTGCGCGAGGAGACCGGGGCGTCGCTCGAAGAGATCGTCCGGGCCCAGACCGTGGCGCGCCGGATCTTCAGCTCGGCGCCGGTGTGGGACGCGGTCGAGGCCCTGGACAACAAGGTCGAGGCCGCCGTCCAGACCCGGATCCGGCTGCACTCGCGCCGGCTCGTCGAGCGCGGCACGCGCTGGCTGCTCAACAACCGGCGCCAGCCGCTGGAGCTCGCCGAGACGGTGGAGTTCTTCGCCGAGCGGGTCGAGCTGGTGTGGCAGCAGCTGCCGAAGCTGCTGCGCGGCGCGGACCAGGAGTGGTGGCAGCGGATCCACGACGAGCTGACCGGCGCCGGTGTCCCCGACGAGCTGGCCACGCGCGTGGCCGGTTTCTCCTCGGCCTTCCCGGCGCTCGACATCGTCTCGGTGGCCGACCGCATGGGCAAGGAGCCGATGGACGTCGCCGAGGTCTACTACGACCTCGCCGACCGTCTCCACATCACCCAGCTCATGGACCGCATCATCGAGCTGCCCCGCGCCGACCGCTGGCAGTCCATGGCCCGCGCCTCCATCCGCGAGGACCTCTACGCGGCGCACTCGGCGCTGACCGCCGACGTCCTGGCCGTCGGCAACGGCACCTCGACCCCCGAACAGCGCTTCAAGGCCTGGGAGGAGAAGAACGCGCCGATCCTCGGCCGGGCCCGCACGACGCTGGACGAGATCCAGGGCTCGGAGGCGTTCGACCTCGCCAACCTGTCGGTGGCGATGCGGACGATGCGGACGCTGCTGCGGGCGCACACGTAGCCAGCAGGAACAGAAGGAGCCCCGGACCGCGTCGAGCGGTCCGGGGCTCCTTCTGCGTGCCGGGTGCCAGGTCGGCCGAGTGGTCCGGGCGCGTCAGGCCGTCACAGCCGCCGCGGGCTTCGGCTTCGGCTTGGCCTTGGGCTTCGCCTTGTCGCTCTTGTCGCCGGTGAAGGCCTCGTACTCCGCGAGGACGTCCTCCGTCGGGCCGTCCATGCGCAGCACACCGCGCTCCAGCCACAGGACGCGGTCGCAGGTGTCGCGGATCGTCTTGTTGTTGTGGCTGACCAGGAACACCGTGCCCGCGTGCTTGCGCAGCTCGCGAATCCGCTGCTCGGAGCGCTTGCGGAAGGCCGCGTCGCCGGTGGCCAGCGCCTCGTCGATGAGCAGCACGTCGTGGTCCTTGGCGGCGGCGATGGAGAAGCGCAGCCGGGCGCCCATGCCGGAGGAGTACGTCCGCATCGGCAGGGTGATGAAGTCGCCCTTCTCGTTGATGCCGGAGAACTCGACGATGTCGGCGTAGCGCTCCTTGATCTGCTCGCGGGACATGCCCATGGCGAGGCCGCCGAGGTAGACGTTGCGCTCGCCGGTCAGGTCGCTCATCAGGGCCGCGTTGACGCCGAGGAGGGAGGGCTGGCCGTCGGTGTAGATCCGGCCGTTCTCCACCGGCAGCAGGCCCGCGACGGCCTTCAGCAGGGTCGACTTGCCGGAGCCGTTGGTGCCGATCAGGCCGATGGCCTCGCCCTTGTACGCGACGAAGGAGACGTTCCGTACGGCGTGCACCTTGCGGACGCCGGACGCCTGGTCGGCCTGCTTGCGGCGCAGCATGCGGTTGAGGGCGGCGGTCGCGGAACCGCGTCCGCCGGTGGTGCCGTTGACCCGGTAGACGATGTCGACGCTGTCGGCGACGACGGTGGGGATGTCGCTGCGGGTGGGCTGCTGCTCGACGGCCTGGTCGGTCATGCGGTCGGTGATCCCGTCTGCGAACTCTGCGGTCTCTTCGGTGTACTCAGCCACGGCCGTAGGTCTCCTCGGCCTTCCAGAAGTAGATGAAGCCACAGACCCCGGCGAGCAGGGCCCAGCCCACCGCGAGCGCCCACACGTGGGGCGGCAACTGGCTCGCGTGGAAGCTGTCGATGAGGGAGTAGCGCATCAGGTCGATGTAGACGGCGGGCGGGTTGGCCTTGAGCGCCGGAGCCACCCAGCTGGGCAGGTCGTCGTGCTGCTTGGTCAGCTTGTCGATGCTCCACATGACACCGGAGATGTACATCCAGGTGCGCAGCACGAACGGCATCAGCTGGGCGATGTCGGGGGTCTTGGAGCCCAGCCTGGCCATGATCATCGCGATGCCGGTGTTGAACGTGAACTGCAGCACCAGGGTGGGGATCGCCAGGAACCAGGAGAAGGAGACCGGGATCCCGAAGCAGAGCAGGATCACGACCAGGGCGCACATCGAGAACAGCAGCTGCTGGAGCTGCTGGAGGCAGAAGGAGATCGGCAGCGCGGCCCGCGGGAAGTGCAGGGCGCGGACCAGGCCGAGGTTGCCGGAGATGGCGCGGGTGCCGGTCAGGATCGAGCTCTGCGTGAACGTCCAGATGAACACTCCCGTAACCAGGAACGGGATGTAGTCCGGCACGCTCCGCTTGGTGTCGAGCAGCACGCCGAAGATGAAGTAGTACACCGCCGCGTTGAGCAGCGGGGTCATGACCTGCCAGACCTGGCCGAGCTTCGCCTGGCTGTACTGGGACGTGAGTTTGGCGGTGGAGAAGGCGGTGATGAAGTGACGCCGGGCCCACAGCTCACGGACGTACTCGGGCAGGGAGGGACGGGCGCCGCTGACCGTGAGGCCGTGTCGCGCGGCGAGCGCCGCGAGATCGTCGTCGGCCGCAGCCGCCGTCGGGGGCGGTGTGTGGAGTACCTGGCTCACATCCGCTGCTTTCGTTCGGGGGGTGGGGGTGCGGGCGAACCGGCCCGTCGGCCGGCCGGTCCGTCACCCGGCGTTTCCTTACGCTTCTCTTCACGTTCTCTTACGTCGGGACGGGACCGTATCGTCGCAACGTGAGCGTAGGCCGAACCGGCGTCGGAACGCAACCGTTTCGTCGTCACGTCCTTCGCCAGGACGAGACCGTTTCGTCGCCGGGACGGAACCGTTCCGTCGTGACGCGCTGCGTGGGGACGGGACCGTATCGTCGCAACGCCCTATGCTGGGCCGTATGACGACGAACGCCGACGAGCCCCAAACCCGTCCGCGCCGCCGCACCCCCGCCGGAGCGGCCGTGCTCCGTCCGGATGTGACGGAAGCCATTCGGGCCGCCGTCTTCGAGGAGCTCGCGGCCGTCGGCTACGCGCGGATGTCGATCGAGGGGATCGCGCGGCGCGCGGGCGTCGGCAAGACCGCGGTCTACCGCCGCTGGCGGTCCAAGCTGCACCTGGTGCTCGACGTCGTCTCGGCGCTCGCGGTGCAGGGCCTGCCGGTGCCCGACACGGGCTCCCTGGAGGGCGACCTGCGGCTGCTGTACGAGTTCACCTCGCGCGCGTTGCGCCACCCCATCGCCTCGCAGATCATCCCCGACCTCCAGGCCGAGGCGGCCCGCAGCCCCGAGATCGCCGAGGCCATGCAGAAGGCGCTGCGCGAGGGGCAGGACGGTGTCGCCAGCAAGATCGTGGTGGCGGCGGCCGAGCGCGGCGAGATCAGCGGCGACCTCGACCGGGACCTGGCCCTCGACCTGATCTCCGGGCCCCTGTACTGGCGCTCGGTGGTCATCCGCAGCCCGAAGCTCCCCAAGGGGTACCTGGGTGCGCTGGCTCGGGCCACCGCGGCGGCGATCAAGGCGCTGTGAGTAGGCTGCGGTGATCAGGCCGCCGGTGGCCGACAGGACGTCGCCGTGCGCACGGTGACCGGAGTTGAGGCGGAACTGCCGTGAGAGTCGTGATCGCCGAGGACAACGCCCTGCTGCGTGAGGGCCTTGTCCTCCTCCTGACCTCCGCGGGACACGACGTGGTCGCCGTCGCGAGCACCGGCCCCGAGGTGCTCCCCGCCCTCCTGGAACACCGCCCCGACGCCGCCGTGCTCGACGTCCGCATGCCCCCCGGCTTCCGCGACGAGGGCCTGCGCGCCGCCCTGGAGGCCCGCGAACAGATCCCCGGCCTCCCGGTCCTGGTGCTCTCCCAGTACGTCGAGGAGTCGTACGCCGCCGAGCTGCTGACCGGCGGTGCGAGCGGGCTCGGCTACCTCCTCAAGGACCGGATCGGCCGGGTCGACGAGTTCCTCGACGCCCTGGAACGGGTCGCCGCCGGCGGCACCGCCCTCGACCCCGAGGTCGTCACCGAACTCCTCACCCGCCGCAAGGACTCCCCCCTCGACTCCCTCACCCCCCGCGAGCGCGAGGTCCTCTCCCTGATGGCCGAGGGCCACGACAACGCCACCATCGCGAAATCCCTCGTGGTCACCGAACGAGCCGTCCACAAACACATCGGCAACGTCTTCCTGAAACTGGGCCTCCCCCAGAGCGACAGCGGACACCGCCGGGTACTGGCGGTACTGGCGTACCTGAACAACCGCTAGCCACCCCGGAGACGGGCTCAGCGACCTCCGGTCGGCGTCGGCCCGGGCAGGTCAGCCCCGCCCCACCCCCGGATGCCGTCGCACCCACCCCGCCCAGGCCGACGTGATCATGTCCTGGACGTCGTGTTTGGCCTTCCAGCCCAGCTCGGTGGCGGCTCGGTCGGCCGAGGCGACTACTCGGGCGGGGTCGCCGGGGCGGCGGGGGAGGGGGGTCGGGGGGCGGTCGTAGCCCGTGAGGGTGTTGATGTGGTCGATCATCTCGCGGACCGAGACGCCCTCGCCGCGGCCGATGTTGAGGGTGAGGTCGCGGCCGGGGGCGGAGCGCAGGGCGTGGGCGGCGGCGACGTGGGCCTCGGCGAGGTCGACGACGTGGATGTAGTCGCGTACGCAGGTGCCGTCCGGGGTGTCGTAGTCGTCGCCGAAGATGCGCGGGGGCGCGTTCTCGGTGAGCTTCTCGAAGACCATGGGGACGAGGTTGAAGACGCCGACGTCGGCCAGTTCGGGGGCCGCCGCGCCCGCCACGTTGAAGTAGCGGAGGGAGGCGGTGGAGAGGCCGGTCGCGCGGCCCGTCGCGCGGACCAGCCACTCGCCGGCCAGCTTCGTCTCGCCGTAGGGGGACATGGGGAGGCAGGGGGTCTCCTCCGTCACCAGGTCCACGTCCGGCATGCCGTACACGGCCGCGGAGGAGGAGAAGACGAAGGACGGGACGCCGGCCGTCGTGACGGCCTCCAGGAGGACGCGCAGGCCCTCGACGTTCTCGCGGTAGTAGTGCAGGGGGAGGTGGACCGACTCGCCGACCTGCTTCTTCGCCGCGAGGTGGACGACCCCGGTGACCTCGTGGTCGGCGAGCGTGCGCGCCAGCCGTTCGCCGTCCAGCGTCGAGCCGGTCACCAGCGGCACCCCGTCCGGCACGCGCTCGGCGATGCCGGTCGACAGGTCGTCGTACACCACGGCCTGTTCGCCCGCCTCGGTCATCGCGCGGACGACGTGCGCCCCGATGTAGCCGGCGCCACCGGTGATCAGCCAGGTCATGTGCGTCCGTCCCCTCGTCGACGTGTCCCGCGTATCAGTGAAGCAGGTCCTGTACATCGTCAATCAGGGGAAAGAGGTAACTAGTCGTACAAAATGACTCGCGTGACGAACGCGGGTGCAGGCAGGAGAGCGGGACACCGGAAGCCGCCGGAGGCCGTCGTGGCCGTGGCAGTGCCCGCGGCCGTCATGCTCGCGATCGGGCTCTGGGGGCTCGACCGCGGCGGGATATGGCGCGACGAGGGCGTCACCTTCCAGGTCGCGCGGCGCTCGGTCCCGCAGATCTGGCGGCTGCTGCACGGCGTGGACGCGGTGCACGGCCTGTACTACCTGTTCATGCACGCCGTCCTCGCCGTCCACTCCGGCGAGGTCGTCCTGCGCCTGCCGTCGGTGTGCGCCGCCGCCGCGACGGCGGGCCTCGTCGGGGCACTCGGGGTCCGGCTCGCGGGGGCGCGCGTCGGGTTGTGGGCCGGACTGCTGTACGCCGTGACCCCACTGACCGGGCACTACGCGCAGGAGGGCCGGTCGTACGCCCTGGTCGCGGCCGGCGTCACGGGGGCCACGCTGCTCCTGGTGCGCGCGCTGGACGGCCGGTCCTGGTGGCCGTACGCACTCGTGCTCACCGTCACCTGCCTGCTGCACGAACTGGCCGTACTCGTGCCGGCCGCGCACGCGGTCACGCTGGCCTGGACGCGGGCGCCGAAGCGCGCGTGGTGGGGCTGGGCGCGTGCGACGGGGGCCGTGGGCGTCGTACTGCTGCCGCTCGCGGTGGTGTCGCGGGCGCAGTCGGACCAGGTGGAGTGGCTGCCGGTGCCGGGGTGGGGGAGCGCGGAACGGCTGCTGCGCGACTTCGCGGCCGGGCCCACCGGGGTGGTGTTCTGGGCCTGTCTGATGCTCGTGGCACAGGGGCTGCGGGTGCGTCAAGTGGCCGCCGTCGCCCTGCCGTTGATGGTCGTGCCGCCCGCGCTGCTGATGACGGTCTCGCAGGTGCGGCCCATGTACGACGACCGGTACGTGCTGTACGCCCTGGCCGGAATGCCGTTGCTGGTGGCGGCCGGCGCGGACCGGCTGGTCTCCGCCGACGTCGGCCGGTCGACGCTGCGCCGCCGTCTGCTCCACAGCCCCGCCGCGGGCGCCCTCGCCATCGCCCTGACCTTCCTCCACGCCCTCCCCGCGTACCGCCAGGACCGCGCCCCCGACCACCGCCCCGACGACCTCGCCGCCGTCTCCGCGCTCGCCGCCCGTCAACTGCGCCCCGGCGACCCGGTTGTGTACCTCCCGTCGATCGGCCGGCGCGCGGCGCTGGTGTACCCCGAGGGGTTCCGGCGGGCCCGGGACATCGCGCTCGGCGAGCCCGGCCCACCGTCCGGCACGCTCTACGGCCGTGAGGTGGGCGCCGGTGAACTGCGCCGCAGACTCGCGCGCGTGCACCGGCTCTGGGTCGTCACCGAGCCGTACGCCCTGCGCACCCGCTGGTACCCGGGCGACCCCACCGAACGCGCCAAACTCACCGCCGTGGAGGAGCAGTTCGAGCCCGCGAGCGCGCAGCGGACGCGCTATGTCCTCGGAGGAGTGGGCCTCCGGCTCTACGTCAGACGGCCGGACGCGTTCGGTCCGACGGTGGGGCCGGGGGCGGCGGTCGGGCTCGGCCCGACGGCCACGGCCGGCCCAACAGGTGGGTCGAGCAAGGAAGTCGCCCCCACCCCCGCGCTCACTCCGACGTCTCCTCCAGCGTCGCCGCGTCCAGCGCCGCGGTGAGGTCGTCGAGGCGGGAGCGCAGCGCTCGGATCTCGTCCACGTCGAAGCCGGTCGCGGCGGAGATGCGGCGCGGCACCGCGAGGGCGCGCTCACGCAGGGCGGCGCCCTCCTCCGTCAGGCCCACCTCCACCGAGCGCTCGTCGCGGGCGCTGCGCTCGCGGTGGACCAGACCGGCCGCCTCCAGCCGCTTGAGCAGCGGGGAGAGGGTGCCGGAGTCGAGCCGCAGGTGTTCGCCGAGCTTCTTGACGGGCAGCTCGCCGTGCTCCCACAGCACCAGCATCACCAGGTACTGCGGGTACGTGATCCCGAGATCCTTGAGGATCACGCGGTAGACACCGCCGAACGCGCGCGAGGCCGCGTTCAGGGAGAAGCAGATCTGCTGGTCGAGGCGGAGCCAGTCGGTGGTGGGCGGGGTGGGAGTGGGCGTGGTCATGGGTCCAGGATAGCCTTTGCGAGCCATTTAGTTGTACGCAATTTAATTGTGTGCTCTACTGGAACCCGTCAGGCGGTCGAAGAAGCCGAAGCCGCCGGCAGATGACTTTGAGAGGGATGGTTTTCCATGGACGCGCTCTACACCGCTGTCGCCACCGCCACCCACGGCCGCGAGGGTCGCGCCGTCTCCTCCGACGGCAAGATCGACCTCCCGCTGGCCTTCCCGGTGGAGATGGGCGGCAACGGCCAGGGCACCAACCCGGAGCAGCTCTTCGCCGCCGGTTACGCGGCCTGCTTCGGCAGCGCCCTCGGTGCCGTCGGCCGGCAGGCGAAGGTCGACGTCAGCGACGCGGCCGTCACCGCCGAGGTCGGCATCGGCAAGGTGGGCGAGGGCTTCGCCCTGAAGGTCACCCTGCGCGTCGAGCTCCCCGACACCGTGGACGAGGCCACCGGCCACAAGCTGGTCGAGGCCGCCCACCAGGTCTGCCCCTACTCCAACGCCACCCGCGGCAACATCGAGGTCACCCTCGTCGTCGAGTAGGTCCACCGAGCGGTCGAGCGGTACGACCTCACCCGACCCGCGCCAGCACCTCCCCCGTCCGCGGACTCCACGCCACCACCACGGCCTCCGCGGGCACGGGGTGCCAGCGCGTCAGCAGCAGCCAGCGCACGTGGTAGCGGCGGACGACGGCGGTGCGCCCGGCGCGGGTCGACCCAGGGGCGAGATAGCCCTGGACATCGGCCAGCCGGCGCAGCCGCTCCCGCTCGTCCAGGGCCGGGTCCGGCCAGGCGGGCGCGGCGAGGTTCGGGCCGTAGCCCGCGATCGCGTGGACGGCGTAGTAGCCGTCGGTGATCACCACCTCGCCGGGCCTGATGTGCCGCGCGGCCCAGGCGTACGAGGGCCAGCGCGGCGGCTGTGCGAAGCCGACCGGATCCAGCGACCGCGGCACCACCGCCCCCGCCTGCACGGTCACGAAGCCGACGCAGGCGGCCATCGCCGCGATCTCGCCCAGCATCCGCCGCCGCACCGACCACGGCCGGGGCGCCGCCAGTTCCACGGCGAGCGCGAACTGGAGCGGCACGAGCGTCAGTCCGAGGATCCTGCCGTACGTGTAGTGCCCGCCGAGCCAGCCGTACGCCACCACCAGGCACTCCAGGCCGAACATCAGCACCAGCGGATCTCGCGCCCCCGACCACCACGCGGCCCCCGGTGTCTTGTCGCGTGCTCGCCGCGCGCGCAGCCACAGCGCCGGCAGCCCCAGCAGCGCCAGCCAGAAGTGGCCGGTCAGGCCCGAGTACAGCCGTCGGTGCAGCGCGTCCACGCTGCCGTCGGCGGCCAGCGCGAACACGTCGAAGTACGGCCACACCACCGCCACCAGCAGGGCCGTCCCGCCCGCGAGCGCCCAGCGCCCCGCCGCGGCGAGCCCCCAGCCGCGCTGCCATCCCGCCACGAACGCCACCGCGCCGAGGACCGCCGCCACCGCGGTGATCGGATGGATCAGCAGGATCAGCCCGTACAGCGCGCCGAGCCCCGCGTATCCGACCGGGCCCGGCAGCCCGCTCGGGCCGACGTACCGCACCCGCCCCGCGTTCCGTGCCCGCGCGCCCGTCAGCGCCCAGGCCCAGAAGGCGAGGCCGATCGCGAACGTCGACGGGTAGCCGAGGTTGCCCGTCATCGACATCAGCCCGAGATAGCCGCTCCACCAGGCCCGTTCGGTGCCCCACAGCAGCGTCATCGAGGCGACCGCGAGGACCGGGGCCCACGGTCTCGGCGTCAGCACGCGCGTGAAGTGGCCGATGCCGGTGAGCAGGACGAGCAGGTTCAGCGGACCGGCCAGCCGCAGCACCTCCCAGCCGCCCAGACCCGTCAGCCGGGCGAACGCCCCCTCTGCCACCGCGTACGGCGAGTAGTACGGGCTCCCCGCGCCCGGCAGGTCGGCCATCGGGTGGCGTGGCCGGAGCAGGCTCGCCTTGAGGCGTTCGACGACCGCCGCGTGCTGACCGGCGTCGCAGCACAGCGGCACCCGCCAGTACGCCAGCGACATCACCAGCCAGAACAGGAAGCCGAAGGCCTGGTAGGGAGTGGGGCGCCAGGGTCGTCCGCCGCGCAGTGCCGTCGCGCCGCGCACGATGCGCCGGGTGGCGAGAGCGGTGCTCACCGGTGAGCTGCGGGTCGGGGAGCGGAGGGTCGGTGAGCAGAGAGCCGGAGGGCAGAGGGGCGACGCATCTGCCGTATGTTCCCGCCGGGGTCAACGACACCACCCGAGATCACCTCATCGAGTGAACCGCCGGTTCCCCGAGGCCCTGCTCCGGCCCCTGCCCCGGCACCCGCGCCAGCCCCCGCACCACCGGTTCAAGGAGCAACGGCACCCCCACCACCGGCAGCAGCCACGCCAGCACGATCAGCCGGTCGCCCCAGATGGTGATGTCCGGGTGCCCGGCCTGCGTGAGGATCCCCGTGAACGCGGCGGCGCCGAGGAAGCAGCCGAACGCCGGTCGCCGCCGCGCGCCCCACACGCCGGCGGCCAGCGCCGTCAGGAACAGCGGCTCCCACAGCTGCCGACGCAGCCACTCCACCCAGAAGTTGAACTGGAGATGCAGGAACTCCGGCCACAGCCTGGTCCGGTCGGGCCGGGAGAAGTGGTCGGTGAGCAGATCCTGGAGACTCTCCGATTCCGAGGGGTAGGTGAGCGCCTTCGCCAGGAGCAGCGTCCCGAGCGCGGCGCCCAGGCCGACCCACGCGACCGCCACGAGGGCCCGCCCCGGCGACCTGCCCCGCCTGCGCCGGTGCACGGCGATCAGCGCGCCCGCCACTGCCAGGCACAGCCCGAGGAACAGTGCCTGCGAGTGCTTCACCGTGAACAGCGCGAGCAGCGAGCCGCCGACCAGCCCGAGGCCCGCCCGTGCGCGCCGCCCGTCCAGGACCAGCGCGCAGCCCCAGAGCGCCGCCAGGGTCAGCGCCAGCATCAGGCCCTCGGTCATCGGGCGCATCGCGGTCGCCCCGCACGGCAGGACGTAGAACAGCGCCTGTCCGGTCAGGGCGAGCGGCACCGGGACCGACAGCGTGCGCAGGATCAGGAAGACGAGGACCCCGCCCGCGACCGTGACGGCCACGCCCGACACCCACAGCCCCCACGTCACGCCGAACACCGTGACGAACGGCACCAGGAACAGCGGGTACCCGGGCCGCACCTCGAAGATCCGCATGAACCGCTCCGGCATGAACGGCACGGTCGGCCCGCCCGTCTGCCCCGCCCTCAACCGCGCCTGGACGCCCCGCAGTTCGGCAGGCCGGCACTCCCTCATGACCCGCGCGGTCGGGTCGGGGGCATGGAAGTGGACGACGTCCACGCCCTGGTTGCGGCGCGCGATCGACGCCTTGCCCGCGCAGGCGTAGTCGATCGTGACGGCCGCCGCCTCCTTCTTGCTGTCGCCGCGCAGACTCAGGGCGTAGGAGAGGTAGTTCTTGGTGTCCGGGGTGTCCCGGCCGGTGACGTTCGCGAGTTGGAGCACGGCGAACACCCCGGCCAGGACCAGCACCCAGGTGCGCGGCCTCACGACCGGGCGAGCAGATCGTGTCCGGTGCCGGAGGCGGAGGCGGGGGCGGGGATCCGGGCGGCCGACGGCCGTGGCATCTCCTCACCGAGCAGCAGGGTGCGGACGACCCGTTCGGCGGCGCGGCCGTCGTCGAACTCGCAGTAGCGCGCCCGGAATCCGGCCCGCAGTCGCGCCGACTCCTCGTCCTGCCAGGTCCCGGAGGTCAGCAGCCATGCCAACTCCCGGTAGGAGCGCGACACATGGCCCGGCGCCTGGGCCGTGATGTCGAAGTAGGTGCCCCGGCTCGCCGTGTACGCGCCCAGGTCGTCGGCGTGGACCACGATCGGCCGGTCCAGGTTGGCGTAGTCGAACATCACCGCCGAGTAGTCCGTGACCAGCACGTCCGAGGCGAGCATCACGTCCTCGACGTGCGGCTCGTCCGTCGCGTCCACCAGCACGCCCCGCCGGTGCAGTTCGGCCAGCCCCAGGCCGCGCGCGGGGCCGGTGGCGAGGGTGGGGTGCAGGCGGACGAGGAGGGTGTGTCCCGCGCCCAGGTCCTCGGCGAACCGGGCCAGGTCGACGCGGTCCACGTGGCCGCCCCTGCGGTAGTCGCGGCGGGTCGGGGCGTACAGCACGACGGTGTGCCCGGCCCGGATGCCCAGCCGCTCGCGCACCGCCTGCCCGTGCTCCGAAAGGCCGCCCTGCTTGCGGGCGTTGACCAGGATGTCGTTGCGCGGGCTGCCGGTGCGCGCGGACGCGAAGTGGCACGGGTACGCCCGCTCCCACACCAGCTCGGAGTGGAGGTTGGCGACCAGGCTGTGGTCCCAGCGGTCGGCGCGGCGCAGCAGCTGCGGCACGTCGAAGCCGTGCCGGGCGCCGGGCCGCTCCAGCAGGTCGGCGCCCATGTACTTGAGCGGGGTGCCCTGGTGGGTGTGGATGTGGACACTGCCGGGGCGCTTGGCGAGCGCGCCGGGCCAGTTGACGTTGTTGACGAAGTACGTGGCCCGGGCGGCGACTTGGCGGTACTGCGGGGAGTCGAGCAGGACGTGCTCGACGTCCGCCGGCAGCAGGGCCGCCGTCTCCTCGTCCCGCACCACCCACACCCCGCGCAGCTGCGGGGCGATCTCGCGGGCCTTGCGATGGATCGCGCCGGGGTCGCCGAGGACGCCCCGGTGCGAGGAGGCCGAGTAGAGGACGAGGTCCGGGTCGAGGGGGCGGCGCGCGGTCAGGGCGGAGCGGCCACGGGTGAGGCGTACGCCGGCCGCCGTGCGCAACTTCCCCGCCCGGCGGGCGAGTTCGCGCCGGGCCCGGTCCGTCTGCCGCTTGGCGCGGTAGGCCTGGTAACTCCCTTCCAGCACCCGGAGTTCGGGGGCCGTGGTGGAGCCCTCGGGGCGGTGCGTGCGGAAGAGTTCCGCCGTGCGCCGGAAGAACTCGGCCTTGTCGCGGGGCGGCAGCCGGTCCGGCTTGGAGAGGATGTCCAGACAGTGCTCGCCCATCTTGGCGTGCAGGTAGGGCCGCCAACTCGCCTGCTCCGGGCGGGCGGTGAGGAACGCGAAGACCCGCTCGTACTGGTCGTGGATGTCGAAGTGCTTGCGGCTGGTGGTGGACAGGATGTTGCCCTGGCGGCGCTGGCGGTAGTTCAGACAGATCCGGTCGAGGGTGGCGATCCGGTCGGCGCTGAGCAGCACCGGGAAGGTCCAGGGCGTGTCCTCGTAGTAGCCGGGCGGGAACTCGAAGCCGTGCTTGAGCACGAAGTCGCGGCGGTAGACCTTGTTCCACACCACCATCAACAGATCGAGGATCTGCGGGCGTTCGGCGACCGTGAAGGTGGTGTCGGCGGCCTCCGCGAGCACGTGCGCGAGCACGTTGCGGCGTGTGCCGCCCCACCAGTAGGTGCGCGCGTAGTCGAAGACCAGGACGTCCGGGTCGGACGTCTCGTCGAGGCGGTCGGCCAAGGCGCGCAGGGCGCCCGGGGTGAGGGTGTCGTCGCTGTCCAGGAAGAACAGGAAGTCGCCGGTGGCGTTCGGCATACCGGCGTTGCGGGCGCGGCCCAGGCCGACGTTCTCCGGCAGGTGCAGCACACGCACGCGCGGGTCGCGGGCCGCGTACTCGTCGAGGATCGCGCCGCAGCCGTCGGGGGAGCGGTCGTCGACGGCGATCACCTCGATGTCCCGGTAGGACTGCTCCAGAACGGAGTCGAGGCACTCGCGCAGAAAGCCCTGCACCTTGAAGACGGGGACGATGACGCTGAAGCGGGGCACTGCGGAGGTCACTTCCTTACGAGGGTGGCGGCGGGGGCCGGGACGCGTCGCGCGAGCGGGATCACGGACGGGATCTCCTCCGGCGGCTGGGCGAGGAACACCCGCCGTACGACCCGCTCGGCGGCGTACCCGTCGTCGAACTGGCAGAAGCGGTCCCGGAATTCGGCCCGCGCCGCCGTCGACTCCGGGCCCGCCCAGGAGCCGTCGCGAAAGACGCGGGCCAGTTCCTCGGGCGTCCGGGTCACCGGGCCGGGCGGTGCCTTCAGCAGGTCGAAGTAGACGCCCCGCGTCTCCTGGTAGACCTCCCAGTCGTCGGCGTACACGACGATCGGCCGGTCCAGGTTGGCGTAGTCGAACATGATCGACGAGTAGTCGGTGACCAGCGCGTCGGCGGCCAGGCACACGTCCTCCGACGAGCGGTGCGCGGTGACGTCGATGATCCGGCCGCTGCCCGATGCCCGGCCCCGGTCGTAGAAGTAGTGGGCGCGCAGCAGCACCACCACGTCCTCGCCGGCCGCGTCGCAGAAGGCCTCCAGGTCCAGGCCGGTCTCGAAGCCGGAGTGGTGGTCGCGGTGGGTCGGGGCGTACAGGACCGCCGTCTTGCCCTCGGGAACGCCCAACTCCCGCCGGATGCGGGCCACGTCGTCGGCCGTCGCCGTGTAGAAGACGTCGTTGCGCGGATAGCCGTACTCCACCTGCTCGTAGGCGCCCGGGAAGGCGCGCTCCCACATCTGGGTGGAGTGGCTGTTGGAGGAGATGTTGTAGTCCCAGCGGTCCACCCGGCCCAGCAGCTTGGCGAAGCTGCCGGTCGCGGCGGCCACCACCGGGTACGTCGACTGGTCCACGCCCATCCTCTTCAGCGGGGTGCCGTGCTGCGTCTGGACGTGCACGCTGCCGGGGCGCTTGACCACGCCCTCCGCGAAGTTGGCGTTGTTCACCAGGTACTTGGCGCGGGCCAGCACCGACCAGTACCGGCGGCTGCCGATGACCGCGTACTCGATCCCGTCCGGCACCGAGTCCACCGCGTCCGGCTCGACCAGGAACACCGACCGGATGTGCGGGGCGAGTTGACGGGCCATGGCATGGATCGCGGCCGGGCTACAGGCGTAACCGCGGCCCCAGTACGCGCAGTACACGGCGAGGTTCTCGTCCAGCGGCCGGCGCAGATCACGCGCGTACAGCAGTCGGGTGCGCAGGCCGCGGGGGCGCGGGAGGCGTTCCGCCGCGCGGGTCGCCGAGCGGTTGGCGACCCGCAGGGCGCGGAAGGCCGTGTACGAGCCGTTCGCCAGCAGCCGGTGCTGCACGCCGAGGCTGCCGCCCGGGGCCCGGTGGCCGGCGGGGCGGTGACCGCGGTACAGCAGGCTCGCCCGGCGGAAGAAGGCGCGGCCCGTGTCGCCGAGGCGTGCCGGGTGCGCGGCCGTCTTCAGCACGGCGGCGAAGAGCTGCTCGAAGAGCGCGATGGACCGCTCGGCGGACAGGCCCAGTTCGGCGGCTCGCGTGAGCAACAGCTGCGTCTGGTCGAGGAGTTCGAGGTGGTGCGCGCCGGGCAGACCGAGCCGGCTGCCCTGGCGGCGCACCAGATGCCGTACGACGACCGAGTGCAGCACGGCGACCCGCTCCGCCCTCATCGCGGCCAGTCCGCAGAAGCCGATGTCGGTGAAGTGGCCGTCGGGGAAGGCGAGTCGGTGCTCGGTGAGGAAGGCCCGGCGGTAGGCCGCGCTCCAGGCCGGCAGTTGGACGCCGGTGAGCTGCGGGACCTGGTCGGGGGAGAAGGCGCCGGGCGGGCTCTTGGGCAGCAGCAGCGCGGCCGGGTTGGTCGGCTCGCCCTCCCACCAGGGGGTGCGCTCGTGCTCGAAGTGCAGGATGTCGACCTCGCCGGTCTCCGTCAGACGGGCGTCCAGCGCCGCGAGCGCGCCCGGGACGAGCACGTCGTCGCCGTCCAGGAACAGCAGATGGGTGCCGTTCGCCGCGCGGATCCCGGTGGTGCGCGCCCCGGCCAGACCGGCCGCCGGCGGCGAGTGCACCGGGGCCACCCGGGAGTCCCGCTCGGCGTACCCGGCGACGACGTCCGCCGCGGACGCGTCGGGGGCGTCGCAGACCGGGATCAGCTCGAAGTCGCCGAAGGACTGTGCGAGGACCGAGTCCAGCGCCTGGGACAGCCGTCCCGCCACCCCATGGGACGGGACGATGATGCTGAAGCGGGGCATTCTGCTCTTTCTGTAAGTGTTCTGGTGAGCTCAGCTGGTGGGGCGGAGGCCCGGGCGGCCGGTCGGGCGCCACGTGGTCGGGCGGGTTGGTGTGGGCCTCGACGGGCTGGACGGCATGGGAACTCCCCAGGGTGAGAACGGTGTTCAGAGGCGGTCGGCGACGGCCGGCGGACCGGCGGGCCGCGGGACGGTCGCCTGCGCCTCGGTCGTCTGCGGGGAGTGCGCGCGGTTCGCGGCCGTCGACGGCACCGGGTGGCGCGCTTCGAGCGGGATCACCGACGGCAGGTCGCGCTCGCCGAACACGACGTGGCGTACGACCCGTTCGGCGGCGCGTCCGTCGTCGTACGGGCAGAAGCGCTCGCGGAACGCGGCCCGCAGCTGGGTCGAGCGGGAGCCGCGCCAGTGGCCGGTGGCGAAGATGTCGATCAGCTCGTCCTCGCTGCGGGCGACCGCGCCCGGCGGGAAGTCGCGCAGGTCGAAGTAGGTGCCGCGGGCCGCCTCGTAGGCCTCGCGGTCCTCGGCGTGGATCACGATCGGGCGGTCCAGGCCCGCGTAGTCGAACATCAGGGACGAGTAGTCGGTGACCAGCGCGTCCGAGGCGAGGCACAGGGACTCGACGCTCGGGTGGTCGGTGACGTCGACGACCCGGCCGCCGTGCTGCGCGAGCGGGCCGCCGGGCCGGAAGTGGGCGCGGGCCAGCACCACGAAGCGCGGGCCCAGCCGACGCAGGACGCGCTCCAGATCGAGGTCGGCGCGCTGGGTGCGGCGGTAGTCGCGGTGGGTCGGCGCGTAGAGGATCGCGACCGTGTCGTCGGGGATGCCGAGGGAGGCGCGCAGCCGGGCGACCTCCGCCGAAGTGGCCTTCTGGAACACGTCGTTGCGGGGGCTGCCGTACTCGAGGGTGGTGTAGGTGCCCGGGAAGACGCGCTCCCAGGTGAGGGTGGAGTGGCGGTTGGCGGAGACGACGTGGTCCCACTGGTCGACGCCCGCCAGGAGCTGCTCGAAGTCCAGGCCGTGCGCGGCCGCCGGGCGTTCCTGGAGGTCGAGGCCCATGTGCTTGAGCGGGGTGCCGTGGTGGGTCTGCACGAAGACCTGGCCGTGCCGCTTGCGCATCCGGCGGTCGAAGTCGGCGTTGTTGACGAGGTACTTGGAGCGGGCCAGCGCCGTCCAGTACGCGGCCGTGTCCGGGGTCAGCCGGCGGGTGCCCGTCGGCACCGCGTGGTGGTGCTCGGGGCGGGCGATCCACGCCGTACGGATGTGCGGGGCGTGCGCGCGGAACGCCTCCTCCAGCGCGCCCGGGTTGCAGCCGTGGCCGCGCCCCTGGTGGGCGGCGAACACCGCACGGTCGGCGCGCAGCGGGAGACGGAGCTGGATGCCGTAGTGCAGGCGGAGGGCGAACGCCCGCACCGCGCGCAGGAGTTTGGCGGTGCGCTTGGCCGTCCTGCGGTTCAGGGCGGAGGCCGACTGGAGCGTGTGGTAGGTGCGGTGCAGGCTCCAGCGGACCAGCGCGTGCCGCAGCCGCGAGGAGAGCGGGACGGGGGAGCCGGGGACGCGGTAACGGCGGTAGTGGGCGCGGGCCTTGCGCAGGAACTCGGCGCGGGCCGCGCGGGGCAGCCGCTCGCGGTGCGTGAAGACCTTCGCCAGGTGGTCGACCATGCGGCGGAACAACACCGGGCGCCAGCGCGTCAGTTCGGGGTGCTCGGCGACGTACGCGAAGACCCGGTCGTACTGCTCGAAGACGTCGAAGTGGCTGCGGCTGGTGGTGGACAGGATGTTGCCCTGGCGGCGCTGGCGGTAGTGGACGCAGACGCGGTCGAGGGTGGCGATCGACTCGGCGGCCAGCAGGGTCGGGTAGGTCCAGGGAGTGTCCTCGTAGTAGCCGGGCGGGAAGGAGAAGCCGTGCTCCTGCACGAACTCCCGGCGGTACGCCTTGTTCCAGGCCACCATCAGCAGATGCAGCAGGCCCGGGCGGTCCTCCAGGCGGAAGGGCGCCGGGCCCTGCTCGGTGAGCTGTCCCGCGGCCTGGTTGCGGACGGTGTCGCCCGACCAGTACGTGCGCGCGTAGTCGTAGACCAGGACGTCCGGCTCGCCCGTCTCCTTCAGCCGGTCGGCGATCGCGCGCAGCGCGTGCGGGGTGAGGGTGTCGTCGCCGTCCAGGAAGACCAGGTAGTCGCCGGTCGCGAGCGCGAGACCCGCGTTGCGGGCTGGGCCCAGACCGCCGTTCTCCGGCAGGTGCACGGCGTGCACGCGCGGGTCGCGGGCCGCGAACTCGTCGATGACCGCCCCGCATCCGTCCGGCGAGCAGTCGTCGACCGCGATCAGTTCCAGGTCGGGATACGACTGCGACAGCACCGATTCCAGACAGGCGTGCAGATACGCCTGAACCTTGTGCGCGGGGACGATGACACTGAACCTGGGCAAGACACATCCAGTCGGTCGGCGCGGGCGATAAGCCCTGTCGGGCCTTGCCCGGGAACGGCCGATGGAGTGACTTGGTTACGGTTTCGTACGGCATAAGGGGGACTCCGGGTGAACGGAATCCCCCTTTCCTGTTGATGTCCGGCTACTTGACCGCGCCCGCCATCACGCCGGACACGAACTGCCGCTGGAACGCGAAGAACACGGCCAGCGGGATCACCATCGAGATGAACGCGCCGGGCGCGAGGATCTCGATGTTGCTGCCGAACTGCCGTACCTGTTGCTGGAGTGCGACCGTCAGCGGCTGCGACTCCGAGTTGGAGAACACCAGCGCCACCAGCATGTCGTTCCACACCCACAGGAACTGGAAGATGCCCAGGGACGCGATCGCGGGCGCGCCCAGCGGCAGGATCACCGTGAAGAACAGCCGGGTCTCGCCCGCGCCGTCCAGCCGTGCCGCCTCCAGCAGTTCACGCGGGATCTCCGCGAAGAAGTTGCGCAGCAGGAAGATGGCGAACGGCAGCCCGAAGCCGACGTGGAAGAGCACCACGCCGATGATGTCGCCGAAGATCCCGATCTTGCCGAAGAGATCGGAGAGCGGGATCAGCGCCACCTGGACGGGCACGACGAGCAGCGCGACCACGAGCAGGAACCACCAGTCGCGGCCCTTGAAGTCCAGCCAGGCGAAGGCGTATCCGGCCATCGCGCCGAACAGCACCACAAGGAGCGTGGCCGGCACGGTGATCCAGATCGTGTTGAACAGCGCGTGGGTGATCGCGTCCTTCTCCAGGAGCGTCTGATAGCTCTTGGCGGTCAGCTGGCTCGGCGCGGTGAACACCTTCCACCAGCCCGAGGAGGCGATGTCGGTCGGGTCGCGGAACGAGGAGACCAGCAGTCCGAAGGTCGGCACCAGCCAGAACAGCGCGACCAGGATCAGGAAGACCCGCATCGCCCCGCCCGCCGCCCCGCTCGCCACCCGGGAGGCGAGGGAGCGCTTGCCCCGCACGATCGTGTCGAGGGTGGTCACCGCTCACGCTCCTTCCGCAGCCGGCGGATGTTGACGAACATCACCGGCAGCACGAGCAGCAGCAGGATGACGCCGATCGCGCTGCCCACGCCGTAGTTGCCGCCCCCGCCGAACGAGGACAGGAACAGTTGCAGGGCAAGGACGTTGGCGTCGTCCTGGCTGGGCTGCGGCGCGATGATGTACACCAGGTCGAAGATCTTCATCACGTTGATCATCAGCGTGACGAGGACGACGACCAGGACCGGCGCGAGCAGCGGCACCGTGACCCGTCTGAACACCTGCCACTCGTTGGCGCCGTCCACCCGGGCCGCCTCCAGCAGATTGCGGTCGACGCCGGCCAGGCCCGCCGCGATCAGCACCATCGCGAAGCCCGCCCACATCCACACATAGCTGCCGATGATCGCCGGGGTGACCAGCGTCGGACCGAGCCAGTCGATGCCGTCGTACGGCGCCGCGAAGTTCGAGCCCGGCAACCGCAGTTGGGCTCCGTCGGCCGAGGCCGGCAGCGTGAAGACGCCGTCCGCGCCGCTCTTGGCGGAGGCGACCACCTTGCCGTCCTTCACGGCCTCGACCTTGACGCCCTTCAGCGCCTTCTCACCCGGGTCGACCTGCCCCTTCGTCCCGCCGCCGCCCAGCTTGAAGTCCAGCCAGACGGTGCCGGTGACACCGGAACCGCTCGCCGCCTTCGCGTCCTCGGGGGTGCCGGGCAGCTTGTTCGGGGCGATGCCCACGAGGGGCAGCAGCGCCGGCGTGCCGGCCCGCACCGTGCCCGTCGAGGTGAACGAGCCGCCGCCGGACGCCTTGAGGTCGCTCGCCGTCGCGTTCGGCCGCGCCTTCGGATAGACCGACGACGACACGAAGGTGTCGTGCACCGCCTTGGCGACCGCGTTGGCGGCGCCCTGGCTCGGATCCTGCTCGTAGACCAGCCGGAAGATGATGCCGGCCGCGAGCATCGAGATCGCCATCGGCATGAAGACGATCAGCTTGAACGCCGTTCCCCAGCGCACCCGTTCGGTCATCACCGCGAAGATCAGACCCAGCGCGGTGACCACGGCGGGCGCCACCGCCACCCAGATCGCCGTGTTGCGTACGGCGGTCAGTGTGGAGGAGTTGGAGAAGATGTCGCCGTAGTTGTCCAGACCGACGAACCCCGAGCCGTCGGCGTCGTAGAGGCTGCGCCAGATCGAGTACCCGATCGGGTAGACCACGAGCGCGCCCAGCAGGATCAGCGCGGGCAGCAGGAACAGCACCGCCACCCACAACCTGGTTCCCGTCACGCTCTTACGCGGTTTCGCGGAGGGCGTCGGCAGTGCGCCGGCGCCCTCCGCCGTCGCGGCGGTTGTCATGGCCGCGCGTCAGCCGGTCGCATAGGCCTTGGCCGCGTCGGACTCCAGTTTCTTCTGGGTACCGGCCACGTCCGACGGGTTGCGCAGGAAGTCCTGCAGGTCCTTCCACTCGCCCACACCCTGCGTACCGCCGAACGCGGCCGGCGCCTGGTCGGACATGTCGAAGCGGAAGTTGTCACCGGCCGCGATCAGCGCCTCGGCGATCTGCTTGGTGACGGCGTCCTTGTACTTGGCCGGGTCCATCTCCTTGTTGGGCGAGATGACACCGCCCTGCGCCGTCCAGATCTCGGCCGCGTCCGTGGAGGCCAGGAACGTCAGCAGCGCCTGCGCGCCCGCGCCGTCCTTCAGCGCCACGGCCACGTCGCCGCCGCTGACCACGGGTGACTCGCTGCCGACCGCCGGGAACGGGAAGACCTTCGCGTCCGTGCCCAGCTTCGCCTTGGTGTCGGCGTTGATGTTCGCGGTGACGAAGTCGCCCTCGTAGACCATCGCGGCCGGGGTGTCACCGGAGAAGGTCTGGGTGACCGACTTCGGGAACTCGGTGTTCAGCGCGCCCTTGCGGCCGCCCGCGATCAGATCGTCCTTGCCCCACAGCTGCGCGAGCGTGGTGAGGGCGTCCTTGACCGACGGGTCCGTCCACTTGATCTCGTGCGTGGCCAACTGGTCGTACTTCTCCGGGCCGGCCTGCGAGAGATAGACGTTCTCGAACCAGTCGGTCAGCGTCCAGCCGTCCGCGCCGCCGATCGACACGGCCGGGGAGCCGGCGTCCGACAGGGTCTGCGCGGTGGAGAGGAAGTCCTTCCAGGTCTTCGGGGTGTCGGTGATGCCGGCCGCCTCGAAGGCCGCGGTGTTGTACCAGACCAGCGACTTGTTGGCGGCCTTCGCGTAGATGCCGTACTGCTTGCCCTTCCAGGCGCCCAGGTCCACCCAGCCCTTGGAGAAGTTCTTCTCCAACTGGGCCTGGGCGTCCGCGCCGAGGGGCTTGAGCCAGCCCTTGTCCGCGAACTGGTGCAACACGCCCACCTGGGGCAGGAACGCGACGTCCGGTGGCTGACCGCCCTCGATCTTCGTACCGAGGAACGTGGAGGTGTTGTTGCCGGTCGGCACGAAGTCGACCTTGGCGCCGGTGCGCTTCTTGAACTCGTCCAGGACCTTGAGGAAGTTGTCCTGTTCGGGTCCGGTCCAGACGGCGGCGACCTCCAGGGTCTGGCCGTTGAGCTTCGGCAGCTTCAGACCGCTGCTGCTCTCCGAACTCCCGCCGCTCGCACCGGAGTCGTCCTTGTTGTCGTCGCTGCCGCCGCATCCCGTGAGCGCGAGTGCGAGTGCTGCCGCGAGGAGGGCGGCTGCGGATTTGGCGGCCCTGCGTGTCCGGATCCTGCTGCACGTGCTGCGCATGACTGCCCCGTTCTTCGAGCTTCGTCGAACGTTCAGCGCTGTTCCGTGCGATCCGGTCTACGCCGGGTGCGCGAGGGCGGCAAGACTGCGATCCGTGTCAAGTGGGCGATCGTGACCACGTTGTGATTGGGCCGCGGGTTGGTGGGGGTGCGGATTGGTGGAGGCGGGGGGTCGGTGGGGGTGCGCGGCCCTGGGGGCTACGCCCCCAGACCCCCATCGGCCCGAAGGGCCTCGTCCTCAAACGCCGGACGGGCTAAAAGATCACAGGAGTGACGGCACCTCTGTTGCCGACACCTCCCGCGTCGCCCGTTCCAACGCACTCGCCAGCAGGGCCAAGTCCGTGGGTCCGTTGCCCAGTTCGCGGACGTGGCGGCGGGTCGGGGGGTCGCCCATGCGTTGCCAGTCGACGGGGACGACCGTGGGGCGCAGGGTGGCCGTGCGGGGGATGCGGCCGGTGACCCGGCCGCCCTGGAAGGGCGTTGCCCTGCCGTCGGACCAGGTCAGGCGGCCGCGGCCGGGGGACGGTTCGTCCGGGCCCGGGGTCGGGGCGTCCAGGGTGACGCGGAGGGCGGCTCGGCGGGACGGCTCCGTCTCCGCCGTACGGCCGCCTGGGCTCGTCGCGGCCACGAGGTGGACGCCGAGTCGCTCGCCCTCCCGGGCCACCGCCTCCAGCGCCCGCATCACGGAACCCGCCGCCGGCCGGCCGGGTGAGCCGAGCGCGGGAGAGACAAGTGCGTCCAGGTCGTCCACGACCACCACCAGCCGGGGCAACGGCGGTGCCGACTCCGTCTGCCGCCGTGCCGCCGCCGGGCGCAGCCGCAGCGTCGAACTGGGCGGGGTGTCCAGGTCACCGGCACCGGAGGAGACGGAGGTGCCGGACGAACCGGACGCGCCTTGCGCCGTCGCCGTACCTCGCGCCGACGCCCGCTGGGACACCAGCCGGCCCGACATCTCCCGGCTCGCGTGCCACTCGGCGAAGTCGCCGCGGCCCAGCAACTCGCCCCGCCGCTTCAGCTCGGCGCTCAGGGACTGGGCGAACTCCCGCATCCGCACGGGGTCGTTGGCGGTCAGATGGGTGGTCACATGCGGTACGTCCGTACAGACCCGCAGGCCCTCGCCGTGGCCGCCCGCCGTGCCCACGCTGTCCCGGCCGTCGATCAGGACGATGCCCAGCCGGTCGGGGCGCTCGGCCGCGGCCAGCGAGGCGACGACCGCCCGCAGCAGCTCCGTGCGCCCGCTGCCCGCCGGGCCCTCGATCAGCAGGTGCGGCCCGTCCACCACGAGATCCGCGCCGACCGGGCCGCGCGGGCCGGCCCCGAGCACGGCGGCGGCCCGGCCGCCGAGCGCCTGGGTGTCGTCCGCCGCGTCCGCCCAACGCGCCATCAGCGACGCCGGAGTGGCCCTCGCCAGCCCCAACTCGTCCAGCAGCCGCGCCGCTTGGGGCAACGGCAGGGACACGCGCGCGTGCCGGTCCCGCCCGGCGCCGTCCATCCGCAACGGCGCCAGTGCCCGCGCGAACCGCTCGGCCCAGGCGAGCGAGACGGCGTCCACGGCGGCCACGCTGCCCGGGCCCACGGGACCCGGCGTCTTGGAGTCAGGGGTACCGGAGTCGGAAGTGCCGGAGCCGGATCGGAGCTGGCCGGGGGAGGGGGAGAGGGAAGGGGATGAGGGAGCAGGTGCGGGTGAGGCGCTCGGCGCGAGTCGGGAGGGCGTCCTGGCATCCGTACCCGCCATCGCCTCCGGCGTCGACGCCCCGCTCCGGGCCACCCGCATCAGCCGCAGCGCCGTCGCCACGTCACCGCTCAGCAGCGCGACCGCGCCGCACTCCCGGAACGCCGGCGCCACCGCGCACGCCGCCTCGTAGGTGTCGGTCACCGGGGACGCGGGCGACGCCGGTGCCGTCTCGGCGAGGCACAGCACATGGATGCCGACGCGCGGTCCCTCCACGGCCAGCCGCGCCACCGCCTCGCGCACGGCGGCGCCACCGGTGTCCCCGTCCACGATCACCAGGGTGTACGGCCCCGCGAAGCCGTCGGTCCCGTCGGCGCCGTCGTCCTTCGCCCAGGAAGGGCGCCGGGGCGTGCTCCGGACCTCGCTCCGCCGGGCCGCGGGGACGGTGTGCGCGGTCGCGGGGGCCTCGTCCAGGCGGCGCAGGAGTTCGTCGGTGCGGGCCGTGGCCTGTTCGCGGTCGTAGGCGAGCAGGAGGCCGCAGTCCTGACCGTGTCCGGGGCGCACATGCGGGAGCCAGCCGAGCCAGGACCACTCGGCGCTGCGGTCCTCCGCGGGGCGGGCGCGGTCCGCGCTGATCAGGACGATCTCCAGCGCCTCGGGGGAGTGCAGCGCGGCGAGTTGGGCCACGACCGCGCGGGCCAGCCCGGACAGCCGGGTGCGGGGGCCGGCCAGGCCGAGGGCCCCGGCCTCCCGCAGATCCGCCGTCACCGGCACGGCAGGCAACAGACCGGAGCCGTCGGGTGCCGTGCGGTCCGCCGTGCCGAGCCGCACCGTGAGCGCCTCGCGGTGTCCCGGCTCGCGCTCCCACAGCCGCGGTCCCGGGCCCAGCGCCGTCAGCAGCAGGGCCGCGAGGTCCGGCCAGGTCTCCGGGGCCTGGGCACGGCCGGCGGTCGACGCGGGGCCCGCCGGGTCGGCGCCGGCATCCGTGTCGTCGGTCTCGTCCGTGTCGTACACGTCCTGGTCGGCCGCGGAGTGCTCCCCGCGTCCGCCGGTCAGCCGGCGCGCCCACCCGGCGATGCCGCCGCGCCTGCGCGAGAGCGACGGGTCGCCGTCGGGGGCCGTGTCGTGCGTGGTCGTGGAAGACGTATTCGTGGAAGAAGGCGTGCGTTCCGCCGAAGCGGCTCCCGCACCGACCGTCCCCCTCCCGCGCCCGTCCCCGTCTCCGTTCGCCGTCCACGCCCCGACGCCGAACACACCGGCGTGCGTGTCGCCGCTGCCGCCCGCCGGACCCCGGCTCTCGATCCGGGGCGCGCCGCCCTGTCCGGGGACGAGCGGGTCGGCCGGGCCGTGGCTCTGGGCGGGCAGTCCCCGTGAGGGGGTGGAGGTGTCGCCGCCGTCGGCCACGCGTGCGTGGAGGGCGTCGGGGGAGCCGGTCTTCGGGTCGGTCCCGGGGTGTCCGCCCTCGCAGGACACGCGCACGTGCCCCTCGCCGTCCGAAGCCGTCGGCACGCGCGCGCCGGGACCGCCGGCCGGGGTGAGGCGCAGGGCGGACTCACCGACGCGCAGCAGGGCGCCGGGGGCGAGCCGCACAGGGTGGGTGCTCACGCGGCTGCCGTCCAGCAGGGTGCCGTTCGTCGAGCCGAGGTCGGCGACGGAGACGTGACCGTCCGCGCCGACCGTGACCGCGCAGTGCAACCGGGAGACGTCCGGGTCGTCGAGCGGGACGTCGGCGTCGGCGGAGCGGCCGATGCGGATCTCGCCGCCGTGCAGGAGGTGGACACCGCCCGCGTCCGGGCCCGCTATGACGTGCAGTTGGGTCGGGGCGTCGTCCAGCTCGGGGTGCGGCTCGGGTTCGGCCGGGGCGCTCAGGGACAGCACCGCGCCGTCGATCAGCGGGGGCTCGCCGAGGGTGCAGCGCTTGTCGTCGAGGCGCTCCGCGCCCACGTACAGCACCACGGGGCCGCCGCCCTCGCGGGCACGCTCGGACGGAGGCGCGCCACCGTCGCCGGAGACCGCCGACGACAGCGCCGACGCCACCTCGGCCAGGGCCGTGCCGGCGGGCGCGGTGACCAGCACGTCGCAGCTCGCGGTGCGGCCCCGGACCCGATCGGGCGGGCCCAGCGGGTCTACGACGGTCAGCCGGATCTGCATCGCCGTCAGCGGTCCCTTCTGCGCGGGTCTGCGCGGGCGCGGACTTTTCCCCCCACCCCACACGAGCACGTCGGCCAGTACTCCACGCATCCTCGCACCTGCCACTGACAACACGCCCACGGTCCAGCCAGAAGTGATCTTGATTGGTCGGCTCTGCCCTCAAAAGTGCCTGATCAGTACTTCACTGACGACCGCTTGAGATCGGTCACGCGCGGATCGGGCAACCGGAGGGACCGAGTCGAGCGTCTTTCCTTCGAACATGTACGACAAGCGGTACGTAAGACGCACAGAAAGTTGAGAAGTCGGTGCCGAGGGTGTCGGCACTACAGTGGGTCGGAACGTAGGCAATCAACAGGGAGCGCATGACGTGCGGCCGGTAGGCAGCAAGTACATCCTCGAGGAGCCGCTCGGACGCGGCGCCACGGGGACCGTCTGGCGAGCCCGCCAGCGAGAGACCGCGGGCGCCGAGGCGGCCGTGGCCGGTCAGCCCGGCGAGACCGTCGCGATCAAGGTCCTCAAGGAGGAGCTCGCGAGCGACGCGGACATCGTGATGCGGTTCCTGCGGGAGCGCTCCGTCCTGCTGCGCCTGACCCACCCGAACATCGTCCGGGTGCGCGACCTGGTCGTCGAGGGCGATCTGCTGGCCCTGGTCATGGACCTCGTCGACGGCCCCGACCTGCACCGCTACCTGCGCGAGAACGGCCCGTTCTCGCCGGTCGGCGCCTCCCTGCTGACCGCCCAGATCGCCGACGCGCTCGCCGCCAGCCACGCCGACGGAGTGGTCCACCGCGACCTGAAGCCGGCCAACGTCCTGCTCGCCCACCAGGGCGGCCAGATGCACCCGATGCTCACGGACTTCGGCATCGCCCGTCTCGCCGACTCCCCGGGCCTCACCCGCACCCACGAGTTCGTCGGCACGCCCGCGTACATCGCGCCGGAGTCCGCCGAGGGCCGCCCGCAGACCTCCGCGGTCGACATCTACGGCGCCGGCATCCTGATCTACGAACTGGTCACCGGCCGCCCGCCGTTCTCCGGCGGCTCCGCCCTGGAGGTGCTGCACCAGCACCTGAGCGCCGAACCGCGCCGCCCCTCGACGGTCCCCGACCCGCTGTGGACGGTCATCGAGCGCTGCCTGCGCAAGAACCCGGACGAACGCCCCAGCGCCGAGAACCTCGCGCGCGCCCTCCGCGTCGTCGCCGAGGGCGTCGGCGTGCACGCGAACGCCGCGCAGATCGCCGCCGCCGACTCCGTCGGTGCCCTGCTGGTCCCCGACGCGATGCCCGCCGCGGTCCCCGGCTCGGCCGACCCGACCCAGGTGCTCCAGCACGGCCAGGGCATGTACGACCCGAACGCGGCGACCAGCTATCTGCCACACACCGGCGCACCCGGCCCGGCCGGCGCCGCCGACCCCACCGCCGTACTGCCGAACACGGGCGCGGCCGACCCGACCGCGGTCCTGCCGCCGGTGCCACCGGGGCAGCCCGGCCAGCAGGGTCAGCAGCCCGAGCAGCCGCACCCCTGGCAGAACCAGCTGCGCGCGGCCCGTGACCGCAACGAACAGACCCAGGTCCAGTACCTCGACCCGAACGAGGACCCGCTGCGCCGCCGCCCCCAGCGGCAGGTCTCCCGGGACCAGCAGCCGCCGCAGCGGCAACGCCCGCAGCAGCGACAGCAGCCCGCCCCCGGCTACGGCTATCCGCAGCAGCAACAGCCGCAGCAGTACGGCCCGCCGCAGCACCAGCAGCCCCAGCGTCAACAGCAGCAGCGCCCCCAGCAGCCGCAGCCCCAGCGCTACGCCCCGCCGCCGCAGCAGCCTCAGCGCGAGCCCCGGGAGCCGCGGCAGCGCGGCGGCGCCAACCCGATGAAGATCCCCGGCCTCGGCTGCCTGAAGGGATGCCTGTTCACGATCGTCATCCTCTTCGTCGCGAGCTGGCTGATCTGGGAACTGAGCCCGTTGCAGGACTGGATCGGCACCGGCAAGGGCTACTGGGCGCAGCTGAGCGACTGGTTCGACACGGTGACGGGCTGGGTCGGGGACCTAGGCGGAAGCTCGTCGAACTAGCGGAACGTCGCCCGACGGGGTGCGCGAACCAGCCGAACCCTGCGAGCGAACCAGCCGAATCGTGCGAGCGAATCAGTCGAACTGGACGAACCGACGGCAGGGTTGGTGACTTGTCGACATCTGGCGGGTGATTTCCGCCTCCGCAGTGAAGGTTGACCCCTCGGACGCGTAGTTTTAGCGACAACACGCGTCGGTAGGAGCAGTCTTGGCACGGAAGATCGGCAGCCGGTACACCGCGAACCAGATCCTGGGGCGGGGCAGCGCCGGCACGGTGTGGCTGGGCGAGGGACCCGAGGGACCCGTCGCCGTGAAGCTGCTGCGCGAGGATCTCGCGTCCGACCAGGAACTCGTCGGACGCTTCGTGCAGGAGCGCACCGCCCTGCTCGGCCTCGACCACCCGAACGTCGTCTCCGTCCGCGACCTGGTCGTCGACGGCAACGACCTCGCCCTGGTCATGGACCTGGTCCGCGGCACCGACCTGCGCACCCGCCTGGACCGCGACCGGCGCCTGGCACCCGAGGCGGCGGTGGCGATCGTGGCCGACGTCGCCGACGGGCTCGCCGCCGCGCACGCGGCCGGAATCGTGCACCGGGACGTCAAGCCGGAGAACATCCTCCTGGACATGCAGGGCCCCCTGGGCCCCGGCGGCGCGCACCCCGCCCTCCTGACCGACTTCGGAGTGGCGAAACTCATCGACTCGCCCCGCCGCACCCGCGCCACGAAGATCATCGGCACGCCGGACTATCTGGCCCCCGAGATCGTCGAGGGCCTCCCGCCCCGCGCGGCCGTCGACATCTACGCCCTCGCGACCGTCCTCTACGAACTCCTCGCGGGCTTCACCCCCTTCGGCGGCGGCCACCCCGGCGCGGTGCTGCGCCGCCACGTCACGGAGACGGTCGCCCCTCTGCCCGGCATCCCCGACGAACTCTGGCAACTCCTCGTCCAGTGCCTCGCCAAGGCCCCCGCCTCCCGGCTGCGCGCCTCCGAACTGGCCGCCCGCCTGCGCGAGTTGCTGCCCATGCTCGTCGGAATGCCCCCACTGGACGTCGACGAGCCGGACCTGGAGCCGGAGGAGGAACCGGAGCCCGCCCGGGGCGAACCGGCGCTCTCCACCGGCGAACCGACCCGCCGCCGAGGCGCGGTCCCCCTGGTCCCCGGCGCCAAGCCCACCGACTCCAACCGCGACACCCATACGTCGATGCGCGTCCCCGCCCCCGACGAACTCGCCGGCGGCGCCCGTGGCACGGCCCGCGTCCCCCGTCCCGCGGGCGCCCGCCGCCCCGGCTCCGCCCGCCACAAGGCCATCGCCCGCCGCCGCCGGATCGCCCTGAGCGCGGGCACGGTGGTCCTGGTCGCGGCGGTGGGCGCGGGCGCGTGGTGGGCGACGTCGGGGGACGACGCGGGGGCGACCCCGCAGGACACCAGCACATCATCACCGGCGACGCCATGACTCAGCCCCCGGTACCACGGCACGAAAGGCGCCGGTCACAGCTCAGGGACGCCTCACGACAGACCCCGGTTGCCACAGCCGTTAGGCTGGTGACGTGGCAGTCGTCGATGTATCCGAAGAGCTCAAGTCCCTCTCCTCGACCATGGAGTCGATCGAGGCCGTTCTGGACCTCGACAAGCTGAGGGCAGATGTCGCCGTGCTGGAGGAGCAGGCGGCCGCGCCGTCCCTGTGGGACGACCCGGAGGAGGCCCAGAAGGTCACCAGCAAGCTGAGCCACCTCCAGGCCGAGATCCGCAAGGCCGAGGCGCTGCGCGGCCGGATCGACGACCTCTCGGTGCTCTTCGAGATGGCCGACGAGGAGGACGACCCGGACACCCGTGCCGAGGCCGAGACCGAGCTCACCTCCGTCAAGAAGGCGCTGGACGAGATGGAGGTCCGTACGCTCCTCTCCGGCGAGTACGACTCCCGCGAGGCCGTCGTCACCATCCGCGCCGAGGCCGGCGGCGTCGACGCCTCCGACTTCGCCGAGAAGCTCCAGCGCATGTACCTGCGCTGGGCCGAGCGGCACGGCTACAAGACGGAGCTCTACGAGACGTCGTACGCGGAAGAGGCCGGCATCAAGTCGACCACCTTCGCCGTGCACGTCCCCTACGCCTACGGCACGCTCTCCGTCGAGCAGGGCACCCACCGCCTGGTGCGCATCTCGCCCTTCGACAACCAGGGTCGCCGCCAGACCTCCTTCGCGGGCGTCGAGATCCTCCCCGTGGTCGAGCAGACCGACCACATCGAGATCGACGAGTCCGAGCTGCGCGTGGACGTGTACCGCTCCTCCGGCCCCGGCGGCCAGGGCGTCAACACGACCGACTCCGCGGTCCGCCTCACCCACCTCCCCACCGGCATCGTGGTCTCCTGCCAGAACGAGCGCTCGCAGATCCAGAACAAGGCCAGCGCGATGAACGTGCTCCAGGCCAAGCTCCTTGAGCGCCGCCGCCAGGAGGAGCAGGCCAGGATGGACGCCCTCAAGGGCGACGGCGGCAACTCGTGGGGCAACCAGATGCGGTCGTACGTGCTGCACCCGTACCAGATGGTCAAGGACCTGCGCACCGACTTCGAGGTCGGTAACCCGGAGGCCGTTTTCAACGGCGAGATCGACGGGTTCCTGGAGGCCGGAATTCGCTGGCGCAAGCAGCAAGAGAAGTAACTTTGTCGACTTGACAACCCCTAAGCAACTGCCGTCCAAAGGGCGGCAGTTGCTTTATGTCTGGGTTTTACATCACAGTCACAGGCGCCAACCCACCGCATAGAGCCCTTAGTTGGACATTGCGCTCGCAACGGCCTTGACGTTGCTTTGAAAAATGGGAAAGGTGCGGAGTGGCATGCGTATCTCTGGGGCGCATGTGAACCGGGGGGCCTCCATTGAGCCACTCCCGTCGATCACGGCCCCGGGCGCTGCCTCACCGACGATCAGCTACTGGGGGTAGCAAGCATATGACGAAGAAGACGCGGATCCGTGTCGCACGGATAGCCGCGGGCGCGGTGATCGCCGCGGGCGCCTCGCTGACCGCCGCCGGTGCCGCTTCCGCGCTGGACATCACCGCGAGCGTGGACGGCAACGGAGCCAACGTGACCGTCGACGCCGGCCTCGACGACGAGACGCCGCCGGCGACCGAGCTCCCCACCGACCCGCCGACCACTCCGGAAGAGCCCACGGACCCGCCGACCACCGAGGTGCCGACGGACCCGCCGACCACGGACGACCCGACCGAGCCCACCCAGGAGCCGACGGAGCCCACCGAGGACCCGACGGACGACCCGACCGCCACGCCCACCGAGAGCAGCGGCACCGGGAGCGGTGGCAACAACGCCGACCCCAACGGCGGCTCCGACGCCTCCGCGCAGGACGAGGGCTCCTCCGCCCTCACCGACACGGGCTCGGACACCACGGCCCAGGGCGGCGGCGACGAGCTCGCCGAGACCGGTGCCGGCCAGACCGCGTTCCTGCTGATCGGCGCCGCGACCATGATCGCCGGCGGCATCGGCTTCCGTTTCCTGCCGCGCCTCGCGGGCGGCCGGGGCGGCGCTGCCGCCTGACGGTAGTCGCGCGCTCACGCAGCGTGTGTGACGACGTACGACGAGGGGCCCGGAGCGAGTATGTCGCTCCGGGCCCCTCGGGGTGTCTGAGGACCCGCGCTACGCGGTCTGGTGCGCCACCAGCGCGAACGCCGCGATCAGCACCGCGAGCAGTGCGATCAGCGCCATGGGGTTCAGTCCCGCGAAGAAGTTCTCCTGCTGCAGCCGCTCGCGGTTGGCACGGCACACATGGCACCGGCCCTCACTCACGGGCGACGCGCAGTTCGCGCACACCAGCCGGTCGTACGTCATGCGCGCCCTCCTTGCCCAATGGTTCCTAGGAGAGAACGCCCGTCGGTCGCCGAACGTTCCCTCCCTCCACTCTGCCAGGTTCCTCCGGAGGCTGCGCGGGGGTCGCCTCGTGGGGGTGGGTACCGGTTGTTTCGCGCCTGCGGGCCGGTGGGGGCCGGTCGCGCAGTTCCCCGCGCCCCTTTGGGCATCACCTGGGCTTGCACAAAAGGCACAACCCCTCCTCAACCACGACCGGAGCCTGCGCTCGCACACCCGACTCGCGTATGGTCACGCTCATCTACCCCCGGCGACCCGTGGTGCACCCGTGATCCGATTCGACAACGTCTCCAAGGTCTACCCCAAGCAGACCCGCCCCGCACTCAGGGATGTGTCCCTGGAAGTGGAGAAGGGCGAGTTCGTGTTTCTTGTGGGGTCCTCCGGCTCCGGAAAGTCCACCTTCCTGCGGCTGGTGCTCCGGGAGGAGCGGACCAGCCACGGCCAGGTGCACGTTCTGGGCAAGGACCTCGCGCGGCTGTCCAACTGGAAGGTGCCGCAGATGCGGCGCCAGCTGGGGACGGTGTTCCAGGACTTCCGCCTCCTGCCCAACAAGACGGTCGCCGAGAACGTGGCCTTCGCGCAGGAGGTCATCGGCAAGTCCAAGGGCGAGATCCGCAAGTCCGTGCCGCAGGTGCTCGACCTCGTCGGGCTCGGCGGCAAGGAGGACCGGATGCCCGGCGAGCTGTCCGGTGGTGAGCAGCAGCGCGTGGCCATCGCGCGCGCGTTCGTCAACCGGCCCAAGCTGCTGATCGCCGACGAGCCGACCGGAAACCTCGACCCGCAGACCTCGGTCGGCATCATGAAGCTGCTCGACCGCATCAACCGGACGGGTACGACCGTGCTCATGGCCACGCACGACCAGAACATCGTGGACCAGATGCGCAAGCGCGTCATCGAGCTGGAGCAGGGCCGCCTCGTCCGAGACCAGGCACGCGGCGTCTACGGCTACCAGCACTGACCGCTACCGTCCACGGAAAGGCCTGAAGAAGACGCCATGCGCGCCCAGTTCGTACTCTCCGAGATCGGTGTCGGTCTCCGCCGCAACCTGACCATGACGTTCGCCGTCGTCGTCTCCGTCGCCCTGTCGCTCGCCCTGTTCGGCGGGTCGCTCCTGATGAGCGACCAGGTCAGCACGATGAAGGGCTACTGGTACGACAAGGTCAACGTCTCGGTCTTCCTCTGCAACAAGAGCGACGCCGAGTCGGACCCCAACTGCGCCAAGGGCGCGGTGACGGACGACCAGAAGAAGGACATCCTCTCCGACCTGGACAAGATGACCACGGTCGTCCAGAAGGTCACGTACGAGTCGCAGGACGAGGCGTACGCGCACTACAAGCAGCAGTTCGGCGACTCGCCGCTGGCCAGCTCCCTGACGCCGGACCAGATGCAGGAGTCGTACCGCATCAAGCTGAAGGACCCGGAGAAGTACCAGGTCATCGCGACCGCCTTCGACGGCCGGGACGGCGTGCAGTCCGTGCAGGACCAGAAGGGCATCCTGGACAACCTCTTCGGGCTCCTCAACGGCATGAACTGGGCCGCCCGCGCGGTGATGGCCCTCATGCTCGTCGTCGCCCTGATGCTGATCGTCAACACGGTGCGCGTCTCCGCGTTCAGCCGTCGGCGCGAAACCGGCATCATGCGCCTGGTCGGCGCCTCCGGCTTCTACATCCAGGCCCCGTTCATCATGGAGGCCGCCGTCGCCGGACTGATCGGCGGGTCGGTCGCCTGCGGATTCCTGGTGGTGGCCCGGTACTTCATCATCGACCACGGCCTGGCCCTGTCCGAGAAGCTGAACCTCATCAACTTCATCGGCTGGGACGCTGTCCTCACCAAGCTCCCCCTCATCCTGGCCACGAGCCTGCTGATGCCGGCGCTTGCGGCGTTCTTCGCGCTGCGCAAGTACCTGAAGGTGTGACGCATGACAAGAGGGCCGTACGGTCAACCGCCCGTACGGCTCTTCGCGTTGTCCTAGACTCACCGGCATGTCAGGTCGAGACCTGTTCTGTCAGCCCCGCCGCAGGCGCCGTGGGGCCGCTCTGACATTGGTGTTCGCGAGTGTGCTGGTGGCCGGCGCGGCGACCGGGTCGTTGCCCGAGGGGGAGCGGAAGTCCGCTGCGGGGCAGGACCGTTCGACCACTCCGGCCAGTCGCCATGAGGATGTCGCCAAGGCCGCCGCCGATGCCATGGCCGACGGGAAGTCACCCATGGAGGCCGCCGAGCGGGCGGTCAGCCGCAGTGGGGACCGGTGGGGGGCCGTGTACTCCGAGGGGGAGTACGAGGAGTTCGAGGAGGCCCTCGACGGGCAGTACACCGGCGTCGGGCTCTGGGCCCGCCGGGAGCGGGACGGGCGGATCGAGGTGACCAAGGTGCAGTCCGGGTCGCCCGCGGCCGCCGCCGGGATCCGCAGGGGCGACCGGCTGCGCAGCGTCGACGGGGCGCACGTGGATGGGCGCCCGGTCACCGAGGTCGTCTCCTTACTGCGCGGCGACGCCACGGACGCGGCGGCCGGTACGGCGGTGAGGCTGGGCCTGGAGCGCGGCACGCACGCGTGGAGCGAGACGTTGCGGCGGGCCAAGCTGTCCACCGACTCGGTCACCGTGGAGCGGCTGGTCGGCGGGATCACCGTCATCAGGATCGCCGCCTTCACCAAGGGCTCCGGTGACGTCGTTCGCACCGCCGTCCAGCAGGCCCCCGCCGACGCCGGCGTCATCCTCGACCTGCGCGGCAACTCCGGCGGCCTGGTCACCGAGGCCGTCACCACCGCCTCCGCCTTCCTCGACGGCGGCCTCGTCGCCACGTACGACGTGGACGGCGAGCAGCGCGCCCTGCACGCCGATCCCGGCGGCGACACCACCAGACCCCTGGTCGCGCTCGTCGACGGCGGCACGATGAGCGCGGCCGAACTGCTCACCGGCGCGTTGCAGGACCGCGGCCGTGCGGTGGTCGTCGGCAGCCGCACCTTCGGCAAGGGCTCGGTCCAGATGCCGAGCAAGCTGCCCGGCGGCGGCGTCGCGGAGCTGACCGTCGGTCACTACCGCACCCCCTCCGGCCACACCGTCGACGGCCTCGGCATCACCCCCGACCTGGACGTCACCTCGCAGGGACAGGCGGCCGTCGAGCGGGCCGAGACCGTTCTGAGCGGGCTCGGGGACGCTTCGTAATCGACTTTCCCTCGGACCCCTCCGTAGTGCGAAAATGGACGGCACTATGAGCAAGGGAATGTACGTACCCAAGGAGTCCCAGCCCAAGCAGGGCGGCGGGGCCGCCGCCGGCAAGGCCAGGGACGGCGAGAAGGGCGGCAAGCGCAAGATCGTCGCCCAGAACAAGAAGGCCCGGCACGACTACGCGATCATCGACACCTACGAGGCCGGGATCGTCCTCTCCGGCACCGAGGTCAAGTCGCTGCGTGAGGGTCGGACCTCGCTGACCGACGGCTTCGTCCAGATCGACGGGGGCGAGGCGTGGCTGCACAACGCCCACATCCCCGAGTACCACCAGGGCACCTGGACCAACCACTCCGTGCGCCGCAAGCGCAAGCTGCTCCTGCACCGGGAGGAGATCGACAAGCTGGAGTCCAAGACCCAGGAGACGGGTCACACGATCGTGCCCCTTGCCCTGTACTTCAGCAACGGCCGGGCCAAGGCCGAGATCGCGCTCGCCCGAGGCAAGAAGGAGTACGACAAGCGCCAGACCCTGCGCGAGAAGCAGGACCGGCGGGAGTCGGACCGGGCGATCGCGGCGGCGAAGCGCAAGCAGCGCGGCGAGTAGCGGTCCTTCGTGCAGGCCGTCGCCGGGAATACGGTGGCCTCGACGCGCGTTGGTCACGTACGATGGCAACAGCACCCCACAGCGGGTGCGTATCCCTCTCCGGGGGGACTTGAAAAAACAACATGGGGATGATCGGTTTCGACAGCGGCTGTCGAATCAGGTGAAGCGTGTCGAGGAAGCGGCAATGATCTCGTTAACCATATGTCGCAACCAATAATCGCCAATTCCAAGAGCGATTCCCAGTCCTTCGCCCTCGCTGCCTAATAACAGCGACTGAAGGACCCTAAAAGGGTGTCAGCCCGGGAGTGTTCCCGACCCGGTCCCTGGCATAATCTAGGGAACTAAACCATCGAGCCCGGTCACGGGGTTCGATGGGAAATCAAACAGTGACTGGGCCCGTCGGCGACTTGTTCGCGTGATCACCGGGGCCGAGAAAATCACAGCGAACTGCACACGGAGAAGCCCTGCTTCTGCACCGGTGGACGCGGGTTCGATTCCCGCCATCTCCACTCATCCCATGTTTCTAATTGAATACAGCGACAAAGGCCCCGTCACTTTCGAGTGGCGGGGCCTTTGTCATGCCCCCTCGGCGTGCACGGCAGGCCGCCAGGCCAGGCAGATCATCAATGCCGTCGCCGCCGCGGTCACCGGTACGCCGAAGCCCGCCGTCGGCGATACGCGCTCCACCGTCCAGCCGCCGACCGCCGAGCCGCAGGCGATGCCCGCCAGCAGGCCGGTCACCGCGAGGGTCATGCCCTCGTTCAAGTGGCCTTCGGGGGTGCGCTGTTGGACCAGCGTCATGGTGGTGATCATCGTCGGGGCCGTCGCCATGCCGGAGATCAGCAGGGCGAGCGCCAGCAGCGGGAGCGAGTCCGTGCGGGCCGCGGCCAGCAGCGGGAGCGTGAGCAGGGCCGTCATCGCCGCCACGCACCAGGGGAGGCGGTGTGCCGCGGGACCCGTCGGCCGCAGGCCCCCGAACAGCAGGCCCGCCGCGCACGAACCCGCCGCCTGCAGGGCGAGGATCACTCCCGCCGCCGCCCGGTGGCCCTCGGTGTCCGCGAACGCGATCGTGACGACCTCCATCGAGCCGAACACCGCGCCCATGGCGAGGCAGCCGGCGAGGAGCGGCGGGATGCCGGGGGCCCGGAGCGGGGAACCGGTCAGCACGCGCGCGTGCACCGGCGGCTCCGTGGAGCGCTGTGCGGCGAACAGCAGCACGCCCGTCAGCAGCAGTCCCGCCCCGACCAGCGTGCCCGCTTCCGGGAAGAACGCCGAGCAGAAGAAGGCCGCGAGGACCGGGCCCAGCATGAAGCACAGCTCGTCGGCGGCCTGCTCGAAGGAGTTCGAGGTGTGCAGGGCGTCGTCGTCGCCCTTGAGCAGGTGGGCCCAGCGGGCGCGGGACATGCCGCCGGTGTTCGGGGTCGTCGCGGTGGCGGCGTAGGAGGCGAAGAGGGTCCAGGCGGGGGCCTCGTAGTGCACGCACAGCAGGAGTGCGAGGGAGCCGAGCGCGGCGATCGCCGTCGCGGGTACGGCGATCCGGGCCTGGCCGTACCGGTCGACGAGCCGCGCGGTCCACGGGGCGACGACGGCCGTGGCGGCCAGGCCGGTCGCGGTGACGGCGCCGGCGAGGGCGTACGAGCCGCGCGTGCCGGCGATCATCACCACCGCGCTGATGCCGAACATGCCCATCGGGAGGCGGGCCAGCAGGTTGCCGAGGGTGAAGGCGCGGGCGCCTGGGACGGCGAAGAGGCGGCGGTAGGGGCCGGGCGGGCGGGTGCGGTCGCGATGGCCGAAGCGCGGGCCGAAGTCGACGGCGACCATGGCGTCGGCGGTGACCGTGTAGAGGATCTTCCGGGGATCCGAGGGGTCCGGGCGCTTCGGGGCGTCCCACGGCGGCGGTGGAGTCGGTTGCGGCATGGGCATCACCGTCGCCCTCGGCCGAGCCACCGGTCCAACACCTTCTTCGGGCCGATTCACGCACTTTCGTTGTGAGTTGGCCCGCTGTAGGTTCGCCGGATGGCCGCTCACCTGGACACCCGCCTGCTGCGGGCCTTCGTCGTCGTTGCCGAGGAACTGCACTTCACACGGGCCGCGGCCCGGCTCTTCGTCGCCCAGCAGGCGCTGAGCCGGGATGTGCGGCGGCTGGAGCGGGAGTTGGGGGCCGACCTGTTCGTGCGGACCACCCGGCAGGTGACGCTGACGGCCGACGGGGAGCGGCTGCTGCCGTACGCGCGGCGGGTGCTCGCGGCGCAGGACGAGTTGCTCGCCGCGTTCGGTGAGGCCCGGCCGCTGCTCGTCGATCTGAACTCCCCGGGCCTGGTCACCGGGCGGCGGGTGCTGCACCGGGCCCGTGAACTCGCCCCGCAGTGCGAGCTGATGGCCCGCTTCGAGAGCGGTCTGACGGGGGCGGCCGGTGAGCTGCTCGCGGGGCGGCTCGACGCGTCCTTCGGGCGGTTCGCGGGCCTCGATCCGGTGCTGCGGACGCAGTTGGAGCAGCAGCCCGTGCGGTACGAGCCGATGGCTGTCGTGCTGCCCGAGGACCACCGGCTGGCCTCGCTGACCGAGGTGCCGCTGGCCGAGCTGGCGGGCGAGACCGTGTACGCCGGCGCGGGCAATCCCCGTACGCCGGAGTGGACGGATCTCGCGCGCCGGCTCTTCGAGGGGCGGGGTGTACGGATCGCTCCACCGATGCCGCTCGCGGTCGGGGACGAGGAGTTCGAGCGGATCATGGCCAAGATGCGGCGGCCGATTCTGGCCGTGGTGGATTTTCCGGCCATGCCCGCGACGGTCGTGCGCCCCCTGGTCGATCCCGTTCCCTGGTCACTCGTGTCACTGGTGTGGCGGAAGGGACTGGTGCACCCGGGCTTCGAAGCCCTCCGACGGGCCGCGGCGGAGCTCGCCGCCGCCGAGAGGTGGTTGCACCGGCCGGTGGAGGGGTGGATTCCAGCCATCGATCTGGACGCTGCCGGGACCAAGTAGTGACACGTGGCAAACACACAACCCGCACGTGCGCTACATTCTTCGCCTGAGCACTATGTGATAAATGGGGCGCTCGGATCGGGTGGGGGCTCGGTTCGACGACGGGTGCTCGGGTCGTGGCGCACCGGATCTGTCCCGTGGGGGGATGTACGTGCGCGTGAAGAAGTGGCGAGAAGACGCCCAACCGGAATGGCCCCGATCTGCATCAGAGGTGCGGGCCGCGCCGAGGTCGGCGGGTGACACCCAGACGTTTCCGGAGACGGGGTTCCCGGACGTCCTGGGGGCGCGAACAACCGGAGTGCCGGGCGGAGTCGGCGCCGATGCCGACGAGACCGAGCTGCTGAGACCGGCCGGATTCCCGGCGGACACGCGCACGGCCGCCCTGCGTGACCCCTGGGGGGAGTCCGCGGACGCCGAGCACACCCATGACCCGCACGAGGTGACCGTCCAGCTGGACGCCGTCAGCCTCCAGCAGGACATGCGTCTGAAGCAGGCGGCCGGTGCCCCGGACAGTGGCGCGGACGGCTCCGACGGGCCGGTCTTCGTCGACGAGTCGGGCCGCCGCAGCCGCCGGTTCCGCCGCCTGGGCATAGCCATCGGCCTGGCCTGCGCGGTCTACGCCGTCGTCATCGTCGCCACGCTGCTGTCCGGCAGCTCGGACGCGCCCTGGCTGCCCGTGCCGGGCCAGCAGGACGACCAGCCGGCCGGCCAGGTCGACACCACCCCGAGTCCGGGGGCGTCGGTCGAGCCCTCCGGCACCGGCAGCGTCTCGCCCGGCGCGACCCCGACCGCAGGCGCGGGCACCGTCCCGACGCCCGGCTCCACCGGCACCGCACCCGGCCTCGGCACCCGCACCGACGGCACCGGCGCCTCCGCCGACACCGAGCCGACGGCGACGAAGACCACCACGAAGCCGGGCACCGACCCGAGCGACCCCGATCCGTCGACCTCGGTGGTCGACCCGCCGGTCACCGAATCGACCGACCCCAGCCCCACCACCTCGCCCGACCCCAGCGTCTCCACGTCCGGAGGCGGCACCGGCGTCGTCCCCGGCACGGTCGCCGCCGGCCCCGGCGAACCCCGTCCGATCGCCGTGGACCCGAACGGTCCCGCGCCCCACTCCACGTCCCCGGAGCACATCCTCTGATGGCATCCCGCACCCGCCGTCACGGGGCCGCGCCCCCCGACAGCTCCCCGCGCCGCCGCCTGCCCATGCGTCTGCTGCTGCCCATGCTCGTCCTGGTCGCGCTGGTCGCGATGCTGATGCTGCGCGGCTACGTGCACAGCGAGATCCTCGCCGACCACCGGATCCAGCCCGAGGCCTCCACCGACAAGGTGCCGGAGAAGATCCTCGACGGCGGCCCGGTCATCGACACCCGCAGCGGCCGCACCACCAGCCTGGACGTGCCCGACCACCGGCTCGTCCTCACCTTCGACGACGGCCCCGACCCGACCTGGACGCCGAAGGTCCTGGACGTGCTGAAGAAGCACCACGCCCACGCGGTGTTCTTCGTCACCGGCACCATGACCTCCCGCTATCCGGAGCTGGTCCGGCGGATGATCGCCGAGGGCCACGAGGTCGGCCTGCACACCTTCAACCACCCCGACCTGTCCTTCCAGTCGAAGAAACGTATCGACTGGGAGCTCTCGCAGAACCAGCTGGCGCTCGCGGGCGCCGCCGGCATCCGCAGCTCGATCTTCCGGCCGCCGTACTCGTCCTTCGCCGACGCCATGGACAACAAGTCGTGGCCGGTGACGCAGTACATCGGCACCAAGGGCTACCTCACCGTCGTCAACAACACCGACAGCGAGGACTGGCAGAAGCCCGGCGTGCGGCAGATCATCCGCAACGCCACCCCCAAGGGCGGCAAGGGCGCCATCGTCCTGATGCACGACTCCGGCGGCGACCGGCACCAGACGGTCGAGGCCCTCGACCGGTTCCTGCCCGACATGCAGCAGAAGGGGTACGAGTTCGACAACCTCACCGAGGCCCTGGACGCGCCCAGCGCCTCGACCCCGGTCACCGGTGTCGAGCTGTGGAAGGGCAAGGCATGGATCTTCCTGGTCCGGGCCTCCGACGACATCACCGGCGTGATGGTGGTCGGCCTCGCGGTGATCGGCGCCCTGGTCATCGCCCGCTTCGTGCTGATGCTGCTGCTGTCGGGCGCGCACGCCCGCCGGGTGCGGCGCAAGAACTTCCGCTGGGGAGCGCCGGTCACCGAACCGGTGACGGTGCTCGTGCCGGCGTACAACGAGGCCAAATGCATTGAGAACACCGTGCGTTCGCTGATGTCGAGCGAGCATCCCGTCGAGGTGATCGTCATCGACGACGGCTCCAGCGACGGCACGGCGCGGATCGTCGAGGCGCTGGGGCTGCCCAATGTGCGGGTGGTGCGCCAGCTCAACGCGGGCAAGCCCGCCGCCCTCAACCGCGGTCTGGCCAACGCCCGTCACGACATCATCGTGATGATGGACGGCGACACGGTCTTCGAACCGGCCACCGTCCGCGAACTCGTCCAGCCCTTCGGCGACCCGCGCGTGGGCGCGGTCGCGGGCAACGCGAAGGTCGGCAACCGCGACTCCCTCATCGGCGCCTGGCAGCACATCGAGTACGTGATGGGCTTCAACCTCGACCGCCGCATGTACGACCTGCTGCGCTGCATGCCGACCATCCCGGGCGCGGTGGGGGCGTTCCGCAGAAGCGCGTTGGAGCGGGTCGGCGGGATGAGCGACGACACGCTCGCCGAGGACACCGACATCACGATGGCGATGCACCGCGACGGCTGGCGCGTCGTCTACGCCGAGAAGGCGCGGGCCTGGACCGAGGCCCCGGAGACGGTGCAACAGCTCTGGTCCCAGCGCTACCGCTGGTCCTACGGCACCATGCAGGCGATCTGGAAGCACCGCCGCGCGCTCGTGGAACGGGGTCCCTCGGGCCGCTTCGGGCGGGTGGGCCTGCCGCTGGTGTCGCTGTTCATGGTCCTTGCCCCGCTGCTGGCACCGCTGATCGACGTGTTCCTCATCTACGGCGTCGTGTTCGGCCCGACGGGGAAGACGATCGTGGCCTGGCTGGGCGTCCTGGCGATCCAGCTCGTGTGCGCCGCGTACGCCTTCCGGCTGGACAAGGAACGTATGACCCACCTCATCTCGCTGCCCCTGCAGCAGATCCTCTACCGCCAGCTCATGTACGTCGTGCTGCTCCAGTCCTGGATCACCGCGCTCACCGGTGGCCGGCTGCGCTGGCAGAAGCTGCGCCGCACGGGCGTGGTGGGGGCGCCGGGCGGCCCCGTGCCGAGCCGGTCCGGCCGCAGCAGCAGTGATCGGAGGCCCGTGGCATGACGCACGGATACACGACCGGTACCCCGGAGTCGACGCCGGCCTACGGGATCCCGTACCAGCCGGTTCCATCGTCGCGACCGGCGCCCGCGCCCGCTCCCGAGCCTGCTACGTCTTCTGCGTCTTCTGCGTCTTCCGCGAAGAAGCCGGGCCGCGACCGCTACCTCGACCTGCTGCGCTCCATCGCCCTGGTCCGGGTGGTCGTGTACCACCTGTTCGGCTGGGCCTGGCTGACGGTCGTCTTCCCCTCCATGGGCGTGATGTTCGCGCTGGCGGGCTCGCTGATGGCACGCTCCCTGAAGCGACCGGCGTGGGGTGTGATCCGGGGCCGGGTCCGCCGACTGCTGCCCCCGCTCTGGGTGTTCAGCGCGGTCGTGCTGACGATGATGTTCGCGGGCGGCTGGGACCTGTCGAAGGACCCGGACCACGGCGGCGTCTGGGGCGTGGTCGAACTCGTCAACTACGTCGTCCCGTTCGGCGCCCCGCCGTTCCCCTGGAGCGTCGGCTCCAAGTCGGGCCTGCTGGAGAACACCTGGGCGGTGCAGGCGGCGGGCGTGCTCTGGTACCTGCGCGCCTACCTGTGGTTCGTGGTGGCGTCCCCGTTGCTGCTGTGGGCGTTCCGCCGGGCCCCGTGGCCGACCCTGCTCGCGCCGCTGGGCCTGACCGCGATCGTGGGTACGGGCCTGGTCACGATCCCCGGTGAGACGGGCAACGCGGTCTCCGACTTCGCGGTCTACGGCGGCTGCTGGGTCCTCGGCTTCGCCCACTACGAGGGCCTGCTCAAGGAGATCCCGCGCTACATCTCCGTCTCCTGCTCGGCGCTGCTGATGGCGTTCGGCCTGTGGTGGGCGTCGGGCCATCTGGGCCCGGACGGCTGGGACCTGAACGACATCCCGCTGGCCCAGGCGGCCTGGTCCTTCGGTTTCGTGGTGATCCTGCTCCAGTACTCCCCGTCGTGGCAGGAGCTGCCCGGCCGGCTGGCGAAGTGGGACAAGCTGGTCACCCTCTCCAACAACCGTGCCGTCACGATCTACTTGTGGCACAACCTGCTGATCCTGGCCACGGTCCCGCTCATCGACCTCGCCTACGACCTGCCGTTCATGCAGGGCGACCGCGCGGTCTCCGCGCTCGACTCGACGTACAACCTCTGGATGTTCGTCCTGGTCTGGCCGCTGATCGGGCTCACGATCGTCGCGTTCGGCTGGGTCGAGGACATCGCGGCGAAGCGGAGCCCCCGGCTGTGGCCGAACGGGGCCGGCAAGCGCGGGCGCAGGGCGTCGAACAGGGCCGCTGTCCGCGCGAGTTAGCGGTCGACGGAGTGGGAGCTTTACCGAGACGGCTTGGGGCGATGGCTCAGCAGGTCTCCCGGCTGGCACTCGAGTACTTCACAGATCCGGGTGAGCGTGGTGAACCGGATCGCCTTCGCGCGGCCGTTCTTGAGGACCGAGAGATTCACGTTGGTCACGCCGACCCGGTGGGCGAGTTCGGTGAGAGTCATCCCGCGCTCGTCCAGGAGCCGGTCCAGATGCACCTCGATGTCGTGGCCCTCGGGCTCCTGGCCCTCCTGGTCGTCGGCCGCCATCAGACGACGCCTTCGAGGTCCTCGCGCATGACCGCGCCGGCCCGGGTGATCCGGGCGAAGGTGAGCAGCCCGAGGCCGGTGAGCACGGCCAGGTAGGGGGGCGACCACAGGCCCAGCCAGGTGCCCGCCGTGAAGTCCGCCGCCTGGGCGAGGTCCGCGAGCACGGCCGCTCTGGCGTTGGCCTCGATGATCTCGGCGACCAGGCTCCCGAGCAGCAGCCACCAGCCGAGGAGGCGTAGCCGGGTCGCCGTGCTCGCGGTGTAGACGCCGTCCCGGGCCGCGCCCTGGAGCAGCCGGTGCAGCAGGAAGAGGCCGCTGATCAGCAGCAACGTCGAGGGCAGTTCGCCGAGTTGGTTCAGCAGGCGCAGTGCTGTGGCGGGGTGCTGGGCGCAGTAGCGGGGGACGGAGTCGACCTGCGCTCCGGGCTCGGGGAGGAGACCCGTGGGGGCGTCCGAACTCGTGGTCGAGTCGTCGGTGACGCAGACGCTGACGTCCGCCAGGCCGCCGTGCACGACGCTGAGGATCAGCCCCGCCGCCACGAGGGCGAGCAGGGTGCGCAGGACCACGGACACGACCGTGGCCATGGGTTCGAGCAGCTTCCGGTCCTCGGGCACGCCGCACCGCCTCGCTTATCGTTTATCGATGTTATCGATAAACGATAAGCGCCGCGAGAGGCTCGGCGCAACCCGCTGGGAGGGCGTCGGAAGCCGTGACGGATTCATGTGCTCCCGGTGGATTTCGGCCGTCGATGGCTAAGATGCGCGAGGCATGACGGGGGCGGGAGAAGCACAGTGAGACAGGTGCCGAGTACAGAGCCGGACGCGGAGACGGTGTCCGAAGGAGTGTCGGGGGCGGCGGTCCCGGTGTTCGGGCTGATCACGCCCGGGGACTGGTACCGCATTCCGCTGCGGCCGCGGGAGCGCCGTGAGGCGTCCATGAGCGCGCTGATCAAGCGGCAGTTCGCCGGGGTCGACGACCAGCCGGTCCTGCGCCGGAAGGTGGAGGAGCAGCTGCGCGGGACCGCCGAGGCGGGCGTCGGGCAGGGCGGGGTCGTGCTGTACCTGTCCTTCCTCGAAGCCGGCGGCATCCCGCTGTCCGCCTCGCTGCTCGTCTCCCACCTGCACCAGAGGTTCGACAGCCTCGACGCCGTCGCCGCGCTGGCCGGCACCGGCGAGGTCGGCGTGGTCACGCTGCCGGAGGCGGGGCGCGTGGCCCGGCTGCTGCGGCGGCAGCGCACCAAGCAGGCACGGAAGCTGGGTTCCGAGTTCGAGGACACCGTCGTCGAGTACTTCGTGCCGGTGCCGGACCGTGACGAGGTGCTGATGCTGACGTTCAGCACGCCGTTGGAGCCGATCGCGGACGCCATGGTGGGCCTGTTCGACGCGGTGGCCGAAACCCTGCGCTGGCAGCGCCCGGCCGAGGAGACGAAGGGGGAGCGGGAGTGAGTGGCGACGAGGGGAAGCTCAAGGTCTCCACGGACGATCTGCACACGGCCGGGACCGGCCTGCGGACGGTGGCGACCGAGCTCGACGGGCTCGACAAGCTGATGGACGCCTACGACCTGCGCACGGTCGGGCACAAGCAACTGCACGAGCGGTTGCAGGACTTCTCGGACGGCTGGGACGACAACCGCAAGAAGATGATCGAGGAGATCCAGGGCCTGGGCACCCTCGCCCACGAGGCCGGCAAGGCCTACAAGGAAGTCGACACCGCGCTGTACGACGCGCTCGTGGGCAAGGGGAAGCAGCAGTGACCCGGCCCGCGGACCAGCGCTGGGAGGTCCTGGGGGAGCCCGCCGACCCGGTGCCCGGCGATGTCACGGACCTCACGGCGCTCGCCCGCCGGTTCGAACTCACGGCGAAGACCATCTCCGACACCGCCGAGGCGCTGCGCCGGCTCGGCAACCTGGAGAGCTGGGACTCCAAGGCGGGCCGCGCCTTCGCCGAGAAGGCGACCGACACGGCGAAGACGGTCAGCAAGGCGCACGACCGGTACGCCGACGCCTCCTCCGCCCTGAAGACGTACTACACCGAGCTCGAATCCGTGCAGACCGAGGCCGACAAGCTCCTGCACCAGGCCGAGACGAAGAGCGGTGACCTGACGACGGCCGCCTCCAAGGCCGACCACCCGCCCAAGGGCACCGACGCGGCCGGGCAGAAGACACTCGACAAGTCGGTGACCGACCTCCAGAAGGGCCTGGACGGACTGCGCGATCAGCTCTCCCCGCTGAAGACGCGCCACAAGAACGCGGGCGACAAGGCGGCCCGCGCCATCCACGACACCACCGAGCACGACGGCCTGAACGACTCGTGGCTGGACGACCTGCGCGACACCCTCAATCTCGTCGCCGACATCGCGGGAGCCGTCGCCGCGGTCTGCGGGGTGCTCTCGCTGCTGGTCGGCTGGATCCCGGTGATCGGCCAGGCCCTGGCCGGGGTGCTCGGCACCATCGCCCTGGTGGCGACGTGCGTATCACTGGTCTGTCACGTCCTGCTCGCCATCAACGGCGACGGGTCCTGGGGCGATGTCGCGATGGACGTCCTCAGCCTCGCGACCTTCGGCGTCGGGCGCGTCTTCTCCGCGGGCGGCAAGGCCGCCGCCGCGGTCGGCCGCAGCCGGGTCTGGACGGCCGCGACCGAGTACGTCAGAAGCTGGAACCCGGCCATGTCCTCCGCCGCGCGCCGGGTGCTGGTCGAGTCGATGGTCGGCCCGCGAGCCGGTGCCACGGCCCGCGCTGCCCTGCCCGACGTGTCGCTCTCGGCCGCCTTCCGAGGGCTGCCGCGCTCCTTCGCGGACGACCTGGGCGCCATCCGCGGCAACTGGCGGGACGCCTTCAAGTTCGGCGACAACCTCTCCGCGGCCCGCGACGCCTACTCCGCGGCCGGCCCGCGCGGCCTGGCCAGCATGTACGCCGGTCCCGGCATGGTCGACGAGCTGGCCCGCATCAAGAACATCGACCCGACCGACCTGAACTTCATCGGTACGCCGGACGCCTTCAAGCAGGCCATGAACTACAACTCCCTCGCCCTGGGCGGCACCGGGGTGGGCGCGACGGCCGACAGCTACCAGTTCGCCGGGCTGTTCGGCGGCGACGACGCGCCGTCCGTCACCGGCCCCGACGCGTCCCTGGCCGGGAAGTGAGCGGCGCGATGAAAGCCACGGAAGCCATGGAAGAGCCCGGCGCCGACTGGACCGAGTGCCAGGTCGCGCTGCCCGCCCTGCAGAACTGGCTGGTCCTCGACCTGGCCACCGAGGACCCCGAGTCCTGGGCCCGCGGCCTCGCCGCCGAGCACCTCGACAGCGGGGCCCGCCCGGAGTGGCAGGAGGCCTTCGCGACCGACCTCCTCTGGTACTGGGGCGCCGCCCGACGGCAGGGCGCCCTGTGCGCGGCCCTGCTGGCACCGGCCGACGGCGCGGTCATGGCGAGCTGCACCGTGCGCGAGCTGAAGCTTCCGGCCCAGTACCTGAGCGTCGCCGCGCTGCGCGCCGAAGTGGCGCTCGCTGAGGGGCCGTTCTTCGGCTCCCAGGACGTCACGGAGGTCGACCTCCCGCTGGGACCGGCGTTGCGTGTGCACCGACTGGAACCCACGGACCCCGAGTCCGACACCGGCGGCATCACGGAAGGCGTCGCCCACTACGTCCTGCCGAGTCGGTACCCCACGGCGCTGGAGTGCCGGCTGCTGTGGTCGACGCTCGGCTTCGGCGAGGAACTGGAGAAGGTGGCCGACGAGTTGGCGCGGTCAGTCACTCTGACGTGACCGGAGTCAGCCCGCCTCGCGGGACCGGAGTCCGAGCCGCTCCCTGGGGATCATCGCCAGTGGCATCCAGCTGAAGCCGATCGCGAACACGGCGACGGTGGTCGTGACCGTCTTCGGGAGCACCCACCCGAGCTGGGCCACGATCACCGCGAGGACCAGCCCGTACACGTCGAAGGCCAGCAGCGCGAGCAGCTTCCGCCCGGCCGCACCGGCGCCCACCCTGGGTGTCTCCTCGTTGCCCTTCGCCATCCCGAACACCACCACCGGCAGTACGAACCCGGTGAGCGCGCCGGCCGCGATGCCCCCGACCACCAGGGCGTTCCGCCCGTCGTCGGGCACGATCGAGGACAGGGGCGCCGCGTCCGCCGCGGCCAGGACCAGCGCCACCGCCACGAACGCGCCGAGCAGCGTGGTCAGCAGCACGGCGACCAGCGCGCACGCGAAAGCGATGTTTCCGCTGAGGGACCGCTGGGACCGCTGAGCGCTCTGCGCTGTCGAGCGGGCGGAACTCGGCTCGGCGGACATGGGCTCTCCTGCTCGTGTGGGGGTCGGCTAGAGGATAGCCGTCACCACTTCGCACGCTGGCGACCTCTCACCCCCTCCTCGCGCCAGGTGAGAGCAACGTTCCTTTCCGGTCACCGGGTGCCACAGCGCGGAAACGCGCTCTCCCTACCTTCGGGGCATGCCCGAGCCCAGGAATGCCCCCGTGGAGGCGTCATGACAGCCGCTGGTAAGTGGATCGAGCACTGGGATCCCGAGGACGAGACCTTCTGGCGCGAGAAGGGGGAGAAGATCGCCCGGCGCAATCTCCTCTTCTCCGTCCTGTCCGAGCACATCGGCTTCTCGATCTGGACCCTGTGGTCCGTGCTGGTGCTCTTCATGGGCCCGGAGTACGGGCTCACCCCGGCCGACAAGTTCCTGCTGACCTCGATGGTCACCCTGGTCGGCGCGGTCGCCCGGGTGCCCTACACCTTCGCGGTCGCGATCTTCGGCGGCCGTAACTGGACGATCGTCTCGGCGGCCCTGCTCCTCGTCCCGACGATCGCCGCGTTCGTGGTGATGGAACCGGGCACGTCCTTCTCGACCTTCCTGTGGGTCGGCCTCCTCGCCGGCGTCGGTGGCGGCAACTTCGCCTCCTCCATGACCAACATCAACGCCTTCTTCCCGCTGCGGAAGAAGGGCTGGGCGCTCGGCCTCAACGCGGGCGGCGGCAACATCGGCGTACCGGTCATCCAGCTCGTGGCACTCGCCGTCATCGGCGCGAGCGGCGGTCCGCGTGTGCTGCTCGGTATCTACATCCCGCTCATCGTCATCGCCGCCACGCTCGCCGCGCTCTTCATGGACAACCTGGAGAACGTGAAGAACGACACCGGGGCCGCCAAGGACGCGGTGCGGGACGCGCACACGTGGATCATGGCGTTCCTCTACATCGGGACGTTCGGGTCGTTCATCGGCTACGCCTTCGCCTTCGGCCAGGTGCTCCAGGTCCAGTTCGGGCGGACCCCGCTCCAGGCCGCGTACCTCACGTTCATCGGTCCGCTGCTCGGCTCGCTGATCCGGCCGTTGGGCGGCTGGCTCGCCGACAAGTACGGCGGCGCGAAGATCACCCTCTACAACTACGTCGGCATGGCCGCCGCGACCGCCGTCCTGATCGTCGCCAGCATGGAGAAGTCGCTGCCCCTGTTCGTCACCGTGTTCATCGTCCTGTTCGTACTCAGCGGGCTCGGCAACGGGTCGACGTACAAGATGATCCCCGGCATCTTCCAGACCAAGGCCCTCGCCAAGGGTCTTGAGGGGGAGGCGGCGGCCGCCTACGGGCGGCGGCTCTCCGGGGCCTCCATGGGCCTCATCGGCGCGGTGGGCGCGCTCGGCGGGGTCGGCATCAACCTCGCCTTCCGCCAGTCCTTCCTCAACTCCGGTTCCGGCACCGGCGCCTTCGTGGTCTTCCTCGCCTTCTACGCGGCCTGCTTCGCGGTGACGTGGGCCGTATACCTTCGCCGCCCGGCCACCGCGGCCCGCGCCACGGCTGCCGCAGAGTCGAAGCCCCAGCTCAGCTATGCCGAGGTGTGACGTAACACCGGCGACATGAAGCCGAACCGAGCCTGTCACGAGCGGTTGACAGGCTCGGTCGTTACGCGGGCCAGCCAACTTGAGCCGAAAGACCGGCCCTAGGAGTTCCATGTACGAGCAGCAGCAACAGCCGCCGGATCACGCCCCGCACGGACCTCTCGCCGGGTTCACCGTTGGGGTGACGGCCGCGCGTCGCGCCGACGAGCTGGGCGCGCTGCTCCAGCGTCGTGGCGCCGCCGTGCTGCACGCGCCCGCCCTGCGGATCGTGCCGGTCGCCGACGACAGCGAGCTGCTGGCCGCGACGAAGGGCCTGATCGACCGGGCGCCGGACGTTGTGGTGGCGACCACGGCCATCGGCTTCCGGGGCTGGGTCGAGGCGGCCGACGGGTGGGGGCTCGGGGAGGCGCTCCTGGACCGGCTGCGCGGGGTGGAGCTGCTCGCCCGCGGGCCCAAGGTCAAGGGGTCGATCCGGGCCGCCGGGCTGACCGAGGAGTGGTCGCCGTCCAGCGAGTCGATGGCCGAGGTGCTCGACCGGCTGCTGGAGGAGGGCGTCGACGGGCGTCGTATCGCCGTACAGCTGCACGGCGAGCCGCTGCCCGGGTTCGTGGAGGCGTTGCGGGCCGCGGGCGCCGAGGTGGTGGGCGTTCCGGTGTACCGGTGGATGCCGCCGGAGGACATCGGGCCGGTGGACCGGCTCCTCGACGCCACCGTATCGCGGGGCGTGGACGCGCTGACCTTCACCAGCGCGCCCGCCGCGGCCTCCCTGCTGAACCGGGCCGAGAAACGCGGGCTGCTGCCCGAACTCCTCGCCGCCCTCCACCACGACGTCCTGCCGGCCTGCGTCGGCCCGGTCACCGCGCTGCCCCTCCAGGCCCACGGCGTCACCACGGTCTCGCCCGAACGCTTCCGCCTGGGCCCCCTGGTGCAGGTCCTGTGCCAGGAACTCCCGAGCCGCGCACGGTCGTTGCCGATCGCCGGCCACCGGGTGGAGATCCGCGGCCACGCGGTCCTCGTCGACGGGGCGCTGCGTCCCGTACCGCCCGCGGGTATGTCTTTGTTGCGCGCCTTGTCCCGCCGCCCGGGCTGGGTGGTGGCCCGCGCCGAGTTGCTACGAGCCCTGCCCGGTGCCGGTCGTGACGAGCATGCGGTGGAGACGGCAATGGCTCGCCTGCGAACGGCACTTGGTGCGCCGAAGCTGATCCAGACGGTGGTGAAGCGGGGGTATCGGCTGGCGTTGGATCCGGCCGCTGATGCCAAGTACGCGGACGTGTAAGCCTGGGGGCTGCCGCCCCCAGACCCCCGCTTCGGCCTGAACGGCCTCGTCCTCAAACGCCGGACGGGCTGAGCGTTGCTGACGTCCGCCGTGCAGCGCCGAACAGCACCAACCCCCGCGCCAACAACCCCATCGCCACCGTCGACCCCGCCGCCCGCACGACGTTCCACGCCACCCACGGGTCCTCGAAGTGCTCGCGGGCCGCGGTCGGGTCGGTCATGTCCGCGAGGTCGTTGTTGAGCGGGATGTTGACGACGACGGTGATCAGGAAGACCAGGGCGTATGCCAGGAAACCCGCCCACACCCACCACCGGTACGGCTGCCGACGCAGTTGCCACGCCGAAACGGCGGACAGCGCCAGCGCGCCCATGAAGCTGAGGAAGAACACCGGGTTCTGGATCACGTCGTTGATGTCCCGCATGACGTCGACGAAGATCCGGTCGTCGCTGCGGGCCAGTGCCGGCATGATCGCGCAGGCGAAGGTGTAGAAGAGCCCGGCGATCAGGCCCATGGCGACCGTGGCCGCGCCCAGTACGAGTCCGGAAGCTGTCCTGTTCTGTGTCATGCCTCCAGTCAACGGACCCCGGCCCGCCCCGGACATCGCCGAGACGCGCACCCGCATAAGCGCCCGTCCACGGGTCCTGTGGGTATGAGGGGTTCCGGCCACGGGAGCGGGAAGGCACTGTATGAGGGAACGGTTCCTCTGCCCTCAGCTTCCCGAGCCAGGCGGTGACAGGCACATGGCACTGGGTACGGCCACGGTCGCGTACGAACTCCGGTACGACGCCGGACGGGTCTGTCTCGACCTGCTCGCGACCTCTCATCCCGAGGAACGGTTCGACTCCGTGGAGGTTCTGTGCGCGTGGATCACCGGCGCGGGCCTGGTCCCACCGGGCGTCCCGCTGACCCACGCCGGCCCGTCCTGGCTGGTCGACTTCCGTGAACTGCGCGGACAGATCGGACAGTTGGTCGGTGGGGCGGTGGCCACGCCGCCCAGGCCGACGTACGACATCGCGCTCGCCCGCGTGAACGGGATCGCCCGGGTCGCGCCGCCCGCCCCGCGGGCCGTGCGCGGCGAGGACGGGGCGCTGGTGCGGGAGTTGGACGGGCCGCCCGAGTGCGCGGCGCTGCTCGGGGCGATCGCGCGGGACGCCGTTGAGCTGCTCACCGACCCGGTCGCGCGGGCCGGACTGCGGCAGTGCGAGGGCGACAACTGTCCGATCTTTTATGTCGATTCGTCCCGGGGCCGCAGAAGGCGCTGGTGCTCCAGCGAGGTCTGCGGAAACCGCGAAAGAGTCGCCCGGCACCGTCGGCGGGCGGCACTCGCCCGAGCCTAGGTGTCCGGTAAGCGGCTTCTGTGGGGGGAGTGCGGTCATGTTGTCGAAGTGATTTCGACAACACTGTGTTTGGTCCGAATATGCCAATGGCACCTGACCCCAGAGAGGCGATGTGGTGGAAATGTAAAGATCGCGCGGTAGGAATGTGCACCCATGTCCCCCTCGTCATGACACCCCGGAGAAAACTGTCGCCTCCCGTTGAACATGACGGAGACCACATCCGTACCTGTGGAGGAGCGACCGACTGGGGGATCCCCCGGACACCGGAGGTGGGCGTGCGCAAGGATTCCGTCGTGGCCAATGAACGTGGATCGAGGGCCCGACATCGCATGTCCCAGCCCTCGGAACCTGATGAGGAGCTGATGCGTGCCCTCTATAGAGAGCATGCCGGACCTCTCCTTGCGTACGTACTCAGGCTGGTCGCCGGAGATCGGCAGCGAGCAGAGGACGTCGTGCAGGAGACACTCATCCGTGCCTGGAAGAACGCCGGTCAGCTCAATCGAGCGACCGGATCGGTACGCCCCTGGCTGGTGACGGTCGCTCGCCGCATCGTCATCGACGGCCACCGCAGCCGGCAGGCCCGGCCGCAGGAGGTCGATCCGTCGCCGCTGGAGGTCATCCCCGCGGAGGACGAGATCGACAAGGCGCTGTGGCTGATGACGCTGTCTGACGCGCTCGACGACCTGACCCCGGCCCACCGGGAGGTGCTCGTCGAGACGTACTTCAAGGGGCGTACCGTCAACGAGGCGGCTGAGACGCTCGGAATTCCCAGTGGCACCGTGCGCTCACGCGTGTTCTACGCGTTGCGCTCGATGAAGCTGGCACTGGAGGAGCGGGGGGTGACGGCGTGATGAGTGTTTACGGGGGAAACCAGGGATTCGGCACAGGTGGTTCGGGTATGTCTGGCTCCATGATGGGATCTCCGGGCCCGAACGAACACGAAACCGTCGGGGCCTACGCACTCGGAATCCTCGATGACGCCGAGGCGACCGCCTTCGAAATCCACCTCGCCACCTGCGAGTGGTGCGCCCAGCAGCTCGACGAGCTGGCCGGGATGGAGCCGATGCTGGCCGCCCTCGCGGACCTGCCCGGCACCGGCACCCCCGCCATCGGCGAGTCTCTCTCCGCCAAGCCGAGCCCTCGGCTCGTGGAGAAGCTGGTCGACGACGTCGGCGAGCGCCGTGCCCTCAAGCGGCGGCGCAGCTTCTACATGGTGGCGGCAGCGGCGGCACTGATCATCGCCGGTCCGCTGGCGGCGATCGCGGTGAACGGCGGCGACTCGGGCGGCGGCACGTCGGACGAGGCCGGCGCCAAGGCGGCCTTCACCACCCTCTCCGACAAGGTCTCCGCGACCGACTCCTCCACCAAGGTCAAAGCGACCGTCGCGATGGAGAAGAAGGACTGGGGCACCTGGGGTGTCGTCGAACTCAGTAACGTCAAGGGCCCGTTGAAGTGCTCACTCATCGCCGTCGGCAAGAACGGCGAGCGCGAGACGATGTCCACCTGGTCGGTCCCGAAGTGGGGCTACGGCATCCCGAACGCCAAGACCGAGCAGGCCAAGGCACCCCTCTACGCCCAGGGCGGGGCCGCTTTCCAGCCCAACGAGATCGATCATTTCGAGGTCATGACCTTCGACGGCAAGAAGCTCGTGGCAGTAGACGCGTAGTGAACGTAGCTTCCACCGGCCCCCTTCGCGTACGGTTGACGGCTGCCCAGCACGTCAGAAGGGGGCCCGGTGGCCGCACAGGCTCAGCAGGAAACCGCGGTCGACGCCGCAGCGGATTCGGTCCGCGATCGCGAGATCAGCGTCGAACAGAAACATCTCGACCGGGTGTACCAGCGCCTTGAGGAGAAGATCCACGAGGCCGAGTTCCTGATGAACGACGCGGCCAAGCGTGGCCAGGTCGGCACGCCCGGCGCGCTCGCCGAGCGGGACGCCCAGGTCTTCCGGGCCGGCATCCACCTCAACAGGCTCAACAACGAGTTCGAGGACTTCCTCTTCGGCCGGATCGACCTGCTCCTCGGCAAGGACGGCAAGAAGGGGCCCGACGGCGCCTACACCGCCGTGGAACCCGCCGAAGGCGCCGTACGGGACGACAACACCGCCGACATCGCGGAGACCCTGCACATCGGACGCATCGGCGTCCTGGACTCCGAGTACGCCCCGCTGGTCATCGACTGGCGGGCGCCCGCGGCGGCGCCGTTCTACCGGTCCACCCCGGTGGACCCGGGACGGGTCGTGCGGCGCCGGGTGATCCGCTCCAAGGGACGCAAGGTGCTCGGCGTAGAGGACGACCTCATGCGCCCCGAGCTGACCGCCCTGCTGGACGGGCAGCAGCTGCCCGTCATCGGTGACGGCGCCCTCATGGCCGCCCTCGGCCAGGCCCGCGGTCACACCATGCGGGACATCGTCGCCTCCATCCAGGCCGAGCAGGACCTGGTCATCCGCGCCCCCGCCGCCTCCGTGACGTATGTCGAGGGCGGTCCCGGGACGGGGAAGACGGCGGTGGCGCTGCACCGCGCCGCCTACCTGCTCTACCAGGACCGGCGCCGGTACGCGGGCGGCATCCTCATCGTCTCGCCCACCCCGCTGCTGGTCGCCTACACCGAGGGCGTCCTGCCCTCCCTCGGTGAGGAGGGCCAGGTCGCGATCCGGGCGATCGGCTCGCTGGTCGACGGCGCCGAGGCCACCCTGTACGACGCCCCGGCCGTGGCCCGCGCCAAGGGCTCCTACCGCATGCTCAAGGTGCTGCGGAAGGCCGCCCGCGGGGCGCTGGAGCAGGGGCGTCCGGGTGCCGCCGGCTCCGCCCGGCCCGCCGCCGGCCAGCTGTCCTTCGGCGACGACTTCGGTGACGGTCCCGGCGGGGACTCGCCCGAGACCGACCCGCGCGGACCGGTCTCCACCTCCCGGCTGCGCGTGGTCGCCTTCGGGCGCCGCCTGGAGCTGGAGGCGGACGCGCTGGAACGTATCCGCCAGAACGCGCTCAGCGGTACCGCCCCCGTCAACCTGCTGCGCCCGCGCGCCCGCAAGCTCCTCCTGGACGCCCTGTGGGCCCGGTCCGGCGCGGGCACCCGGCACACCGACCCGGAACTCGCCGCCGAACTGCGCTCGTCCTTCGACGAGGACATCACCGCGGAGGACGCGTTCACGGCGTTCCTGGACGCCTGGTGGCCCGAGCTGACCCCCAGAGCCGTCCTCGACGCGATGGCCGACGAGCGGCGCCTGGGCCGCTGGGCGCGGCGGATCCTCAACCCCGGCGAGATCCGCCGGGTGGCCCGCTCGCTGCGCCGGGACGGGTACTCCGTGCACGACATCGCCATGCTCGACGAGCTCCAGGCGATCCTCGGCGTCCCGACCCGCCCCAGGAAGCGGCGCGAACTGGACCCGCTGGACCAGCTGACGGGTCTGGAGGAGCTGATGCCGACCCGCGAGGAGACGCAGTGGGAGCGGGCCGAGCGGCTCGCCCAGGAGCGCACCGAGTACGCGCACGTCATCGTCGACGAGGCCCAGGACGTCACCCCGATGCAGTGGCGCATGGTCGGCCGCCGCGGCCGGCACGCCACCTGGACGGTCGTCGGCGACCCGGCCCAGTCCTCCTGGTCCGACGTGGACGAGGCGGCGGAGGCCCGCGACGAGGCCCTGGGCACCCGCCCGCGCCGCCGCTTCCAGCTCACCGTCAACTACCGCAACCCCTCCGAGATCGCCGACCTCGCCGCGAAGGTGCTGGCGCTGGCCATGCCCGGCTCCGAGTCACCACGGGCGGTGCGCTCCACCGGCGTACAGCCCCGCTTCACCGTCGTACGGGAATCCCTGGCGCAGACCGTCCGGGCCGAGGCCGACCGGCTGCTCGGGCTCGTCGACGGCACGGTCGGCGTCGTCGTCGCGATGAACCGCCGCGAGGAGGCGGCGCGCTGGCTCGCCGGGCTGGGCGACCGGGTGGTGGCCCTGGGCAGTCTGGAGGCCAAGGGCCTGGAGTACGACGCGACGGTCGTCGTCTCCCCGGCCGAGATCGCGGACGAGTCACCGGCCGGACTGCGGGTGCTGTACGTCGCGCTCACCCGCGCCACCCAGCAGCTGACGGTCGTCTCCGCCGACCGGGACGAGCCGGACGCGTCCGGCGTGCCCGATCTGCTGAGGGACTGATTCCTGTGAACTCCCCGTACGGGAATGGTCTTACGGGATCTGTTTGTTAGCCTGGACGTGACACCGGCCCGATCCAAGCCCCCGGGCCCAACCTTCGTCGCTACGAGCGACCACTTGCCGCGAGGCGAGCATGGCGGGTCGGTGTCACTCTCTCTTCTCTCCTGTGAACACAAGGTTCGCAATCCGGTCCGACTAACGCCTACTCATCGGTAGGTGCGACCATCGGACGGCACAAAGCATCACAGGTGAAAGCAGAGGAAGTCGGCCATGGCAACGGCGCCCAGCGTCTCCTACTCGATCACGGTCCGTCTGGAGGTGCCCGCCAGCGGAACGGCGGTCTCCCAGATCACCACCGCCGTGGAGTCCCACGGAGGCTCGGTCACCGGCCTCGACGTGACGGCGTCCGGGCACGAGACGCTCCGGATCGACGTCACCATCGCCGCGACCTCCACCGCGCACGCCGACGAGATCGTCCAGCAGCTGCGCGGCATCGAGGGCGTCACCCTCGGCAAGGTCTCGGACCGTACGTTCCTGATGCACCTCGGCGGCAAGATCGAGATGCAGTCCAAGCACCCCATCCGCAACCGTGACGACCTCTCCATGATCTACACCCCGGGCGTGGCCCGCGTGTGCATGGCGATCGCCGAGAACCCCGAGGACGCCCGGCGCCTCACCATCAAGCGCAACTCCGTTGCGGTCGTGACGGACGGCTCCGCGGTCCTCGGCCTCGGCAACATCGGCCCCAAGGCCGCGCTGCCGGTCATGGAGGGCAAGGCGGCCCTCTTCAAGCGGTTCGCCGGCATCGACGCCTGGCCGCTGTGCCTGGACACCCAGGACACCGACGAGATCGTCGCGATCGTCAAGGCGATCGCCCCCGGCTTCGCCGGCATCAACCTGGAGGACATCTCCGCGCCGCGCTGCTTCGAGATCGAGGCCCGGCTGCGCGAGGCCCTCGACATCCCCGTCTTCCACGACGACCAGCACGGCACGGCGATCGTGGTCCTGGCCGCCCTGACCAACGCGCTGCGCGTGGCGGGCAAGGAGATCGAGAACATCCGGGTCGTCATGTCCGGTGCGGGCGCGGCCGGTACGGCCATCCTCAAGCTGCTGATCGCCGCGGGCGTGAAGAACGCCGTCGTCGCCGACATCCACGGCGTCGTGCACTCCGGCCGCGAGGACCTGGTGGACGCGGCGGCCGACTCGCCGCTGCGCTGGATCGCCGACAACACCAACCCCGAGAACCTGACGGGCACGTTGAAGGAAGCCGTTCGCGGAGCGGATGTCTTCATCGGCGTCTCCGCCCCGAACGTGCTGGACGGGGACGACGTGGCCGCCATGGCCGACGGCGCCATCGTGTTCGCGCTCGCGAACCCCGACCCCGAGGTCGACCCGGCGATCGCCCGTCAGACGGCGGCCGTCGTGGCCACCGGCCGCTCCGACTTCCCGAACCAGATCAACAACGTGCTGGTCTTCCCGGGTGTCTTCCGCGGCCTGCTGGACGCCCAGTCCCGCACCGTCAACACCGAGATGATGCTGGCCGCGGCGACCGCTCTCGCGGACGTCGTGACCCGGGAGGAACTCAACCCGAACTACATCATCCCGAGCGTCTTCAACGACAAGGTCGCGGGCGCGGTGGCCGGAGCGGTCCGGGACGCGGCGAAGGCGGCGGGCGCGGCCTCGTAGGCGCGATGTCGTAGCCGTGGCGTACGGTGCAAGGGCTGTGAGGATCACCACCTGGCCGCCTCGGCGCGTCGTGGAACGGCGAGTTGATGCCCGCCCTTTAGGGTGGCGGGCACGCTCAGGCCTTCCGTGTGACTCCCCAGGGTGTACTAGCGACTCCCTATGGGTGCCGGATTGGCTTTCCCGCCGCAGGTAGGGGCAGGATGCCTCCCTGGGCGCGAGCGCATCGGACTTCACAGCGCCTACACATGCGGCTCCGCCGCGTGGCACGCCCCAACAGCAAGAAGAACACGGGAGTAACGACATGAACCGCAGTGAGCTGGTGGCCGCGCTGGCCGACCGCGCCGAGGTGACCCGCAAGGACGCCGACGCCGTTCTGGCGGCGTTCGCCGAGACCGTCGGTGAGATCGTCGCCAAGGGCGACGAGAAGGTCACCATCCCCGGCTTCCTGACCTTCGAGCGCACCCACCGTGCCGCTCGCACCGCGCGCAACCCGCAGACCGGTGACCCGATCGACATCCCCGCCGGCTACAGCGTCAAGGTGTCCGCGGGCTCGAAGCTCAAGGAAGCCGCCAAGGGCAAGTAGGCCTTCGCGTACGCGACGGCATTGCGTACGAGGCTCAGCAACGCGAATGGGGCGGCCACCCGGTCAGGGTGGCCGCCCCATCGTCGTAGAAACGCTTCTTGGGCTTTCGCCCCGGGGCTATCCGAGTGCCTTGCCCGGCAGCTCCACCTTCGCGCCCAGCTCCACGAGCTTCTCCATGAAGTTCTCGTAGCCGCGGTTGATGAGGTCGATGCCGTGGACCCTGGACGTGCCCTGGGCGGCCAGCGCGGCGATGAGGTAGGAGAAACCGCCGCGCAGGTCGGGGATGACCAGGTCGGCGCCCTGGAGGCGGGTGGGGCCCGACACCACGGCCGAGTGGAGGAAGTTGCGCTGGCCGAAGCGGCAGTTCGAGCCGCCCAGGCACTCGCGGTACAGCTGGATGTGTGCACCCATCTGGTTGAGTGCGGAGGTGAATCCGAGGCGGGACTCGTACACCGTCTCGTGGATGATCGACAGGCCCGTCGCCTGGGTCAGCGCCACGACGAGCGGCTGCTGCCAGTCCGTCTGGAAGCCCGGGTGCACGTCCGTCTCGAGGGCGATGGACTTCAACTGGCCGCCCTGGTGCCAGAACCGGATGCCCTCGTCGTCGATCTCGAAGGCACCGCCCACCTTCCGGTAGGTGTTCAGGAACGTCATCATCGAGCGCTGCTGGGCGCCGCGGACGTAGATGTTGCCTTCGGTCGCCAGCGCCGCGGACGCCCACGAGGCGGCCTCCAAGCGGTCCGGGAGGGCGCGGTGGTTGTAGCCGCCGAGCCGGTCCACGCCCGTGACGCGGATCGTGCGGTCGGTGTCCATCGCGATGATGGCGCCCATCTTCTGAAGGACGCAGATCAGGTCCTCGATCTCCGGTTCCACCGCCGCGTTCGCGAGCTCCGTGACGCCCTCCGCGAGGACGGCCGTCAACAGCACCTGCTCGGTCGCGCCCACGGACGGGTACGGCAGCTGGATCTTCGTACCGCGCAGCCGCTGCGGTGCCTCCAGGTACTGCCCGTCCGCCCGCTTCTCGATCGTCGCGCCGAACTTCCGCAGCACCTCGAAGTGGAAGTCGATCGGTCGGCCGCCGATGTCGCAGCCGCCGAGCCCCGGGATGAACGCGTGGCCCAGGCGGTGCAGCAGCGGGCCGCAGAGCAGGATCGGGATGCGGCTGGAGCCCGCGTGCGCGTCGATGTCGGCGACGTTCGCGCTCTCCACGTGGGAGGGGTCCATCACCAACTCGCCCGGCTCCTCACCCGGACGGACCGTCACCCCGTGCAGTTGCAGCAGGCCGCGTACGACACGCACGTCACGGATGTCCGGAACGTTGCGCAGTCGACTCGGCTCACTGCCCAGCAGGGCGGCGACCATGGCCTTCGGTACGAGGTTCTTCGCACCGCGGACCCGGATCTCGCCTTCCAGCGGGGTTCCACCGTGGACAAGCAGTACGTCGTCAGAGCCGTTGACGGTCATGTATCTCGCGTTCCGGTGAGGGGGGCAGGGCCAGAGGGGCAAGCGTAATCGCCGCGTACCCCCCTTCTGTAAGCCCAGGCACGCCTCAGCCACGTCATAGCTCTGTCACAACACGAACCGCTGCACGTCGGACACATGGGGTCACCGCCGCTCCCGTGCGCTCGGGACGCACCTGTGCGCCCTGAGCTGCATTCACCCGCGAACACCCATTGCCTCCCCACGCGGAGGGAAGATGCGGGATCATGTCTGCCATGACCGAGGTGTCCTCGCTCACAGGGCGGCTGCTCGTGGCCACGCCCGCCCTGGCGGACCCGAACTTCGACCGTGCGGTGGTGCTCCTTCTCGACCACGACGAGGAGGGCTCCCTCGGTGTCGTCCTCAACCGGCCGACCCCGGTCGACGTCGGCGACATCCTGGACGGCTGGGGCGACCTCGCCGGCGAGCCCGGCGTCGTCTTCCAGGGCGGCCCGGTCTCCCTCGACTCCGCCCTGGGCGTCGCCGTCATCCCCGGCGGCTCCTCCGCCGAGCGCGCCCCGCTGGGCTGGCGCCGGGTGCACGGCGCGATCGGCCTGGTCGACCTGGAGGCCCCGCCGGAACTCCTCGCCTCGGCCCTCGGCTCCCTGCGGATCTTCGCCGGATACGCCGGCTGGGGTCCGGGCCAACTGGAGGACGAGCTGGTGGAGGGCGCCTGGTACGTCGTCGAGTCGGAGCCCGGCGACGTCTCCTCGCCGTCCCCGGAGAGACTCTGGCGCGCGGTCCTGCGCCGCCAGCGCAACGAGCTCGCGATGGTGGCCACGTACCCGGACGACCCTTCGCTCAACTGATGCGTGTGAGCTTCAGTACCCTTGGCGCTATGAGCACTCTTGAGCCCGAGCGCGGGACTGGTACGGGGACCCTCGTAGAGCCGACGCCACAGGTGTCCCACGGCGACGGCGACCACGAGCGCTTCGCCCACTACGTCCAGAAGGACAAGATCATGGCGAGCGCCCTCGACGGGACCCCCGTCGTGGCGCTGTGCGGCAAGGTCTGGGTGCCGGGCCGCGATCCGAAGAAGTATCCCGTCTGTCCCATGTGCAAGGAGATCTACGACTCCATGGGCAGTGGTGGGGACGACGACAAGGACAAGTAGCACCACGTAACACCTGAGGCTTCTCAAGGCCCCTGGGGCGCGTTCGGCGCGCCTCGGGGGCCTTTTGCATGTCACGAAGTGGTTGAGACCTCTTGTGGGCGTGTTCATGTTGTCCCTAGTCTCCGGAGCGTTGTGCAGAGCGAAACAGTCATTGCATATGTTGCAACGCACTCTCGGAGGACCACTCCATGAAGCTCTCTCCCCGACTCGCCGTCGTGCTGACCGCCCTGGTCGTCACCGCCTGCGCCCCCCAGACCTCCTCCAACTCCTCCTCCGAGAAGGACGACAAGGACGGCACCCTGCGGGTGTGGCTGTTCCAGGAGGTCGGCAACGACCCGAAGGAGAAGGTCGTCGACTCCGTGGTCGACACCTTCCAGAAGGCGCACAAGGGCACGAAGGTCGACGTCGAGTACATCCCCGTCGAGACCCGCGCCCAGCGCGTCAAGGCCGCCTTCAACGACCCGAAGTCCGCGCCGGACGTGATGGAGTTCGGCAACACCGACACCGCCGGGTACGTCCACGACGGCGGACTCCTCGACGTCACCAAGGAGTTCGGCGCCTGGAGCGAGGCCAAGGACACCGACCCCACGGCCAAGCAGTCGGTCACCGTCGACGGCAAGCAGTACGGCTCCCCGTTCTACGTCGGCGTCCGCGCCCTGTACTACCGCACCGACGTCTTCAAGGACCTGGGACTGCAACCCCCGAAGACGATGGCCGAGTTGGCCACCACGGCCCGCAAGATCCGCGCCGAGAAGCCCGACCTGTACGGGCTCGTCGTCGGCGGCGCCTACACGTACGGCGCGATGCCCTTCGTCTGGGCCAACGGCGGTGAACTCGCCACCGGCGAGGGCGACTCGTACACCTCCGCCATCGACAGCGCGGCCGCCCAGAAGGGCATCAAGGCCTACACGTCCCTGTTCACCTCCGACAACTGTCCCGCCGCCAAGTGCGCCGGGATGGGCGGCAACGACACGATCACCGCGTTCGCGGCCGGCAAGGCGGGCATGGCGATCGGCGGCGACTTCAGCCACACGGCCGTCGAGGCGGGCAAGGTGAAGGGCAAGTACGCGGTGGTGCCACTGCCCGGTGTCGCGTCCGGGTCGATAGCCCCTGCTTTCGCGGGCGGCAACAACATCGGTGTCCTGAAGAGCACGTCGCACCGCTCGCTCGCCGTCGATCTGATGGAGCAGCTCACCTCGAAGAAGACCCAGGCCTCGATGTTCGACGCGATGGGCTTCCTGCCGACGTTCACCGACGTGCGGGACGCGGCCGCGGCGAAGGTGCCGTTCGAGAAGCCCTTCGTGCAGACGCTGGGTGCCGGGACCAAGTTCGTGCCCGCGTCGCCGGGTTGGTCGCAGATCGACTCCCAGCTGGTGCTGCCGAACCTGCTCCAGGAGGTCGTCAGCGGCAAGAAGAACGTCGACGCTGCGGCGAAGGAAGCGGCGACGAAGATGGACGACGCGTTTGGCTCCGCCGGGTGATGCCGGTCGCGTCTAAGAGCTCGGGGGGCGCGGAGAGTGGACGGTTGCGCGCCGGTCGTGGCTGGTCGCGCAGTTCCCCGCGCCCCTTGCGGCATCAGCGGAACCTTGGTCGTTGGACCCCGTGGCTCTATCTCGCCCCTGCCCTCGTCGTGCTTGGTGGGTTGCTGGTCTATCCCATCTACCAACTCGGGCTGATCTCGTTCTTCCACTACACGCAGGCTCAGGTGAGTGGTGGGGAACCGACCACCTTCGAGGGGTTCGGGAACTACAGCACGCTCTTCTCGGACCCCGAGTTCTGGCAAGTCCTGCTGGCGACCGTGGTGTTCGCGGCCGGGTGCGTGGTCTCGACGCTCGCCGTCGGCTGCGCGCTCGCCGTGCTGCTCACCCGCGTACGGGCCGTGCCGCGGCTGGCGCTGATGCTGGCCGCGCTCGGCGCCTGGGCGACCCCGGCGGTCACCGGATCCACCGTCTGGCTCTTCCTCTTCGACCCGGACTTCGGCCCGGTGAATCGGATCCTCGGCCTCGGCGACCACTCGTGGACGTACGGACGGATCAGCGCGTTCTTCCTCGTCCTGCTCGAAGTGGTGTGGTGCTCCTTCCCGTTCGTGATGGTCACGGTCTACGCCGGAATCCGCGCCGTACCGGCCGAGGTCCTCGAGGCCGCCGCGCTGGACGGCGCCTCGCAGTGGCGGATCTGGCGGTCCGTGCTGGCGCCGATGCTGCGGCCGATCCTGACCGTGGTGACCATCCAGTCCGTCATCTGGGACTTCAAGGTCTTCACGCAGATCTACGTCATGACCAACGGCGGCGGCATCGCGGGCCAGAACCTCGTCCTGAACGTGTACGCCTACCAACAGGCGTTCGCGTCCTCGCAGTACAGCCTCGGTTCGGCGATCGGCGTCGTGATGCTGCTGATGCTGCTCGCCGTGACGCTCGTGTACCTGCGGCTGCTGCGCCGGCAGGGGGAGGAACTGTGAATCTCGTACGGGCCCAACTGCGGCGCCCCTGGCGGCTGGCGGCCGAACTGTCGGCGCTGCTCGTCGCCGTCGTCGTCGCCTTCCCCCTCTACTGGATGGTGCTCGGCGCCTTCAAGCCCGCCGGTGAGATCGAGTCGAGCGAACCGCGGCCCTGGACGCTGGCGCCCTCGCTGGATTCCTTCCGGCGCGTGTTCGGGCAGCAGGATTTCGGTCGGTATTTCGTCAACAGCCTGGTCGTCGCGGGCAGTGTGGTGATCGCCTCGGCGCTCATCGCGTTTCTCGCCGCGACCGCCGTGACGCGATTCCGGTTCCGCTTCCGGACCACGCTGCTGATCATGTTTCTGGTCGCTCAGATGGTGCCGGTCGAGGCGCTCACGATCCCGTTGTTCTTCCTGATGCGGGACTTCAACCAACTGAACACGCTGGGCTCGCTGATCCTGCCGCACATCGCGTTCTCGCTGCCCTTCGCGATCTGGATGCTGCGGGGGTTCGTGAAAGCCGTGCCGGACGCGCTGGAGGAGGCCGCGTACATGGACGGGGCGAGCCGGGCGCGATTCCTGTGGCAGATCCTTTTCCTGCTGGTCTTCCCGGGGCTCGTGGCCACGAGCGTGTTTTCCTTCATCTCGGCCTGGAACGACTTCCTGTTCGCCAAGTCCTTCATCATCAGCGACACGTCCCAGTCGACCCTGCCGATGGCCCTGCTGGTCTTCTTCAAGCCGGACGAGCCGGACTGGGGCGGCGTGATGGCGGCGTCCACGGTGATGACGATTCCGGTGCTGGTGTTCTTCGTACTCGTACAGCGACGTCTGGTCTCGGGGCTGGGCGGAGCGGTTAAGGACTGACGTGACTTCACTGACGGAACTGATCCCGGCGCCCCGCGCGGTCGAGGGTGCGGGCCGGTGCGGTTTCCCGTTCGAGTCGGACACCGCCCTGTGGGGCGAGCCCGGCACCGAGGGCACCCAGCGCTGGCTGCGGTCGACACTCGGCGCCGCCCTCGGGCTGCCGCTGGCGCCGGGGCGGGAGGGGGAGCCCAACACCGTTGCGCTGCGGCTCGACGAGACTCTGGCGCCGGAGGCGTACCGCCTGGAGGTGGTCGCCACGCTGGGTGTCACGATCACCGGCGGCAGCGCGGCCGGCGTGTTCTGGGGTGCCCAGACGCTGCGTCAACTGCTGGGCCCCGCGGCCTTCCGGCGCGCGCCGATCGACCCCGGCACGACGTACGGCGTGCCCCACCAGACCATCGAGGACGCCCCGCGATTCGGCTGGCGCGGGCTCATGCTCGACGTCGCCCGGCACTTCATGCCCAAAGAAGGCGTGCTGCGCTACCTCGACCTGCTCGCCGCGCACAAACTCAACGTCTTCCACTTCCACTTGACGGACGACCAGGGCTGGCGCGTCGAGATCCAGCGGTACCCGAAACTGACGGAGACCGCGTCCTGGCGGTCCCGCACGAAATTCGGCCACCGGGCCTCGCCGCTGTGGGACGAGAAGCCGCACGGGGGCTTCTACACCCAGGACGACATCCGGGAGATCGTCGCGTACGCCGCCGAGCGGCATATCACCGTCGTCCCCGAAATCGACGTACCGGGCCACTCACAGGCCGCCATCGCCGCGTACGCGGAACTCGGCAACACCGACGTCATCGACACCACCGCCCTCTCCGTCTGGGACACCTGGGGAATCAACCCCAACGTACTGGCCCCCACCGACAACACCCTGGAGTTCTACGAGGGGGTGTTCGAGGAAGTGCTCGCGCTCTTCCCCTCGGAGTTCATCCACATCGGGGGTGACGAATGTCCCAAGGACCAGTGGCGGGAGTCGCACACCGCGCAGAACCGCATCAAGGAACTCGAGCTCGCGGACGAGGACGAGTTGCAGTCCTGGTTCGTCCGGCACTTCGACACGTGGCTGTCCGCGCGCGGGCGTCGGCTCATCGGCTGGGACGAGATCCTGGAGGGCGGCCTCGCCGAGGGCGCGGCGGTCTCCTCCTGGCGGGGCTACGGGGGCGGGATCGCCGCCGCGCGCGCGGGCCACGACGTCGTCATGTGCCCGGAGCAGTACGTGTACTTGGACCACCGTCAGCACGGCGGCCCCGACGAGCCCGTACCCATCGGGTTCGTGCGCACCCTGGAGGACGTCTACCGCTTCGAGCCCGTTCCGGCCGAGTTGACCCCCGAGGAGGCACGGCACGTCCTCGGTACCCAGGCCAACGTGTGGACCGAGGTGATGGAGGATCAAGCGCGCGTGGACTACCAGACGTTCCCGCGGCTCGCGGCCTTCGCCGAGGTGGCCTGGAGCGCCCTGCCGGCCCCGGCGGAACGGGACTTCGCCGATTTCGAGCGCCGGATGACCGCCCACTACGCGCGCCTCGACGCCCTGGGCGTCGCCTACCGCCCGCCGACCGGTCCGCTGCCGTGGCAGCGACGCCCCGGTGTGCTCGGCCGCCCGATCGAGGGGCTGCCGCCGCACAGGTAGCCCACCCCGCCGAACAACTGGGCACCCCTGCCGAACAGGTAGGGGAAAATCGTCGCAAGCATCACCGAAGAGTGCCAATTCGCACGCTCCGGTGATGCGGTGCGAAAACGGGTCATCTCACTGGTGAGGGGGGCGAATGCCGCCTAGCGGACCCCTGTCTTCGGCCCCTGCGAAGATGTGCCAGAGTTGCCACGTCCGCCCTGTCAGCACGTACCGTACGGCAGCACAGGTGGGACCAGGTGGGGCAGCGGGAAGGGGCAGCCGGTTTGACCACGCAAGCACCGCAGTCGGCGCAGTCCGTCACGCTGCCCACGACGCTGGACGAAGCCGTGGCGGCCCTGTCCGCCATGCCCGCCGCCGTGCCCGTGGCCGGCGGCACCGACCTCATGGCCGCCGTCAACTCCGGGCAGCTCAGGCCCGCCGCGCTGGTCGGCCTCGGCCGCATCAGCGAGATCCGCGGCTGGCAGTACCAGGACGGCCACGCGCTGCTCGGCGCGGGACTCACGCACGCGCGTATGGGCCGCCCCGACTTCGCCGCCCTGATCCCGGCACTGGCCGCCGCGGCCCGCGCCGCAGGGCCGCCGCAGATCCGCAACGCGGGCACCCTGGGCGGCAACATCGCCTCGGCCGCCCCCACCGGGGACGCGCTGCCCGTGCTGGCCGCCCTGGAGGCGACGCTGATCATCGCGGGTCCGGCCGGCGCCCGCCGGGAGATCCCGGTCTCGCACCTGCTGGCCGGCGTGGACATGCTGCGCGGCGGCGAACTCATCGGCTTCGTAAGGATGCCGCTGCTGCACGCGCCGCAGGTCTTCCTGAAGGCCACCGGACGGACCGGCCCCGGACGCGCCGTCGCGTCCGTCGCGGTCGTGCTGGACCCCGCCCGCCGCGGAGTGCGGTGCGCCGTCGGAGCCATAGCGCCGATGCCGCTGCGCCCGCTGGACGCCGAGCACTGGGTCGCCCGCCTCATCGACTGGGACAACGGCCGCACGATCGTCCCGGAGGCGCTCACCGCCTTCGGCGAGTACGTCGCCGCGGCCTGCATCCCCGACCCGGTCCCGGAGCCGGACGGGTCCGTGCAACCGCTTCCGCCCGCCGTACTGCATCTGCGGCGCACCGTCGCCGCGCTGGCCCGACGAGCACTGGGGAGGGCGCTGTCGTGACCGACGACCAGCACGGAGAAGGCGCCCCCCAGGGCGGCGGCCGGTGGAACCCGCTGCCCCAGGGCGACTACGACGACGGCGCCACCGCCTTCGTGAAACTCCCCGAGGGCGGCATCGAGGCGCTCCTGGCCTCCGCCGAGCCGCTGGCCGCGCCGGGGCACGGATACGTGCCGCCGCAGATAGCGGCCACGCCCGGCTCGACCGAGGCCGACCCCTCGGGGACCGGCGGTTGGGCGATGCCCGCGCCGGGCGAGGGCGCCCAGTGGCCCGACCCGAACAGCGTCCCGCAGGAGGGCGACCGGTTCGCGTACAACCCCGCGTCCACGCAGCAGTGGGCCTTCGAGGAGCCGCCCGGCGGCAGCGGGACCCCGCCGCACGGGACGGGACACCCGGGCCAGCCCGGCCAGGACGTGACCGGGCAGTGGTCGATTCCCGTCGCCGACGGTGATCTTCCGGACGAATCGGGCGAGTTCACCACGTCGTCCCTGGTCCAGCAGTGGGGCGGCACCCCGCCGGCCACGCTGCCCGGCGGTGCCGCCGCGCCCTGGGCGACGGACGGCACGGGCCAGCCGTGGGCGCAGGAGTCGGGCGCCCTCACCGACGAGTCGCCGGGAGTCGGCGAACCGCATGCCGCCGCCGGACACGCGGGCACGCGCCGCCCCTTGAGCATGCCGCCGCACTCCGACGAACCGGACGTCGACGACCACGCCGGAGCCCGGCAGACGACCGGCGCGCAGGACATCGCGCCTCGCACGGACGAACAGACGCCGGAGGCCTACGGGGAAGTCTCCGCCGTAGCCGCCTCACGGCCCCCTCACGGCCCCGGAGAGGGCGCCGCGGCAGCGCGAGTGGCCGAGGGCGCCCAGGAGGCCGCTGAGGCGCCTGAGCGGCCCGTGGAGCCCTTCGCCGGGTCCGCCCGGGACACCGCGAACGGACGGAGCGACGCCGAGGCCCACGCCTCCGCCGCCCCCGACACCCGTGTCGCGTCGGACGGTTCGGACACCGCGGTCCGCCCGGCACCCGCCGGTCCCGCCGAGTCCGACGGCCACGAAGGCTCCGCCGACGACGGCCACGCGGTCTCCGAGGGCCACCCCGACACCTCCGCCGACGCCGCCCCGCCACCGCCTCCCGGCGAGGAACACCCCCTCGCCTCCTACGTCCTGCGCGTCAACGGCGCGGACCGGCCCGTCTCCGACGCCTGGGTCGGCGAATCGCTGCTCTACGTGCTGCGTGAGCGGCTCGGTCTCGCGGGCGCCAAGGACGGCTGCTCGCAGGGCGAGTGCGGGGCCTGCAACGTCCAGGTCGACGGACGGCTCGTCGCCTCCTGCCTGGTCCCCGCCGTGACCGCCGCGGGCTCCGAAGTACGCACCGTCGAAGGCCTCGCCGAGGACGGACAGCCCTCGGACGTGCAACGGGCGCTCGCCCGCTGCGGCGCCGTCCAGTGCGGCTTCTGCGTGCCCGGCATGGCGATGACGGTCCACGACCTCCTGGAGGGCAACCCGGCGCCGACCGAGCTGGAGGCTCGCCAGGCCCTGTGCGGCAACCTGTGCCGCTGCTCCGGCTACCGGGGCGTCCTGAACGCCGTCAAGGAGGTCGTCGCCGAACGCGAGGCGCACTCCGCCGGAGACTCGTCCGAACAGGACGGCGACGAGGCACGTATTCCTCACCAGGCGGGCCCGGGAGCCGGCGGGATCAACCCGTCCGCGTTCGAGCCCCACCGGGCGCACGACCAGGCGCACGGACAGGACGGAGGCCAGGCGTGACCAACGAAGCCGCCACCGCGACCAGCACCGCGGAGGCAGCCCCCGCCGCCGAGCCGATCCCGCACGGCCTCGGCTCCTCCCTGCCGGCGGCCGACGCGCGCGCGAAGACCGAGGGCACGTTCCCGTACGCGGCCGACCTGTGGGCCGAGGGCCTGCTGTGGGCCGCCGTACTGCGCTCCCCGCACCCGCACGCGCGCATCGTCTCCATCGACACCACCCACGCGCGGGAGATGCCCGGCGTACGGGCCGTCATCACCCACGAGGACGTCCCCGGCAGCGAGTTCTACGGGCGCGGCGAGGCCGACCGCCCGGTGTTCGCCTCCGAGGTCGTACGCCATCACGGCGAGCCCATCGCGGCCGTCGCCGCCGACCACCCCGACACCGCGCGCATGGCCGCCGCCGCGATCAGCGTCGAGTACGAGGTGCTCGACCCGGTGACCGACCCCGAGCAGGCCTTCGAGGCCGAACCGCTGCACCCCGACGGCAACCTGATCCGGCACATCCCGCTGCGCCACGGCGACCCCGACGCGGCCGGCGAGATCGTCGTCGAGGGCCTCTACCGCATCGGCCGCCAGGACCCCGCCCCCATCGGCGCCGAGGCCGGTCTCGCCGTGCCCCGCCCCGACGGCGGCGTCGAGCTGTACCTGGCCTCCACCGACCCGCACGGCGACCGCGACACGGCCGCCGCCTGCTACGGCCTCGAACCCGAGCGCGTGAAGATCGTCGTCACCGGTGTGCCCGGTGCCACCGCCGACCGCGAGGACCAGGGCTTCCAACTCCCGCTCGGCCTGCTCGCGTTGAAGACCGGCTGCCCCGTGAAACTCACCGCCACGCGCGAGGAGTCCTTCCTCGGCCACACCCACCGCCACCCCACCCTGCTGCGCTACCGCCACCACGCGGACGCCGAGGGCCGGCTGGTCAAGGTCGAGGCGCAGATCCTGCTCGACTCGGGCGCCTACGCCGACACCTCCGCGGAGGCCCTGGCCGCCGCCGTCGGCTTCGCCTGCGGCCCCTACGTCGTCCCGAACGCCTTCATCGAGGGCTGGGCCGTACGCACCAACAACCCGCCCTCCGGCCACGTGCGCGGCGAGGGTGCCATGCAGGTGTGCGCCGCCTACGAGGCGCAGATGGACAAGCTGGCGAAGAGACTCGGCGTCGACCCGGCCGACCTGCGCATGCGCAACGTCATGGCCACCGGCGACGTACTCCCGACCGGCCAGACGGTGACGTGCCCCGCGCCGGTCGCCGAACTCCTCCAGGCGGTACGGGACTTCCCGCTGCCCGCGCTCCCCAAGGACACCCCCGAGGACGAGTGGCTGCTGCCCGGCGGCCCCGAGGGCGCGGGCGAACCGGGCGCGGTGCGCCGGGGCGTGGGCTACGGCCTGGGCATGGTGCACGTGCTCGGCGCGGAGGGCGCCGACGAGGTCTCCACGGCGACCGTGAAGGTCCACGACGGCATCGCGACCGTGCTGTGCGCGGCGGTGGAGACCGGCCAGGGATTCACCACGCTCGCGCGCCAGATCGTCCAGGAGACCCTCGGTATCGACGAGGTGCACGTCGCGCCCGTGGACACCGACCAGCCGCCGGCCGGCCCGGGCTGCCGCGGCCGGCACACCTGGGTGTCGGGCGGCGCGGTGGAGCGCGCGGCCAAGATGGTCCGCACCCAGCTCCTGCAGCCCCTGGCGCACAAGTTCGGCATGTCCACGGAGCTGCTGCAGATCACCGACGGCAAGATCACGTCGTACGACGGAGTCCTGTCGACCACCGTCACCGAGGCGATGGACGGCAAGGAACTGTGGGCCACGGCCCAGTGCCGCCCGCACCCGACCGAGCCGCTCGGCGAACACGGCCAGGGCGACGCCTTCGTCGGCATGGCGTTCTGCGCGATCCGCGCGGTCGTGGACGTCGACATCGAACTCGGCTCGGTACGCGTCGTGGAGCTCGCGCTCGCCCAGGACGTCGGCCGTGTGCTCAACCCGGCGCAGCTGACCGCCCGGATCGAGGCGGGCGTCACCCAGGGCGTGGGCATCGCGCTGACGGAGAACCTGCGCACCGCGCGCGGGCTGATCCGCCACCCCGACCTCACCGGCTACTCCCTGCCGACGGCCCTGGACACCCCCGACATCCGGATCGTGAAGCTCGTCGAGGAGCGCGACGTGGTCGCCCCCTTCGGCGCGAAGGCGGTCAGCGCGGCGCCCGTGGTCACCTCCCCGGCAGCCATCGCGTCCGCCGTACGGGCCGCGACGGGCCGCCCGGTGAACCGCCTGCCGATCCGCCCCCAGGCGGCCGTGGTCACGTCCCAGTGACCTCTTCGTAGCCGCGGCGATGCGCGGGGTCGTCCTGATCACCGGCGTGATGGCGGCCGGCAAGTCGACGGTGGCACAGGCGCCGGCGGAGCGGCTCCCGCGAGCGGCACACGTGCGTGGAGACGTCTTCCGGCGGATGATCGTGACGGGCCGCGAGGAGTACGAGCCCGGCACCCAGGGCGGGGGAGAGGCCCAACTCCGGCTGCGGTACCGGCTGTCGGTGGCACAGGCGCTGGCGGAGCGGCTCCCGCGAGCGGCACACGTGCGTGGAGACGTCTTCCGGCGGATGATCGTGACGGGCCGCGAGGAGTACGAGCCCGGCACCCGGG
>NZ_JBIVKB010000016.1:180540-202199 GCF_044750545.1 Streptomyces sp. NPDC088794 | reverse complement strand
GGCGGAGCGGCTCCCGCGAGCGGCACACGTGCGTGGAGACGTCTTCCGGCGGATGATCGTGACGGGCCGCGAGGAGTACGAGCCCGGCACCCGGGGCGGGGGAGAGGCCCAACTCCGGCTGCAATACCGGCTGTCGGCGGCCACGGCGGACGCGTACGCGGAGGCCGGTTTCACGGCCGTGGTGCAGGACGTGATCCTGGGCGAGCGACTGGAGACGTACGTCGGCCTGGTGCGCGCGAGGCCGCTCCACGTCGTCGTCCTGGCACCGGACGCTGATGCGGTCGCCGCGCGCGAGAGGGGCCGCCCGAAGACCGGCTTCGGCACGGCCTGGACGATCCCGGCCCTCGACGACGTACTGCGTACCCGCACACCCCGGATCGGCCTGTGGCTGGACAGTTCGGAGCTGACGGTGGGGCAGACGGTGGAGGCGATCATGGCGGGACGGGAACGGGCGAGGGTGTCCTGAACGTCCTGTGATCCGGTGGATGCGGCTCGGGGGCCGTTGTCAGTGGCGGGGCGTAGTGTTCTGGGCAGTGGGGAACGGGCGGCCGACGCATCCGTCCGACGGCCGCCTGTGCGGGGGCTGTGAGCGGGAACATTCCGGGGGAACGGGACGATGAGCACGACCGATGTCGCCACACCGGCGATCACCTTGACCGAGGATCAGCTCGATCCGTACGTGACGCACGGGCCGACGCGCGACTGGCTGACGGGGCCCGGACTGCCGGGCGACAGCGGCCTGTTCAGCTTCCTGGATCTGAGCCGGGAGGGCTTGCGGACGGTCGGGGACGCGACGGCCGACCCGGACGCACGGGACGCCCGGGACGACCGCCTGGCGGCGGAGCTGCGCGACCAGTTGGTGATAGGCGCGCTGCTGGGCCCGGCGGGCCTGGAGACGGAGTCCCTCCTCCTGGACGGCGCGACGGGCGAGATCGCGACGACGTACTTCCTCCCGGACCGCCCCGACCTGATGGACGCGCGCCCGCTGGCCCCGTCGCTGCGGACGCTGATGCGCTGCGCGACGGCCGCGGACGAACTGGCGGGATTCCGCGGTCAGTTCGCCTCCTACGCCGGCCGCTTCGGCCCGAAGGTGGCGACGGAGGCGTCCCGACAGCTGCTGGCGCTCTTCGAGGAGGGCGAGGAGAGCGAGGGGGGCACCGACGGCGAGATGGCCCCGTTCTGGAAGATGGCGGCCCTGATCCGCCCGCTGTCCCTGGTGGCGGGCCCCGGCACGACCTCCGGCCTGGCCCTCGACCTCCCGGCCCGCCTCCTGGACGAGGAGTTCGGGCAGGGCAAGGTGGCCCGCTTCGAGGACCTCGACTTCCCGGCGACCCTCACCCACGTCCCGACCCGCCGCTTCCTGCGCGAACGGGGCCTGCCGGAGGACGGCTTCCTCTTCTCCCTGGACACGGACGTCCCGCTCCAGACCCTCGCCGAGTACTACGAGGACAACTGCGCCGACGCCCCCCGAGGCCAACTCCCGCCCCGGGCGGCCGACTTGATACGCCTCGGCCACCTCATCGAGGACAACAGCCTGGTCGTGGACGGCGCGACGGGCGCGGTCCTCAACTGGAGCGAGCCGGACGCCACGCTGTACCCGCTCAACACGGACGTCTCCACCCTGGCCTTCACCCTCTGGCTCCTCCACCGCGAAAAGACGATAGACGACGGCCTGTCGGGCGAACTGACGACCGGGGCGTACGACCAGCTGGCATCGACGATGCTCCAGACGCTGGCGACGGTCGATCCGACGGGGGTGGATGTGGGGGCCGGACATCACTACTGGACGGAGACGTTTCAGGATGAGGCGGGTGGGGTGCTCTGAAGCACTCCAGCAGCGCGGGCCACACCGTATGCCGGGCCTCCGACAACTTGGCCCGCGTGAGTGGCCGGCAGGTCGTCGTACGGTCACGGTGCTGCTGGCAGGGGCGGTGGGACCGGCCGTTCTGGGAGTCCTGTTCGTCGTCGTGCCGGGGGCGGTGGTCGACCATGATCTCGCCGGGTCCGCCGTCGCACCGAACGACCGGCTGAAGGCCGTGAACGACGTCCGGACGATTCTTCTGCAGGTGGCCGGCGGGTCGGTCGTGCTCTTCGGCACGTATGCCACATGGCGCCAACTCCGGGTCAGCCAGGACGGCTTGCGCGCCACCCAGGAGGGCTACGTCACCGACAGGTCCAGCCGGGCAGTCGACCAGCTCGGCAATGGCCTCATGGGGTGGTCGACCACGGCTGTGGCCGCCCGGTATCAGCACATGGTGGACGCGGTACGGGCCGACATCGCGAGGCAGGTCGACGGCCTGATCTGGAAGGGTGAGGCGGGCCGCCCTGACGAAGACGACGATGGTACGGCCGGTGCGCACGTGCCGGCCAGCTGAGAAGGAAGCCCAGCAGGGCGGCACCTCACGGGGGCGTCGCCCTTTCACTACGGGTGCTGTAACAAAATGCCAGAAACCCCGACGCGCTCAACCTATCCTCAGAGTGTCTCGTCATCGGGGGGCTGCCATGGACTATGCCGTGAGCGCGGAGACGCAGCGCTATATGGAGACAGGCTGTTGCCCTTTCTGCAGAGCGAGAATCTTGCAGTCTCCCCCACCCTCGTTGACGTTCCCCGGGCTGCAGGACCGCGGCTGGACTCCGAGTAGTGCCTTGCTGACCTTCCTGGCCCCGAGGGGTGCTCCCGTGGCATACACCAACGGCCAGTTCCGCTGCGGACTGTGTGGCCAGCATTGGGGTCTGAGGACACCCGCGGCGGGCCCGTTGACCCACGGAGTGGTACCGAGTCCGCCCATTCTCCAGGCGTCCCGGCGTGGGGTGACTGCGCAACCGCCCCGGGGTGGGCTGACTGCGCGACAGTTCAGATTCGCCCAGGTCGTAGAGGCGCCTCGCGTTGCGGTCTCCGCTCGGACGGAGCGAAAGGTTGCCAGGAACAACACTGCGGCCACGATCACGGACACGGAAGAAATCTCCTGGACCGTGACCCGCTCCGTCACCGTTGAGCAGCAGAGAGCCACAGTCAACGGCTTCAATGCAGCGCTGACCTTCGCCACGTTGGCTTCACTTGGCCAAACGCTCCAGGCGGAGCTTCGCGGCACGTACGCGCTCAACGCAGGGATGACGTTGACCAGGACCAAGACCGTATCCGTAGAGATTCCACCGCATTCCTCGATCGAGCTTGTGCTGACGTGGAAAATCATCCGGCAGCCTGGTTTCGGGCAATTCACAGGGGTGAACGGTCAGTACCTAGATATGCCGTTCCAGGTGGACATGGATCTTGCGCTTGAGTGGCAGGCTAACAACGTGGTCTAGCTGCCGCGTCATCGGTGTGTCGGCGCTTCCGTAGGTGGCCCGTCGCGCCCACGGAGCGCCCCCGTACCGGCGAACTGTGAGACGGACAACCAAAAGGGTGGCACCCCGTATGGGATGCCACCCTTTCCTTTTGCCTGGTCAAGCTGCCAGAGGCCGTGGCGGGAATCGAACCCGCGTAACTCGCTTTGCAGGCGAGTCCCTAAACCACTCGGGCACACGGCCGTGTTCGTGGGATCAAGGTAGGGCGGGGTGGGGGAGGGGTTCAAGGGGATCGCGGGGGCTGCAACGGGACTGCCATACGCCGTTCATGAACCGAGGTGTGGGGCTGAGGGTGTACGACCAAGGTCCCGGGCCGAGTGGGACTCGGGACAGGGGTCAAACCCCGTTGTGGGTCTTACGCTGACGACCATGACCGTCCTTGAGCCGCGTGATGCCGATGTCGTGGAGGAAGCCGTAAGCAGTCCTGATGGTGGCGTGCTGAGTCGTTCCTACCGGGCGCTCAGCGTGGGGATCGTCTCCGTCGTGCTGCTGATCGCCTTTGAGGCGACCGCCGTTGCCACGGCGATGCCTGTCGCCGCGCGGGAGTTGGACGGGGTGGCGTTGTACGCGTTCGCCTTCTCCGGGTACTTCACGACCAGTTTGTTCGGGATGGTGCTCGCGGGGCAGTGGAGCGATCGGCGGGGGCCGCTCGGGGCGTTGACCACGGGGATCGGGGCGTTCGCGGTCGGGCTGGTGGTGGCGGGGACCGCCGGGGTGATGTGGGTGTTCATTCTCGGGCGGGCCGTGCAGGGGCTGGGGGGCGGGCTGGTCATTGTCGCCCTGTACGTGGTCGTGGGGCGGGCTTATCCCGAGCGGTTGCGGCCGGCCATCATGGCGGCGTTCGCCGCGGGGTGGGTCGTGCCGTCCATCGTCGGACCGCTTGCTTCGGGGGCCGTGACCGAGCACCTCGGGTGGCGGTGGGTCTTCCTCGGGATACCGGTGCTGGTCGTGCTGCCCTTGGCGCTCGCACTGCCGCAGATACGGCTGCGGGCGTCCGGGGCCGTGGACGGTGGCGCGGCCGGGTCCGCCGCCGAGTCCGTCGCCAAGTCCGCCTCCTTCGACCGGCGGCGGATTCGGCTCGCCCTCGGGATCTCCCTCGGAGCCGGGCTTCTTCAGTACGCCGCTCAGGATCTGCGCTGGATCTCGTTGCTGCCCGGCGCCGCGGGGGTCGCGCTGCTCGTGCCGGCCGTGCTCGGGCTGCTTCCGCGCGGTACCTACCGGGCGGCGCGCGGGCTGCCGTCGGTGGTGCTGCTGCGCGGGGTGGCCGCGGGGTCCTTCATCAGCGCCGAGTCCTTCGTGCCGTTGATGCTGGTCACCCAGCGGGGGTTGTCGCCGACGTCGGCCGGGTTCTCGCTCGCTGCGGGCGGGGCGACCTGGGCGCTGGGGTCGTGGGTGCAGGCGCGGGCCCGGGTGGAGCCGTACCGGGAACGTCTGATGGGAGCCGGGATGGTGCTGGTCGCCGCGGCCATCGCGACCGCGCCCAGCGTGCTGATCCACTCCGTGCCGGTCTGGACCGTCGCCGTCGCCTGGGGGTTCGGCTGCTTCGGGATGGGACTGGTCACCTCCTCCAGCAGCGTTCTGCTGCTCAAGCTGTCCGCGCCGGAGGAGGCCGGCACCAACTCCGCCTCCCTCCAGATCTCCGACGGGCTGTCGAACGTCGTGCTGCTGTCGGCGGGCGGGGCGGCCTTCGCCGCGCTGGGCGGGGGCACGGTGGCTCATGCGGCGACTGCCGCGGACGGGTCTCATCCGGCTGCCTTCGCCGCGGTGTTCCTGCCGATGGCGGGGGTGGCGTTGGTGGGGGCGTGGGTGACGACGCGGTTGCGGGCGGATTCTCGGTGACACTCATTCGGTGCCACCTGGTCGGATCGGACGAAGTGCGTGACCACGTCCTTCGGGACGTCTGTCAGGGGGCCGTGGACGTACCCAAGATCGCGACCCCGTTGCCGCGCTTCGCGCTTCGCGCGGTGACTGTGACGTCGATCCCACCCACGGGTGCCCCGGCGTCGTCAGCACGTTGACACCGCCGGCCCGCCGGTAGGGTGGCCCGGTTGTCATACACGTAGCCCCTCACGTAGCCCCTTGTACGCAGCTGAGCCGCCCGACCCCTCTACGGAGACCGTGACTACCACCGCCGCTTCCTCCTCGCACAGCCACCACCTCTCCCCGGCCTTTCCCGGCCGTGCCCCCTGGGGTACCGCAGGCAAACTGCGTGCCTGGCAGCAAGGGGCCATGGAGAGGTACGTCCAGGAACAGCCGCGTGACTTTCTCGCGGTCGCGACGCCCGGCGCCGGCAAGACGACCTTCGCGCTCACCCTCGCCTCCTGGCTGCTGCACCATCACGTCGTGCAGCAGGTGACCGTGGTCGCGCCGACCGAGCATCTGAAGAAGCAGTGGGCGGAGGCGGCCGCGCGGATAGGGATCAAGCTGGATCCCGAGTACAGCGCGGGGCCGCTCGGCAAGGACTACCAGGGCGTCGCCGTCACCTACGCCGGCGTCGGCGTGCGGCCCATGCTGCACCGCAACCGGGTGGAGCAGCGCAAGACGCTGGTCATCCTCGACGAGATCCACCACGCCGGTGACTCCAAGTCCTGGGGCGAGGCCTGCCTGGAAGCCTTCGAGCCGGCCACCCGGCGGCTCGCGCTCACCGGCACGCCCTTCCGGTCCGACACCAACCCCATCCCCTTCGTCACGTACGAAGAAGGCAACGACGGGATCCGGCGGTCCTCCGCGGACTACACGTACGGGTACGGGTCCGCGCTCTCCGACGGGGTCGTCCGGCCCGTCATCTTCCTCTCCTACAGCGGCAACATGCGCTGGCGGACCAAGGCCGGTGACGAGATCGCCGCGCGGCTCGGCGAGCCCATGACCAAGGACGCCATCAGTCAGGCCTGGCGTACGGCGCTGGATCCGCGCGGTGAGTGGATGCCGAGCGTGCTGCGCGCCGCCGACCAGCGGCTGACGGAGGTCCGGAAGGGCATCCCGGACGCCGGGGCCCTCGTCATCGCCACCGACCAGGAACAGGCGCGCGCCTACGCCAAGTTGATCCGTGAGATCACCGGGTCCAAGGCGACCGTGGTCCTGTCCGACGACTCCGGCGCGTCCGCGCGCATCGACAAGTTCAGTGCGGGCGACGACCGTTGGATGGTCGCGGTGCGCATGGTGTCGGAAGGTGTCGACGTACCCCGGCTCGCGGTCGGGGTCTACGCCACCACCATCTCGACGCCCCTCTTCTTCGCCCAGGCCGTCGGACGCTTCGTGCGGTCCCGGCGGCGCGGCGAGACCGCCTCGGTCTTCCTCCCCACCGTCCCCGACCTCCTCACCTTCGCCAACGAGATGGAGGTCGAGCGCGACCACGCCCTCGACAAGCCCAAGAAGGAGGGCGAGGAGGACCCGTACGCCGAATCCGAGAAGGAGATGGAGGAGGCGAACCGGGAGGAGGACGAGGACACCGGCGAGCAGGAGCAGTTCTCCTTCGAGGCGCTGGAGTCCGACGCCGTCTTCGACCGGGTGCTCTACGACGGTGCCGAGTTCGGCATGCAGGCGCACCCGGGGAGCGAGGAGGAGCAGGACTACCTCGGTATCCCCGGGCTCCTCGAACCCGACCAGGTGCAGATGCTGCTCCAGAAGCGGCAGGCCCGGCAGATCGCGCACAGCCGCAAGAAGCCGGACTCCGAGGCCGACCTCCTCGAGATGCCGGCCGAGCGGCGGCCCGTCGTCTCGCACAAGGAGATGATGGAGCTGAGGAAGCAGCTCAACACGATGGTCTCCGCGTACGTCCACCAGACCGGCAAACCGCACGGCGTCATCCACACCGAGCTGCGCCGCACCTGCGGCGGGCCGCCGAGCGCCGAGGCCACGGCCGGGCAGCTGCGGCAGCGGATCGCCAAGGTCCAGGAGTGGGCCACGCGGATGAAGTGACCCTCCGTCGCGACGGCGGAGGGCGGGGTGGGCGGGCGCCCGGCTCCGATGCGGGCGGTCTGCTGAATCCGGTGCCGGCGGACACGTGAATCCGGTGCCGGCGGACACGTGAATCCGGTGCCGGGGGACACCTGAATCCGGTGCCTCGATGTCTCGTATCAGGACAAACCTAGGTACTCCCGCCCTACCGGTGCCCGGATTCTGGACGGAGCCTTCCGCTGAGCGAACCCGCTTCGCTACTGTCCCGCTACGCACACGCCCCGTGGCAGCGCCGCCGCGGAGCGCAGCCGTGAAGCGACGCGGTCCGGAGCGCCGGACCGCCGGCCGACCGGCGGCCTCTGAAGCGCGTCACTGACGGGACTCGGTGACGCAACCGCCGCGATGAGAGCCGCCGACCTCACCACTTGGAGGAGTGGGCGTCGTGACCGCGGAGACCTCTCAGACGCTCGACCGGGGACTGCGTGTCCTCAAGCTGCTGGCCGACACCGACCACGGGCTGACCGTCACCGAGCTTTCCCATCGACTGGGGGTGAACCGGACCGTCGTGTACCGGTTGCTCGCCACACTGGAACAACACGCGCTCGTACGCCGGGACTTGGGCGGTCGCGCCCGGGTCGGACTCGGCGTACTGCGCCTGGGCCGGCAGGTGCATCCCCTCGTACGAGAGGCCGCACTGCCCGCGCTCAGGTCGCTGGCCGAGGACATCGGGGCGACCGCGCATCTGACGTTGGTGGACGGCGCGGACGCGCTTGCCGTGGCCGTCGTCGAACCGACCTGGACGGACTATCACGTCGCCTATCGGGCCGGGTTCCGGCATCCGCTGGACCGGGGGGCCGCCGGCCGGGCGATCCTCTCCGCGCGGTCGCAGCCGCTGGGGGAGCCGGGGTACACGTTGACGCACGGGGAGTTGGAGGCGGGGGCGAGTGGAGCCGCCGCGCCCTTGATCGGGGTGACGGGGGTGGAGGGCAGCGTGGGGGTGGTGATGCTGGCGGACGCGGTGCCGGAGCGGGTGGGACCGAGGGTCGTCGACGCGGCGCGGGAGGTCGCGGAGGCATTGCGCTGAAACATGGGCACCGTCCCCGGGGCCCGCCCACCACCTGGCCTGAAGTCACTCTCACGTTAGATTGACCCCGTGCTCTCTCGCCTCACGCGCCCCCAAGCCGTCGCCGTCTGTGCTCTGCCCGTCGTGGCCCTGATCGCCACGGCGGTCTTCGCACCGTTGCCGTTCTCGCTGACGCAGCCGGGGATGACGGCGAACGTGCTCGGCGAGAACAAGGGCACCCCGGTGATCACCGTCACGGGCGCGTCGACCCGGACGACGACCGGGCAGCTGCGGATGACGACGATCGAGGCGACCAATCCGGACACGCGCGTCTCGCTGAGCCAGGTGCTCGACGCGTGGTTCGCCACGGACCGGGCGGTCATGCCGCGGGACTCGGTCTATCCGAGCGGGCAGAGCACCAAGGAGATCGAGGCGCACAACACCGAGCAGATGGAGCAGTCCCAGGACGCGGCGACGCAGGCGGCGCTGAACTACCTCGACCTGAGCGACAAGAAGGTCAAGGTCACCCTCAAGCTCGCGGACGTCGGCGGGCCCAGCGCGGGGCTGCTCTTCACCCTCGGCATCATCGACAAACTCGACGGCGACGGCAGCGGCGGCGACCTCACGGGTGGCCGCACCATCGCCGGTACGGGGACCATCACCGAGGACGGGACGGTCGGCGCGGTCGGTGGCGTGGCCCTGAAGACGCAGGCCGCGCGGCGCGACGGGGCGACGGTGTTCCTCGTGCCCAAGGACGAGTGCGCCGACGCCAAGTCCGAACTGCCCAAGGGACTGCGACTGGTCCCGGTGACCGACCTCAAGGGCGCGGTGAAGGCGTTGGTGACGTTGGAGGCGGGGAAGGGAACCGTCCCCAGCTGTTAGACGGCCGGCACGGGCTTGGGCGCGGCGGCCAGTCGCAGGCCCACCTCGACCAGGGTCCAGCCCACGCGGGTACGGATGTTGCGGGGGCGCTTCGCTTGACTGACCAGGTGGTGTTCGGCGGCCTGGGCCCGGAGTTCGGCGGCGCGCAGGCGGTGCAGGGCGAGATGGGTCTCGGGGTGCATCGGGCTCGGCCTCTCAGTCCGTGGTGAAGGGGAAGGCGTGCGTGTGGACGCGGACCGTCTGCGCGTCGGGGTGGTCCTCGGCCTCGGGAAGATCCCGGTAGCTGTCCACGAGGGCGTGCATCTTCTCGACGAGTTCATGGGTGAGTTCCGGGGTGAGCCGGAGCGTCATGCTGCTCATGTCGGTGCTGCGGGCCCATTCCGCCGACCAGTCCTCACGGGTGCCGAGCCAGGTCGACACCTCTCGGGCCTGGGTCGTCGCCACCTCGTGCAGATAGAGGTCCGCGGCCCCGCGTACGGCCGCGCTGGTGTCGTCGAGGAGTGAGTCGTCGAAGACCAGGCCCTGGACGGCGGCCCGCCACCAGCGCTCGCGTCCCTTGCCCCGCTCGGGAGCGTCCTCGACGAAGCCGTGCGCGGCGAGCTGCCGCAGGTGGTAGCTGGTCGCACCGCTCGACTCGCCCAGTTTCTCAGCGAGTTGGGAGGCGGTGGCCGGTCCGCCGAAGCGCAGGGCGTCGAGCAACTGCATCCGCAGCGGATGGGCCAGTCCCCTGAGCGAACGGGCGTCCAGATGGCGGACGTTGGGCTGTGCGGGCTCCGTCATGCGTACCAAGGTAGACTTGCAAAGGTTGCTTTGCAAGGGGTTCTTTGCAGCGACTTCTTTGTAAGTCCCGCCCCCGCGCGGTCACTTCACAAACCCCTCCGCCTTCATCCAGTCCAACGCCACCTGATGCGGATCCTCCCCGTCCACATCCACCTTCGCGTTCAGCGACTGCGCCACCGTGTTGTTCAGCTTCTTCGTGATCGGTTCGAGGATCTCGGCGATCGCCGGGTACTTCTTCAGGGCCTTGGAGTTGATCTCCGGAGCCACGTTGTAGTTGGGGAAGAACTTCCTGTCGTCCCGCATCACCGCGAGGTTCATGGACCTGATGCGGCCGTCGGTCGTGAAGACCTCGCCGTAGGTGCAACTGCCCTTCGCCACCTGGGTGTAGATGATCCCGGTGTCCATCTGCGTGATGTTCTTCGCGGGCAGGCTCATCCCGTACGCCTTCTCCATCCCCGGCAGCCCGTCCGCCCGGTTGGCGAACTCGCTCTCCACGCAGACGCTGACCGCCCCCGGGTCCGACTTCGACAGGGCCGCCACGTCCGACAGGGTCTTCGTGCCGTACTTCTTGTAGTGGGACTGGTTCATCGCCAGCGCGTAGGTGTTGTTCAGGGCGGACGGCGGCAGCCAGGTCAGGCCGTTCTTGAGGTCCGCGTCGTGCACGGCCTGCCACTGCTGTTCCGGGTCGGTGATCGGCTTGCTGTTGCCCTGGTACGTGATCCACGCCGTGCCCGTGTACTCGTACATGCCGTCCGCGTCCCCGCTCTTGACGGCCTCCCGCGCGCCGATGGAGCCCTGGATGCCCGTCCGGTCCAGGACATCCGCGCCGGCCGCCTCGAACGCGATCCCCATCATCGCGCCGAGGATCAGCTGTTCGGTGAACTCCTTCGACGTGACGGTGAGATGGGCGCCCTTGAGGGGCTCGCCCTTGCCGACGGAGCCGGGGGAGACGTCGTCGACCATGGGGGAGCCGCTGGTCAGGCCGCACCCGGAGGCCAGCAGTACCAGCACCCCGGCCGTCACCGCGTACCCGCGCTTCACGTCCGTACCTCCAAGCCCCGCGGCCGCAGCAGCAGTTCGGCCAGCGAGGCCAGCCAGTCCACCAGCAGCGCCAGCGCCACGGTGAGGATCGAGCCGACCATCAGCACCGGCATCCGCTGGTTGGTGATGCCGGTGGTGATGAGCACTCCCAGACCGCCGCCGCCACCGAAGGTCGCCAGGGTCGCCGTACCGACGTTCAGGACGAGCGCCGTACGGACGCCCGCGAGGATCAGCGGTACGGCCAGGGGGAGTTCGACCCGTGCCAGGACTCCCAGGGGCGACATGCCGATGCCCCGCGCGGCCTCCAACAGGGTCGGGTCGTTCGCCTTCAGGCCGGCGATCGTGTTCGACAGCACCGGCAGGACCGCGTAGACGATGATGCCGATCAGAGCCGCCTTCATGCCCGTGCCCAGCCAGATCACCAGCAGCGCCAACAGGCCGATCGCCGGGGTCGCCTGGCCGGTGTTGGCGAACGTCATCGCCACCGGCGTGGCCTTCCGGAAGGCCTTGCGGGTCAGCAGGATGCCCAGCGGGATGGCGATGATCAGTACGAAGAACGTCGAGATCACCGTCAGCTCCACGTGCTGCCAGAGCGCCTTCGTCACCTGGCCGCCCGAGAGCGCGTTCTCGGAGATCGCGTCGAGGTCCGCCTGCTGGAACCACAGCCAGGTCGCGAGCAGCAGCACCACCAGGAATCCCGGCAGGACGGTCAACTTCTGCCAGGTGACCCGGTGTTCGGCCGGCGTCGGCGGCGGCGAGGCCTCCTGTTCGGCCTCGCCGATGTCCCGGAAGGCGTGCCCCTTGACGTCGTGCTCGCCGGCGGGCCGCTTCTCGTCCGACGAGGTGGTCACGCCTGCCGCCCCTCTCCGTCACCCTCCTGCTCCGCGTGCGTCTGCGCGGCCCGGGCCTCCTCCAGTTCGTGGTGGTGCTCCATGGCCTCCAGGCGGTCGGCCTCCAGCAGTTCGTGCACGGAGTTCATGAGCGTCTCCATGTCGACGACGCCCTCGTACTCACCGCGCCGCCCGGTCACCACCGTCCGCCCCGCGTTGTCGGTCAGCACCGCCTCCAGCGCGTCCCGCAGGGTGGCGTCCCGGGTCACCGTGTCGTGCACCAGCGTGCCCGCGCGGGCCAGCGAGCCGCGGGCCCGCATCAGGTCGCCGCGTCTGAGCCACTTGTAGGGGCGGCCGCGCTTGTCGAGCAGCAGGATCTCGTTGGTGCCGCTGTCCCGGAGCTTGTCGAAGATCAGCTGGAGCGGGTCGTCGACGGTCACCGTCGGGTAGTCCCGGACCTCGACGTCCCGCACCCGGGTGAGATTGAGTCGTTTGAGGGCCGCACCCGCGCCCACGAACCCGGACACGAAGTCGTCGGCCGGGTTGGTGAGGATCGCCTCCGGGGTGTCGAACTGGGCGATGTGCGAGTGCTCGCGCAGCACGGCGATCCGGTCGCCGAGCTTGATCGCCTCGTCGAAGTCGTGCGTGACGAAGACGATCGTCTTGTGCAACTCGTGCTGGAGCCTGATCAGTTCGTCCTGGAGATGGTCCCGGGTGATCGGGTCCACCGCGCCGAACGGCTCGTCCATCAGCAGCACCGGCGGATCGGCCGCCAACGCCCGCGCCACGCCCACCCGTTGCTGCTGGCCGCCCGACAACTGGCGTGGATAGCGGCCCCGGAACTCCGCCGGGTCGAGCCCGACGAGGTCCAGCAGCTCCTCGACCCGCGCCCTGGTCCGCGTCTTGGACCAGCCGATCATCCTCGGTACGAGGGAGATGTTCTGGGCGACGGTCATGTGCGGGAAGAGGCCGGCGGACTGGATCGCGTAGCCGACCTTGCGGCGCAGCTTCACCGGATCGATGTCGGTGACGTCCTCGCCGCCGATGCGGATGCGGCCGCCGGTCGGTTCGATCAGCCGGTTGATCATCTTGAGCGTGGTGGACTTGCCGCAGCCCGACGGGCCGACGAAGACGACGAGTTCGCCCGCCTTGATCTCCATGTTCACGTTGTCCACGGCCGGGGTGCGGCTGCCGGGGTAGCGCTTGGTGAGGTTCTCCAGCTCGATCGTCGCCCCGGTGGTGGCGTTCGGCGTCTCGGGCGCGGAGGTCTCGGACGTACCGGTCTCAGTCACGGATGCCCCTCGGAATGGTCAGCCGTCCGATCAGGACGTAGGCGGCGTCGAACAGCAGCGCCAGGACGACGATCCCGAGCGTGCCCGCGAGGACCTGGTTGAGCGCGTTCTTGCTGCCCAGCGAGGCGATGCCACGGAAGATCTCGTTGCCGAGGCCGGGCCCGGAGGCGTACGCGGCGATGGCCGCGATGCCCATCAGCATCTGCGTGGAGACCCGGATCCCGGTCAGGATCGGCGGCCAGGCCAGCGGCAGCTCCACCCGCACCAGCCGCATGACCCGGGACATCCCGATCCCGCGCGCCGCGTCCACCAGCGAGGGGTCGACCCCGCGCAGCCCGACGATCGCGTTGCGCACGATCGGCAGCAGCCCGTACAGCGTCAGCGCGATCACCGTGGGCGGCACGCCCAGGCCGACGATCGGGATGAGCAGGCCGATCATGGCGAGGGACGGCACGGTCAGGATGGTCGAGGTGGCCGTCGTCGCGAGGTTCCCGGCCCATTCGCTGCGGTAGGTGACGACCCCGATCAGCACCCCGATCAGGGTGGCCACCACCATGCACTGGAAGACGGCGCTGGCGTGCTGGTAGGCGTCCGTGAGCAACTGCTGATGGCGGTTGCCCAGGTACTCCCAGAAGTTCACGCGCTCATCCCATGGTCGCCGTCAGATCCCTTCCTGGTCCTCCGCCGCCTGCTCCACCAGCGGGATGATCCGCAGCGGAACAGGGTTCTCCATGACGATCGCGGTGGAGGCCCGGACGATCCCATCGAAACCCACGACCAGGTCGATCACCCGCTGGAGATCGGCGTTGGAGCGGGCCACCAGGCGGCACAGCATGTCCCCGCCGCCGGTGGTCGTGTGCAGTTCGAGGACCTCCGGCACGGTCGTCAAGTGCGCCCGGACGTCGGCCCCTTGGCCCTGCCGGATCTGTAGCGTCGCGAAGGCGGTCACCGGGTAGCCGAGCGCCGTCGGATCGACCTGGGGCCCGAACCCGCGGATGACGCCATTCGACTGAAGCCGGTCGAGGCGCGCCTGCGCGGTCCCACGGGCCACCCCAAGGCGCCGGGACATCTCGAGCACCCCGATCCGCGGCTCCCGCGCCAGCAGCACGATGATCCGCCCGTCCAGCTCGTCGATGGCCACGGCAACCTCCCGAAGTGGTGGTCATCCTGTACAGAAATCAGAGATCCACCGGTCTGCCACTGCACAGAATGTCCAGTGAATACGAGAACTATTGCGCACCTTGCAGAGCAGGGTCACGCTTCCCCCATGACGCAGACCACGCACCACACTCCCGACACCGCCCGGCAGGCCGACCCCTTCCCGGTCAAGGGAATGGACGCGGTCGTCTTCGCGGTGGGCAACGCCAAGCAGGCGGCGCACTACTACTCCACGGCCTTCGGCATGCGCCTGGTCGCCTACTCCGGGCCGGAGAACGGCAGCCGCGAGACCGCGAGCTACGTCCTGGAGAACGGCTCCGCCCGCTTCGTGTTCACCTCCGTCATCAAGCCCGCCACCACCTGGGGCCACTTCCTGGCCGAGCACGTGGCCGAGCACGGCGACGGCGTCGTCGACCTCGCCATCGAGGTCCCGGACGCGCGTGCCGCGCACGCCTACGCCGTCGAGCACGGCGCCCGCTCGCTGGCCGAGCCGTACGAGGTCAAGGACGAGCACGGCACCGTCGTACTCGCCGCGATCGCCACCTACGGCGAGACCCGCCACACGCTCGTCGAGCGCACCGGCTACGACGGCCCCTACCTGCCCGGCTTCACGCCCGCGAGCCCGATCGTCGAGCCGCCCGCCCAGCGCACCTTCCAGGCGATCGACCACTGCGTCGGCAACGTCGAGCTCGGCCGCATGAACGAGTGGGTCGGCTTCTACAACAAGGTCATGGGCTTCACGAACATGAAGGAGTTCGTGGGCGACGACATCGCCACCGAGTACAGCGCGCTGATGTCCAAGGTGGTCGCCGACGGCACGCTCAAGGTCAAGTTCCCGATCAACGAGCCCGCCATCGCCAAGAAGAAGTCCCAGATCGACGAGTACCTGGAGTTCTACGGCGGCGCGGGCGTCCAGCACATCGCGCTCAACACGAACGACATCGTGCGCACGGTACGGACCATGCGCGCGGCCGGCGTCCAGTTCCTCGACACCCCGGACTCGTACTACGACACCCTCGGCGAGTGGGCCGGCGAGACCCGCGTCCCGGTCGAGACCCTGCGCGAGCTGAAGATCCTCGTGGACCGCGACGAGGACGGCTATCTGCTGCAGATCTTCACCAAGCCGGTCCAGGACCGGCCGACCGTCTTCTTCGAGATGATCGAGCGGCACGGCTCGATGGGCTTCGGCAAGGGCAACTTCAAGGCCCTGTTCGAGGCGATCGAGCGCGAGCAGGAGCGCCGCGGCAACCTCTGAGGCCACCCTCCAGGTGCGGTCCGGCGCCCTTCCCCCTCGGCGCCGGACTCACCGCCGAACCCGCTTCGCGTCCATCACCGGCACGTCCTCGTCCGGCGGCTCCCCGAGCGCCGCCAGCGCGGCCTGCGCGAGCGGCACGCCCAGCGGCGAGAAGTACGGGTTGATCCGCAGCGCGTCCTGAAGATGCCGCCGCGCGGGCGCGAACTGCTCCAACTCCCGCTCGATCATGCCCCGGTGATAGGCGTACAGCGCACTGCGTACGCCCCCGCCGTGCACCTTGTCCGTCGCCGCGCCCGCGTACCGCAGCGCCTCCTTGTCCTTGCCGTCCCGGTGCAGCGCCCACCCCAGCGCGTCCGCGACGGCGATCCCCGGCTGCCGTCGCCACTCGGCCCGCAACCGCCGTACCGCCGCCGCCGGATCCCCGTGGTCCGCCTCGAAGACGCCGAGCACCAACTCGTCGTCCACGCCCCCTGCTTGCTCCTCCCGGACCCGGGCCCGCAGCAGGTCGTACTGCACGCGCGCGGCCTGCCCAAGCCCCAGCGACTCGTACAACTCGCCCAGTTCCAGGGCGTACTGCGGGCTCGGCTGGCGGGCCAGCGCCACCCGGTACGCGTTCAGCGCCTCCGTGGTGCGGCCCAGCGCCGCCAGCGTCCGGCCCTGTCCGGCCTGCGCGGCCCGCTGGTCGGGGTCGACCCGGACCGCCTCCTGGAAGTGCCGCAGCGCGTCCGTCAAGTCCCCGCGCTCCCAGGCCAGTTGCCCGGCCCGCTCCAGCCACGCGGCCCGCTCGGCCGGTGCCGTCGACCGCGCCGCCGCGTCGGAGAGGGCGGCCGCCGCGTCCTCGCGCCAGCCCTGGTCCCGGTAGACCCCGGCGGCCCGCGCCAGCACGGCCGGCCCGGTCCGCAGTTCAAGGAGCGCGTCGAGCGTCCGCCGGGTCGCCTTGTGGTCACCGAGCCCGGTGTACGCGTCGAGCAGCAGCGGATACGTCGTCCAGCGCCCGGCGTCCACCTTCAGCGCGGCCTCGCCCCAGCTCCGCGCCGCCCGGAAGTCCCGGCGCGCGTTCGCCAGCGCTGCCATCCCCTCCAGCGCCGCGGCCTTTACGTCGTTTCCCTTCGTCCGCACCCTCAGCGAGGTGCGCAGCGCCTGCTCGGCCCGCGGATAGTTCGTCGCGTCGGCCGTCCGCCGCCCCTGCTCCACGTACGCGGCCCCGAGCACCGCCCACGACCGCGCGTCCCGGGGATGCGCGCGCAGAAAGGTCTCCCGTTCGCCGATCAGCACCGCCAGATCGGGCAGCGCGGCCGGCACCCCGGCGGTGACGGCGGTCAGCGCCTGCGCGCCCGGCGCCGGAGCCGGCGGCCGGACGAGGGTCGCCCGCTCGAACGGCCACAGCATCAGCACCCCGCCCAGCGCGGCACACCCCGCGACGGCACCCGCCACCAGCCACCCGGTGACCCGCGAACGCCGGGCCCGCTTCCGTTCCGTGGCGGCCCTGTCCCTCGCGTTCGTCATGGCGCTCACTGTGCGCCAGTACGACGACCACACCTCGGCATCCCGCGACTGCCGCAGGTGGGGTTCACACCGATGGCCGCCGGTGCGAGGCTGTGATCATGAGTCGTATCGAAGCGCGTCGCGACGAGGACACGGTGGCGACCGGTGGCCTCCTGGACCGGCTGCTGGGCGGGCTGCCCGCCGAGGCCGTCCTGACCGACCCCGACATCACGACCTCCTACGCCAACGACATGGCGAGCTTCTGCCCGGCCGGCGTCCCGGCGGTCGTCGTCCTGCCCCGCACGGTCGAACAGGTCCAGCACGTCATGCGCGTGGCCACCGAACTGCGCGTCCCGGTCGTCCCGCAGGGCGCCCGCACCGGCCTGTCCGGCGCGGCCAACGCCTCCGAGGGCTGCGTCGTCCTGTCGCTCCTCAAGATGGACCGCATCCTGGAGATCAACCCGATCGACCGCACCGCCGTCGTCGAGCCGGGCGTCATCAACGCCACCCTCTCCCGCGCGGTCGGCGAACACGGCCTCTACTACCCGCCGGACCCCTCCAGCTGGGAGATGTGCACGATCGGCGGCAACATCGGCACCGCGTCGGGCGGGCTGTGCTGCGTGAAGTACGGGGTCACCGCCGAGTACGTCCTCGGCCTCGACGTCGTCCTCGCCGACGGCCGCCTCATGTCCACCGGGCGCCGCACCGCCAAGGGCGTCGCCGGGTACGACCTCACCCGCCTCTTCGTCGGCTCCGAGGGTTCGCTCGGCATCGTCGTACGGGCGATCCTGGCGCTGCGCCCGCAGCCGCCCCAGCAGCTGGTGCTCGCCGCCGAGTTCGCGTCCGCGGCCGAGGCCTGCGACGCGGTGTGCCGGATCATGGCCGGCGGTCACGTGCCCTCGCTGCTGGAACTCATGGACCGTACGACGGTGAAGGCCGTCAACGACCTCGCGCACATGGGACTTCCGGAGACCACCGAGGCGCTGCTCCTCGCGGCCTTCGACACCCCGGACCCGGCCGCCGACCTCGCCGCCGTCGGCGCGCTGTGCGAGGCGGCCGGTGCCACCCAGGTGGTGCCCGCCGACGACGCCGCCGAGTCCGAACTGCTGCTCCAGGCCCGGCGGCTCTCGCTGACCGCGCTGGAAGCGGTCAAGGGCACGACGATGATCGACGACGTGTGCGTGCCCCGCTCCCGGCTCGGCGACATGCTCGAAGGGATCGAGCGGGTCGCCGAGAAGTACCGGCTGACCATCGGGGTCTGCGCGCACGCCGGCGACGGCAACACCCACCCCACCGTCTGCTTCGACGCCCAGGACCCCGACGAGTCCCGGCGCGCCCGCGAGTCCTTCGACGAGATCATGGCGCTCGGCCTGGAGCTCGGCGGCACGATCACCGGCGAGCACGGTGTGGGCGTCCTGAAGAAGGAGTGGCTGGCGCGCGAACTCGGCCCGGTCGGACTGGAGATGCAGCGGGCGGTCAAGCAGACCTTCGACCCGCTGGGCATCCTCAATCCGGGCAAGCTGTTCTGACGTCGAAAGCGGGCTCACTGGGCGAGCAGCTGGTCGAGCGCGTCGTCGATCCCCAGCTGCTCGCCCTCAGTCCCCGGGGGCACCACCCGCAGCGTCCGCTCCAGCCAGGCCGAGACCTGGGCCGACGGTGCTTCGAGCAGGGCGTCCCCGTCGGGTGAACTGAGCGCCATCAGGACGACGCTGCGCCCCTCCGACTTCGTCGGCCACACCCGCACGTCCCCGTGCCCGCACGGCCGGAACACCCCCTCCACCAGAAGCTCGCGGGAGAACGTCCAGTGCACGGGGTGCTCGGAGTTGATGTGGAAGGTGACGTGGACGGCGTAGGGATCGTCGGTCCGGTAGCCCAGCCGGGCCGGCACCGGGATGCTGCGCTCCGGCGACAGGATGAGTTTCAGCTCCAACTCGCGTTCCACCACTGTGTAGTGCATGGCGTGCGGTTCCTCTCTCGGTCAGGTGTACGGGGCTCCGCGGACGGGCCCGTACGAATGGAGAGGCGGTGGGCGCGCAACCATTACGCGGGTTCGGAGAATTTTTTTCCGGAACGGTGAAGCGGGTGCACACCCTTGCCCGGAAAGGGGCGGGTCCTGCGGGAGGGGCAGTGGTGGCCACGCCGGTCTGATAGATGTGGAGCCCCCCATATTGACCCCCGAGCAGATACGGGACGACGGACATGAGCGCCCCAACCCCGGCACCCGGTGACGACAGGCCCCGCGAGGGGTATTACCCGGACCCGTCCATCCCTGGATACGTCCGGTACTGGAACGGTGCCTCCTGGGTACCGGGCACCAGCCGTCCGGCCCCGTCGGACGGCGCTCCGCTCGCCGCGCCGGACGGTTCCGGTGCCGGCCCCGCGCCGGTCGAGGAGACGGGCCCGCACTTCTTCGACGAGGACCCCGCGCCCCAGGTGTCCCAGCACGGCAGCCGTCCCGAACCGGCGTCCGCCTGGGGCGCCGACCGCTCCCGCCAGGCCGGCTTCGGCGGCGAGCAGGACCGGCGCGTGTCGTGGGGGTCCCCGCAGGGTCCCGACCCCCGCGTGGCCCCGGCCGGCCGGCCGGGCGGTCCGGCGGGCGCTCTGCCGGGTGGTCCCTCGGGCGCCCCGACCGCCCACACCGACGGCACGGCGACCGTCCCGCCCGCGGACACCTCGTCCGACATCCCGTCCGACGGCACCTTCGTCTTCCGCCGCCCGAAGGCGGGTGCGGACGGCGCGTCCGGCGCGGGCAACGCCTCCGTCCCCGGTCCCGGCGGTCCCGTCAGGGACGACGGCACCATGACCTTCCGCACGATGACCCCGCGTGCGGGGCAGCAGAGCGGGGCGCAAGGAGGGGCGCAGAGCGGGAGCACGGGGGCGCCCTCCGGCCCCGGTTTCGGCGCGGGCAAGGCGGCCGCCGATCGCGCGGCGGCGGCACAGGCGGGAGCAGGAGCAGGGGGCGCCGGGGTCCAGGGACCGGCCGCCGCGCCCACCGCCCTCTCCGGTCCCCAACAGGCCGCCGCCCCCGGCGTGCCCGCGCAGTCGAGCGGTCCCCAGCCCGTGCAGCAGCCGGCGGCGGCCGGACAGGCCTCCGCCGCACCCGTGTCCGCCGCCCCCATGTCCAGTGGCTCCGGCGGGGGACAGCCCTCGTGGGCGCAGCAGGTGCACCGGCTCGCGGGCGGTGAGGAGCAGCCCGTCGCGCCCTGGAAGCCGCCCGTGGAGGACGTGTTCCAGGCCGCCGCCCGGCGTCAGTCCGAGGCCCGCCCCGCGCCGCTCGGCAAGCGTCTGATCGCCCGGCTGCTGGACACCGTCGTCCTGGCGGGCGTCACCGCCGTGGCCGCCGTACCGCTCGGCACCAAGGCGATCGACCACGTCGACGAGAAGATCGACGCGGCGAAGCTCTCCGGCGAGACCGTCACCGTCTGGTTCCTCGACGGCACGACCTCGGTCTACCTGGGCATCGTCCTGGCCGTCCTGCTCGCCTTCGGTGTCCTCTACGAGGCGCTGCCCACCGCCAGGTGGGGCCGCACCCTGGGCAAGAAGCTGCTGGGTCTGGAGGTGCGTGACATCGAGGGCCACCAGTCGCCGACCTTCGGGGGAGCCGTCCGCCGCTGGCTCGTCTACAGCGTGCCCGGCCTGCTCCTGATCGGTGTCGTGGGCGTCGCGTGGTGCCTGTTCGACCGCCCGTGGCGCCAGTGCTGGCACGACAAGGCGGCCCATACGTTCGTGGCGGGATGACCGTCTACCGCATCCGTACCAGGTGATCCGGTACTCCGGACGGCCGCTCGTCGGATGCGGGACGGCGGGGTTCGCGGTGCACTCGGGCCATGACCACCGAACCGCCTCCCGGTTCCGGCCAGCAGCCGCCGGACGACGACCCGTTCCGGAAGCAGCCACCGCAGCAGCCCCCGCCCGGCCCGCCCGGCCAGGGCCCGGGCTCGCCGTACGACCCGCCCCCGGGCGGCGGTCAGCCGCCGCCCTACGGCGGGGGTCCCTACGGCGGTGCCCCCGCCGGTGGGGGCGATCCCTACGGCGGCGGCTCCTACCCCAACGATCCGCTCTCCGGCATGCCTCCGCTCGCCGACAGCGGCAAGCGCACGCTGGCCCGGATCATCGACCTGATCCTCGTCGGCATCGTCGTCTGGCTGGTCACCTGGCCGCTGGGCGTGCACGAGTACGACGTGAGCGGCGACAACATGTCGTACGGCAAGTCGTTCGCGCAGTCCCTGGTCGCCGCCGTCCTCTACATCGGCTACGACACCGCCATGATCAGCAGGACCGGCCAGACGCTCGGCAAGAAGTGGCTGAACATGCGGGTGGCCAACCTCGACAACGGCTCCACACCGTCCGTGCAGTCCACGCTGGCCCGCTCGGCGGTGCTGTGGATCCCGTTCGCGTTCTGCTGCGCCTGCATCTGGACCGCGATCAGCGGCGGTTGGAGCTTCTTCGACCGGCCCTACAAGCAGGGTCTGCACGACAAGGCCGCCAAGACGGTGGTGGTCAGCACCAACTGAGCCCGCGCCGACGGGAGTCGGCGCGGACAGCACATACGACAGGCGGCGTGGGGGGTGGGGGCGGGGGGGGGGGGCCCCGGGGCGCCGGGGGCCCGGGCGGGGGGGGGAGGGGCGGGG
>NZ_JBIVKB010000016.1:52984-180530 GCF_044750545.1 Streptomyces sp. NPDC088794 | reverse complement strand
GGGGGCTCCCCCCCCCCCCCCCCCCGCGCCGGCGGGGGCGGCGGCCCCCCCCCCACCCCCCCGGGCGGGCCCGCCGCCCCCCCGCGGGCCGCGCCCCCCCCGCCGCCTGTCGTGCGCGTGCGTCGGAGTTCAGGCAGCGTTGGAGGAGCGCGTGGCCGCGGCCGGCACGGGCTCTTCCGTCTGGTGCGCGAGAGGCGCGGTCGGTGCGGCGGGCGCGGCCGAGACGGCCGGAGCCGGCTGCGACCGTGCGACGATCCGCGACCGGGGCAGCGGTACGGTCATGGAGACCAGGAGCCCGAGCGCGAGCGCCGCGAAGGCGATGACCGCGATCCCCACGCCCGAACTCGTCTGTGACAGCAGCAGCATGGCGAGCGTCGAGAAGATCACGGTGAACGAACCGTAGGCGAGCTGTGCGGCAGTCGGACGAGGCATGGCAATCGTGTCCTCGGAAGTGGGGGTCCACGGGGGTGTCGGCCTGGTTTTCCGCCGTGTTCAAGGCGAACCGCCAACCGACTCTAATCGCGTGCATGCCCGACTGGAACGAACAGTAAGCGTGACCTAACCAACAGCGCCGGTGCACAGGGGGCGCACGGAGTCATGCCGTCCATCCTGTGGACGGACCCGCGCGCCTGTTGAGCGCGCAACCACTCGCCCGTTCACACGTTCGTCATGCGCGCGCCCACCGTGCATAGAGCACTTGTTATGTTCAAGTCAAGGCCTGTCTTTTCTTACCAGTCTCTAGTCAAATTGCGTCACTTGAATACAGCCCTTCATCACAAGGAACTCAAGTGACCTATAGACACTGGACGTTCAGAGCGGCCGCGGTCGGTGTCGCGCTCGCGGCGGCCACCGCCACGTTCTCGACGTTCGCCGTGGCGCAGGCCGACTCGGCCGCGACCACCGCAGTTGACCGGCACGATCCGCAGCCGGTGAAGGCCAAGGAACACGACCTCGACGGCCCCCTGACGAAGACTCAGGAAGCCCAGCACAAAGAGGCGTTGGACCAGGTCATATCCGGAGCCGCGTCTGTGAAGGACCGGAACGGCTCGAAGGTCGTCAAGCTCAAGGGCCAGGACAAGTACGTCGAACTCGGCCGTGAGAAGACGGACAAGATCTTCACCATCCTGGTCGAGTTCGGCGACCAGATCGACAGCCGTTACGGCGGCACGGTCGGCCCGCTGCACAACGAGATAGCCAAGCCGGACCGCAAGCAGGACAACAGCACGGCCTGGCAGGCGGACTACAACCAGGCGCACTTCCAGGACCTCTACTTCGGCACCGGCAAGAAGACCGAGTCGCTGAAGAAGTACTACGAGAAGCAGTCCTCGGGCCGCTACTCGGTCGACGGCGAGGTCACCGACTGGGTCAAGGTCCCCTACAACGAGGCCCGTTACGGCTCCAACAGCGCGTCCACCGGCGCCTGGTACGCGGTCCAGGACGGCGTCAACGCCTGGGTCGCCGACCGCGAGGCCGCGGGTGACACGGCCGCCGAGATCAGGGCGGAGCTGGCCCAGTACGACCTGTGGGACCGCTACGACTACGACGGCGACGGCAACTTCAACGAGCCCGACGGCTACATCGACCACTTCCAGATCGTGCACGCCGGCGAGGACGAGTCCGCCGGCGGCGGCGCGCAGGGCGAGGACGCGATCTGGGCGCACCGCTGGTACGCGTTCGGCACCGACGCCGGTTCCACCGGCCCGGACACCAACAAGCTCGGCGGCACCCAGATCGGCGACACCGGCATCTGGGTCGGCGACTACACCATCCAGCCGGAGAACGGCGGACTCGGCGTCTTCGCCCACGAGTACGGCCACGACCTCGGCCTGCCCGACGAGTACGACACCGCGGGCGGCGAGAACTCCACGGGCTTCTGGACGTTGATGTCCTCCGGCTCCTGGCTCGGCACCGGCAAGGACTCCATCGGTGACCTGCCCGGCGACATGAACGCCTGGGACAAGCTCCAACTGGGCTGGCTGGACTACGACGTGGCCAAGGCCGGCAAGAAGTCGACCCACAAGCTGGGCGTCGCGGAGTACAACACCAAGAACCCGCAGGCGCTGGTGGTCGAGTTGCCCCAGAAGGAGGTCACCACCGAGGTGGTCGCCCCGGCCGAGGGCGCGACCCAGTGGTGGAGCGGCAGCGGTGACGACCTGCGCAACACCCTCACCCGCACGGTCGACCTGACCGGCAAGGCCTCGGCCGCGCTGACCCTCGACGGCTGGTGGGACATCGAGCAGGACTACGACTACCTCTACACCGAGGTCTCCACCGACGGCGGCGCCAGCTACACCCCGATCGACGGAACTCTCGCCGACGGCACGGCCGTTCCGCGCGACGGCAGCGGCAAGCCCGCCCTCACCGGCACGGTGGACGCGTACCAGAAGCTGACCTTCCCGCTGAACGCGTACGCCGGCCAGAAGATCACCCTGCGCTTCCGCTACGCGACCGACGGCGGGGTGGCCCAGAAGGGCTTCGCGGCCGACGAGATCAAGGTGACCGCGGACGGCGCGACCGTCTTCTCCGACAACGCCGAGACCGCGGACGCCGGTTGGACGTCCAACGGGTTCACGCGCATCGGCGCCTCGATCACCGACGACTACGCGCAGTACTACATCGCCGAGAACCGGCAGTACGTGTCGTACGACAAGGTCCTCAAGGTCGGTCCGTACAACTTCGGTTCGGCGCTGCGCCCGTCGTGGGTGGAGCACTACGCGTACCAGAACGGCCTGTTGATCTGGAAGTGGGACACCTCCCAGGCGGACGACAACACCAGCGCCCACCCGGGCGAGGGTCTGATCCTCCCGATCGACTCGCACCCGAAGCCGCTGAAGTGGTCGGACGGCACGCTGATGCGCAACCGCGTGCAGGCCTACGACTCGCCGTTCAGCTGGTACCCGACCGACTCGATCACGCTGCACAAGGCGGACGTGGCGACCAAGATCAAGTCGCAGTTCGGTGTCCCGCTCTTCGACGACGGACGCTCGACGTACTACGACGCGTCGAACCCGCTGGCCGGTGTCAAGGTCACTGACACCAACACCTCGATAAGGATCATCGACGAGCCCTTCAGCGGCTCGACGATCAAGGTGAAGGTCGGCCCCTCGACCAAGTAATCGGCGTTTACGCAGGTCAGACACGTATCGGCGGTGACCCCCTGGCGGGTCGCCGCCGATCGTGTTTAGGTGCGTGCTGTGCCCTGCTTATTGACACAGACATCGACACCGACCCGTACGGGGGTATGACCGCATGGCCGCAGGAGGTTTCTGCAAGCTGCCCACCGGCAGCGTCGTGGTGGCGCTGAACCTGCCCAGCCCCACCCCCGACGGCACGGGGGTACGGGTCCTGGTGCACGCCCGGAACCGGGCCCGCGCCCTGACCCGGCTGCGCAATCTGGGCATGCGGGCGGTCTACCTGCGCGGCAACGGGTCGCCGCCCACCCCCGACGAGATCACCGCGGTCCTCCACCACCCCGACGGCCTCATATGGCGTACGGCCCCTGACAACGGTGTCCCGGTCGGCCCGGACCTGGTCCAGGAGCTGTGGCACCCGATCAGAGCCCTGCTGAGAAGACCGACGGCGCCGGCGTAGGCCTGCGGCGGCTCAGCGGAGGGGCATCTCCCGGCTGGGCGGCTTCGGCCCGGCGCCCACGTGAACCCGGCCGCGCTCGGCCCACGACCATCTCCGGCTGCGGCAACGGCTCCTGCCCGCCGGCCCGGACCGGCGACCGATCAGCCCCGGGCGGCGACCGGCCGGCTCGGGCAGTCGCGGCTTCGTGTGGACCGTCGTGGCCCGGGGTGGCGACCGGCCGGCTCGGGCAGTCGCGGCTTCGTGTGGACCGTCGTGGCCCGGGGTGGCGACCGACCAGCCCCGGCGGCGACAGGCCCGCTCGGGCAGTCGCGGCTTCGTCCGGACCGTCGTGGCCCGGGGCGGCGACCGGCCGGCTCGGGCAGTCGCGGCTTCGTGCGGACCGTCGTGGCCCGGGGCGGCGACAGGCCCGCTCGGGCCCCCGGGGCTCCGCCCGGACCGTCGCGTGCTACGCCACGACCGGCTTGCCCGACAGTTCCACGCCGGCCTCGCGCATCTCGTTCAGCGCGCGGTCGGTGCTCTCCTCGGCGACGCCCGCGGTCAGCTCCAGCAGGACCCGGGTGCGGAAGCCCTCGCGGACCGCGTCCAGGGCGGTGGCCCGCACGCAGTGGTCGGTCGCGATGCCCACCACGTCGACCTCGCTCACCTGCCGGGCCCGCAGCCAGTCGCCCAGCTTCACGCCGTTCTCGTCGGCGCCCTCGAAGCCGCTGTACGCGGCCGCGTAGGCGCCCTTGTCGAAGACGGCGTCGATCGCGCCGGAGGCGACGGCCGGCGCGAAGTTCGGATGGAAGCCCACCCCCTCGGTGCCCGCGACGCAGTGCGCGGGCCAGGAGTGGGCGTAGTCGGGGTTGTCGGCGAAGTGGCCGCCGGGCGCGATGTGGTGGTCGCGGGTGGCCACCAGGTGCTGGTAGCCGGAGCCGGCCGCCTGCCCGATCAGCTCGGTGACGGCGGCGGCGACATCGGCGCCCCCGGCCACCGCGAGGCTGCCTCCCTCGCAGAAGTCGTTCTGTACGTCGACGACGATCAAGGCGCGGCGCATGGTGGGTGTCCTTCGACTGTGAGTGAAGTTCGAGCCTAGAGACTTCGGCGCCCCAGCGGGAAGGGCGTGCCCCGCATTGGGACCTGGCAGCCCCTAACTACCCGAGCGCCCCTGTACATACTCCGTGGGAATGACCGGTTCCCCGCGCGACAGCTGGGTCGCCGACAGCGGCAGCCCCGCCCGCGCGCTCGCGTGCCGGTCGCGGACGACGTCCAGCGGCTCGCGGGCCACCACGTCACCGCCCTTGACCAGTTCGACGAGCAGCTGCCGGTCCACCAGGTCGGCCGGCACGGCGCCGGTGCCGACGACCTCGGCCTCCGCGACCCCGTCCTCGTCGAGGCGCCGCGCGGCCCACTTGCGCCCGCCGACGGACGTCTTGCCGCCGGCCGCCTTCTTCGCCACCGCCACCAGCGGCGCCCTCAGGTCGGCGGACTCGGCGCGGGCGACCAGCTTGTAGACCATCGAGCAGGTCGGATGCCCCGACCCGGTCACCAGCTGCGTACCGACGCCGTACGCGTCCACCGGAGCCGCCGCCAGCGAGGCGATGGCGTACTCGTCCAGGTCGGAGGTGACGATGATCCGCGTGTTCGTCGCGCCCAGCTCGTCCAGCTGCTGCCGCACCCGGTGCGCGACCAGCAGCAGGTCGCCGGAGTCGATGCGGACGGCGCCCAGCTCGGGCCCGGCGACCTCGACGGCCGTCCGGACGGCGGCGGCCACGTCGTAGGTGTCCACGAGCAGCGTGGTGTCCCGGCCCAGCGAGTCGACCTGGGCCTGGAAGGCGTCCCGCTCGTTGTCGTGCAGCAGCGTGAAGGCGTGGGCGGAGGTGCCCACGGTCGGGATGTTGTAGCGGAAGCCGGCCGCGAGGTCGGAGGTGGAGGCGAAGCCGCCGACGTAGGCGGCGCGGGAGGCGGCGACGGCCGCCAGCTCGTGGGTGCGGCGGGCGCCCATCTCGACCAGCGGGCGCCCGCCCGCGGCCGAGGACATCCGTGAGGCCGCCGCGGCGATCGCGGAGTCGTGGTTGAGGATCGACAGGATCACGGTCTCCAGGAGCACGCACTCGGCGAAGGAGCCCTCGACCCGCATGATCGGCGAGCCGGGGAAGTACACCTCGCCCTCCGGGTAGCCCCAGATGTCACCGGAGAAGCGGTAGGTCGCCAGCCACTCCAGGGTCGCCTCGTCGACGATGGACCGCTCCCGCAGGAAGCCCAGGACGTCCGCGTCGAAGCGGAAGTTCTCGACCGCGTCGAGGACCCGTCCGGTGCCCGCCAGGACGCCGTAGCGCCGTCCGTCGGGCAGTCGCCGGGTGAAGACCTCGAACACGCTCCGCCGCTCGGCCGTGCCCGCTCTCAGGGCCGCCTGCAGCATCGTCAGCTCGTACTGGTCCGTGAAGAGCGCCGTAGAGGGAACGTCCACCGGCAGCCCAAGGTCCGCTGTGTTCATGGCAAGGGATGGTACTCCCTTCTCGTCGGTGTGACGATTTGTGGGATGCGTGGCAGCATGGCCCCTGTGACGTCACCCGCACCCCTGGAGATCGAACGCACCGAGTCGGCGGAGGAGACCTTCGCCGTACCCGAGCCCGACGTCCCCTGGGTCACGATCGTCCACAACGACCCGGTCAACCTCATGAGCTATGTGACCTACGTCTTCCAGGCGTACTTCGGTTACAGCAAGCACAAGGCCACCAAGCTCATGCTCGACGTGCACCACAAGGGCCGGGCGGTCGTCTCCAGCGGCAGCCGCGAGGAGATGGAACGGGACGTGCAGGCCATGCACGGCTACGGCCTGTGGGCCACCCTCCAGCAGGACCGGAAGTAGCGACCCAGCAGCGGAAGTAGCGACGCCCTTCATGCCCGGACACTTCGAACCGCTCCCCGGCGGCGGCGCGGCCGTCGCCCTCGACGACGTCGAGATCTCCATCATCCGGTCGCTGGCCGTCCAGCTGCTGGAACTCATCGGCCCAGGCCCCGGCGAGGACGCCTCCGACGACCCGCTGGCCGAACTCTTCGCCGAGGGCCCCAGCGAGCCGCCCAAGGACCCGGTGCTGCGGCGCCTGTTCCCGGACGCCTACAGCGACCCCGAGCAGGTCCCGGACTCGCCGGGGCAGGCCGAGGAGAACCGCGCGTACTCGTCCGAGTTCCGCCGCTACACCGAGAACGACCTGCGGGCCGGCAAGCGCGAGAGCGCCCTCGCGGTGGTGCGCACGCTGGACGGGCTGACCCCGGCCGGCGACGGCGGCGCGATCCTCAGGCTCTCCGCCGAGGACTCCCGGCAGTGGCTCGGCGCCCTGAACGACCTGCGCCTGGCGATCGGCTCCCGCCTGGAGATCACCGACGAGGACGACACCGACGACCTCTACCGGCTGCCGGACGAGGACCCGCGCAAGCCGATGGTGATGGCGTACCTGTGGCTCGGCGGGCTCCAGGAGACGCTCGTGTCCACCCTGATGCCGTGACCGGTGAGCGTTTCCTGTTCGCTCAGAAGACGCTCAAATCCGGATAACGATCACGTCACCGCGGCGGCCGGTTATGTCGACGCCGACCGCGTTTTGTCCGCTTCTTCCTGTGGTGTGCGCCACAAAAACCCCAGCTGATCACCGGTGCGGCCGTGATAGATCTTCACGACTGCACACGGGGGACTCGGCGAAAGGCACACCACCACATGACCTCCGCTCAGGTCGACACGGACAACATCCCCGAGGAGGGGAAGGCCCCCGAGGAGGGGTACGAGCGCGGGCTCGGCAGCCGGCAGGTCCAGATGATCGCCATCGGCGGTGCCATCGGGGTCGGGCTGTTCCTGGGCGCCGGCGCGAACATCGCCAAGGCCGGTCCCAGCCTCATCGTGATGTACGCCCTCGCGGGCGTGATCATCTTCTTCATCATGCGGGCCCTTGGCGAACTGCTCCTGTACCGCCCGGTCTCGGGCTCCTTCGCGGAGTACTCCCGCGAGTTCCTCGGCCCGTTCTTCGGCTACTTCACCGGCTGGACGTACTGGCTGATGTGGGTGGTCACCGGCATGGCCGAGCTGACCGCCGCCGCGATCTACGTCAACTACTGGTTCCCGGCGGTCCCGCAGTGGGTGACGGCCCTGGTCTTCCTGGTGGTCCTCTTCGGGGTCAACCTGATCTCCGTGAAGGTCTTCGGGGAGCTGGAGTTCTGGTTCTCGATGGTCAAGGTCACCGCCCTGATCGGCATGATCGTGATCGGCCTCGGCGTCCTCACCTTCGGCTTCAGCTCCGCCGGTGACACCGCCGCCGTCGCCAACCTCTGGCAGTTCGACGGCTTCTTCCCCAAGGGCGTCGGCTCGTCCCTGATGACCCTCCAGGGCGTCATGTTCGCCTACCTCGCGGTCGAGCTGGTCGGCGTGACGGCGGGGGAGTCGGAGAACCCGGAGAAGACGCTCCCCAAGGCGATCAACACCCTCCCCTGGCGCATCGCCCTCTTCTACGTCGGCGCGCTCAGCGTCATCCTCTGCGTCGTGAAGTGGACCGAGTTCGCCCCCGGTGTCTCGCCCTTCGTCGAGGCCTTCGCGAAGATCGGCATCCCGGCCGGCGCCGGCATCGTCAACTTCGTCGTCCTCACCGCGGCCCTGTCCTCCTGCAACTCCGGCATGTACTCGACCGGCCGGATGCTGCGCAACCTGGCCGCCAACGGCGAGGCCCCCAAGGTCTTCCAGCGCCTGTCCGGCACCAAGGCCCCGGCCTTCGGCATCACCGTCTCCGTCCTGTGCATGGGCATCGGCGTCGTCCTGAACTACGTCGTCCCGGAGAAGGCCTTCGGCTACGTCACCTCGGTGGCCACCGCGGCCGGCATCTGGACCTGGCTGATGATTTTGATCAGCCACGTCCTGTACCGCCGCGCGGTCGACGCGGGCCGCCTGCCCGCCTCGCCCTTCCCGGCCCCGGGCGGCTCGAAGTGCAGCTGGATCGCCATCGCCTTCCTCCTCTTCGTCACCTGCCTGATCGCGTACGACAACGACTCCCGCGTCTGCCTGTACGTGATGGCCGGCTGGGCGGCGGTGCTCGGCATCGGCTGGTCGGTCCTCAAGTCCCGCAACCCGGAGATCGCGGCGCGCCGAGAACCGGAGTTCGAGAAGATCGGCTGATCGACCCGTCCGGCATATGGGCCCGTCCGTACCACCCATTGGTACGAACGGGCCCTCTGCTTATCCTGACGAACATGCTGACCATCACCCAGGCCCTCGTCGACCAGATCGTCGCGCACGCGCGCAAGGACCACCCCGACGAGGCGTGCGGCGTCGTCGCGGGCCCGGAGCGCTCGGACCGTCCCGAGCGCTTCATCCCGATGCTGAACGCGGCCATGTCGCCCACGTTCTACGAGTTCGACTCCGGCGACCTGCTCAAGCTCTACCGCGAGATGGACGACCGCGACGAGGAGCCGGTGGTCGTCTACCACTCCCACACCGCGACCGAGGCCTACCCCTCGCGCACCGACATCTCCTACGCGAACGAGCCCGGAGCCCACTACGTCCTGGTGTCCACCGCCGACACCGACGGCCTCGGCGACTTCCAGTTCCGCTCGTACCGCATCGTCGAAGGGGAGGTCACGGAGGAGGAGGTCAGGGTGGTGGAGTCGTACTGATCTCGAACGGTGGATGAAATCCGTCCGTGATGTGAGATCACACTCCGGCGTCCCGACCGGGAATCGATACGATGACCCCATGGTTCTTCTCGACGTGAGCGACAAGGCGCCGGGCACGCTGCTCGTGGCGCGGCTGCACGTCGACCTGTGCAGGCTGAACAGCGCCATCTGTTGACCACCGCGCTGTCGCCGCAGGCCGTCCGCCGCGGCGCTGTGCCGCGCTCTCCCCGAGACCAGACCCTTTCCGACAGGAGCCCTTCGCCATGGCCATCGAGGTCCGCATCCCCACCATCCTCCGCCCGTACACCGACGGCCAGAAGGCCGTGCAGGGCAACGGGGACACCCTCGCCGAGCTCTTCACCGACCTCGAGACCCGGCACGCGGGCATCCAGGCCCGCATCGTGGACGGCGGCGAGCTGCGCCGCTTCGTCAACGTCTACCTGAACGACGAGGACGTCCGCTTCCTCGAGGGCATCAACACCAAGGTCGCCGACGGCGACAACGTGACGATCCTGCCGGCCGTGGCCGGCGGTATGGCCTGATCCTCGATGCGCTACGACTCCCCGCTGGCCGCGGTGGGCAACACCCCTCTGGTGCGCCTGCCGCGGCTGTCGCCGTCCGCCGAGGTCCGCATCTGGGCCAAGCTGGAGGACCGCAACCCGACCGGCTCGGTCAAGGACCGCCCGGCCCTGCACATGGTCGAACAGGCGGAGAAGGACGGCCGCCTGACCCCCGGCTGCACGATCCTGGAGCCGACCAGCGGCAACACCGGCATCTCGCTCGCGATGGCCGCGAAGCTCAAGGGCTACCGCATGGTCTGCGTGATGCCCGAGAACACCTCGCAGGAGCGCCGGGACCTGCTCGGCATGTGGGGCGCCGAGATCATCCCCAGCCCGGCCGCCGGCGGCTCCAACACCGCCGTACGCGTGGCCAAGGAGCTCGCCGCCGAGCACCCCGACTGGGTGATGCTCTACCAGTACGGCAACCCGGACAACGCCGGCGCGCACTACGCGACCACCGGCCCGGAGATCCTCGCCGACCTCCCGTCGATCACCCACTTCGTCGCGGGCCTGGGCACCACGGGCACGCTCATGGGCGTCGGCCGCTACCTCCGCGAGCACAAGCCGGACGTCAGGATCGTCGCCGCCGAGCCGCGCTACGACGACCTCGTCTACGGCCTGCGCAACCTCGACGAGGGCTTCGTCCCGGAGCTCTACGACGCCTCGGTCCTCACCACCCGTTTCTCGGTCGGCTCGGCCGACGCGGTCACCCGCACCCGCGAACTCCTCCAGCAGGAGGGCATCTTCGCCGGCGTCTCCACCGGCGCGGCCCTCCACGCGGCGATCGGCGTGGGCAGGAAGGCCGTAGCGGCAGGAGAGACGGCCGACATCGCGTTCGTGGTGGCGGACGGCGGCTGGAAGTACCTGTCGACGGGCGTGTACACGGCCGCGACCACGGAGGAAGCGATCGCGACCCTCCAGGGTCAGCTCTGGGCCTGACGCGAACGCCCCGGGCTCACTCCCCGGGGCCGTCGACGAACTCCGGTGCCGGCCGGGACCAGTCGGTCATGATCCTGTCGTCGATGCGGTCGAGCACCGCGAAGCCGAAGAGCGCGACCGCCATCCGCACCTGGCCCGGGTCGTACGGCTCCGACACCGGGCGGGTCGCCGGATCCAGCTCCGCGTAGCGCTCCCGCGCCACCCGGAGCACCGCTTCCCCCTTGCCGGTGACGGTGGGCAGGTGACGCGGCACGGCCGGGCCGTCGGGGAAGACCTTCCGCAGAGCCATCGCCCCCGATGAGGAACGCCGGCCCGGCCCGGACCCAGGCCTGGTCGAGCAGCAGCACGGTCACGGCAGGCACCGAGACCGCCGCGGCGATCGCCGACCACCGGCCCCAGCGCAGCGGCAGACCGGGAACCATCTCGAACTGCGCCCGGGTCCAGCCCTCGCCGAGCAGCCGTGCCTCCGCCGATTTCACCAGGTGGTAGGAGTTCGGCGCCCGCAGCTCCCACAGGTACTCGCCCTCGCCCTGGCCGGGGGAGAAGGCGGGGTCGCGCACATGCAACGGCCGCGCCGCGTCCCACAGTTCACGCTCGAACTCGTCGGCGTCCGAGGGCGGTGCGTCACGGGATTCCCAGCGCCCCCGTCCGGGTGTGTCCTGCGGCATCCGGTGCAGCCGCCCCGCAGCCACCAGTCTGGCCAGCGCCCCCGTACGTGCCCCCCCCATTGCGCCTCGCCGTTCAGCACGCCGAGGGCCAGCGGGCCGAGCCGTTCCACGTCCTCCGGTCCGACGACGGCGCCGCCGCGGTCCTCGGCCAGGAAGGCCGCCAGACGGGTCAGTATCCCCGCACATCGGGATCCGACCCCTGCGCGCACCACCCCAATTGCCATGGATTCAGGGGAGGTTGCGCAGTACCCGCCTACCGGGCGAGATGCCGCACCTGCTTCCACAGGGCCGGGTCCGCGACCCCCACCCGCCGCCGGAAATCGGCCACCGGCACGGACCGCAGCTCGTCGGTCTCCAGATAGCTCGCCCGCCCCTGCGCGTCCCCCACCGACCCCGGGGGCAGCGCGATCACCCCGCCCCGCTCGTCGTGGTACTTGCTGGTGATCTTCGCGACCCTCGCCGTCCGCCCCCGCACGGAGAGCACCAGACACGGCCGGTCCTTCGCGGCCCCCGGCTGATCCTCGTAGGGGACGTTCGCCCACCAGATCTCGGCGGGCCGCGGCCGGTCCCCGCGCACTTTCCGCGCGGGCCGCCGCCCTCGCCCCCACCCGTCCACCAGCGTGGCGACCAGCGCCAGCAACATCACCGCCGCCAGCGCGAGCCACCACGTCGTGTTCATGCGGACGACGGTACCGGCGCGCAATCCAAGCCGCGCGCCCTCTTCTCAACCTCACGCGCCCCGCTTCCAGCCGAACCGGTGACACCACAGGTGAGTTCCCCCACAACAGCCCTTGGCGGAGGAGCGACCGGCCCTTTTGCGCCTTACGCTCGACGGACCGCACGACCCCCGTCACCCAACTCCAGAAGTTCCCGCCAGCGGAGGTTTCTGCTTTATGAAGCTCACCGTCGTCGGCTGCTCGGGGTCGTTCCCGTCCGCGGAATCGGCCTGCTCGAGCTACCTCGTAGAGGCCGACGGCTTCCGGCTGCTCCTCGACATGGGCAACGGCGCCCTCGGCGAGCTGCAGCGCCACTGCGGTCTCTACGACCTCGACGCGATCTTCCTCAGCCATCTGCACGCCGACCACTGCATCGACATGTGCGCGTACTTCGTCGCGCGCTACTACCGCCACGACGGCGGCCGTTGCGACCCCATCCCGGTCTACGGCCCCGAAGGCACCGAACACCGCCTCACCACGGCCTACGCCGACACCCCCACCGCCTCCTCCATGAGCGAGGTCTTCGACTTCCACACCGTCAAGCCGTCCACGTTCGAGATCGGCCCGTTCACCGTGCACACCGAACGCGTGGCCCATCCCGTGGAGGCGTACGGCATCCGGGTCGAGCACGGGGGCAAGTCCCTGACGTACTCCGGCGACACCGGCATCAGCCCGGCCCTGGACGAACTCGCCCGGGACACCGACCTGTTCCTGTGCGAGGCCGCGTTCACGCACGGCAAGGAGAACATCCCCGACCTGCACCTCAACGGCCGCGAGGCGGGCGAGACGGCGACCCGGGCCGGCGCCCGCCGCCTGGTCCTCACCCACATCCCCCCGTGGACCGACCCGCAGGCCAACCTCACCGACGCCCGCGCGGTCTACACCGGCCCGGTGGAACTGGCGGCGCCGAGGGTGTCGTACGAGATCTGAGGCCGGACCGTCCTGGCGCGGCTCCCGGAAGCGATCGCTTCCGGGAGCCGCGCGCGGTTGTGGGTCAGGCGGCCTGGTGCGGCAGTTCGGCCAGTAGTCGGGCGAGTGTGTCCAGGTCCTCGGTCACGTTCCGGCCGGCGCCGCGCTCGAGTGACTCGTGGTAGGCGGGCAGGACCGTCTCGTACCGCCCGGCGGCGAGGGCGAGCGTCGACTGGAGCTCGAAGACGCGGGCCATGAGGTGACGGTTGGCCGGCTCCTCGTCGGCCTGTACGGAGCTGAGCTCGTCGACCAGGGCGGAGAGCCGGCCGACGAGCCGGCTCGACTCCACCAGCGTGCGGTAGTACCTGGCCTCCACGGTTCGTCCCGCCTTCATGAGCAGGGCCGTGTAGGTGCTGAGCGCTCCGGCCTCGCCGAGCCCGAGGGCCAGCTCGCACAGGAGACTCCAGGAGTCGACGATCCGCTCGGACCGGTAGCCGGGCGGGCCGACGGGAACGGCGTCGCCTGCGTGGGCGGCCAACAGCGCGAAAGCCGCGCGCAGTTCGTCCTCGGATGCGGACCGACCGTCGAGCCCGTCCCGGACCTGGTAGTACACCCACTTCGGATTGTGCGGCTCCTCGGCGCGGGCCAGCCGGTTCAGCCTGCCGTACAGCTCGCGCTTGCCTCTCTTCTCGATCACCTCCGGCAGATACCCGGAGTGGTCGAAGCGGACGTCGACCTGCACGCGGGCCGGCGCATGGCCGTCCGGGTCGTAGGGGTGCTCGTGGACCCGGCCCCGGAAACGGAACGGGCCGTCCGCCGGCAGGACGCGCTGCGTGTTGGTGTACACCGGGCCGCCGACATCGGCGATCACGGGGGACACGACGAAATCGGAACCGGCGAGCAGGTAACCGAGCACCGACAGCACCCGCCGGAGCCTGCCCGCGTGCGACGGCGCCAGGACCTCGTCGGCGTCCACGTGGCACAGCCAGCCGTCGGTAACCTCGTCGAAGGCGAGATTGCGCTGCCGGGAGAAGTCGTCGGCCCAGGGCGCGGAGCGGATCCGCGCGTCGCTGCGGGCGCGCAATGCCTGCTCGGCGGTGCCGTCGGTGGAGCCGGAGTCGATCAGCAGGCAGTGGTCGACATCGTCGGCGAGTGCGCTCAGACACCCGGCGACGCGCTCCTCCTCGTTCCCGGTGAGTACCACGGCGGTCACCGGGCGGGGCCGGTACGAAACGTACCCGGCCGCCAGCTCCACGGGGTCCGAGGAGGGCAGCGCGGTGTCCGCGAGGTCCAGCGACACGGAGGTGACCAGAGCCAGGTCGGACGCGAGACCGGACTCGGGGATGCCGCCGGGCACAGGGACGAGATCGAGCAGTTCGGAGAATTTCATCGCGGGTGCGGGCTTTCCGGGCGGAGGTCGGTGAAGGGGGCGAGGGTGTGTTCCCGGTCGAACGTGATGTCCTGGATGTGCCCGTGCGAGACCACGACCTTGGTTCCCTTGACGGCGCGGAGCGCGTCCCAGATCCGGGTGATGGTGTCTCGGTCGATGCCGCTGAACGTCTCGTCGAAGAGGTACACACGGGGGGCGTGCAGGACGGCGCGGGCTATCGACAGGCGCTGGATCTGGCCGCGCGAGAGCCCCGCGCCGGTTTCCCGCACCGGCTCGTCCAGCCCCTCGGGGAGGCCGTCGACGACATCCAGGAAGCATGCGACGCGGCACGCCTCGAGGATGTCGGCTGTGCTGTGGGCGACGCCCAGGGTCAGGTTCTCGCGCAGAGAGGCGGTGAGCAGGACCGGGTTCTCCGGGACGTACAGGATGTGGCGTGGCAGCTCGGCCGACGGGACACGGCTGATCTCGGCGCCCCCGAGGGTGACGCTGCCCTGGTAGCCGGGGTGGACGCCCGTGAGCAGAGCGAGAAGGGTGCTCTTGCCCGAGCCGTTCGCCCCTCGCAGCAGCATGCTCGTGCCGTACGGGATGTCGAGATCGAGTCCGGTGACCGTGTCGTGCGGGGCGCCGGGATGGCGGAACCGCAGGGACCTGATCGCGATGTCGGCGGGTTCGAGCGGGGTCAGGGCCTCCTCGGCCGGCAGAGTGAGCCGGGCGTCGTCCCGCTGCAGGACCACGTCCCGGTACCGGCCCAGAGCGGCGGCGGTGCGCTGCACGGTGACCTGGAGGGACGCGACGGAGTCCATGGCGCCGAGGAAATAGCCGGCCATGGTCAGGAACCCGAAGACCTCGCCGACGGTGAGCGAGCCGGAGAGCATCCGGCTGAGTCCGGCCCAGGCCGCGACCACCGTGAAGACGGTCTGAGTGGCCGTCTTGATCACGGAGTTGAGGTTCTCCAGGCGGCCGAGCCGAGTCTCCGAATTCGTGCGGCGCCGCAGCGCCCCGCGCATACGGTCGAAGGCGTAGTCGTGTTTCCCGTAGCCGGTCAACTCCGCATGTCCTCGCAGGGAGTTGAGGGTCTCGGATTTCAGTGTCGCGTCCCGCTGGAGGGCCTCTGCCGCGGCATTTCTGATGTGCGGATAGAGGAACACCGAGCTGAGTACGTTGACCGCGGCGGGCGGGATCAGCAGGAGGAACAGCGCGGGTTCGGTGAGAAGCAGATAGCCGCCGACCGAGAGGACGACACAGACGTCCACGGCCGCCCGTACGGAAGCCGCTGTCACCAGCCCCTGGATCTCCTGCACATCGTCGATCCTGCTGACCAGATCGCCTGCTCTGCGGCTCTTGAAATACCTCGCCGGAAGCCGCAGGAGCTTGCGCAGATAGCGTTCCGACAACTCTCGCTGAAGCGACTGGCTCAATGCCACGATCGCGCGGCCCCGCAGATACTGGATCCCCGCCGCCACCAGGGCGAGCCCGATGAACTCGGCGGACATGACCGCCAGCGCCCGCCGGGAGCCGTCCCGCATCACCCGGTCCATGGCCATCTGGACGAACAGGCTGTTCAGCAGGGCCACCAGGGCTACGACGACGGTGGCCACCAGGATGAGGGAGAGCCGTCCCCGGTGGGCGTGGACCGTCTGCCACACCAGGCCCTGTGCACGGGACTCCCGGAGCCGGGCACCCAACGGCAGCCGTGCCGTGGGCCGTTCGGTGACCAGGGCCTCGCCGTGGAACACCTCGGCGAGCACCTCGGGCGCCATCCGCATCGGACGCTGCAGCAGGGGATCCCCGACGATGAACTGGCCCTTGTCGGTGACGTCGTGGACGACCACGAAGTGCCGGTCGCCGTCCTCGTCCAGCAGGACGATCGCCGGTCCCGCGAGCCGTACGGCCTGCCGCAGCTGATCGGTGTCCAGCCTGAGGAGTTCGCTGTCGACGCCGTAGCCCCGCAGGACCTCCCGGAGCCGGAGCAGGTTGGAGCCCCGCTCACCCAGCCCCGCGGACTCGCGCAGGATCGCCGCGTCGACCACGGTCCCGTGCCGCATGAGCACGGCGCGTGCGCACGCCGGGCCGCAGTCGGTGTCCCCCGACTGATGGGTGTGGTACCTCTGCCACTTCACCGAAGAACTCCTGGCGAGAAAGGGAATGCGCCCGCCTTCGAAAAAGGCGGGCGCCTATCCGTACTACAGCTTGTCGCAGCCCAGCGACTTCCAGAGCTTGTAGTAGTCGCCGTAGCTGCAGGAGAGCGGATTGCCGATCTGCGCGAAAATCCACTCGCACTGGGCTCGGCTCGGCTTCTTGCCCTCACCGGAGGCGGCGGCAGCCTCTTCGTCGGTGAGCGCCGCGAAATTCAGGTCACGCAGAGCTTGAAGGCTCATATTTTCCCCATTTGTTGTCGGTCAGGACCGTTATCGACCCAGGTCAGACCATAGACACGAGTTTCCGGGGCGATCAAGGAGTGCACCCGTGACCATGCTCACTGGATCCTCCTGACCGGAAAGGCCGTCTGACAGAGAAGGGAACTTTCCATCGGCTTCATTGAGCAGACATGCCGAATTCCCCGGTCCGTCCAACGGCCGGGGAATTCGGTTTCGGTCTGGTCTTGCTAAAGCCTTACTTTGCCTCGGCCTTCAGTATCTCCGCCAGTTCCTCGTCCGACTCGCGGCCCGGGGTGGGGAGATTGAACTTGGTGATGGCGAAGCGGAAGACGACGTAGTAGACGACACCGAAGCAGAGGCCCACCAGCATCAGCCCCCACGGGTTGCTCGCGATGCCCAGGTTCAGACTCCAGTCGACCACGCCGGCCGAGAAGCCGAAGCCGTCCTTCATGCCCAGCGACCAGGTCAGCGCCATGGAGACGCCGGTGAGGACCGCGTGGATGGCGTACAGGACCGGCGCGATGAACATGAACGTGAACTCGATCGGCTCGGTGACGCCGGTGACGAAGGACGTCAGGGCGAGCGAGAGCATCATGCCGCCGACCACCTTGCGGCGCTCGGGACGGGCGCAGTGCACCATGGCGAGGCAGGCGGCCGGCAGGCCGAACATCATGATCGGGAAGAAGCCGGTCATGAACTGGCCCGCGGTCGGGTCACCGGCCAGGAAGCGCGCGATGTCCCCGCTCTTGCCGTGGTAGTCGCCCGCCTGCAGCCAGGGGAACGAGTTCAGCAGGTGGTGCATGCCGATCGGGATCAGCGCACGGTTGGCGACACCGAAGATGCCGGCGCCCACCGCGCCCGAACCGACCAGCCACTCACCGAAGTTGTGCAGACCGGTACCGAGAACCGGCCAGATGTAGCCGAAGACTATGCCGATGACCAGGCCGGCGAGGGCCGACAGGATCGGGACCAGCCGGCGGCCGCCGAAGAAGCCGGCCCAGTCCGGCAGCTTGGTGCGGTGGAACCGCTGGTAGAGCAGCGCGACGGCGATGCCCATCACCACGCCGCCGAGGACCTTGGCGTCTGCCGGGGCGTTCACCATGACGACCTTGCCGTCGACGGCGGTCGCCACCTTCGGCAGGTTCTTGTCGGTGAACGTGGCCAGCACGTTCTTGAAGACCAGGTAGCCGACGACCGCGGCGAGCGCCGTCGAGCCGTCCGACTTCTTGGCGAAGCCGATGGCGATGCCCACGGCGAACAGCAGCGGCATGTTGTCGAGGATCGCGTTGCCGCCCGCCGCCATGAACCCCGCGATCTTCGTGAGGAACGTGGGGAAGGACGGGCGGCCGAGCATGTCGGTGTTGCCGAGGCGCACCAGGAGGGCTGCGGCGGGCAGGACGGCCACCGGCAGCATCAGGCTTCGGCCGATGCGCTGGAGTACAGCCATCACGCCGGGGCCCTTCTTCTTCTCGGCCGCGGGAGCGGCGCTGGCCGTGGTCACAACTTCCTCCTGGGAGCACCCCCGGCCGGAGACCGGGGGAGGGCAGGGCGCCGCCCGGGGACAAGGGAAAAGGAGGGCGCCGACGTCGACAGGTCTACACCACTCAGTGGTGTAGACCTGTTGTAACACGGTGAAGGCCGGATAAGGAACCCGCCGTTCCTGCTACTGATCCGCTACGCGCAGTGCCTGTTCACGGGCAGGCGAAGGCCCTCGAACCGCAGGTCCGAGGGCCCAATCGCCGTATGGAATCAGCCCGTTGCCACTGCCCGCTCAGGCCTTGGTGACGTCCTCGCGCTCGTCGTCCGGTTCCCTGCCCGGGGTCTTCAGGTCGAATCTCGTGATCGCGAAACGGAAGATCACGTAGTAGACGACGGCGAAGCACAGACCGATCGGGATGATCGCCCAGGGCCTGGTCGCGAGGTTCCAGTTGATGACGTAGTCGATGAGACCGGCCGAGAAGCTGAAGCCGTCGTGCACCCCGAGCCCCCACGTCACCGCCATCGACACACCGGTCAGCACCGCGTGCACCGCGTACAGCACGGGCGCGATGAACAGGAACGAGTACTCGATCGGCTCGGTGATGCCGGTGACGAACGACGTCAGCGCGACCGACAGCATCAGACCGCCGACCTCCTTGCGGCGGCTCGGCTTCGCGCAGTGCGTGATCGCCAGGGCCGCGGCCGGCAGGGCGAACATCATGATCGGGAAGAAGCCCGAGGTGAACTGGCCCGCGTTCGGGTCGCCCGCCAGGAACATGTTGATGTCGCCGTGCACCACCGAACCGTCCGGCTTGGTGAAGCTGCCGAACTGGAACCAGATGGGCACGTTCAGGAACTGGTGCAGCCCGATCACCAGCAACGCGCGGTTGGCGAGACCGAACACACCCGCACCCCAGGCGCCCGCGTCGCTCAGCCAGTCGCTGAAGTTCTCCAGACCGTCACCGATCGGCGGCCACACCCACAGACACAGCGCCGCGAACACGATCGCGACGAACGCCATGATGATCGGCACCAGCCGGCGGCCGTTGAAGAAGCCCAGCCAGTCCACCAGCTTGGTGCGGTGGAAACGCTGCCAGAAGTAGGCCGACAGCAGGCCCATCACGATGCCGCCGAAGACCCCGGGGTTCTGGTAGGTGAACGCCACCACCGAGTGGTCCACCGTCGCCTGGCAGCCGATGCCGACGATCGCCTTCGCGCCCTGCGGGCAGTCCTCCGGGAACTGGCGCAGCACGTTGAAGTAGACGAGGAACCCCGCCAGCGCCGCCAGCGCGGTCGAACCGTCGGACTTCTTCGCCATGCCGATGGCCACGCCCACACAGAACAGGAGGGGGAGCCCGAGCGTGCCGTCCAGCAGCGCGCCGCCCGCCCCCGCCATCACCTTGGAGACGTTTGTCCAGCCCAGCCCGTCGTCCCCGAACACATCAGGCTGGCCAAGGCGGTTGAGGATGCCCGCGGCCGGCAGCACGGCGATCGGGAGCTGCAGACTGCGGCCCATCTTCTGCAGGCCCTGGAACGTCGACTGCCACCGCCGACGGGCCGGCGTGATCTCGGAGGAGGCGGAGGAGGCGGAGGAGGAGGCACTCATCAGTTGGCGACCGCCTGTCAGGTGGTGTAGACCAGTTCTCGACGATTGGCTTGCTGTAACGCCATCTTTCGGTACGTACGGCGCAATCGCTCAAAAAGTTGGGCCAACTGTGCGTGAGGAGACCGAAATGGCCACCAAGGCAGAGAAGATCGTCGCCGGGCTCGGCGGCATCGAGAACATCGAAGAGATCGAGGGCTGCATCACCCGCCTCCGCACCGAGGTCATCGACCCGGACAAGGTCGACGAGGCCGCCCTCAAGGCCGCCGGCGCCCACGGCGTCGTCCGCATGGGCACCGCCGTACAGGTCGTCATCGGCACCGACGCCGACCCCATCGCCGCGGACATCGAAGACATGATGTGACCTGACGTCACCCCGAGCGGGGCTCCTTTCCCGGTCGGGAGGAGCCCCTTCCAGCTGTGCCGATAGGCTCCTCGCCATGTCTCGAATCGACGGCCGCACGCCCGAACAGCTCCGCCCGGTCACCATCGAACGCGGCTGGAGCAAGCACGCCGAGGGCTCCGTCCTCGTCTCCTTCGGCGACACGAAGGTCTTCTGCACGGCCTCCGTCACCGAAGGCGTCCCCCGCTGGCGCAAGGGCAGCGGCGAGGGCTGGGTCACCGCGGAGTACTCCATGCTGCCCCGCGCCACCAACACCCGCGGCGACCGCGAGTCCGTACGCGGCAAGATCGGCGGCCGCACCCACGAGATCAGCCGCCTCATCGGCCGCTCCCTGCGCGCGGTCATCGACTACAAGGCGCTCGGCGAGAACACCATCGTCCTGGACTGCGACGTCCTCCAGGCCGACGGCGGCACCCGTACGGCGGCCATCACCGGCGCGTACGTGGCCCTCGCGGACGCCGTGGCCTGGGCCCAGGGCAAGAAGCTCATCAAGGCCGGCCGCCAGCCGCTCACCGGAACGGTCTCCGCGGTCTCGGTCGGCATCGTGGGCGGAGTGCCGTTGCTGGACCTCCGCTACGAGGAGGACGTGAAGGCCGAGACCGACATGAACGTCGTCTGCACCGGAGACGGCCGCTTCGTCGAGGTCCAGGGCACCGCCGAGGCCGAACCCTTCGCGCGCGACGAGCTCAACGCCCTCCTCGACCTCGCCGTCGCCGGCTGCACGGAACTCGCTGTCCTCCAGCGCAAGGCGCTTGATACGGTCCTCGAAAAGTAAAGGGCGCACCAAGAAAGGGCGGCCGACGGGGCAACCCGGCCGCCCGCACCGGCGTCCCTACCCATGCGGGCGCACGGCACATCACCGTGCGCCCGACCAGTACACGAGGGCCTTCCGGGCCTGCACACGGGGGCCCTTCCGGGCCTGCACACGAGGGCCCTTCAGGGTCTGCATACGGGGGCCCTTCGGGCCAGAAAAAGGGGAGGGAACACAGCCATGGCCGCAAGCCGCCGTCGCCGTTTCGTCGTCACCGCCGCCGCAGTGGCGGCCCTCGGGTTGACGACCGCGGTGACCACGGGCTGCGACGCCGTCGACAAGGCCCTGGACTGCGTCCAGACCGCCGACGCGATCGCCGACAGCGTCACCTCCCTCCAGCAGGCGGTGGAGAACGCCTCCAACGACCCGACCCAGATCGACGAGTCCCTCGCCTCCATCGACAAGGACCTCGACAAGATCGGTGACAAGACCGACAACACCGACGTCAACAAGGCCGTCGAGGACCTCGGGGACGCCGTCGACAACGTCCGTACGGCGATCAAGAACGGCGACAACACGCCGGACGTCAGCCCGGTCACGGACGCGGCGGGCGAACTGACGAAGGTCTGCACGTCGTAAGGGGCCCGCGTCTGGCGGAATACTGTCCGGCATGACCCGCCTGATCCTCGCCACGCGCAACGCCGGAAAGATCGTCGAACTGAGGGCGATCCTCGCCGCGGCCGACCTGCCCCACGAGCTGGTCGGCGCGGACGCGTATCCCGAGATTCCCGACGTCAAGGAAACCGGCGTGACCTTCGCCGAGAACGCCCTCCTGAAGGCCCACGCCCTGGCCCAGGCCACGGGCCTCCCGGCCGTCGCCGACGACTCGGGCCTCTGCGTCGACGTCCTCAACGGCGCCCCCGGCATCTTCTCCGCCCGCTGGTCCGGCCACCACGGAGCCGACGAGGCCAACCTGAACCTCTTGCTGGCCCAGCTCTCGGACATCGCCGCCGAACACCGCGGGGCCCACTTCGCCTGCGCGGCGGCGCTGGCGTTGCCGGACGGCACGGAACGGGTGGTCGAGGGTCAACTGAGGGGCGTACTCCGCCACACTCCTGCCGGCACGAACGGCTTCGGCTACGACCCGATCCTCCAGCCGGAGGGATACACCCGCACATGCGCGGAGTTGACCCCCGAGGAGAAGAACGCGATCAGCCATCGGGGGAAGGCGTTTCGGGGGTTGGTGCCGGTGGTGCGGGAGTTGTTGGGCTGACGGCAGAAAGCCCGACGCCCTTGGAGCAAAGGCGTCGGGCTACTTTTCCTGTGGGCCCGGTGGGATTCGAACCCACGACACACCGGACCTAAACCGGCGCCCTCTAGCCAGCTGGGGTACGGGCCCGCAGCTTCGCCCACTCTACTGGGAAGTGCGCACCGTCCGCCGTCTGCCTCCCCTGCACCACGTACTCGTGACCGCGTGACAGTTGGGACACAGCAACCGCAGGTTCTCCCGCCGGTCGTCGCTCCAGTCCCCGTTGATGTGATCGATCTCCAGCGTCATCGGCTTGCCGAGCCACTCGGGGCCGACCCCACAACGGGCGCATTCTTCGGCGACACCGACGTCCGACAGAGCTCGCCGTAGGCGCTTGGTCGTCGTCCGGTGTGTGCCGCTGTGCCGGACCAGCACGTCCGCCGAGCACTTGGCGTTCGCTGCCGGTCTGCCTCGTCGGTGGGCCTGACCCAGGAAGTGCGAGGTCGAAATCCCGTGCTCGGCAATCCAGTTGCGCACCTTGGAGCGTTGCGTGCCGTTGCTCGGAAGATCCAGCCGGCGCAGTACTCCAGCGAGTGAGGCCGACTCGGCGACCGCCGCTCGCAGTTCGCTCTCCGTGGGCCGGGAGCGTCTGCCACATGGCCGGAAGTGCGAGATGTCGACGCCGAAGTGGGCGAATCGACCCTCAAGGTAACGGCGGAGGCGTCCGTATGGCCGGGTGCCGAAGTACGCGATGACCTCGTCGATGTCGGCGCACCGGCGGGCTGCTTCGGCCAGGCGCTCGCGGGTGTACTGCGTGCCGCTGGTCATGACGCCCCCTCTCCGGCCTTCCGCTTGCCGCGTCCTCGGTAACTGTCGGTCGTCGAGTGGCAGTTGGGGCACAGAAGCCGCAGGTTCCCGATCCGGTTGTTCCGCCAGTCGCCGTCGATGTGATCGACCTCAAGAGAGAGCGGCTCGCCCAACCACACCGGCTCGATTCCGCACAGGGCGCAGCGCTCGGGCACGTCCCGCTTACGCATCGCCCGCTTGAGACGGCTGCTCGGTACGCGCGTTGCGTGTGCCGACGTGTCCTCGACGAGGATCTCTTCGGCCGTTCGGCGGCGCTGGTTGTACCGCTGCCGTTCCGTGCGGGCCACCGTTGTGAAGTGCGAGGTGTCGAGACCGTACGCCTTGATCCGCCGGGAGATGTTCGTGTGGTGCCCGCCGACCGGCTCGAGCCCGAGCTGCCGTAGCACCTCGTTGACGCTCGTCGAGCGAGCTACCACCGGCTCCAGGACCTCCCGTGTCCACTTGGCCCCCTCGCGCTCGAAGTGCGACACGTCCACTCCGAGCTTCTTCATCCGCTCGTGGATGTACCGCCGCTTCCAGCTCTTCGGATCCACCCCCAACCTCCCCAACGCCTCCGACAACGTCCGAGCCCCCCGAGCCGCCTCCTCCAGCCGCTCTTTCGGATATGCGCTGATCCCCATCGGTCCCCTCCGTCCCCGACCACACGTTCGTGGTCTCGTACGGAGTAACGAACAGCTAATCGGACAGTCACGCCCGGAACGTAAAGCGGCTCGTGCCGGGTCACCCGGTACGAGCCGCTTGTTCAGTACAGGCGTCTTCTCAGATGCCCAGGTCCTTGATGATCTTTGCCACGTGGCCCGTCGCTCGGACGTTGTACAGCGCCCGTTCGACCTTGCCCTCCTCGTCCACCACGATCGTGGAGCGGATGACGCCCATGTAGGTCTTGCCGTAGTTCTTCTTCTCGCCGTACGCGCCGTAGGCCTCGGTGACCGTCTTCTCCGGGTCGGCCAGGAGCGTGATCCTCAGGGATTCCTTGTCGCGGAACTTGGCCAGTTTCTCCGGCTTGTCGGGGGAGACGCCGAGGACGTCGTAGCCCGCGCCGGTCAGCAGCTCCAGGTTGTCCGTGAAGTCGCAGGCCTGCTTGGTGCAGCCGGGCGTCAGGGCGGCGGGGTAGAAGTAGACGATGACTTTGCGGCCCTTGTGGTCCGCGAGGGACACCTCGGTGCCGTCGGCGTCCTGGAGGGTGAAGTCGGGGGCCACGTCCCCGGGCTGGAGTCGCTCACTCATCGGGCCAGCGTAACCGGGGGTCCTGACAGTGCGGCGGCGGGCGGAGCTGACAGACTGTCCAGAACAACGGCACAAACACGCATCAGCTGACTTCGGAGGGCCAACCGTGGCGGACACGTCGGACACCAGAACCCCGGCGCAGATCGAGGCGGACATCAAACGCCGCCGCGACGTGCTGGCCGAGACGCTCGACGAGATCGGGGTGCGGGTGCATCCGAAGACGATCGTCGGGGACGCCAAGGCCAAGGTGGCGTCCACCATCGATCACACCGTCGGCCGCGCCTACGTCGGCGTCAACCGGGCCGTCAGCGACGTGAAGGCGCAGTTCGTCGACGAGGAGGGCGCGCCCCGCCTCGAGCGTGTAGTGCCGGTCGCCCTCGTGGTGGTCGGCGTCGTGGGGCTGCTGGCCTTCGGCGCCCGTCGGCGCAAGCGCTGACCCGGCGGCGTACGGACGCGGCGCGGGCAGGTAGGTTCAGGGCGTGAGCGCCAAAAGAGACGAGACCGGACGAGACGAGCAGCGCACCCACGACGACAAGCTGCCGATCCGGATGCTGCACGACCGGGTTCTGGTGCGGCAGGAGGCCGGTGAGGGCGAGCGGCGTTCCGGTGGCGGGATCCTGATCCCGGCCACGGCGGCCGTGGGTCGCCGGCTGGCGTGGGCGGCGGTCGTCGCGGTGGGGCAGAACGTCCGGACCGTGGAGCCCGGTGACCGGGTGCTGTACGACCCGGAGGACCGCGCCGAGGTCGAGGTGCGGGGCACCGCGTACGTGCTCATGCGGGAGCGTGATCTGCACGCCGTCGCGGCGGACCGGTTCGAGGGGTCCGAGGACTCCACGGGGCTCTACCTGTAGATCTACGGTTCTCAGGGGCTGGTGACCATCGTCACCGGCCCCTTTTGCCGTGCGTTTGCTATGTTCGAAAGGAACCCGACGAGACGCGCCGTACCGGGAGCCGCAGAGCAGTTCGCCGAGCAGCTTGCAAAGACGACGCACCCCCGTTCAGTACGTACGTCTCGGAGGTGCCTGTCATGGCCTGGGTTCTGCTTGTCGTCGCCGGTCTGCTCGAAGTGGGCTGGTCGATCGGGATGAAGTACACCGACGGTTTCACCCGGCTGGTGCCGAGTCTGTTCACCGGCGCCGGGATCGTCGCCAGCATGCTGCTGCTCTCGTACGCCGCCCGTTCCCTGCCCATCGGTACCGCCTACGGCGTGTGGGTGGGGATCGGGGCGGCCGGCGCGGCGGTGATCGGGATGGTGGCGCTGGGGGAGCCGGCCACCGCCGCCCGGATCTTCTTCGTCTGTCTCCTGCTGGTCGCCGTGGTGGGGCTGAAGGCGACCTCCGGGCACTGAGCGGACGCGGCTACTGCTGGCGTCTGGCCGTGCTCTGCGGGCCCGCCGTCGTGCCGACGCTGTTGCCGCCGGTGTCCGTGCCCGTCGTGCCGCCGGTGTCGCCGCCCGTGGTGCCCCCGGTGTCGGTGCCGGCCGTGGTGTCGCCGGTCGTGCCGCCGTCCGTCGTACCGCCGTCGGTCGTGGTGCCGCCGTCGGTGGTCGTGCCGCCCGTGGTGGTGTCGCCGGTGGTTCCGCCGGTCGTGGTGGTGCCGCCGTCGGTCGTGGTGCCCCCGCCGGTGGTCGTGCCGCCGTCGGTCTGGCCCTGGTCGCCCTGGCCGCCGTCGGTGGTGCCGCCGTTGTCCTCGTCGCCGGTGTCCGGGGGCGTGGCCTCCTGGGTCGGCGGGGCGGTCTGTTCGGCGCCGTCCTGGAGCTGGAGGTCGAAGTCGGTGACCTTGTCGCCCTTCTGGGCCGCCTTGGTGAACTGAGCCCAGATCTGGGCCGGCGGGCCGCCGCCGTTGACGCGGTCCAGGCCCATCGCGCCGTAGAGCGGCTTGTGCTTGGCGGTGACCGGGTCCTGGCCCATCACGGAGACCACGGTCGCGAGCTCGGGCGTGTAGCCGGCGAACCAGGCGGCCGTGTCGTTCTCCGCGGTGCCGGTCTTGCCGGCGGCGGGGCGGTCGGCGCCCTGCGCGACGGTCGCGGTGCCGCTCTCGACGACGCTCTGGAGGATCGACGTCGTGGTGTCGGCGGCCTCGCGGCTGACGGCCTGGTGGGGCTGCTCCTTGGGCAGCTCCACCACGTCCTGGCCGTCCTTGGTGATCGAGTCGATCATCGTGTACGTGCCGTGCCGGCCGTGGTTGGCGAGGGTCGCGTAGGCCTCCGCCATGTCGAGGACGCTGGCGGTGGCGGTGCCGAGCGCGATCGACGGATACGCGTTGAGGTCCTGGGTGTCGGAGGGGATGCCGAGGTCGACGGCGGTCTGCTTCACCTTTTCGGGACCGACGTCGACGGCCATCTGCGCGTACACCGCGTTGACGGACTTGTTGGTGGCGGTGCGCACGGTGATGTCGCCGTAGGAGTACTGGTCCTCGTTCTCGGGCGCGTAGGTGCCGCCGGTCCAGCCTTCCACGGGGCGCTTGTTGGTGCCGTCGTAGTAGGTGTTGGGCGTGATCATCTCGCCGTCCTGCGTCTCGGAGTGGTTCTCCACGGCCGAGGTGAACACGAAGGGCTTGAAGGTGGAGCCGACCTGGAAGTCGCCGCGGGTCGCGCCGTTCGTGTACTGCTTGACGTAGTCGATGCCGCCGTACATCGCGACGACCTTGCCGGTCTTGGGGTCGACGGAGGCGCCGCCCGCGCGGACGTAGTTGTCGACCTTGCGGCCCTTCTTGTCCAGCTTGGACATCACCTGGTCGTCGACGGCCTTCACGAAGGCGTCCTGCTTGCTCTTGTCCAGGGTGGTCTTGATGCGGTAGCCGCCGGCCTCCAGCTCGTCGGCGGTGACGATCTTGTTCTTGATGAGGTAGCTCTTGACCGCCTCGACGATGTAGCCGCGCTGCCCGGACAGTCCGGTGGAGACCGTCTGCTCCTTCGGCATCGGGAACTTCAGTCCGGCCCGCTTCGCCTCGGTCAGCCAGCCCTTCTTGACCATGCCGTCCAGGACGTAGTTCCAACGGGCCACGGCCGCCGACTTGTTCTCGGGGTGGGCGACGACGTCGTACTCGCTGGGCGCGTTGACCAGCGCGGCGAGGTAGGCGGCGTGGGCCGGGTCGAGGTCGGTGGCGTCCTGGCCGTAGTAGGCCTGGGCGGCGGCCTGGATGCCGTAGGCGTTGCGGCCGAAGTAGCTGGTGTTGAGGTAGCCCTCCAGGATCTGGTCCTTGGACTCCGTGCGGTCCAGCTTGATCGAGATGAAGAACTCCTTCACCTTGCGGGTGACGGTCTGTTCCTGGCCCAGGTAGTAGTTCTTGACGTACTGCTGGGTGATCGTCGAGCCGGACTGGCGGCCCTTGCCGGTCGCGGTGTTCCAGCCGGCCCGCAGCATCGCCTTGGGGTCGACGGCGGACTCGGTGTAGAAGTCGCGGTCCTCGGCGGCGAGCACGGCGTGCTGGGCGTCCTTGGAGACCTGCGCGAGCGACACGTTCTCCCGGTTGACCTCGCCGTCCCGGGCGAGCTGCGAGCCGTCGGCGTACAGGAAGACGTTGGACTGCTTGGTGGCGAGCGCGTTGGCCGGCGGGATCTTGACCAGGGAGTAGCCGAGGAAGAACAGGCCGACGAGCAGCAGGACGCCGATCACGAAGGTGCCGAGCACCATGCGCCAGGTGGGGATGATCCGCCGCCAGCCGGTGCGCTTGGGCCGCTTCATCTTCTTCTTCCCACCCGTCGGTTCGGCCGCCAGCGGCTCTCTCGGTGCCCAGCCCTCGGTCGGCTGCTGCGGCTCGTCGCTCATGTTGTGCACGGACTCCAATTTCGCGTCATACGTTCCGGTACGACCTTGTACGCGTTCTGCGCCCCCTCTTGAAGACTCTCGCACCATGCGTTCCGTTGCAGATCGCGGCACGCGTCCTGCCCCGAAAATGCGTGGCGTACGTCACCACCTGCGGGCTAGGCTCCTGCGCTTCGGTGTCTTGCGGGCCTGGGAGGTCGTTGACGGTGGGCTCGGGACGGTTGTACGCGGCCGTCGCGGCGGGCGGCTTGAAGCGGTACTCGACGTACCGGGCGGCCACCGCGGCGGGGGTGTTCACCAACACCGTGTTCGGGCTGATCCTCGTGTACACGTATCTGGCGCTGTGGGACGAGCGGCCGCATCTGGGCGGGTACGACCAGGCGCAGGCCGTCACCTACGTGTGGCTCGGGCAGGCGCTGCTCGCGGCGCTGGCGATCGGGGGCGGCGGGGTCGAGAACGAGCTGATGGAGCGGATCCGCACCGGGGACATCGCGACCGACCTGTACCGGCCCGCGGATCTCCAGCTGTGGTGGCTGGCGGCCGACGTCGGGCGCGCCCTGTTCCAGTTGCTCGGGCGGGGCGTGATCCCGTTCGCCTTCGGCGCACTGGTGTTTCCGGTGGCGCTGCCGGGCTCCTGGGTGACCTGGGCAGCGTTCCTGGTGACCGTCGCGCTGGGCATGGTGGTCGGTTTCGGCATCCGGTACCTGGTCGCGCTGCTCACGTTCTGGCTGCTGGACGGCACGGGCGTGACGCACATGGCGATGCTCGTCGGGTTCTTCTGCTCGGGGATGGTGCTGCCGCTGAACGTGTTCCCGGGCGCGCTCGGCGAGGTCGTACGCATGCTGCCCTGGTCGGCGCTGCTGCAGAAGCCGGCGGACGTGCTGCTGGGGGAGGCGGACCCGTGGTCGACGTTCGCCTTCCAGGGGGCGTGGGCGGTGGCGCTGCTGGTGGCCGGGCGGCTGGTGCAGTCGGTGGCGACGCGGAGGGTGGTCGTACAGGGTGGCTGACATCGGCGGTGCGGCCGACGGGCTGCGCACCTATCGCATGATCGCGGCGATGTGGATGCGGTCCACGATGGCGTACCGCGCGTCCTTCGTGATGACGACGTTCGCCAGCTTCGCCGTCACCGGCCTGGACTTCGTGGCGATCCTGCTGATGTTCTCGCGGGTCGACGTGCTCGGCGGCTGGCCGCTGGCCGAAGTGGCCTTCCTGTACGGCCTGTCGTCCGTCGCGTTCGGTCTCGCGGATCTGGCGATCGGCTCGATGGAGCGGCTGGGTCAGCGCGTTCGGGACGGCACGCTGGACACGCTGCTCGTGCGCCCCGCGCCGGTGCTCGCGCAGGTGGCCGCCGACCGCTTCGGGCTGCGCCGCCTGGGGCGCGTCACGCAGGGGGCGTTGGTGCTCGGGTACGCCCTGCTGAGCGTCGACATCGACTGGACGCCGGTGAAGGTGGCGCTGATGCCGGTGATCGTGCTGAGCGGCGCGGGGATCTTCTGCGCGGTGTTCGTGGCGGGCGCGGCCTTCCAGTTCGTGGCGCAGGACGGGTCGGAGGTGATGAACGCGTTCACGTACGGCGGCACGACGCTGTTGCAGTACCCGCCCACCGTCTTCGGCCAGGAGCTGGTGCGCGGGGTGACGTTCGTGCTGCCGCTGGCCTTCGTCAACTGGGTGCCCGCGGCCTATGTGTTGGGGCGCCCGCTGCCCCTGGGGCTGCCGCAGTGGTCGGCGTTCGTGTCGCCGTTGGTGGCGGTCGCCTGCTGCGCGCTCGCGGGAGTTGCCTGGCGGGCGGGTCTCAGGTCCTATCGGAGTACGGGGAGTTAGCGAGCAGACGATGGACCCCTTCATTGAACTCGACCGTGTCGAGAAGGTCTTCGACGTCCGCCGGAAGACCGGTTTCCTCAAACGGGAACGCCGGCAGGTCCGCGCCGTCGACGGCATCTCCTTCACCGTCGCGCGTGGCGAGATGGTCGGCTACATCGGCCCGAACGGTGCCGGGAAGTCGACGACCATCAAGATGCTGACCGGCATCCTCACGCCGAGCGGCGGCCGGCTGCGGGTGGCCGGCATCGACCCCTCCCGTGAGCGCACGCGCCTGGCGCACCGGATCGGCGTGGTGTTCGGGCAGCGTACGACGCTGTGGTGGGACCTGCCGCTGATCGACTCGTACAAGCTGATGCACCGCATGTACCGCATCCCGGACGCGCGTTACCGCGAGAACCTCGACCGTTGTGTCGAACTCCTGGAGCTGGCCGACCTGTTGGACGTGCCCGTGCGTCAGCTGTCGCTGGGGCAGCGGATGCGGGGGGACATCGCGGCGGCGCTGCTGCACGATCCGGAGGTGCTGTACCTCGACGAGCCGACGATCGGGTTGGACGTCATGTCCAAGGCCAAGGTGCGGGGTTTTCTGCGGGAGTTGAACGCCGAGCGGGGCACGACGGTCCTGCTGACCACGCACGACCTCCAGGACATCGAGCAGCTCTGCTCGCGGGTGATGGTCATCGACCACGGGCGCATGATGTACGACGGTCCGCTGGCCGGGCTGCACGAGGTGGGGGAGAGCGAGCGGACGCTGGTGGTGGACCTGGAGCGGGAGCTGCCGCCGATCGAGGTCCCGGACGCGCGGGTGGTGAAGGTGGAGGGGCCGCGCCAGTGGCTGGCGTTCCCGGCGTCGGGCTCGGCGGCGCCGCTGGTCGCGCGGATCGCGGCGGAGTATCCGCTGGTGGACCTGTCGGTGCGCGAGCCGGACATCGAGGTGGTCATCGCCAAGATGCTGCATTCCTTGGGGGACGCGCGCGAATCCGCGCCCGGACCGGCTGATTCACCGCCGGAACAGGCCGAGGAAGCGGTCTCGTAGCCCTTGCCGGAGTGACCTCGTAGGCTGCTGTACATGACCGACGACGCAGTCCCGGAGCTTCGCGCCTCCGACGCCGACCGTGAGCGAGTCTCGGAGATCCTGCGGGACGCCCTCGCGGAGGGCCGCCTCGACATGGAGGAGTTCGAGGAGCGGCTGGAGGCCACGTACAAGGCGCGGACGTACGGCGAACTGACGCCGATCACCCGCGATCTGCCGGCCCCCGGTGTCGCCCCGCCGCCGGTGAACATGGTCAAGGGGCCGGTGCGCGACGGGAGTTGGGCCGGCCGGATCGTCGGCGGCGAGGGTTCGTCGACCTGGGCCGTCGCCGTGATGTCCGGCTTCCAGCGCAAGGGACGCTGGACCGTGCCCAAGCGGTTCAACTCCTTCTGTTTCTGGGGCGGCGGTGACATCGACCTGCGCGAGGCGAACTTCGCGGACCGCGAGGTCGTGATCAACTGCGTCGCGATCATGGGCGGGGTGAACGTGACCGTGCCGCCCGGCGTCGAGGTCGTCGTGCGCGGCATCGGGATCATGGGCGCCTTCGACAGCCGCGAGGACGGCGTGCCCGGCGACCCGGGGGCGCCGCGCGTGATCGTCACCGGCTTCGCCTTCTGGGGCGGCGTCGACGTCGAGCGCAAACTGACCCGCGAGGAGCGGCGCCGCCTGAAGGAGGAGCGCCGCAGGGAGAAGCTGGAGCGCAAGGCCTCCGGCCGAGAGCTGCCGGAATCCGCCCGCGACGACCTGGACCTGGACGACCCGGACGACAGGTACGACGACCACCAGCGCATCCTCGGCCACCATCACCGCATGCTCGACGGCCGCCACCGCGACCCCCGCCGCGAACGCCAGGAGGAACGCCGCGAGCAGCAGGAGGAACGCCGCCGGGAGCGCCGCGAGGAGCGGGACCGGCGACGGTTCGGGGATTACTGAGGCACGGCGACGGCGGGTGCGGGCGCGGCCGGGCGCGCTGGTGCCAGGCTTCGCGGGGCGGTTCGACGCGCGGTGCCGCCGACCGCCGGTGCCCGGCGGCTGAGGGCCGGCGGAGCGCGGGCCTACGGGACTCCGGCGCGCGGCTCCGCGCGTTCCACCGGCACGCCGGCGTCCGAGCAGACGCCTGACCCGCGAGCTGCCCGGCAGGGCTGGTCACAGCTCCGCCGGCGCCGAGCCCTTCAGGTCGTCCAGGTCGAAGGCCGCCGCCATCCGCGCGTACCCCTTGTCGCTGGGGTGGAGGTGGTCGCCGGAGTCGTAGTCGGAGCGCAGCCGGCGCGGGTCGTACGGGTCGCGCAGGGCGCGGTCGAAGTCGACCACGGCGTCGAACACGCGGCCCGAGCGGATCTCCGCGTTGACCTCCTGCCGTACGGCGTCCCGGTCCCCGGAGTAGCCGCGGTGCCCCCGGAAGGGCATCAGGGTGGCGCCGACGACCTTGATGCCGCGGGCGTGGGCCTCCCGGACCAGGGTGCGCAGGCCCTCGACGATCCGGTCCGGGTCGGCGAGCTGCGGGTTGCGCAGGATGTCGTTGACACCGAGGTCGATGATCACGACCTTGACGTTGGTGCGGGAGAGCACGTCACGGGCGTAGCGGTCGAGGCCGCTCGGGTTGTCGGCGGGCCGGCCGAGGCCGCCGGTGAGGATCCGGTTGCCGCTGATGCCCTGGTTGATCACGCTGTAGCGGGGCACGTCCTGGCCGGACCCGACGGCCGTACGCAGCCGCTGCGAGAGGACGTCCGTCCAGCGGCGGTTGGCGTCGTCGGTGGAGGTGATGCCGTCGGTGAGCGAGTCCCCGAAGGCGACCACGGTGCCGTCCGACTCGTTGCTCAGCACGTCCAGCGCGGTCAGATAGCGCCAGAACCCCGTCTGCTCGGTGTACGCGGCGCCGGTGACGTCCTCGGTGAGGTCGCCGTCGGCGACGTAGGAGATCTGGCGTGCGTGCGGGTGGTAGGTGACCGGGCCGGACGCGGTGGGCGAGTACGTGGTGACCAGGACGTCGCCGCCCTGCGGGATCACGATGCGGACCGCGTCGCTCAGCACCTGGCCGCCGGCCGGGATGACGACGGTGGTCGCGCCGCCGAAGGTCAGCCGCACCATCGACTGCGCGCCGGCGGCCGCGCTGCGGCTCCCGGCGGCGACGGCGATCGACGCGTTGGTGAGGGTCAGCGCCGACTGCCCGTAGAGGTTGGACAGCGTGACGCGGGCGCTGGTGCCGCCCACGCTCGCGTGCACGACGTTGCGCACCGAACGCCCGGCCAGACCGACGGTCTCGGTGCCGGGCTCGGCGCCGGCCGGGGACGCGGACCAGGAGCCGACCCAGGTGCCGGTGGAGGCCGGGGCGGCGGAGTTGTGCGGGGTGCGTCCCTGGGCGAGGGCGCTGCGGCCCGCGTGGCCGTCGGCGGTGGCGGCACCGGCGTAGATGGCGGCCGAGATCCCCACGATCAGGGCGACGATCGCCGCCAGCAGGGCGCCGTGCTTCGTGGGGGCCACCCCTGCACCCCCGCCGTTTCGCTTGGCCATGCGGTGCGTGTCTCCTCAGCTGTGATGAGGGGTAGTCGACCAGGACCCCCACTGGGCCGCCGGAGTTCGTCACGAATTCCCCCTCCCGACAGACGGCGGGAACTCCTGTTCCGTTCCGGGAGTCGGTCAGGAAGGGACAATGTGTGCAAGGGATCACGAACGGGTGGAGCGAATGGAACGTACGAATCCGGATGAAGCGGGATCAAGCGACGTCGCCATGAAGCATGCCCGGTCCGCCCCGGCGGATAACCGTGCCGATCCGGCCACGCCCGCCCCGGCCGCCCGCACGATGACGACGTTCAGCCCCGCCGACGAGGAGAAGCGGCGCGGGGTGCGCCGGATGAAACTCACCGCGACCGGGTTGCTGCTCTTCGTGGCCGTCGTCTACGTCCTCGCCAAGTGGGCCTCCCACGAGGGCGCCGGGGTCTGGGCCGACTACGTCGCCGCGGCGGCGGAGGCCGGCATGGTCGGCGCGATGGCGGACTGGTTCGCGGTCACCGCGCTCTTCCGTCATCCGCTCGGCCTGCCCATCCCGCACACCGCGATCATCCCGACCAAGAAGGACCAACTCGGCATCTCCCTGGGCGAGTTCGTCGGGGAGAACTTCCTCTCCCAGGACGTCGTACGACAGCGGCTGCGCGCCGTCGGCATCGGCAGCCGGCTCGGCGTCTGGCTGGCCGACCCCGACCACGCGGACCGGGTGACGGCGGAACTCTCGGCCGCCCTGCGCGGCGCCCTCACCGTCCTGCGCGACTCCGACGTCCAGGCGATCGTCGGCGAGGCGATCACCCGCCGGGCCGACGCCCAGGAGATCGCCCCCGGCATCGGCAAGATGCTGGAGAAGATCGTCGCCGACGGCGGCCACAAGCGGGTCGTCGACCTGATCGTCACCCGCGCGCACGACTGGCTGGTCCTGCACGACGAGCAGGTCATGGACGCCGTCCAGGGCGGGGCGCCCGGCTGGACCCCGCGGTTCGTCGACAAGAAGGTCGGCGAGCGCGTCTACAAGGAGCTGCTGCGCTTCGTCACCGAGATGCGGGACATGCCCTCGCACCCCGCGCGCGGCGCCCTCGACCGCTTCCTGACCGACTTCGCCTCCGACCTCCAGTCCGACACCGAGACCCGCGCGCGGATCGAACGGCTCAAGGGCGAAGTGCTGGGCCGCGGCGAGGTCCAGGACCTGATCGCCTCGGCCTGGACCTCCGTACGCTCGATGATCGTCTCGGCGGCCGAGGACGAGCGCAGCGAGCTGCGGCTGCGCGTACGGGCCTCGCTGCTCTCGCTGGGCGCGCGGATGGCCGTGGACGCCAAGCTGCAGGCCAAGGTCGACGGCTGGGTGGAGGGCGCGGCGGTGTACGTCGTCACCACCTACCGGGGCGAGATCACCTCCCTGATCACGGACACCGTGGCGAGCTGGGACGCCGAGCACACGACGAAGAAGATCGAGGCGCACATCGGCCGTGACCTGCAGTTCATCCGGATCAATGGCACGGTGGTGGGGTCGCTGGTGGGCTTGCTGATCTACGCGGTGTCGCGAGGGCTGGGGGCGTAAAGCGGGCTGGTGGGGGCACTCGGCGAACGTTCCGACGGAGGTTCCGCCGGATGGTTCGCTCGATGAGGAGGGAGCCCATGGCCACCGCTCAGGCCGAAGACGGCCGCATCGTGACCACCAGCATCCCCGCCCGCCTCGACCGGCTGCCCTGGTCGCGCTGGCACTGGACGATCGTCATCGGCCTCGGCACGGTGTGGATCCTCGACGGCCTGGAGGTCACGGTCGTCGGCAACATCGCGGGACGCCTGTCCGAGCCCGGCAGCGGACTGCCGATCACCTCCGGCGAGGTCACGGGCATCGCCGCCGCGCTGTACGTGGCCGGTGCCTGCTCCGGCGCCCTGTTCTGGGGCCGCCTGACCGACCGCTACGGCCGCAAAAAACTGTTCATGATCACCCTGATCGTGTATCTGGCGGCCACCGCCCTGACGGCGATCTCCTTCCAGACCTGGTGGTTCTTCGCCTTCCGCTTCCTGACCGGCTTCGGCATCGGCGGCGAGTACGCGGCGATCAACTCCGCCATCGACGAGCTGATCCCGGCGTTCCACCGCGGGCGCGTCGACTTGATCATCAACGGCAGCTTCTGGGTGGGCGCGGTCTTCGGCTCCCTGCTCTCCATCGTCGCGCTGAACACCGCGATCCTGCCGGCCGACGTGGGCTGGCGCCTGACCTTCGCGCTCGGCGCGGTCCTCGCCCTGGTGATCCTTCTGGTACGACGACACGTGCCCGAGAGCCCACGGTGGCTGCTGATCCACGGCAAGGAGGAGGAGGCGGAACGCATCGTCTCCTCGATCGAGGAGCGGATCGAGGCGGAGCAGGGCGAGCAACTCCCCGCCCCCGAGGGCGAGATCACCATCCACCAGCGCAAGAGCATCAGCTTCCTGGAGATCGGCCGCACCCTCTTCTCCGACTACCGCAAACGCTCGGTCCTCGGCTTCTCCCTCTTCATCGGCCAGGCGTTCCTCTACAACGCGATCACCTTCGGCTTCGGCGCGATCCTGACGAAGTTCTACGACGTCCCGACCGGGAACACCGGCTACTACTTCGCGGTGATCGCGGTCGGCAACTTCTTCGGCCCCCTGCTGCTGGGCAAGCTCTTCGACACGGTGGGCCGCCGGACGATGATCTCGTCGACGTACCTCCTCTCCGGCCTCCTCCTCTTCGGCACGGCCTGGCTGTTCGACCGCGGCTCGCTCAACGCGACGACCCTGACGGCGTGTTGGTGCGCGGTCCTGTTCTTCGCCTCCGCCGGCGCCTCCAGCGCCTACCTCACGGTCTCCGAGATCTTCCCGATGGAGACCCGCGCCATGTCCATCGCGTTCTTCTACGCCATCGGCACGGCCGCCGGTGGCATCACCGGCCCCCTCGTCTTCGCCGACCTCACCGATTCCGGCGTCGTCGGCGACACGACCCTCGCCTTCCAGATCGGCGCGGGGCTGATGTGCGCGGCGGGGATCGTCGCGGCGTTCCTTGCGGTGAACGCGGAGCGGAGGTCGCTGGAGGACATCGCCACGCCGTTGACCGCGGTGGTGGCGAAGGCGGGCGCGGCGGTGAAGGGGGCGGGGAAGCCCGGGAGTTCGGGCGGTTCCGGTGAATCCGGGCCTCCGGGGACGCCTATTGGGGGACGTCCCGCCTGACCCGGTCCCGACGGCGCACCAGAAGCAGGCCTCCGGCGACGGTCGTGAGGCCTGCGGCCGCTGCCCATCCGATGACGTCACCGGAGCCGGTGGTGGCGAGGTCGCCGCTGGAGTTCGGTGAGGCGGAGGGGGCGGCGGCGGACTGGGGGCGGGGGCCGGAGCCGATGTCCGTACCGGAGTTGGCGCCGGATGCGGTGGCCGTCGGGGTCGGCGCGGGAGTCGAGGTCGGTGTCCCGATAGGGGCGGAGGTGCTGCCTGCGGCCGCCGCCTTGTCCCGCGTGAACGCCAGGGTGCCGAAGCCGAGTTGGTCGTAGCCGCCGCTGTTGGGGCCGTAGTCACCGCCGCCGCCCTCGGGGGCGGACTTGGCGGCGATCTGCGTGAGGTAGGTGGCCGAGAGCCCGCGCCGCTTGGTGTAGTGGTTGGCGATCATCGCCCAGATGGGCCGGGTCATACTCGGGTCGACACCGGCCGCGGCGCTCGCGGTCTCGCTCCCCGACCACCCCGCGACGGCACCCTTGCGACGGGTGTTGGGCGTGTACGGCACCTGCCCGCCCATGCTCCACTTCGCCACGTACTGGGCGCCCTTGAGGAACCGGCTGTCGTCGTACCCGTACAGATCGATGCCTTGATTCCAGGCCATCTCGCACACAGTGCCCATCAGCCCGACACCGAGCAGGGCGTGCCCTTGATCGCGCCCGGCCTCCAACCACTCACCAAGCCCGTCCTCGTGCAGCACGGGAATGGCGTTGCGGACGGATCCGAGCCCCGCACCATGCTTGAAGTAGTCGACGGCGCGGGCGACTTGGGCCTTGTCGTCGCAGAAGATGCCGGTGGCGAGGACGCAGGCGACGGCCGTGAGATCCCAGTTGGTCCAGTAGTTGGTGACGACGGCGTCGTTGTGCTTGACCAGGAAGCTGTCGCTGAGCGGCGCGAAGACCTCGCTGAGCATCTCCTGGAACCGGCCCAGCTCGAAGTCCCCGTGATCCCGGACGAGTTCGGAGGCGTTCGCGAATTGGTACCCGTACAGTCCCGCGGCCAGGAACCGGTCGGCTGACCCCTGCACCGAAGTCAGCTTGGCCGACCAGGAGTTGAGGATCGCGACGGCGGTGTCGGCGTGGGCGCTGTCGCCGCCGACGTGGTAGCGCAGGGCGTTCTGGTAGGCGGCGTGGACGTCGTTGTAGAGGGTCGCGTAGTTCTGCGGCGTACCGCTGCCCCGGTAGACGGTGGCCTGGGGGTTCGCCGTCCACCCGCTCTGCGCATGCCGGTTGGCGGTGAGCTTGGCGTACCCGGCGACGTAAGGCGCCTTGCCCGCCTTCACCTTCGCGGCCATACGGGCCAGGTCGGCGCGGGTGTGGAGGAGACCGGGGTGGGCGTAGCCGTCGGCGGCGGTTGAGGGGGTGGCGGTGGTTCCGACGGCGGCGGTCACGGCTCCGGTGCCGGTGGCTTTGAGGAGGGTGCGGCGGGTGAGGGTGCGACGGCTGCTGGGGTGTTGTGTGGCGTGCATGCGCAGGAGACGTACGGGTGTGGGGGCCGATAACGAAAACTGGCGCGGATGTCTCCGCCGATGTCTTCGCAGACGCCGGGAGCCCTACGTCCCGTTGCACGTGGGGGAGCTACCCCCGGCGGTCGGCCACCGCCCACGAGGCCAGTGCCACGGCACCGGCGACGCCGAAGACCGCGGGCCAGGCGCCTACCTTCTTGGCCAGCGGATGCGACGCGGCGAAGGCTGCGACGTAGGCACCGGTCAGCGCTCCGGCGGCCGTCCCGCCGGCCTGCCGCCGCCACTGCTGCGCGGCCGCGGCCCCGGCGACGGCCAGTACGACCCCACCGAGCTCCCGCTTCCGCGTCCAGCGAGCCACGCCGTACCCACCGACAAGCCCGCCCGCGGCGACCACCGCGCTGGGAACCTTGGCCATGCGTGCCTCCTGAGCCTTGCGACCTGAGCCTTGTGACTGCTGTGGCCTGAGGCTAACCCGCGGGCGCCGGGGGTGTGAGGGCGGGGCGTCCAGGAAGCCGGCCTCCGGCTCGCGCCCTCAAGCTGTCCGATCGAGGTGCTCGTCGATGAGCCGGAACGTGACCTCAGGCTGTTCGAGCTGCGGCAGATGACCGGCCTTGGGCACGAGCTCGAACCGCCCGTCCCCGAAGGCGGACGCGTACGCGGCGCCGTAAGCAGCGGTGAAGAGCCCGTCACTCTCGCCCCACACCACCAACGCGGGCTGCCGCACCCGACCGAGCCGGCGCAACAACTTCGGGTCGTGCATGTTGGGTTCACCGGCGAGGACCCGCATGGTCGCCATGTTGGCCTGGCGGGCGGCGAGTTGCTCGGCGGGAACGGTGGCGGGATCGACGTAGAAGCGATCGGGGTCGTGCCAGGTCAGTTCGGCGGCGGCGCGGGGATCGAGGGCGAAGAAGTCGGCGATCGGTTCGCTGTCGACGTACACACCGGCGGAGTTGATGAGCACGACCCCGCTGACACGCTCCTGCTCGACATCCCGTACGGCCATCTCGGCGGCGATCCAGCCACCCATGGACGAGCCGATGACGAGGACGTCCTTCAGGTCGAGGTCCTGGAGGAGGTGGAGGTAGGCGAGGGCGAGATCGTCGATGCCGGTGAGCCAGTCGGGACGGGGATTGCTGTCCCAGCCGGGGTGTACGGGGGTGAGGACGCGGGCGCCGTTCGCGGCGAGGTGCTGGGCGATGCCGGCGACGGTGAAGGGGCCTCCGCCGCCGTGGAGGACGAGGACGGGGCGGCCGTCGGCGGGGCCGGTTTCGGTGACGGTGAGGGGCAGGTCGGGGTACACGGAGTACGCCTGGGAGATGTTCTCTGAGGTCATGCACTCACTCTAACTAAGCATCCTTATATAAGGAAGCTTAGTCTTGAGGTAAACTTCCCCCATGCCAGATGACCTGCGCCTTCGCCGCCCATCCCAACTCCAGCTGCTCGGCCGAGCGGTCAAGCGGGCCCAGTACCGCCAACACCGCGCACTGGACACCGCGTTGGCGACCGTCGGCACGACCCTGGCCCAATGGGACGCACTACGGGCGATCGCCCGCACGCCGGGTTCCTCGGCTCGCGAACTGTCCGCCGCGACCTTCCAGACGGAACAGTCCTTCGGCACGCTGGCGACGCGGCTCGCTGCGCAGGTGTTGATCGAGCGGCGGCCGGGGCGGGGGCGTCGTATCGAGCACCATCTGACTCCGGCGGGGGAGCGGGTGTTGAAGGCGGGGCAAGCGGTGGCGGATGACGTGTTGGGGGAGTGCTTCGCGGGGTTGGGGGAGGGGGATCGGGAGGCGTTGTTGGCGCTGCTGGAACGGTTGAACGAGACGGCTTCTGAGGCCGGCTAGTTGATTCCGGGGTCAGTACTCGACGAGGTGACGGCTGTACCAATCTCCCGGTGACCGAGTTCAGACAGCAGGGAGCCCCGCGCCCAACGCGGGGCTCTTTAACGCGCTGCGATCTGGGTGAGGGGGTCGTGCTTGCGGACGTACACCAGGCTGACCAGCGCACGTTGGTGCGTCGGGAGCTCGCAGCGGCGGTCACTTCGCAGGTGACGATGAGCATCGTGATCCACTCGACCAGGCATACGTCAGGTCGAGTGCGGCAGAAAACGGAACCAACGCGGCTCCTTTGCCTGTGGGTTGAGACTTTGAACACCTTCCCAACGGCACGAGAGCCTCGTGCGTTGCGCACCCCGCCGGAGTCCCCTCTGGCAGTGGCCGTGCTGAAAATCCTCAGTGCGTGGATGCAGGACAAGCACCACAGTTTGGCGGCCACAGGTCGATCACAAGAAGGCCTGATGCGACCAAATCCCTGCAGGATTGGTCCAGTTGGGCCAATATGATCGCTCCAGGTGAGTGTCGCGCGAGGGGGAGCAGGATGACCAGCCCGTACAAGATGGAGTTTGACCCGGCCACGATCAAGCACCTCGGAGTACAGATGTACTCGACTCTTCCGCCGGTCATCTCGGAGCTCATTGCGAATGCTTGGGACGCCGGCGCCAGCAAGGTCGAAATCAATATCCCTGGATCAAAGGTGACAGATGATTCCGTCATCATTGCGCAGGACGACGGGGACGGAATGAGCGATGAAGAAGTCAGGCAGGGATATCTCCTCGTAGGGCGTGATCGCCGCAAGGCGGAAGGGCGAAGCGGGCGAGTGAATGCACCGTTCCGCCGGTACATGGGCCGCAAGGGATTGGGCAAATTCTCCGGATTCGGTATAGCGCGAGAAATCGAAGTCGAAAGCGCAAACGGAGTTTCTGTGTCCAGATTTGTCATGGACTATGACGAACTTGAGTATGCCGCAAAGGACCGAGTTGCCCAGTTCGAGCCGTTGCAGCCTTCCGGTTGGGTCTCGCGGGGAACGCGAATCACGCTTCGAAGGATCGAGAAATTTCGGAAGCGCGCTGTTTCCATACCGTCGCTCCGGCGGCACATCGCGCGCAGGTTCGCAGTAATCAACGACGATTTTCAAGTCATCATCAATGGGCACCCAATTACACCTGAAGAGCGTGATCTCAAATCTTTGCTCGCCCGAGACGTGAACGGTGATCCGTATCTCTGGGAGTACGACGAGGAAATTGCCCCAGGAACTGGATGGCGCGTCACCGGATGGATCGGCGCCCTGCCTCACTCGAGCAACGTTGATGATGGAATTCAGCGTGGTGTTTCGATCATGGCGCGAGGCAAGTTGGTGCAAGAACCCTTCTGGTTCGATGCCAACACCGGACAGCAGTACGCTCTCGCGTACCTCATCGGTGAGCTCAGCGCTGACTTTGTCGATGAAGAAGAGGACACCGTGGGGACGGCGCGCAACTCCCTCGTCTGGGATACGGAAAGCAACACCGCACTCATGGAATGGGGCAGGCGCCAAGTCAATAGCGTGTCACGCAACTGGTCGGAAAAGCGCCGATATGACAAGCTTCGCCAGTTGGACACAGAACCCGTCTATCAAGACTTCCTCAAGGCTACCTCGGGATCAGAGCACAAAAGAGCCCGTCGTGTGGTCGACAAACTCATTCAAACAGCAGTCGGTAGCAATTTGGTCGGGCGGGACGAAGAGGCCCAGAGTATCTTGAAGTCTTGTATCGACTTCCTGGAGTTCGATGCATTCTGGGAGATCGCCGAGGAAGTCAGTGAATCCGAGCTCAAGGATCCAGCTCAACTGATCTCACTATTCCGTGAATGGGAGATAGTCGAGGCAAAGGAGATGTCTAAGGTCACTAAAGGGAGGATCGCCACGATTGAAAAACTGGAGAAGATGATCACTAACAATGCGCTTGAGGTTCCAGATCTGCATAACTTCTTCAAGGAGTTCCCTTGGGCCCTGGATCCAAGATGGCACCTGGTCGCGGACGAGATTCAATACAGTAAGATCCTGCGCGATCACTTTCCTGAGTCCGAGGCTCCTGAGTCCGACCGGCGGATTGATTTTCTCTGCGTGGCGGAAGGCGACACGCTGGTGGTAGTCGAGATCAAGCGTCCTCATTCCGTAGCAGGCCGCAAAGAGTTGGATCAGATTCGGGACTACGTTGGATACCTTCGCCATATCTTTGAGAATTCCACGGACGGGGAGTATCGCCCCAGTCATGTCATTGGCTACCTGTTCTGCGGAAAGATCAGTAGTGAGCCCATGGCGATCCAGAACATGAACATGCTTCGCAAGGCGCAGATATATGTCCGCCAGTACTCAGAAATTCTCGGCATGGTCAAGAGGAGCCACGGTGAATTTTTGGAGCGCTATGAAGCGTTGAAGGGGGTTTCCCGCGAATAGTGCCGCCGATCGGTGGAACTGAGCTGGAGACATAATATGCTCCAGCTCGTGCCGCCTTCATTGCTCCGACCAAGCGGATGAGTCAGCTACGCAGGTAGGTGTAAATGGCTGTTGCGATGGCTTTTCCCAGAGGGACCGGCACGGCGTTGCCGATCTGCGTTGCGATCTCGGTCTTTGTTCCGCACCATCGGAACCTCAGAGGGAATCCTTGAATTCGCGCGGCTTCGAAGTGGGTGATCGGTCGTGAATCGGTCGGGTGAAGGTAGCGACCCTTCTCCGGCTTGAAGAATTCCGTTCGAATGGTGACCGATGGTTCGCCAAAACGTAGCCGGCCCATGACGTCTCCGGTGCCGGTATTGTGATTGTCCCAACTCTTGGTCGAAAGGTACTCCACCGGTGTTCGCACGCCGGGAGGGTTCGGACTGGTGAAGACGTGGACTTCACCGAACTCGTCCAACGTGTACCACTTGTCGCGGAGATTCTTTCGATTGCCACCGGGAGGGATCGCGAGATATCTCGCTCTGGAGAGTGGCTCGGGGTTCCGGCCGAAGTGCAAGTGGCGAGTGGTGAAAATTCCAGGAAGTGCAGCATCGACCTCAGGAATGAACTCTTTGTTGTCGGGCAGTTCAGTTCCTTGAATAACGCGCTTCGCGGACTCCCGGAAAATTTTGTCAATTGTATTCCAGTACGAGATCCCTGCGTCGACACCGTCAAGTGCAGCAGAGCTACCTCTGGGACGACGGGTGTGCGTCTTGACGGGATACTTCATTGTGCGCCCGTCTTCAATATCACGGCGTATCCCGATGACAATGGCTCGACGGCGGGCCTGGGCGGCGCCGTAGTCCGCTGCATTGAGGAGGTAGCGCCTATTCTTTTCCTCCTCGCTGTCGCCCATTTCGTGACCGGGGGGATCCACGAGTCGATAGTCGGAGAGGCGACCTCCTTCTTTCACCTGGCTGAGCAAGTTGTTGAACTCGTCGGACTTGAGGAAGCGATCAACGTTCTCAATGACGAACACTTTGGGGCGCACTTCGGCTACAACTCGAACGTATTCTTCCCACAGGCTATTGCGCTCACTGCCCTTTTTGTTGCGATTCAAGGCTGAGAAGCCCTGACACGGTGGCCCGCCGATGACCACTTCGGCGTGGAGATCCTCCGCTGTCGGCCGCCAGTCTTCGATGTCGCCGACATGTACGCGAGCGCCTGGCACGCTTTTGTCCGGGCGAAGTCGCCCAAAGTTCACTGCGTACGTGGCCGCCGCCGCAGGATTGTGTTCGACGGCTGCAATGCTGCGGAAGGCGGGTCCGTCGATGTTTGAACCCACGGGTCGGAACTCGTGAAACCCCTGGGTGAACCCCCCACAGCCACTGAAAAGATCAAGGACAGTGATGGGCTCTGATGCGGAGGGGCGGGGCGTGACCATGGAGCGATCTTAGCCGCGGAGCGCCCGTGCGAGGGCCAGCCCCAGCGCTGTGGCCAAAGGAGGCGGCATGGCGTGACCCACTTGACGATACCTGGATGTTTTGCCGCCGAAGAGCTTCCAGTCGGTTGGGAAAGCCTGGATCATGGCGGCCTGTTCAACGGTCAGCCTGGGCTGCTCGTCCGGGGGGAAGGCGGGTCCCGGCAGGTCGTCGCCGAGGCTACTGCCATTCACCCCAAGCGCTGCCCATGCCTTCTTGCTACCCGTGGGCCCGAGATCTGCACCGCCTCGACGATCGGAGCCACCGACGAGCGCCGGGGCGACGCGATCGGCCCGCATGGCCCAGCGGGGTGCCCCCGGCCAGCCTTGGGCGGACATGGAAGGGCCTAGTACCTGTCCCACGGTGGGAGAAGGTGCCTGACTCGGCTCGGGCCAAGTGAATCGACTGAAGTACTGCTCCTGCAGCGCGATCAGGAAACCACTGCTGCGATTCTGCGGGACACCAAAGTCGGCGGCATTGAGGATTCTCCAACCGGTCCGGAATCCGGCCTGCTGCAGCTCGTTGTTGATCCAAGCCCGGTCACCAGCAAAATCGGGCTTGTCCACGAGGTCGGGTACGTTCTCGAAGAGCACCGCCTTGGGCCCGATCTGGCAAACCAAGCTGATCGAAGCTCTGAGCACACGCCGTTCCTCGGTATCCTCGGCGCGCCCCACGGCTGCCGGGGATTTGACCCGTGGCAGGCCGCCGCTGACGAGGTCCACACCCCAGGTGTCCGGACGCATGCTCGGGTGGAACTGCACCACGTCCATGCAGACAACATCCCAGTGCGGTCGGTTGAGGTCGATGGTGAAGCAGGCGTCGGCCTTGCTGTCGATGAGGAGTACCGGGTCGAAACCGGCGCGTTCGAGCCCGAGGGCTTGAGCTCCGGCGCCCGCGCAGATCTCCACCGACCGAAACCGTCGCGCTCCGACTGCAGGCGCAGACGTGGACTCCTCCTGGTGGGGTACGACTGTGGGCACCTGTCGAGCGAGGCCGGTCGAGGACGTCGTCCCAAGGGGCGTCACCGGTTCTGCTGTAGTCGCCGAACGCGAGCGTTGAGCCTCCACGGCCTCCTGCGCCACGGAGTGCAGCTCGTCGATCAGAGCGGCTTCGTCGATCCCGTCGAAGAGCACGAAAGGGGCCAGCCTGAGCAGCCGCTTGAGAAAGTCGCGGAGGGCATCCCGTTCATTCAGACCACTCAGGTCGAGATCTCGCCAGACGCGCAGGATGGCCCGCACCAGGTGAGGACTTCCGCCGAGCGCGGCGCGTCGAGCGTAGATCTGGTCGAATGCCGCTTCACCGAGGATCTCGAGTGCGGCGTACGGTTCGGGATCCCCGGGAGAACGCACGAGTTGGGCTCGCCACCAGAGGCGTCCGAAGACGTGTCGGGTCAGGTCTGTGCCGAGGACACGGTCCCTGGGTGGCTGGGGATAGCGCCAAAAAGCGACGTCCGGGAGGAGGGCCAGCGCAAAGAAGGCCCACACGTCGCGAGATGCGGCTTCCGCAGGCACCATGCCCATCTCGGCATGGAGCAGCGAGGCCAGCCGGAGATCGAACTCGGCATTGCGCGTCCGGTCCGAGCTGTCCGGGAAGCCTGCTTGTTTCGCCAGGTTGAGAACGCCGTCGCGAAGCTCCCGGAGCTGATTCGGAGCAACCCGGTCGCCTCCTGTGGCCACATACACCGCGGATTCGTGAGTGACGGTGAAGCGGCTGGACAGTTCGGTGATCGTGAGGTGCCGGTACTCCTCGAAGAGCGGTCTCGCTTGTTCGGAGAGCAGCCGAGGGTAGAGGAAGCTCATCATGACACCTCGAAGATCTTGACGGCTGCCTGCAGATCCGAAGCGAACAGGCTCGGCGACTGGCGTTGGCGCAGACGTAGGTCAGCCACCTGCTGTCCGGGAAAGAGTTGGTCGAACAGGCTCAGCAAGGTGGCACCGAGCGAACCGTCGGGGAAATCGGACTCTTCGGTGAAGTCGTCGTGTGCGAGAGCGTGCTCAGCCATTACTCGTGCAGCGTCGGCGTACACCGCGGAGAGTACGATCCGGTCGATCTGACGAGGCTTGGCCGCATTCTGAAATGCGGTGGCGGTGACTGTGTTCCGCTCGTTGACCAGCAGCAACAGAGCGCCCATGGTTGCATGTTCCAGACCTCCGCTGATCTGCAGGTGCCAGGCCGCGCCATCGGGAAAGGACGTCCGAGCGAAGTCGATGATTGCCATGGGGAACTGTGGCGCGTCGCCCTGGAGCCGGAGTGCTTCCCGATCGTTCCACAGCACAGAGCCCGCGCGCCGGGGTGAGGAAGGACGTGCTTCGTTCCTCCGTCGGGCGAGCACCATCGCGGTGTCAAGAAGCAACAGGCCACCGAGGTCGGCTCCGCTCAGTCTGATGTCGAACTCGACGGTGGTCATGCCTCTTTCGGGCAGCGGCACGTGTTGCGCAGGGCCGCTGAGGTTGGATCCCGTGGCCGTCCATACGGCTGAGAGCAGCAGAGAAGCGTCTTCGGGAAGTCCTGTTTGCCGTCGCGTTCGGTCCAGATCGATACGAATGGTCCGCCGTAGGTGCAGATCCATTTGGTAGTCCCAGTCCGGCAAAGCCTCGGGCAGAGTTACTTCGCCGTCCTCGACCACGAGACGCCAGGTCTCGGGGGACACAACGTCTTGAGCAGGGCTGCGGTAGGGAAGTACACGTCGAGTCATGGGTTCCTCACCGCCTCGACCCTGATGCCGATTTCGGTCATGGTGTCCGGTGCAGGCCTCACCACAGCGCGCCAGATGGACTCACCGCCATCGACGACCTGCGAATCGGATGGGTACAGGCGTCCGGTGTCGTCCTCCCAACCGACCAAGGTGGGCATGGTCGCCCCGATCGGAGGATCGGTCTCGCGGCCCCCGGAACCGGGGAGCGTCACGGCGAGATCGATACTCAGGCGTTGAGGCCCGGGCACGGGCAGCCTGAACTCCTGGACCAGGACGGAGACGTCTCCGCGGTCGTCGTAGAAGGGATCACCCAAGTACTGCACGCGTGGGCGGCGGCGCGGAGTCTCGAAACCACCGCCAGCCGAAGACTCGGACAATGCCGGTCCTTCGCCTCCGAAACCATCGGGGTGATTCCCACCGCCGGTGGAGGCCGAGTCCGAAGGCCGGACCGCTGGAGTGCCGCCGGTTGCCGGCCGGCCCGCGTACTGCCGAGCATCGCTTGGTTCGGACGTGCCAGCAGAGGAGCGCCCTGGTTGCGAATAGGCGGTTGCGCCGCCGATTCCCCAAGCTCCACCTACCAGCCCGGAGAACAGCGTACTGGCAGCGCCCAGCGCCACGTTGCTGGCTCCTGGGCGTGCGACCCCACTCAACGAGAGCAGACGCTCCAGAGCTTCACCGATGCGCCGGAACGTCGTCTGCACGAAAGTGCTGTCGGGTCTGTCCAAGGACTGTGGATTCCAAGCGTCGTGCGTGGGCGGCTCCGCCCTGGCGTAGACGTCGTCCATGCTCTCGGTGGCACGGAAGACACCCGCATAGCCTTGATTCGTGCTCGGAGGTTTCGGCCCGGCGTGGTAGGTGACGACGAGTTCCGCCGGACGCATCAGACAGACGTGATGGATGAGGTCCTCGATGCCCAACATTCGTGATGCTCGAGTCGGTTCCAACGACGGCATGATCCGTTTCACCAAGCCGAGCCGTCCCAAGTGCCTTTTGGGCCGATGGCACTCGAGGTCACTTCCGTCCGGCCCTGTCATTACCTCGTAGGCTGTCACAAACATATTGAGCGGACGCGTGTCGCGGGGGTCGGGAACCGAATGACGGACGCCGTCGCACGTGACTGAGAAGCGCATGGAAGGCGGGTTTCCGACGGTGGTGATCATCTTGGGCCAGAGATGCCAGGCCATGGTCTCGCCGAGATACTCGGCTGCCTCGGACGGTTCGAGTTCGTCGAGGTTGGGGTCGATGACCACCACGGTCGTCCCCGTCTCATGGGGCCCGAACGCCTGCAGGCCCAGGCGTTGTGCCACCATCTCAGCCTCATCCCCGATGAGCGGCTCGACCACATTGCCCGAAGTGTCGCCCCACCAGTGGCGACCCGTGTAGCGACGGTTCCCGTCTTGATCGGCGGCCACATAGCTTTTCCAGAGCGTGCAGCCGATCAGGCGCGTCTCGTACGCGCCCAGCGCGGTCCGGCACCGGGAATGGACAAGGACGGTGCCCGGCTTGGACAGCAAATAGAAGATGCCTTTGCCGAAGCCGTAGGTGCCGCCGCCCAGCGCGGTCTCGCGCGGCTCGCCGATGTTTCGGATGAAGGAGACGAAGTCGCGGTCCGGGCCCACTGCGTTGTCGGCACGCGTCGGCCCGCCCAGTCCCCGAGTCCCACGATCGGAAACGGCCAGCACTCGGATCGGACCACGAGCGAGTGTGTCTCGGAGAGGGAAGCTCGCGCCGCTGGGTGCCCCTTCCGAAAGGAGCTCACGCCAGGCGGATGCGTGGGCTGCTCCCACGGTGCGAATGTCGATTCGGTAGTCGACAGGCACAGTGGACTGCGGCAGGCGGGCGTCCCAACTGTTCTGAGCGGACTCCCGTACCAGAATAGTCAGCAGATCGAGTTCCGGCCTGCCGAGCTGGTTGCGGATGCCCTCGGCCGCGCTAGCACCTTCTGGCGGATAGGGTTGGGAGAACCAGCGGGGCCCTCTCACGCGGACTCCTGGATCATGCGGTCGATCGCCCGGGACACCTCATCGGAATCCATGGCCGTCGGTGAGTCCCCGGACAGGTCGATCGTGTACTCGACATCCACAACTGAAATGGTCACGCCTGCAGCTCCGAGGGTTAGGGCCGTCAGTTTGGGGAAACTGGGAACGACCTCGTACCACCTCTCTTCGTCCACCTTGAAGTACGTATCGCGATACTGCTCCGCGTCGACGACCCGATAGCCGGCCTCGGCGAGCAACTCCAGCAGAGTGCTCTCGTCGTCGCAGCGTCGCAGGACTCGATCGAGTAGTTCCAGGAAACCGACGCTTGAGTTGCTCTTTGCGGTGCGGTGCAGTCGGAACCAGGCCAGGTGGAGCGCCCCGCCTTCTGGAGCATCGAGTTGATCCAGCCCGTGGATTCGCGGCCGACGGCCCTCAGAGACGGTGCTCGTCTTCACCTCGACGGCCGTGCTTCCGCTGGAGAAATCGTGATGGTGGCCCGATGGGCCCCGCCACAGGCGATGGGCACTCGAATCGCGCTCTAGGAGTTGCTCAAGGACCAGCAACTCGCCGAAGAGACCTGCGAGTTGCTCGGGTCCCAGAGGTGTTCCTTGCGTCTGGAAGAGAGCCCTCCACCGATCGAGGACGCGGTAGAGCGCCTTGACCGGGTTCTCGGGCAGCTTCTCTGCCGCGCCCACGGCATCGACACACAGCTCCGTGAACAGGTCGTTGAGGTCTGTTCGCAAGCAGGCGAGATCGGCGTACATCTGATAGGTCTCGGTGTCCTCCAACGGGCGCTTGCGCAACTGGAGGACTGGGCCGTCGAGGCCTGAGCGTACTTTCCGATGCATCGGAACGGGGACCAAGAGATGACGGTGGCCGTTGTGGTCGACGCCGACTGCCAAGGGATCTCGGTCGGCCATCGAGGGCAGCAACGAGACCCTCAAACGGTGCTCGCCCTTGGTCTCTTCGGCTTCGAGTGCAGTCCAACACTCCTCGACGAGCCGATGCAGGTCGTCGTCCTTCATGAGTCTTCGCCTTCGAGGAGGCTGAGGTCTTCGTCCTCAATACGCAGGCCGGACAGATCGGCCGAGATGTATTTCTCCACCGTGCTGTCCTTGTCTTGTGGTTCTGGGAACACAAGGCCGACACCGATCACATGTTCAGCGGCATTCAAAGGGGCACGCAGCTTCTTTGCCGGGCTGGGTTCCGATGCCTTGTCGATCGGATACAGGACCAGCAGGCCCGTGGCCGGCAGTTGGAGACGACGCTGGTCCTTAATGCCCTGCTCGGTCAACTTTTCCGTGCTCCCGGCCAGATCGATTGCGCCGTCGCGGCGGCTCATCAGAGTTTTGATGTCGGCGAAGTCGGGATCAGAGTTCCTGATGGCGAGGCGTGCACGGGAGTTGAGTCCTACCGACACACTCGCGGCGAAGCTGAAGGGCTCGCCTGCCGGGTTGCCGACGATGGCGATGTTCCAGCGGCGCAGCGAGCCTGCCGCGACGCGCTTCTTGATGTAGTCCCCGATTAGATCGGCGTCGTTTTCGGGCGACTTCTCATGGAACTTGTAGGCCGCCAGAAAGTCGGTCACCGCGTCGTACGGCACATCACGGAAGAGGTATCGGCCGTCGTCGGGCCGGTGCTCCACTCTGACGGCGTTGGCGATGGAGGCACTCACCAGGTCGCATGCGGCGGCCAGATTTGCGCTCAGCCACTTGGCGTTGGTGTGGAAGTAGTGCGTTTGCACCCGCTTGCCACCGTAGGAGGAGGCTGCGGTGACCGCATCTCTCATCTTGGCCGCCGCAGTGACGCGCAGGGCCGGGTGAGCGCGCAGACGGACTGCGAACGTGGTCGGGGTCTCGTCCTCGGTCATGTAGATGTCGATGTCCCGACGCATCTCGGTCTCGACTGTAGCCAGGTGCCTAAACCACTCGGCCAACTCGTCGGTCATCCAGATACGAGGTAGATCCGCGTATCCGTTCCGGAAGCCGAACCAACGCCCCATTTGCAGCAGAGTGTCGTACGCGGAGACGGAGCGTACGAAGTAACTGACCGACAAACCTTCCAACGTCAGCCCACGCGACAGTGTGTTGCCGCCCACGGCAATCGCCACGACGGGGCCGTTCTCGTAGTCGAGGCGGTCCTCACTGCTGGAGTTGTCCATGATGATTCGGCAACTGCGGAAGACACCGGGAAGTTCTTGAACCAATTTGCCGAAGGGCACCTTCGTCTCGCCGAACTCCGTGGCGGGGACCCGCGCGGTCTCCCGGTCCCAGAGATCACGCAGTCGGGAAAGGAAGGCTGCGTCACTGAGAGAATCCGCAGCCCGGTCCAACAGATGACGCAACGGCCGCTTGAAGCTGTTGTGCACGGCGGTGTTGACGCTGGTGTGGATCAACATCGTGCTGTGGGGATTACCGGTTCGGCGCACCCGGCGAGCGGCAGTTGCCAACCAGAAGTACTCGATTGCATTCCGGAGAGCGTCCGTGATGATGGGTTCGAAGCCATCTATGTCGGCCCTCGTCTCGGGCCGTACGCAGGGCATGTCGTCGTCCGGTACCGAGCGGATCATGTCGTGTCCGTCGTCGACTTGTTCCGGATCCTCACCGTCGAGGGCGTATCGACCGAAGAGGACTTCAGTGCCGAAGTGGCCCGCCGGCTTGGGGAGGTTGACGACGAAGTCGCGAGGATAGAGGTCCTTTGCACTCGGGTCGATCAGCAGGTTGGCGAACGGCGATGCCGTGTACCCCACGTAGGCGGACCGCGGGAGGCTCTCCATGATCCTGAGAATCAGCGGGTTGATGGACTTCGTGGCCACGGTGGCCTGATCCGCCTCGTCGTCGATGATCAGGGCCGGACAGTCTGTGAGATAGTCCGACGCCTTCTCGAGCCACACCGCGAGCTTGCGCAGTACGGTCGCGTTCTTCTTGACCACGCACAGGACTCGTGTCTTGTTGTTCTTCCCGAAGTACGAAGCCGGGTTCTCCTGGGGAGTGAAGTCCTTTTCCAGGCCGGTCAGTTGGGACCAGAGGGAAGGATTGGGTTCTACGAGTTGCTGGACCAGGCGGGCCTGGGTCTGGCGCCGGAGGCCATTGTGAATGCCTGCCAGGACGATGAAGAGCTTGTAGCCGCGATCGGCCGCCTTGGCCATAACCGAGGTGAAGTTGGTCGTCTTGCCGGACTGCACGTAGCCGACTACGAGGCCTCGCGTGGAGAACGCCTTCTCCTTCGGATGGTTCAGCAGCGAGAGGACGCGGGTGGACGAATCGTCCAGATTCCGGATCGCCGGGTCCTCCCAGTCGTCCTCGATCAGGAGATCAACGATCGCGGGCCAACATTTATCCTTGGCCTGCGGGCCCGTGTACCAGGTGTCAAGCCCGTCTCGTACAACGGCATGAGGTTCTTCGAGTTCCTTGATACGAACCGTGTGCTGCTCATGCTTCTCGCGAATCTGCTGAACGATTTCAGGGCTCACGCCCAGCAGCTCCAGGCGCTTGACTGCCTCAGAAGGTGGAAACGCGTCCAACAGGGCCTGGAACGTCTCATACATGGCATCGAATTCACCGGTCATTGGAATCGAGCGCCCCCGCTCTGGTTTGTCAAGCCGAGTGCATTGCAAAGACCGATGACCTCGCCGGCCGCCAGCCTTGGGCTGGCGATGCGCTGTAGAGGTGGGGTTGGTGATGAGTCGCCATACTCGGTCATGAAGGGTCTCCGACATCCATGGACTTCTCGGCGCCCGAGGCACTGTCTGGTACGGGCGCGTGTCGAGCAGCGGGCGGTGTCCGATCCGCTACTGAAGCGGCGACCTGGCTCGCGACATCCTTGGTCGACTCATGCTCCCAAAAGCGCAGGACCGTCCAGCCCTGCGCAGTCAGGTGGTCTGTCGTCTCGACATCTCGAGCCATGTTCTTGTCCAGCTTGACTCGCCACCACTCCGCGTTGGCCTTGGGTTGCGTTGCGTGTTCAGGGCAGCCGTGCCAGAAGCAGCCGTCCATGAAGATGGCGATCTTGGTTTTGGTGAAGACGATGTCGATCGTGCGACGCGGCATGCCGGGTACAGGAACGTTGACCCTGTAACGCAGGCCGGCCGCGTGAAGGAGCCTTCGGACCGCAACCTCGGGCGCCGTGTCGCGAGAGCCCTGTCGGCTCATGCGGGCGGAGACGGCTGGAGAGGAAGGGACGGCACGTGGCACGACAACATTCTGCCGGCGTATGCGAGGCCTTGCGCGAGGAGTGGCGTACCGCCCTCGCATAGAAAATGGAATGCGGGAGAGATGGCTGTGCCGCGTCACTCCGGATGCTCGGTTGCCATGGCTGGAGTGTGGGCGTTGGCAGTGACACCCGCCCGCAGATTTAACTGGACGCTGGGCTGCAGGTTTCTTTGGCAGTGTGGCGCTTCCGCAGCCCGCGTCAAGGGCGTTCCCTGTGGTTGGACGGTGGGGTGGTGCGCGAGTTACGCCCCGTGACACTCCCCATACCCCCGCCCCGACCCACACCAACAAACAGCCCCCCGCTGCGGCGGCCAAGCCACCGCCCGCCCCCGTGCCGCCAACGTCGTCGCATACTGCGGCAGCAGATCCGCGTCCGCTGGCGACGACCCCTCCGACGCTGCGAAGGCCTCGTACGACGGCACCGTCCCCGTCACGATCCCGAGGTTCGGAGTTCCCGAAGCCGCCAGCTCCCGCAGCGACGCCTCTATCGTCGCCAAGTGCGCCTCGTGGGACGGGTATTCGGCGGACAGCGTCGGGTAGTCCGACACCAGTTCCGCCAGTTCCGTCGTCGGCCAGTGCAGGACCGCCACCGGGAACGGGCGGGAGAGGGCCTCGCGGTAGGTGCCCAGTTCCGCGCGCAGGCGGGAGATCTCGGCCTCCAGTTCCGCGGGGTTGTCCGAGCCCAGGGACCAGACGCGCTTGGGGTCGTGGAGTTCGTCCAGGGAGACGGGGGAGGAGTGCAGGGTGTCGGCCAGCATGTCCCACTCGTCGTGGGCCACGCCCAGCATGCGGCGCACGCGGTGACGGCCGAAGAGCAGCGGGTGGGTGGAGTACGGGGGTTCCTGGACGTCCGCCAGGAGGAGACCCGCGCCCTCCGAGAACGTCTCCTGGGCCGCCTCCAGCTCGTCGTGCGATTCCAGGGCCTCGGCCACGATCACCCAGGGGGCCGGGTCGCGCGGGGCCGCCGCGCGGACGCCGTCGATGATCGCGCGGGCCTCGGCCTCATGGCCGTACTCCCACAGGTTCGAGGCCTTGAGGGCTCGTACCAGGTGGGGGTCGTCCAGAGTGTCGTTCGAGGACAGCAGGCGGTCGTAGAGCGCGGTCGCGGCGGGGCGGTCGCCGGACAGTTCCAGGTGGGCCGCGGCCTGCAGGAGCAGGGCCTCGGCGTCCTCGGGATACCGGCCGGCGGTCCGCTCCAGGCGTGCCGCTTCGGCGGTGTGGTCGACGTTCTCGGCAGGCGTGTCGGGGCGCATGGGGGACACCGTACTGCCGACGGGTGACAAAGGAGAGATATCCGCAGGCCAGCACCGATGGAGAAGGGGAGGAGAAGAGGCCGGGAGGCGGTGGGTGGAGACTGATCGCCATGCGTCTTGTCTTCTCCGGGCAGGTGATCGAGTGGCGTGGGCCCGCGCCGTACTACTTCGTCCCCGTGCCGGACCAGGAGTCCGAGGACATTCGGGAGGTGGCCGCCATGGCCACCTACGGGTGGGGGGTGATTCCGGTGGAGGCGCGGATCGGGGAGGTCGTCTTCGGTACGTCCCTCTTTCCCAAGGACGGCGGGTATCTGCTGCCGCTGAAGAACGCGGTACGCAAGCCGCAGGGGATCGCCGCCGGAGATGACGTGACCGTGGAGCTGACCGTCCAGCTGAAGTGAGGAGAGGGCGGGTACCGGCGGCCGTGCCCCCTCCCGTTCACTCCCGCTAGATCGTCACCCCGTCGATCTGCAACGTCTGCACCGCCTTCGCCGCGAACGGCACCGCCACCGTCTTCCCGCTCACGTACGTGTCCGAGTACGCCTTGTACTGGTCCCCGCCCGTCGTCACCGTGTTCCAGCGCGGTACCAGGCCGCCCGAACCGCCGGTCACCGTCGTGAAGTTGGCGAGGTTGAAGGTGAGGGTCTGGGCGGTGGTGGCGGTGTTGAGGGCGACGATGACCAGGCGCTTGGCGGTCGCGTCGTAGGCGGCCGTGGCGTAGCTGACGCCCGTGTCGAGGATCTTCATGCCGGGGCGCAGATGGCGGCTGAACTGGGCCATGACGTAGTACTTCGTCGTCACCGCGCCCGCCGCCAGCGTGTCCGCGTCGTACGCGATCATCGCCCAGTTTGAGGACGGGTCCATGACCTGCCAGTACACCCAGGCGGTGGGGTGGAGCCAGCGGAAGTCGTAGAGGAGGTTGAAGGCCATGGTGTAGCCGGTGCCGTCGTTGTCGCCGGTCTCCGAGTTCCACAGGGCCTTGCCGGCCGTCGTCACGACGTCCGTGTACAGCAGGTCCCTGCGCCCGCCCGAGCCCTGGTAGCCGTGGACGTTGACCCGGTTCACGTACCCCTTCGTCGTGGAGCTGAAGGAGTTCCAGGTGGTGCGGGCGAGGTCGTAGCTCGTCTCGTCGGAGGCGGAGATCTTCGTGGCCGTGAGGCCGCGGGTGTTCAACTCGCTTCGCAGATACGGCAGTACGGCCGACTGGACCGTCGCGTCCATGTGACAGCCCTCCTGCGTGCCGGTCGCCGTCCACCAGGAGGACGAGGGTTCGTTGAAGGCGTCGACCGTCGCGAAGTTCACGCCCCAGTTGTTCTTGGCGTAGAGGGCCACCGCGGCGAGGTGGGAGGCGTGCTGGCGGTAGTTCCAGGTCTGGAGGTTGTTGCCGCCGCCGGCCGCGCCGGACGGGTTGTGGTTGGAACACATCCACCACATGGGGGAGTTGGCGAACAGCTCGCTGGTCGCGCCGCGCGCGGTCGCCTTCACCAGCATCGCGCGCTGGTTCGCGTCCGCCGTCCAGTCCCAGGCCGCGGAGGTGGGGTCCTCGTTGTTCCAGTCCTGCCAGAAGCCCTCGATCTGCTTGAACCCGGGGATGTTCGGGGAGGCGACCATCGACTCGCCGTTCACCGCGTTCCAGCTGCACGCGCCCAGGTTGTACCGGGCGATGTTCAGGCCCAGACCGGGGAGCGAAGTGCCGTTGTACGTCGTCGACTTGGTGGTGAAGAAGATGTCGGCGAAGTCGTCCCGGGCGCCGAAGACATTGGCCCACCAGGCCAGGGAGGTGCCCCAGCCCTCCCAAGTCCCCCACGACGTGCCGGGGGTGACGGCGACGGTCGCGTCCGCGTGCGCGGTGCCGGTCGCCAGGGCGCTGCCCAGGAGGCCGCCGCCGGCTGCGGCCAGCAGGGTTCTGCGTCGGATCATTGCGGCTTCTCCGCTTCGCTCGACGAGCTGTCGACGGGCTGTCCCGTTCATGCCACGTCGAAGCATCGGGTGTGGTGCGTGGGGTTGTCGAGGGTTGCGACAGCCCTTTCTAAAACCTATGTACGAAGTCTCGAACCGCGCCCGGTCGCCGCTTGTGCCGCCGCCTGTGGCTGGTGACTTGAAGAGGTGGCGCCTATCGTGCGGGCGGCCCCGTCGAGGAGGTGTGAATCTGGATGCGCGTTCCCGTGGTGCAGCACGGCAGCCGGCGGCGGAGTGCGCGGCGCCGGCGGGTGTGGTGGGGCGGGGGTGAAGTCCTCGTCACCGTGGGGGTGGTGCTGCTCCTGCTCGTCGTCCACCAACTGTGGTGGACCAACCGGGAGGCCCGGCGCGGGGCCGAGCGGAAGGTGGAGGCGCTGGAGCGGGAGTGGGGAAACGGGGGCGGGTCGGGGGATGGAGGCGGCTCCGGTGATACGTCCGTCGCGCCCACGTCGCCGAGCGACGGGACCGGCGCCGGTGCCGGCGGCGCCGACGGTACTGATCGTCGTACCACCGACACCCGGCGATCCACGCCCAGTTGGTCCCAGGCCTACGCCATCCTCACCATCCCCCGCCTCGGCCTCCGCGTCCCCGTGGCCGAGGGTGTCGGCAAGCAGGACGTCCTCAACAAGGGGTACGTCGGCCACTACCCCGGCACCCAACAGCCCGGCCAGGCAGGCAACTTCGCCCTCGCCGGGCACCGCAACACCCACGGCGAGCCCTTCCGGTACATCAACCGGCTGCGGGCCAAGGACGTGGTGGAGGTGGAGACGGCCGGGGCGACCTACACGTACGTCGTGGACAAGACGCTGCCGCAGACCTCGGCGCGGGACTCCGGGGTCGTCCGGACCGTCCCGCGTTCCCTCGTGAAGCCCAAGTACGGGTACACGCAACCCGGTTACTACATCACCCTCACCACCTGCACGCCCGAGTACACGTCCCGGTACCGGCTGGTGGTGTGGGGGAAGCTGGTGTCGATGCGACCGCGGGCCGGAAGCCCGTAACCCGTAGAACCCGGAAGCCCGTAACCCGTAGAACTCGGAAGCCCGTAACCCGTAGAACTCGGACCCGCTCCTGAACGTCCGCTCATGAACGCCCGCCGCCGAACCGTCAGCCCCGCTCCCGCAGCGCCAGCACCGCCCCCACCGCGACGACCGACAGAACCGCCGAGACCACCATCGCCACATTCGTGCCGTGGCCCAGGCCGCCGCCCGAGGACGTGACGATGGCGATCGTCAGGGCGACGCCGGCGCAGGAGCCGATGTAGCGGAGGGTCTGCTGGGCGCCGGAGCCCATCGCGGCGCGGGCCGCCGGGACGGAGTCCACCGCCAGGAGGGGCAGCGCCGCGTTGAGGAGGCCGCTGCCGATGCCGCTGAGGATCAGTCCCGGGAGCAGGCGCTGCCAGGAGCCGGAGTCGATCGCGCCCAGCATGGTCAGGACGCCGGCCGCGTGCAGGGCGAAGCCGACGGCGAGTTGGGGGCGGGCCGGGACGCGGCCCGAGAGGCGCTTGGCCTGGAGGGCGACCGCGAAGGACAGGCCGGACCAGAGCAGGAGCAGCCACGCCGTGTCCATCCCGGACAGGCCGAGCGTCTGCTGGAACACGGTCGGCATGAAGCTGAACAGGCCGATCACCGCGAGCCCCGTGAACAGACCGCCCGCGGACGAGGCCAGGAAGGGCCGGTGGCGCAGCAGGGACAGGTCGATCATGGGGGTCGCCGTGCGGTGTTCCAGGCGGGTGAAGACGGCCAGCAGGGCCACGGCCGCGAGGAACAGCAGGCCCACCTGCGGACGCAGCCAGCCGTCCCGGCCCAGCGTGAGCGCGGCCACCAGCGCGACCAGTGCCAGCCCGAAGGTCAGGGCGCCCAGGATGTCCGGGCGGCCGCCCCGCGGTGACCGCGACTCCGTCAGCCGCCGGGTCGCCAGGCCCGCCACCAGCACCGCCGCCGCGCCCAGGACGACGTACGACACCCGCCAGTCGCCTATCGCGCCCGCCACCACCGGGCCCACGGCGATGCCGCCGCTGACGAACGCTCCCCACACGCCCGTCGCGTGCAGCCGTCCGCGCGGACTCGGGAAGGCGTGCACCAGCAGGCCCAGGCTGCTCGCCAGGACGGCCGCGCTCGCCGCGCCCTGCGCGACCCGGGCCAGCGTGAACAGCCAGGTGGAGGAGGCCAGGGCGCCCAGCGCCGTCGTGATGCCCAGCGTCAGCGTGCCGGCCAGGAAGATCCGCCGGCGGCCGTAGTCGTCGGCGAGGCTGCCGGCGACCAGGAGGAGGGCGGCGAGGCCCAGCGGGGTGCCGTTGATGAGCCACGCCTGCGCGGAGACCGCGGTGTGCAGGTCGGCCGCCGTGTCCGGGAGTGTGACCAGCGGCGCGGTGTACGTCATCAGGGCCACGGCCGTCGCCGCGCTGGTCAGGGCGAGGGTGGCCCGTGGGTGCGGGGGCGCCTCGGCGGCGGGCGGGGCTGGTGTAGGGCCGCTCGGCGCGTTGGCCGGTGTGTCAGTCGATGCGTCGGCCGATGTGTCGGCCCCCGTGAGGGTTCGTTCATTGAACCTTGCCATGTGGAGCACCGTAGCATCGTTGGTTCATTCATCGAACCAATACGTCGAAAAGTCGCTACAGTGGACGCCATGGCACTCGGCAAGGACTACGCGACCCAGGAGTGCTCACTCGCCCGCGCCCTGGAGGTCATCGGCGAGCGCTGGACACTCCTGGTGATCCGCGACGCCCTCTACGGCGTCCGGCGCTACAACGACTTCCTCACCCACCTCGGCATCCCGCGCGCGGTCCTCGCCGCCCGCCTCCAGATGCTGACGACGGAGGGGCTCCTGGAGAAGCGCCGCTACCAGCAGTCGCCGCCGCGCGACGAGTACGTCATCACCGAGCGCGGCATCGCCCTGTGGCCGACGGTCCGCTCCCTCGGCCGCTGGGGCCGCGAGCACTTCAGCGAGACCCAGCTGCGCCGCTTCGAGCACGTCGACTGCGGCACCGAACTCGGGCCGTACGGCGAATGCCCCGCCTGCGGAGGCGTCGTACCCGTCGCGGACGTCGTCATGGTGCCGGGCGCCGGCCTCGACCCGAACCCGACGGACCCGGTCGGCCGCGCACTCCTCAAGCCCAAGCGACTGCTGGAGCCGATCGAGACGGTTCCTGTATAACGGCAGGGAGAGCGGCAGGAGTTCGGTTCGTACGACGGATTTCGTACGAGGGATTTCGTACGAGGGATTTCGTACGACGGAAGGGGGAGGGCATGAGCAGGTACCGCGTGTTCCCGCGCCCCGCCTCCCTCGCCGCCCCCTTCTTCCCCTTCTTCCCCTTCTTCCTCGTCCTCCTGCTCCAGCTCGCCCTGCTCGACACCGGCAGTCTCACCGCGGCCGTCGCGCTCGCCGCCACCGCCGCGGTCGGTTCCGCGCTCGCCGCCTGCGCCCTGCTCACCGCGCGCTCCGCGCCCGCCGTACCGCCCACCCGGGTGCGTACGGCCATCCGCGACCGGGCCCGGCGTACGGCCTTCCTGCCGCAACGCGATCCCGACGCCAGGGGGCGCACCCGCCCCCGAGCCCCAGGACACGCCCTCCCGGCGACCGTCGCGTAGGGCAACTCCCTCATGTAGTCGCCCTCTTGGGTCGCCATGCCGCCATGTCCAGTTCCCGGCATGTCCCTCGGAGGGCTCAACCATGTCCGTTCTCTCAGCGTTCGCCCAGGTCGTCGAGCAACTCGCCGACCTGCTCCAGCCGTTGTTCGGCGCCACCGCGGCAGCCGCCGCGATCGTCCTGTTCACCGCCTTGGTACGGCTGCTCGTCCATCCCCTGTCCAGGGCCGCCGCGCGCGGGCAGCGGGCCCAGGCCCGACTCCGGCCGCAGCTCGCCGAGTTGCGCAAGCGGTACGCGAAGCAGCCCGAGAAGCTCCAGCAGGCGGTGCTCGACCTGCATGCCGAGGAGAAGGTGTCACCGCTGTCGGGGTGCCTGCCGAGCCTTCTGCAACTGCCGGCGTTCTTCCTGCTCTACCGGCTGTTCTCGACCGAGGGGGACGCCCTGCTGTCCCACCGGCTGTTCGCCGCGCCGTTGGGTGGGCGCTGGATGGACGCCCTTGATGCCGGCGGGCCGTTCGGGGCCGCGGGGCTCGTGTACGTCGGCCTGTTCGTGGTGGTCGCTGCCGTGGCCGGCTTCAACTACCGGCGCACCAAGCGGACGATGGACACGGACGGCCCCGCGGCGCTGAAGGTCATGCCGTACATGTCCTTCTTCACGCTCGTCACCGTGGCGGTGGTGCCGCTCGCCGCCGCGCTGTACGTGGTGACCAGCACGGCGTGGAGCGCGGTGGAGCGGGCCGTGCTCTACCGATGAGCCGCGCAGACCGTCGGCCGTCGGCCGGGGAAGGCTACGGTCCAGTACGTGAACCAGCTCTTGCATACCGCACGCTGAGCTTGGAGGATCGACCAGTCCTCCGATGGCTGCACCCATCGGTCGACCGCACGCGATCGAGGGAGATGGTGACGATGAAGCTGCTGCGAGTCGGTACGGCGGGAGCGGAGAAGCCCGCGGTGCTCGACGCCGAGGGGGTCCTGCGGGACCTCTCGGGGGTCGTGGCCGACATTGACGGGGCGGTGCTCGCCGACGGCGCGGCGCTCGGTCGGATCCGGGCCGCCGCCGAGGGCGGTGAGCTGCCCGCGCTGGACGCGGCGGGGCTGCGGGTCGGGCCGCCGCTCGCGCGGATCGGCAAGGTCGTGTGCATCGGGCTGAACTACCACGACCACGCCCGTGAGACCGGGGCCCAGCCGCCCGCCGAGCCCGTCATCTTCTTCAAGGCGGCGGACACGGTGATCGGGCCGCACGACACCGTGCTGGTGCCGCGCGGGTCGGTGAAGACCGACTGGGAGGTCGAGCTGGCGGTCGTCATCGGGCGTACGGCCCGGTATCTGGAGTCCGCGGAGGACGGGCTCGCGCATGTCGCCGGGTACGCGGTGGCGCACGACGTGTCCGAGCGGGAGTTCCAGATCGAGCGGGGCGGGACCTGGGACAAGGGGAAGAACTGCGAGACGTTCAACCCGCTCGGACCGTGGCTCGTGACGGCGGACGAGGTGCCGGATCCGCAGGACCTGTCGCTGAAGCTGTGGGTCAACGGGGAGCTGAAGCAGAACGGCACCACGGCCGAGCAGATCTTCCCGGTGGGCGAAGTCGTGCGCTACGTCAGCCAGTTCATGACGCTGTACCCCGGGGATGTCATCAACACCGGTACGCCGGCGGGAGTCGCCCTCGGACAGCCCGAGCCCAAGCCGTACCTGCGGGCCGGAGACGTGGTGGAACTGGAGATCGCCGGCCTGGGCAGGCAGCGGCAGGAGTTCACAGACGCGTAGGCGTTCCACTGGGTTGGCCGGGAAACAGCGGGTGGTGCGGGTGAGTTGTCGGCCGCAGGCCGTGCGTGGCTGGTCGCGCAGTTCCCCGCGCCCCTAAAAGCTGAAGCCCCGCCTCACTTCAGCAGGGCCGCCAGCCTGCGCCACGCCTCCCGCGGCAGGGTCTGGCGCGCGTTGCCGTCCACCACCTGGAGGGCCACATGGTCGGCCCCCGCCTGGTGGAAGGCGTCGACGCGCGCCCGGATCGCGTCGTCGTCGCCCCACGCGAACACCGCGTCGACCAGCCGGTCGCTGCCGCCGTCCGTGAAGTCGGCCTCCGTGAAACCGTGACGGAGGAAGTTGTTCGTGTAGTTGGGGAGCCCGAGGTAGGGGGCCAGGCTGCCGCGGGCGAGGGTGCGGGCACGGGTGGGGTCCGACTCCAGGACGACCTTCAACTCCGGGGCCAGCAGCGGTGATTGCCCCAGGATGGCGCGGGCGTGCGCCGTGTGCTCGGTCGTGACGAGGTACGGGACCGAGCCGGCCGCGCGCTCGCGGGTCAGCTTGAGGGACTTGGGGCCGAGGGCGGCGACGAGGCGGCGGTCGGCGGGGACGCCGGCCGTGTCCAGCGTGTCGAGGTAGGCGTTCAGCGCGGCGAGCGGGCGGCGGTAGCGGTCCGAGAGACGGGCGTGGCTGACGCCGAGGCCCAGGACGAAGCGTCCCGGGTGAGCGGCTTCCACGTCGGTGAACTCCGCGGCGGCCGACGCCGCTTCGGCCTGCCAGATGCTCTGGATGCTGGTGCCGACGGTGATCTTCGAGGTGACCTCGATCAACGGCTGGGCGTTACGGGCCGTGCTGTTGCTGCCGAGCCAGACGGCGCCGTAGCCGAGCTGCTCCAACTCGGCGACGGCCTCCGCGAGTTCGGCGCGCCGGCCGGGCTCCTCCGCACGCAGGCCGATGCTCCAGATGCCGTGGCGGCCGACGCGGTCCTTCAAGAAGTCGGTCATGGTCGCGGTCCCTCCGGTCGGTGAGCTCTACGGCGGTCCCAACCGGAGGGGGACCCTCGATAATCCCCGGACCTAACGAAGTGTCAGCCCGAGCGGGGTATCGGCCCGAATCGAGTGTCAGCGCTTGAGGAACTCCTCCAGCGCCTCCACCACCATCCGGTGGTCCTCGAGCTGCGGCAGCCCGCTCACCGTCACCGAGCCGACGACGCCCACGCCGTCGACGGTGATCGGGAAGGAGCCGCCGTGGGCCGCGTACTCGTCCGGGTCCAGACGGGAGGAGTCCTCGAACGTCGTGCCCTTGGCGCGGAACCGGGCGCCGACCAGGTAGGAGGCGCTGCCGTAGCGCTCCACCACCCGGCGCTTGCGGGCGATCCACGCGTCGTTGTCCGGGGTCGAGCCCGGCAGCGCCGCGTGGAAGAGCTGCTGGCCCGCGCGGTGGATGTCGATCGCGACCGGCGCCTGCCGCTCCCTCGCCAGGTCGACCAGGAGCGAGCCGAGCGCCCACGCGTCCTCGAAGGTGAACCGGCTGAAGACCAAGTGGCGCTCCTGCGCCTCCAGTTCCTCCAGCGGCGGGGTGATCTCCGGCTGGAACTTCGGCGTGATCCCGGTGTTGTGCGTCACAGCGTCACCGCCACTCCGTCGCGGGCCGAACGACGCGCCGCCTCCAGTACGTCGAGAGCGGCCGCCGCCTCCACCGCGGTCACCGGGTTGGCGCCGCCGTCGGTGAGGGCCCTGGTCACGGCCGCATAGTACGCGGAGTAGTCGCCGGGAAGGGTCGGTACGGGGGTGCCGCCGCCGGTCAGCGGGGACTCGCCGGAACCGAGCCGACCCCACAGCTCCTCGGGCTCGGTGCCCCAGTCGGCGGTGGTGTCGGGGCGCCTGCCCTCGCGCAGGGCGGCCTCCTGCGGGTCGAGGCCGTACTTGACGTAACCGGCCTTCGAGCCCAGGACCCGGAAGCGCGGGCCGAGTTGGGCGGTGGTCGCGGAGACGTAGAGGTGGGAGCGGACCCCGCTCGCGTGGGTCAGCGCGATGAAGGTGTCGTCGTCGGTCCGCGCGCCGTCGCGGCGGATGTCCGACTCGGCGTAGACCCGCGTGACCGGGCCGAAGAGGACGAGGGCCTGGTCGACGACGTGACTGCCGAGGTCGTAGAGCAGACCTCCGATCTCTGCCGGGTCGCCGGACTCGCGCCAGCCGCCCTTCAGCTGCGGGCGCCAGCGCTCGAACCGGGACTCGAAACGCCAGGCGTCACCCAACTCGCCCTCGGCGAGCAGCGCTTGGAGGGTACGGAAGTCGTTGTCCCAGCGGCGGTTCTGGAAGACGGAGAGCAGCAGGCCGCGCGCCTCGGCCCGGGCCGCCAGCTCGCGCGCCTCCGCGGCCGTGCCGGCGACCGGCTTGTCGACGACGACCGGGAGCCCGGCGTCGAGGGCGGCGGTCGCCAGCGGGACGTGCGTCTTGTTCGGCGACGCGATCACGACCAGGTCCAGGTCGGCCGCGCGGGCGAACAGCTCGTCGGGCGTGGCCGCGATGCCGACGCCCGGGAACTCGTCGCGGGCCTGCTTCTGCCGCTCCGGGTTCGAGGTGACCACCGTGTCGAGCGTGAGGCCCTCGGTGGCGGCGATCAGCGGGGCGTGGAAGACGGAGCCCGCGAGACCGTAGCCGATCAGGCCCACGCGGAGGGGAGTAGCGGTAGCAGTCATGCCCTCCACTTTCGCAACGCTGTTGCCAAAGTGCAAGCGCGGGGGAGAATGGGGGTGTGGACGGGGCGAGGAGTTGAAGAGCGGTGGGCCGGAGAGCGGCGCGGTGACCGGCGTGGGGAGCGCGGCCGGCGGTGGAGTGAACCTGCTCGCCCTGCGCAGTCACAACAGTGCCCTCGTACTGGACCTGCTGCGCACGGCCGGTGCCGACGGCATCAGCCGGCTCGAACTCGCCGAGCGCACCGGGCTGACCCCGCAGGCCGTCAGCAAGATCACGGCCCGGCTGCGCGACGACGGCCTCGTGACGGAGGCGGGCCGCCGCGCCTCCACCGGCGGCAAGCCGGCGACCGTACTGCGCCTGGTGCCGGAAGCGGGGCACGCCGTCGGACTGCACCTGGACCGCGACGAGCTGCGGGCGGTGCTGGTCGACCTGACCGGGGCCGTGGTGGGGGAGCGGCGCGCCTCGCTGGACCTGGGCGCGGGAGCGGAGGCGGTGCTGGGTGCCGTGGCGAGGGAGGCGGAGGCGCTGGTCGGGGGCGGTGGGTCCGTACTGGGTGTGGGGGTGGCCCTCCCCGGCCCCCTCGACCACACCAGCGGGGTCCTGCACCGCGTCACCGGGTTCCCCGAGTGGGACGGGTTCCCGCTGCGGGACGCGCTCGCGCGGCGGCTCGGGGTGGCGGTCGCCGTCGACAAGGACACGAACGCCGCCGCGCTCGGCCTCGCCGTCGGCGGTGAGCGCGGGTCCTTCGCCTACCTGCATCTCGGTACGGGGCTCGGGGCCGGCCTCGTCATCGGCGGCGCCGTGCACCGGGGCGCCCGCACCGGCGCGGGCGAGTTCGGGCATCAGGTCGTCCAGCTGGACGGGCCACTGTGCGGCTGCGGCAACCGCGGCTGCGTCGAGGCGCTGTGCCTGGCGGCGGTGGCGCGCGGCGACCTCGCGGAGGCGGCCCGCGTCCTCGGCACCGGCGCCGGCAACCTCGTCGCGCTGCTCGACATCGACTTCGTCCTGCTCGGCGGCCGTACCGTCACCACCGCCCCGGAACCTTTCGTACGAGGCGTACGCGCCGTCCTCGACGAACGCGCCCGGCGCGTGGGCGAGCCCCCGGTCCCGGTCCGAGCCGCCGCCGGCGAGGTGGCCGAGGGCGCGGCACAGCTCGTACTGGCACCGTTGTTCGGGCGCGCCGACGCGTGATGCCTACGGCGGTTCGGCAGGTGGGTGCGTGATGGATCCGGTGGTTCAGCAAGTGGGTGCGTGATGTCTTCGGGGGTACGGCAGGTGCCGGAGTGGGCCGGCATCCGCCGAACGAACGGATTTCCCCCCACCCCCGGAGCGCCGCCACCCAACACCCGCTTCCACCCGGCAGGGTCACCTGTCCATGCGACTGTGCACGCCTGTCCCCCTCTGCCTTGCAGCAGCCGCCACCCTCCTCTCCCTCTCCGCGGCACCACCGGCCGTGGCGGCCCCCACCTGCGCCGAAGCCTCCCGCTTCCCCCTCACCACCCGCATCCAGAACGGTCCCGCCACCTACGAAGCCGGTGGCGGATACGGCCTCTGGGAGGTGCGGCTCACCAACTCCACCGCCCGGACCTGCACGAACGTCCACCCGGTCGTCGTGCTCGTCGACGGGGCGCGGGCGTTGCGGCCGGCGCAGGCCCGGCTGGATTTCTACGAGGGGCAGCGGCCGCATCCCGTGCGGTTCGAGGTGAGTGACGAGGACGAGCTGGTCGGTGCCTTCGACGACGGGTTCGCGGGGTTCACCGTCGGCCCGCGCGGGACCGTCACCGTCAAGGTCAGGCTCGCGTTCACCTCGGACGCGGCGCCCGACGGAGTCACCGTGAACGCGGCCGTCGTCCAGCGGCACCACGAGGACGGCGACTGGGTCGGGCAGTCGAACGACTACCGGTTCGAGGTCGAGTCCGACCCGACGGCCTCCGACCCCACCGACTCCGCCTCCGACCCGGCCGCGTCCTCCGCCCCCGACTCCCGCCGCGACGAAGGCTTCCCCTTCACACCGGAAGCCGAAGAACTCGCCCGCACCGGCCTCGGCACCCCGCACCGGACCCTCGCGACCCTCGCCGCCCTCCTCACCGCCATCGGCACCCTGCTGCTGACCCGGAGGGCGCGGCGGCGCCGCTGATGCCGGTCGCGATGCCGCGGGGGTATCGCTGGAGCCGGCCGCGGGCCAGGGGCGTCGGCGGAGCCGGCTGCAGGGCGCGGGTGCAGCTGAAGCCGGCTGCGATGCGGTGCGGGTATCGCTGGAGCCGGCCGCGGGCCAGGGGCGTCGGCGGAGCCGGCTGCAGGGCGCGGGTGCAGCTGAAGCCGGTCGCGATGCGGTGCGGGTATCGCTGAAGCCGGCCGCAGGCCAGGGGCGTCGGTCGAGCTGGCCGCAAGGCGCGGGCACCGCTGAACCCGCTGCAAGGCGCGGGCATCGCTGAAGCCCGCTGCAAGGCGCGGGCATCGCTGAAGCCCGCTGCAAGGCGCGGGCACCGCTGAAGTCCGCCGCAAGGCACGCGCATCGTTGAAGCCGACGGCAGCCAACACGCACCGCCGAAGCATCCGGCCGGCTCCGTCTGCGACGATCCTCGTGTGGACTACCCGAACGACCAGGCCCCCGGCGCCCCCGTCCGCTCCGGCATCCCGGAGCACGGCCGGATCCCGAAGTACTACGCGGTGAAGGCGCGGATCGACCGGCTCGTCGGCGAGCTGGGGGAGGGCGGCACCATCCCCACCGAGCGCGATCTGTCCGAGCAGTACGGGGTCGCCCGCGAAACCGTCCGGCAGGCGCTGCGCGAGCTGGTGCTGGAAGGGAAGCTGCGCCGGCAGGGGCGCGGCACGGTCGTCGCCGGGCCCAAGCTCGCGCAGCCGCTCTCCCTCGCGAGCTACACGGAAGGCGTACGGCGACAGGGCCGCACCCCCGGCCGCAGCCTGGTCACCCTCGACCGCTTCCCCTGCCCGGCCGCCCTCGCCGCCGAGACCGGCCTGGAACGCGGCGAACCCGTCTGGCACCTGGAGCGCGTGCTGCTCGCCGACGAGGAACGGGTCGGCCTGGAGAGCACCTACGTAGCCGTCGCCCGACTCCCGCACCTGGACAGCGAGTTCGAGCCCGACTCCTCCTTCTACGCCTACCTCCACGAGCGCGGCATCGGCTTCGGCGACGCCGACGAGCGCATCGAGACCGTGCTGGCCACCCCGCGCGAGGCCCTCCTCGTCGGCACCCCGCCGGCCCTTCCGATGCTGCTGATCCACCGGATCTCCCGGGACACCGAGGGTCGCCCGCTGGAGCGGGTGCGGTCGCTGTACCGGGGGGACCGGTTCTCCTTCACCACGCATCTGCGCGGCTGAAAGCACCTCCCACCGCACCCGGTTGAGTATCACGAAAAGATAACGGGTCTAGCCCAAATGTGATGGCTCGTTCAGGCTCTCGTTGTCAGCCGGACCCTTCCGGTTCCCCGTGCGCGAGGAGCGTGACCGACGTGAGAGTGACAGTCGTAGGAGCAGGCGTGGTGGGCACCATGCACGCCTGGCAGGCAGTGGAACGCGGCCACGAGGTCGTGCAGATCGAGCGCGAGGCCGAGGCCCGCGGCGCCTCGCTGCGCAATTTCGGGCAGATCTGGGTGAGCGGGCGCGCGGGCGGGGAGGAGCTCGAAACCGCCCTGCGCGCACGGGAGTTGTGGGAGGACATCGGCGAGCGCGTGCCCGGGCTCGGGTTCCGGGCCAACGGGTCACTGACCCCGCTGCGCGGTGCGTACGAACTCGCCGTCGCCGAGGCCGCCGTGGCCCGCGCCGACTCCGCCGCCCGGGGACACAAGCTGCTCACGTCCGGCGAGGCCCGCGCCCTCAACCCCGCCCTGCGCGGTGCGTTCGACGCCGCCCTGTACTGCGAGCGGGACGCGGCCGTCGAACCCCGTACCGCCCAACTCGCCCTGCGCGCCGAGCTGTCGAAGTCCCCGAACTACACCTTCCTGCCAGGACGCGAGGTCCGTGACGTGGTCGGCCCCGGTGCCGTCCGCGACGACCACGGCGACGTGCACACCGCCGACGCCGTCGTGCTGTGCACCGGCGCCTGGCTCGGCGGCCTGGTGCGGGAGCTGGCCGGGCCCGAACTGCCCGTGCGGCGCGTGCGGTTGCAGATGATGCAGACCGAGCCGCTGGGCGAACCGCTCACCACCTCGGTCGCCGACGCAGACAGCTTCCGCTACTACCCGGCCTACGCCTCGCCGGCCCTGGACGCGCTCAACTCCCGGCAGCCGCAGGCCCCGACGGCCGCCGAGCACCGTATGCAACTGCTGATGGTCCAGCGCGCCGACGGCGGCCTCACCATCGGCGACACCCACGAGTACGAGCATCCCTTCGCCTTCGACACCCTCGAAGACCCCTACGACCACCTCACCGAGGTCGTCGAATCCCTCCTCGGCCGCCCGCTCCCCAAGGTCCGGCGCCGCTGGGCCGGGGTGTACGCGCAGTGCACCGAACCGGGCCGGGTCGTGCACCGGCAGCAGGTGCGCGACGGGGTGTGGCTGGTGACCGGGCCCGGCGGGCGCGGCATGACCTGCTCGCCCGCCATCGCCGAAACGACCGCGAACGAACTGGGCTGGTGACACCCCTCATGACTGAAACGAACTACGACATCCGTCTCGTCGTCCTCGACATGGCCGGCACCACCGTCGCCGACGGCGGCCTCGTCGAGCAGGCCTTCACGGCGGCGGCCCACCACCTGGACGCCGACCCCGACGAGATGATCGGCTACGTCCGCGCCACCATGGGCGAGTCCAAGATCTCCGTCTTCCGGCACCTGTTCGGCGAGGAGGCCAAGGCGCAGGAGGCCAACAAAGCCTTCGAGGCGGCGTACGCGGAACTCGTCGACGGTGGCCGGGTCGCCGCCCTGCCGGGTGCCCGCGAGACCATCGAGACGCTCAAGTCCCGTGGTCTCACGGTGGTGTTGACGACCGGCTTCGCGCGCACCACGCAGGACGCGATCCTGGCCGCGCTCGGCTGGCAGGACCTCGTGCCGCTCACGCTGTGCCCCGCCGACGCCGGGGGCCGGGGGCGGCCGTACCCGGACATGGTCCTCGCCGCGTTCCTGCGGACGGCGGCCGCGGACGACGTACGGCAGATCGCGGTCGTCGGCGACACCTCGTACGACATGCTCAGCGGGGTCCGTGCCGGGGCGGGTCTGGTCGCCGGTGTGCTGACCGGCGCGCACGACGCGGACGCACTGCGGGCGGCCGGGGCGACCCAAGTGCTGGACGGTGTGGGGCAGTTGCCCGGAGTGCTCGCATGACCAGCGGCATCCGCTTCGACTCCGTCACGGTCGCCTACGACCGCACCGTCGTCCTCGACGCCCTCGACCTCAGCGTCGAACCGGGCGAGGTGATGGCGCTGCTCGGGCCGTCCGGGTCCGGCAAGACCACCGCGCTGCGGGCGGTCGCCGGGTTCGTACGGCCCGTCTCCGGGCGGGTGTTCCTCGGCGACCGGGACGTCACCGACCTGCCGCCGTACCGGCGGGGCATCGGGATGGTCGTCCAGCAGTACGCCCTCTTCCCCCACCTGCGCGTCGAGGACAACGTCGCTTTTGGGCTCAGGGCCCGGCGGATCGCCCGCGACGAGATCCGGACGCGGGTCGGTGAGGCGCTGGAGATGACCGGCATGGCGGCCTACGCCCGTCGGCATCCGCGGGAGTTGTCCGGCGGCCAGCAGCAACGGGTCGCGATCGCACGGGCGTTGGCGATCCGGCCGGAGGTGCTGCTCCTGGACGAGCCGCTCTCCGCGCTCGACGCACAGCTGCGGTCCGGGATGCTGGCCGAACTCGCGCGGCTGCACCGGGAGTTGCCCGACGTGTCGATCCTCTACGTCACCCATGACCAGGTGGAGGCGCTGACCTTGGCGGATCGGATCGCGGTGATGGATCGGGCCCGGCTTCAGGACTGCGGGACGCCCCAGGAGCTCTACCGGGTGCCGAGGACCGAGTTCACGGCATCCTTCGTGGGCAACGCCAACCTGTTGCCGGTGACCGTGGGGGACGCGGGCGCACGGTTCGGCGAGATCGATATCAAGGCCGACACGAGCGGTGCGGCGCCGGGTGCGCGGGCCACGCTGTGTGTCCGGCCGCATCTCGTCGGACTGGGCGAGGGTCCCAACCGCCTGACCGGAACCGTGCGCGAGATCCAGTGGCGCGGTCCCACCCACCGCCTGTACGTCGAGGTGGAGGGTCACCGAGTGATGGCGGACCTGCGGGAACTGAGGAACCCACCAGCCCTCGGGGACCGTGTGACCCTGCACTTCGCCCCGGAAGACGCGGTGCTGCTGGCCGCAGGAGTTCGCGATGACTGAGGTGGTTCGTCGGCCGCGGGCTGTTCGTGGCTGGTCACGCCCGCGCCGCGGTAGCCGCAGATCAAACACAGTCCCGCGCCCCTGGGTGGGTGTCCTGCCGCCCGTTGCCTTGCTCGGCCTGTTCTTCCTTTACCCCCTTGCCCTCGTCGTGCAGCAATCTTTCAAGCCCGACTCCGGCGGGACCTCCCTCCAGCCCTACGCCGATGTCTTCGCGTCGGAAGCCTTCCGGCACGCGCTCTGGACCACCGTCTGGATCGCCGTCTCGTCCACCGTCGGATGTCTCGTCCTCGGGTTCGCGCTCGCTCTGGTCATCGCGTTCGTGCCGTTCCCGGGGGCGAAAGCCGTCGCGCGGTTCATCGACGTGTATCTGTCCTTCCCCTCGTTCCTCATCACGCTGGCCCTGCTGTTCATCTACGGCACGACCGGCGTCATCGGGTCCTTCCAGTTCCTGACCACGCCCTGGGGCGTACTGCTCGCCGAGGTCACCTACTTCACGCCCTTCGTGATGCGCCCGCTGCTCGCCGCGTTCTCGCAGCTCGACACCGCGCAACTGGAGGCCGCGTCCAGCCTCGGTGCCCGCGCGCCCCGCATCGTCCGGCAGGTGATCCTGCCGGAGGCGCTGCCCGCGCTCGCCGCCGGCGGGAGTCTCGTACTGGTGCTGTGCCTGAACGAGTTCGGGATCGTCCTCTTCACCGGCGCCAAGGGGGTCACGACCCTCCCGATGCTCGTCTACAGCAAGGCGATCCTGGAGTCCGACTACCCGGGCGCCTGTGTGGTCGCCGTCGTCAACGTCCTGATCTCCGTGGGTCTTTACGGCCTCTACCGGGTGGTGAGCCGTCGTGCTGGTGCATAGCCGCGGGGCCAAGTGGGCGGTGTGGGCGGTGTTCGCCGTGCTCTTCCTGCCGCTGTTCGCCCTGCCCCTCCTCGTCGTCCTCGGCGCCTCCTTCGCCACCCACTGGTCCGGCGTCCTGCCCGCCGACCTGACCACCGCCAACTACCGCACCGCCGCCCGCGGCGAGGCCCTCCAGGCGCTCACCACCAGCCTGGTCACCGCCCTCACCGCGAGCCTTCTCGCACTGGCCGTCGGCACCTGGGCCGCGCTGGCCGGGGCGACCCTGAGGAAGGGCCAACGCCGGTTCCTGGACGCCCTGTTCGTGCTCCCGGTCGCCGTGCCGTCGGTCGTGGTCGGACTGTCGGTCCTCGTCGCCTTCTCCAAGCCGCCGCTCCTCCTCAACGGCACCCGGTGGATCGTGATCCTCGCCCACACGGTGCTGGTGACCGCGTTCGCGTACCAGTCGGTCTCGGCGGCGATCACCCGTCTCGACCCGGCCTACGAGCAGGCCGCCGCCTCCCTCGGCGCCCGGCCCGCCTACGTGCTGTGGCGGGTCCGGCTGCCGCTGCTGCTGCCCTCGCTGACGGCCGCCGCCGGCCTCTGCTTCGCCCTGTCCATGGGGGAGTTGAGCGCCACGATGATGCTCTATCCGCCGGACTGGACCCCGTTGCCCGTCCTCATCTACGCGGCCACCGACCGCGGCGCCCTCTTCACCGGCTCCGCCGTCGCGGTCGTCCTCATGGCGGCGACCCTGATCGCCCTGTTCGCCGTCTCCCGCATCCGCAACCGAGCTTCGTACCGCTGATCCGGAACCGCTGATCCAACACCCGTACCCACGCAAGGAGTCAGCCTCGCCATGCCCAGAAACGCGCTCAAGATCTCCGTAGCCCTCTCCCTCCTCGCCACCCCGCTCCTGTCCGCCTGCGGTGGCACCTCGGCCGCCTCCGACGAGAAGGTCGTCACCGTCTACAGCGCCGACGGCCTCAAGGGCGAGAACGGCGACGGCTGGTACGACACCGTCTTCAAGGACTTCCAGAAGCAGACCGGCATCAAGGTCGAGTACGTCGAGGGCGGTTCCGGCGAGGTGGTGCAGCGCGTCCTGCGGGAGAAGAGCAACACGCAGGCCGATGTGCTGGTCACCCTCCCGCCGTTCATCCAGCAGGCCGACGGCAAGGGCCTGCTCCAGAAGTACGAGCCGAAGGGCGCCGAGTCGGTCGGCGGCGCCGACAAGGCCGCCGACGGGACGTGGACCTCCGTCGTCAACAACTACTTCGCCTTCGTCTACGACAAGGGGCAGTTGAAGCAGGCGCCCACGACCTGGGACGAGCTGCTCGACGGCCGGTACAAGGACAAGCTCCAGTACTCGACCCCGGGTGTCGCCGGTGATGGAACCGCCGTACTGATCAAGGCGATCCACGACTTCGGCGGCAAGGACGCGGCCCTCGCCTATCTGAAGAAGCTCCAGTCCAACAACGTCGGCCCGTCCGCCTCCACCGGCAAGCTCGCCCCCAAGGTCGACAAGGGCGAGCTGCTGGTCGCCAACGGCGATGTCCAGATGAACTACGCCCAGTCCAAGACCATGCCGAACCTCGGCATCTGGTTCCCGGCGAAGGCGGGCGGCAAGCCGACCACGTTCGCGCTCCCGTACGCCGCCGGCCTCGTCACCAAGGCGCCGCACAGCGCGAACGGCAGGAAGCTCCTCGACTTCATGCTCGGCCGCGCGGCCCAGCAGCAGGTCAGCGAGATCGGCGGCGGCTTCAGCGCCCGCACGGACGTCAAGGCCGTCGACGCCAACGCCGTCGCGCTGACCAAGCTGATGGCCGGCGTGGAGATCTTCACGCCGGACTGGAACGACATCGACGAGAACCTCACGTCGTACGTCGAGGACTGGAAGTCCGCGACCGGCAGCTGACGGCGGACTGGGCGGAGTCCTGACTTGCGGCAAGGCCTAGGCTGGGGGCGTCGGCACGGCGCGGTACCGGCGCCCCCCGCCTCACGCTCGTACGCAACGCCAGGAGACACGCACATGGCAGACCGCAGGCCCATCGAGTCCTGGCTCACCGACATGGACGGTGTGCTCATCCACGAGGGCGTGCCGATCCCCGGCGCCGACTCCTTCCTGAAGAGGCTGCGCGAGTCCGGCAAGCCCTTCCTGGTGCTCACCAACAACTCGATCTACACCCCGCGCGACCTGCACGCCCGGCTGCGCCGCATGGGCCTGGACGTGCCGGTCGAGTCGATCTGGACCTCGGCCCTGGCCACCGCCCAGTTCCTGGACGACCAGCGGCCGGGCGGCTCGGCGTACGTGATCGGCGAGGCGGGCCTGACCACCGCCCTGCACGACATCGGGTACATCCTCACCGACCACGAGCCGGACTACGTCGTCCTCGGCGAGACCCGCACGTACTCCTTCGAGGCCATGACCAAGGCGGTCCGGCTGATCGACGCCGGCGCCCGTTTCATCTGCACCAACCCGGACGAGACCGGGCCCTCCGCCGAGGGCGCGCTGCCGGCGACCGGCGCGGTGGCCGCGCTGATCACGAAGGCGACCGGCAAGCAGCCGTACTTCGCCGGCAAGCCGAACCCTCTGATGATGCGCACCGGGCTCAACGCGATCGGCGCCCACTCCGAGACCAGCGCGATGATCGGCGACCGCATGGACACCGACGTGCTGGCCGGCATGGAGGCCGGGATGCAGACCTTCCTCGTCCTCACCGGCCTGACCCGGCCGGAGCAGATCGAGGACTTCCCGTACCGGCCGTCCAAGGTCGTCGACTCGATCGCGGACCTCGTCGACCGGATCTGAAACCCCGGCGCACCCGTACGGAGCAACAGGACCCCGCTGAGGATGCGGGGGCCGCTCCCGAGGAGGAGTCTCCAGATATCTGGAGGTTCACGATGGGTTCAGCAAAGGTCACTCTCGGTGCGGCCGCGGTACTCGTGGCCGTCCTCACCCCGACGGCGTACGCGCAGGACGGCGGCATCGCGATCCGCCCGGCCTCCCCGGCTCCGGGCGCTGATGTCGCCGTACGTGTGGACGGCTGTGGGCAGCGGACGGCGACGGCGGTCTCCGCGGCCTTCGTCGCGGACGCGAAGCTGACCGGCACCGGCGGCACACTCGTCGGGGAGACCCGCGTCCGTTCCGCACTGAGCGCCGGCAGCTACGACGTGAAGGTCACCTGCGGCGACACCGAGCGCAAGGGCAGGTTCACCGTCGGCGGCGGTACGGCGGAGCCCACCGCGCCCGCGTCGCCCGTCGCCCCCGTCCACGCGGGCGGTGGCGGCACCGCGCACCTCGCCGCCGTGGACGCCGACGCCCGGGCCGCCGGGCCCGGTACGGCGCAGGCGGTGACCGGTCTCGTGCTGGCCGGCATCGCCGTCGCGGCCGTGGCGCTGCTCGGCGCCCGCCGGAGCCGCGGAACGGGCTGACCATGTCCGACCACGAGCGTTCCAGCGGCTCGGGACGGCTGCTGATGGGCGTCGCCTGGGCGCTGCTGCTCCTCGGGCTGTGGCTGTGGGGACGGCAGGTCACCGACATACGCCAGGGGATATCCGCGCCGACCACCGGTGACATGGCCGCCGTCGGACGGCCGCCGGAGGTCGAACTGCCGCCCCCGGCAAGCCCGTTGGGCGACGCCCTGCCGCAGCGCGTGGACATCCCCGACCTCGGTGTGCAGGCGCCGGTCGTGGCCCGCGGCCTCGACGGACAGGGCGCGATCGATCCGCCGCCCTTCGACCAGGCGGGCGTCGTCGGCTGGTACGCGGCCGGCGCGAAGCCGGGCGCCAAGGGGGCCGCGCTGCTGGTGGGGCACGTCGACACCGAGACCCGGCCGGCCGTCTTCTACAAGCTCAGCGCGCTCAAGCCCGGCGAGACGATCCGGGTGATCCGCGCCGACGGCAAGGTCGCCGAGTTCACCGTCGACGACGTCACTGTGCTGAACCGGACCGGCTTCGACGCCCAACAGGCCTACGGACAGCGCGAGTCGGGCCGCGCCGAGCTGCGGCTGATCACCTGCGGCGGCACCTTCGACCGGACCAGCCGCAGCTACACGGCCAACGTGATCGTGTCCGCGTACCTCACGGGGACCGGCCTCTGAGCGGGCGGCTCGTTCGCATGACGGCACCGGCTCGACAGGGCTCGATCGACTCACGCCGGATCTCTGACGGCACCGGGCCCTGCCTCCGGTGGCACCTGAGCCCGGTCGACGACCCGCTCCCCCCGAAAAAGCCGTCGACCGGGCTGGTCCTCGACCGCGCTCGCACGGGCTGCGGGAGTAGCCCGGCGACCGCGCGGGAGGCTTTGACCGACCGGGGGCTGGGGTCGTCTGAGAAGACTTTAGAACGGATGAGCGCCCCGGCCTAGAGGCCGTTCGACGCCAAGTCCCCGACCGGTGGCTCTCGGTCATCCACGCAGGTGGTACGAGCCTCTACAACTGCCCCGGCCCGGACGGACCCCGAGCCGCGGTGCGCAGCTCCGCGTCGTCCACCGTCCCGTCGACCACCGCGCCCGCCACCTGGTCCAGGGTCAGCCGTCGGCGCCGCGCGTACCGCCGCAGCGCCGTGAACGCCTCCGCGGTGCCGGTGCTCCAGCGCTCGGCGAGCATGCCCTTGGCCTGTTCGATCCGGATTCGGCTGGACAGCGCCTCCTGCAACTGCGCCGACAGCGTGCGGTACCGGGAGTACCCGCGGTGGTTGACCAGCCCGACGGCCGCCGCGTCGGCGAGCGCCTGCGCGACCGACAGCTCCGGCTCCCAGCCGTCGTTGCCGCCGCCGGTGTCGTCCGCCGCGAACACGTTGAGCGCGCCGAGCGCCGTCCCGCGCCGGCGCAGCGGTACCGCGAACGTGGTCGTGATGCCGTGGTCGAGCGCGACACCGGTGAAGGCCGGCCAGCGGGCGTCCGCGTGCGCCGCCCGCACGGAGACCGGTGCGACCGGGCGCCCCGAGCCGTGGCTCTCCAGGCAGGGCCCGCTGTCGGACTGGGCCCGCAGCAGGTCGAGCGCGACCTCCCGTGCCCCGCCGCTGCCCGCCAGCGCCACCGTCCGCTCCCCGTCGACGAGCATGATCCCGGCCGCCCGCGTGGCCAGCAGCTCCACGCAGTGGTCGGCCACCCGCCGCAGATGGACCGTGGCCTCGAAGTCCTCGGCGAGTGTGTCCGCGGCCTCCACGAGCGCTGCCGCCAGCCGCAGTTCCCGGGTGGTGTCGTGCATGACCGCGCACTCCCTTTCCCTGACCGCCCGCCCCTGCCGCACACCTACCCCACCATGGGTGCTGTAACAGCTCCCCGACAAGGCTCGGGCGATCTCGTGGCCGTGGCGTGGCGTATGTCAGGATTGACACTTGGAACGGTGCACCCAAGGGGGAGTTGGATGTACGGCAGCAGGGGGGCCGGAGTGAGGGCTTCCGCGACAGTGCTGGGGGCGGCACTGATCATCGCGGGATGTTCCTCCTCATCGGACGACGGCGAGCAGGACGGCGCCGGCGCCACCATCACTCAACAGCCCAAGGAGAGCGACCCGTTCTGGGTCAACCCCGACGGCAACGCGGCCCAGCAGGTGGCCGCCTACGCGAAGTCCGGAAAGGACAAGGACGCCGAGCAGATCCGCAAGATCGCCGAGCAGCCGACCGGTGAGTGGATCGGCCCGGAGAACCCGAAGGAGGAGGCACGGGGCTTCACGGAGGCCGCCGACAAGGCAGGCCGCACCGCGCTCCTGGTCCTCTACAACATCCCGCACCGCGACTGCGGCCAGTACTCACAGGGCGGCGCCGCCGACGGTGACGCCTACCGGGACTGGATCGACGGGGTCGCCGCGGGCATCGGCGACCGCGCGGCCACGGTCGTCCTGGAGCCGGACGCCGTACTGCACCTGGTCGACGGCTGCACCCCGGACGAGTTCCACGAGGAGCGCTACGACCTCCTCAAGGGCGCCATCACCAAGCTCACGTCCCTGAAGTCCACGAAGGTGTACCTGGACGCGGGCAACGCGGGCTGGGGCCACCCCGACGAGATCTTCGAGTCCCTGCAGCTGGCGGGCGTCGAGGACGCCGACGGCTTCGCCGTCAACGTCTCCAACTTCTACTCGACCAAGGACTCCATCACCTACGGCAAGCAGCTCTCCGGAAAGGTCGGCAACAAGCCCTTCGTCATCGACACCAGCCGCAACGGCAACGGCCCCTACACCGGCGGCGACGAGGACGAACGCTGGTGCAACCCCCCGGGCCGCGCCCTGGGCGAGACCCCGACGACCAAGACGTCGGACGACCTGGTGGACGCGTACCTGTGGGTCAAGCGCCCGGGAGAGTCGGACGGCGAGTGCAAGGGCGGCCCGAAGGCGGGCGAATGGTGGCCGACCTACGCTCTGAAGTTGGCCAAGGCGTCAGGTACCTAGGGGCGCGGGGAACTGCGCGACCAGCCACAGCGCTCCCGCGCCCGACCACCAACTCGCGGGAGCGCTACGGCACCTTCACCCACTGTGCCTCGCTCGGCGTCCCCTGATCGTCGTCCACGAACACCATGTACCACCCCGACTGAACAAGGTTCTTGTTCTTCGGCACGGTCACCTTGATCTTGTTGCCGGACGTCGTGAAGTCCAGCGCGATCGACCGCTGATCCACATCGGTGACGTGGGTCGACGCGCTGGGCCTGATCATCCGCACCTTCTTGATCGCCGAGGCCTGCGGAGACGTGAACGTCCCCGAAGCGCCGCGGGCGATCGTCTGCGGACCGCCCGACAGCGACGGCCGGGAGTCCCGGTACAGATACGGCGGCGTGTAGATCTCGATCCGCTGCTCGAACTTGCCCGGCTTGGTGTCGGCCTTGTCGGCGTACAGCGAGTCCGACCCGAAGAACATCACGCGTCCGTCGGGCAGCAGCAGCGACCCGGAGTGGTAGTTGCGGCCCACCAGCGGGTCGGCGACCTGGTCGAACGTGTTGGTGTCCGGGTGGTAGAGCCGCGCCTGGAGGATGTTGGAGTTGCCCCGCCCGCGGTAGTCCTGCGAGCCGCCCGACACCAGCACGCTGTCGTCGGGGAGGATCGAGGCCTGCGGATACCGCGTGCCCTTCTCCAGCGTCGGCCCGTCGGTGAACGTCGGGTTCTTGTCCTTGAGGTCGATCAGCCGCGTCTTGTTGCTGGACTCCTTGGACTCGCCGACCCCGCCGCCGCCGATCACCATGAACTTCTCGTCCTGCGCCGGCGGCAGCAGCACCGTGCCGGACGTCTCCATCTCCTTGTCGTCGCTGAGCCCTTGGAGCTTGGTGAACTTGTTGGTGTCCACGTCCCAGACGCCGGGCTCACGGCCCACGTTGTCCGGCCCGTACCCCGCGTTGGACCCCGAGTAGAAGATCTTGCCGTTCTGCATCAGGAACAGTGCCGGGTAGGTCGGGAACTGCCGGACCGTCTTCAGGTACGTCCACTTCTTGGTGGCCGGATCGAAGGTCTCGTTCTTGCCCGGCACCAACTGCCCGATGTCGTCGAGCCCGGAGACGCTGAGGATCTTGCCGTCCGACAGTGTCGTCAGCGTCGGGTACCAGCGGGCCTCGTTCATCGGGTCGACCTTGATGTACTTCTCGGCCACCGGGTCGAACTCGAAGGCGTCCCTGATCCCCTGGAAGTCCTTCTTGTCCAGGGCGAGCTTCTGCGCGATGCCGTAGGTGTTGCGGGCGTCGGTGCCGGTCAGGCCCTGGATGCGGTAGTTGTCCTGGGTGCCGGTCTCGTACTTGGTGCCGCTCTGCTTGGCCTCGACGTAGATCCGGCCGAGCCCGGGATCGTTGCGCAGGAAGGCGCCGGTCTTCTTGTCGAAGACCTTCTTCGCGCGCGGCACGAGCACCGGGTCCTTCGACACGAAGGTCTTGCCGTTCTCTTTGCCGGTGAACTTGGTGCCCGCCGGCAGCGTGATCGGCGCGTCCGGGTTCTCGTTGTGCACCACCATCAGGCCACCGGCCTTGGTGACGTCACCCTTCAGCTTCTCGTACCGCTTGGTGCCGCCGGCGATCAGCAGATTGCCGTTGGCGAGCTGCGTGTGCCCGGTGCAGAACAGGTCGGCCGGGGTGGGCACCTTCTTGATGGTGCCCTTGACCGGGTCCCAGATCCGGGTGTCGAACTTCTTCGCGTCGAAGTTGTCCTGGTTGTTGCCCGAACCGGCGACGAGCAGCACCTTGCCGGTGCGCAGCAGCGCCGCGTGGATGGTGTTCAGGCGGTACTTCTCGGGGAAGTCGACGATCTGCCAGTGCCCGTTGTCCGCCTTGTACTCAGGTCTGTTGATCTTGTACTGGTGGTATTTCTCGGTCCCGAAGCGGTACAGCCACGGCCCGTTCATCCCGGCCAGCGCGAGCACCACCACCGTGCCGATCGCGAGTCGACGGGCCCGGCGGTGGCCTGCACGGTCGTTCATTCCTTACGTCCCCCGAGTCCACCGAGTGCGATCTGCATGGTCTGGTCGTTGCCACCGCCGGAGGAGGCCCAGCTGGGCTTCTGCCCGCCGCCGTGCGGCGCGTGCTGCGCGGGCAACGGCTGTGCCTGGTACGGCTGCTCGGCGGCCGACGGCTGCGCCTGCGGCGGTATCGACGCCGGCGGCCGCTTCTTGGTCTGCCGCAGCTCGTACCGCCACGCGATGATCGGCGAGGCGGTGATCAGCAGGGCGAAGGTGGCCCACACGAGCATGGCCGGGTGGCCGTGCCCGAGGGTGAGACCGGCGGCGATCGAGGCACCGAAGACCAGGATGAAGAACAGGTGGATGCGGAAGGTCCCGAACAGCGTGTCCGGGCTGGCCGAGTCGCCCTTGGGCGTCACCACGAACTTGCTCTTGCGGCGCAGCACGGTGTCCAGCAGCGAGCGGGCGTAGATCGGCGCCGACAGCGCCGACATCACCATGCCCGCCACCCCGCCGGAGCCCTCCGGCTCGTGCGGGGAGACGTTGTGCCGCCGGTTCCAGACGTACAGGCCGATCTGGAGCGCGGACGCGTTGCCGTACAGCATCAGCCAGACCGTCGGGTCGATGTTCACGCCCGAGGCGCCCAGGCCCAGGAACAGCGCACAACTCAGCGCCGCCAGGATCCAGTTGAGGGCCGACATCGGGTAGAAGATGATCATCATCGTGTAGTTGAAGAGCTTGCTCGGCGGAAGCGAGTACCAGCCCTTCCAGTACTGCTTGAGGATCGTCTCGTACGTGCCCCGCGACCAGCGCAGCTGCTGGGTGAAGAAGTCCGTCCAGGCGCCCGGCCCCTCACCGACCGCGAGCACGTCCGGCGTGTACACCGACCGCCACTTCTTTCCCGTCGCCGGGTTCTTGGCGCGGTGCATCTCGAAACCGGTCGCCATGTCCTCGGTGATCGAGTCGTACAGGCCGCCGATCTGCTTGAGGGCCCTGATGCGTACGGCGTTCGACGTGCCCACGAACATGGGCGAGCCGTACCGGTTGCCCGCCCGTTGGATGAGGGCGTGGAAGAGGAACTGCTGGGACTCGGCGGCCTTGGTGATGGGGTTGTCGTAGTTGCCGTACACCTGCGGGCCGATGACGAAGCCGACGTCCGGGTCGCGGAAGAAGCCGAGCATCCGCTCCAGGTAGTTGGGCAGCGGCACGTGGTCGGTGTCGACGGAGGCGAAGAAGTCGTACTGGTCGCCGTGCGCGTCCAGCCAGGCGTTGTAGTTGCCGTGCTTGGTCTTGGCGCGGTGCGCGCCCTTGGCCTGGTTCCACTGCGCGACGCCCTTGCGGGAGAAGTGGTGCACACCGAGCCGGGCGCAGACCGCCTTGACCTCGGCGTCGTCGCCCTCGTCCAGCAGCCAGACGTGCAGCAGACCCCGGTGCCGCAGCCGGACGGCCGCTTCCAGGGTCTTGGTCACCATCTCCAGGGGTTCCTTGCCGGGCACGTACGTCGTGATGAACGCCACTCTCGTGCCGGTCTCGGGCACCACCGGGATGGGGTCGCGGGCGACCAGGGTGGCGTGCGCGTTCGACAGCACGTTCATGCAGCGGAAGAACTCGATCAGGCCGATCGAGACGAGCATCACTATGTCGAGGGCCGGCAGGAAGGCGAAGGCCGGGTAGTCGCGCTCGGTCCAGTGCTCCGGCTGCAGCAGCCAGCCGAGCAGGACCAGGGACAGCAGCGGCGCGGCGCCCAGCATGAGCGCGGCCCGCAGCCGGTGCGGCTCCTGCGACAGCAGCGAGCGGTACTGCACCTTGTACGGCTTGCTCGGATCGGGCTGTGTGAGGGGACCGGCCAGCCGGCTGTAGTGCTCGTAGTCGTATCTCGGCAGTGTCTTCTTGATCCGGCGGAACTGGCCCGTCTGGCTGTTTCGGTGCGAAGGCACTCTGAGCTGGGTGGTTTCTGACGGGTCGAAGTTCTGCCGGGCGCCCGTCGGCGTCGACGTCATGAGTCATCCCCCCACACGCGGGTCACCCGCGTGTTGTGTCGGTTCCTTCCGTCCGCGGCGAGTCCCCCTCGACTCACCACGCACGTGTCAGTGGCGGGCCACAGTCACCACATTTTGCACACTCTTAGACATGGAACTGTGCCCTTCCGGTTGCATGATGCCCCCCTCGGCATCGCCTCGTGAACGGGGCCCCTCTCCCCGCAGACCCGGCAACCGGTTACTTGATCCCCCAACTGCCGCGTATCCGCAGCATCTTGAAAAACAGGGTTCTACGCCGTTCATCATGATCGCAAGATGCGAAACGCGGTGTTTACCGGTCATACGCGTTCATTGTGGCGCCTGTGGGGGTCTTGTGGATCGGTTGTGGACAGCCGGGGCCGGGTTGTGGACAACCGGGCGCGGATGTTCCCGAAGTGTTCCCTTATCGCCTCCTCCGCCCGTATCGCACCGCCCGATCGCACCGCGTCGAGGATGTCCCGGTGCTGCCGGCAGGTCACTTTCGGATCCTGCGGCACGCCCCCGAGATCCGTGTGCACCCGGTGGAAGGCGTCCCAGAACGCCTCCAGCACCTCACCGAGCAGCACGTTGTCCAACCCCCGGTAGAGAGTGGCGTGAAATGCCCGGTCGGTCTCGGCGAGACCGTCGCCTCCGGCGGCTGCCTGCCGATCCATACGTGCCACGAGCGCGTCCAGTTCAGCCAGGTCCCGCTCGGGCAGCCGGCCCGCGAGCCGGGAGATCAGTCCCGTCTCCACCGCCTCGCGCAGTTCGAGCAGCTGGAGCAGGCTGTCCTCGCCGCGGTAGTGCCCGGCGACCGTACGGAAGGCGAGGCCCTCGATCATCGGGGCCAGGGACATCGCGCCGACGTAGGTGCCGTAGCCGTGCCGGATCTCCACGATGCCCATCGCCTGCAGCGCCTTGAGCGCCTCCCGCACCGAGTTCCGGCTCGCGCCCAGATACGCCATCAGTTCGGGCTCGGTCGGCAGCGGCGCCCCGGACCCGAGCCGGCCGTCGATGATGAGCTTCTTGATCCGCTCCTGGAGGTCACGCGCTGCCATGGCGAGAGGGTATCCGGCCACGCAGAAGAAGGTCCCCCATGTGTATGGAGGACCTTCTTCTCTACGTGCGCCGCCAGGGACTCGAACCCCGGACCCGCTGATTAAGAGTCAGCTGCTCTAACCAACTGAGCTAGCGGCGCGCGCTGACGGGTCAACTCTACCGGATCTCCAGGGGTGCTCCGGACCAGCCGGGCGGCCCGCCGGGACCGCTCCCCGGGGCGGCTTGTACATCATTCGGACCGTCAACATGCGCGTCGGGAAGACAGTTGGGAAACTGATCAACGTGCACACGCGCGGCCATTTCCATCTGGAGTGTGAGGGGTATCGCATGGAGACTCCGGTATTCGAGGAATTCGATCCCGCGAGCGACTGCGACTGCCCCGGATGCGCCCACTGGCGCACGGTTCTGCCGTATGCGCGAGCGTCCCGGCATCCCGCGGCGCACCGCGTGGTGATCGTGGCGGCCGCCGCCTCCGCGGCCCTCGGCGCGAGCGGTGCCGTACCCGCGATCGCCGCCCCGCACGCACCCGCGCGGCCCGGTGTTCCCGCAGGTGACGAGCCCGACACCCCGCAGGGCAGCAAGGCCCCGCTGCACGGCCCGAGCGGGCACCCGGCCAAACCGCCGGCCGCGGTCAAGGCGCCCGCGACCACCCGTTCGGAGATCATCAGGCGGGCCAAGACCTGGGTCGCCGCTCAGGTGCCGTACAGCATGACCGCGTATTGGTCCGACGGTTACCGCCAGGACTGTTCGGGCTTCGTCTCGATGGCCTGGACGCTGCCAGGAAACGAATGGACGGGCAGCCTCGACCAGTACGGCGACCGCATTCCCAAGGAGGATCTGCAGCCCGGCGACATTCTCCTGTTCCACAATCCGTCGAACCCCGAAAAGGGCTCGCACGTCGTCATTTTCGGCGGCTGGACGGACTACACGCACACCTACTACATCGCCTACGAGCAGACGCCCCCGCGCGCCCGCCGACAGGCCACCCCCTACGCGTACTGGAGCCACTCGGACCAGTACGTCGCCTACCGCTACAAGGGCCTCGCGCCGGACACCGCCGGGGCGGAGGCCCCGGGCGTCCCGGTCACGCCCACCGGCCCGGCCAAGTCGACGCTGTACCCAGGAACGGGGTCCTTCGGTCCCGGCGCGAACAACAAGTACGTCACCCAGCTCGGCACGATGCTCGTCGCGCGCGGTGCCGGGCGCTACTACACGACCGGTCCCGGCCCGCGCTGGTCGGACGCGGACCGGCGGGCCACCCAGGCCTTCCAACTGGCCCAGGGCTGGCGGGGCGCCGATGCCGACGGGCTGCCCGGACCGCTGACCTGGCAGCTGCTGGTCACCGGGAAGGGCAAGAACATCACGGCCGGGGCGGCGGGGCCGCCGGCGCCCTCCTCGCACGGGACGCCCTCCTCGCACGGGGTCCCCGCCTATCCGGGCCGGGCGGCCTTCCGGCCCGGCGCGAGCAGCGGCTACGTCACGCAGCTCGGGAAGCAGCTGGTGAAGAAAGGGTTCGGCAAGTACTACACGACAGGACCGGGGCCGCGCTGGGGCGAGGCGGACCGACGCAACGTCGAGGCGTTCCAGCGAGCCCAGGGCTGGCGGGGCGGCGCGGCGGACGGCTACCCGGGCCCGGAGACCTGGCGACGGCTCTTCTCCTGAGCGAGCGTCCGTTGTCCTCGGCACCCGCAGTCCTCACCATCCGCAGTCCTCACCACCCGCAGTCCCGATCACCCGTTGTCCCATCCGTTGTGACGCATCTGGCGCGGAGGCTGGAGGCACCCATGAGTACGACGACCACTTCACACACGCCCGAGTCCGAGGGACCCGCGGAGGGCCAGCAGGCCCGCGCCGCGCGGCTCATCCAGAACGAGGCGACCACCGAGATCCCCGTCCACCTGCTGTTCCGTGACGAGCCCGACCCGGTGTCGGTGCCGCTGAAGCCCGCGGTCGTGGGGCGCCGGCAGGGCACCGGCGAGCAGCCGCGCTTCCGGCGCCCCGCGCCCGTCGCGCCGCGTCCCGCCCCGCAGGTCGACCCCGATCTGGCGGAGCGCCCGGCCCACGTACTGCCCGCGACGCTCGGTGTCCTCGCCGGGAGCTGCGGGGCGGCCGGCTGCCTGGCCGCCTCGTGGTGGGCCGGCATCCTGCCGCCGCTCGCCGCGCAGGCCCTGCGGCTGCCCGAGTACGCGGGGGCCGGGCTCGGTCCCCTCCAGTGGGCGGCGTACGCGGGAGCCGGGGCGCTCACCCTGTTCGGCTTCGGCGGACTGGCCCGCGGGCGGACCGGACGGGCCTGGGTGCTCGGTCTTTTCGGCCGCTACCGGGGGACCGTCCGGCGTACCGGTCTGATGTGGGTCAACCCGCTGCTGCTGCGCCGCCGGGTCGACGTACGGCTGCGGCACTGGCGCAGCGAGCCGATGCAGGCGGCCGACGGGAACGGGGTCGCGCTGCGGGTGGTCGTCCTGGTGGTGTGGCGGGTGCGGGACACCGCGCGGGCCACGCTCGGGGTCGAGGACCACGAGACGTATCTGCGCGAGTGCGTGGAGGCGGCCCTGGCCCGGGTGCCGGTGGAGCCGCCGGGCGGCGCGCGAGGGGCGGGCGACACGGCGGCCGAGGCACTGACCCGGCTGGTGACGGCCGACGCGGCGCCGCTCGGCCTCGAGGTGTTCTCGGTACGTCCCGTGCGCACCGAGTACGCCCCCGAGGTGGCCGCCGCGATGCACCGCCGCCGGCTCACCGCGCTGGACGCACAGCACCGGGCGTCCGTGCTGACCTCGGTCGTCGACTCGGTGGAGGACACGGTGACCCGGCTGACCATGCGGGGCCTGGTCGAACTGGACGACTACGAACGCAAGGCGCTGGTCAAGGACTTGACGGTGGCGTTCTGCGCGGGACGGGGCGAGACGGGGCAGTGACGTGCCCCGGATCGGCGCCGGTGATCGCCGCTGCCAGGCACAGATGATCGCCTCCGTCCGGCACGGGTGAACGGCCTGGAACCGCCTTCGGAATTGACCTCTGCGATTGGTATGGACATGTTCAACTAACGGCAATAACCTGGGACTTGGTCTAGACCTGCACGCCTCACGGAACTTCCCCCACGTTCTCCAGGGAGCGGCAGCATGCGCAAAAAGACCAAGGTGTCCGCAGTCGCGGTGGGTCTCGCCACCACCGGAGCCCTCGTGCTCTCCTCCGGCGGTGCGAGCGGCCACGGCTACACCGACCTCCCCATCAGCAGGCAGAAGCTCTGTCAGAACGGCACCGTGACCAACTGCGGCGACATCCAGTGGGAGCCGCAGAGCGTCGAGGGCCCCAAGGGCTTCCCGGGCGGCGGACCGGCCGACGGCCAGATCTGCAACGGCGGTGTCAGCAGGTTCTCCCAGCTCAGCTCGTCGAGGACCCCCTCGGGTGGCGCCTGGCCCACCACCAGGGTGACGGGCGGTCAGAGCTACACGTTCCGCTGGCAGTTCACCGCCATGCACGCCACCACCGACTTCAAGTACTACGTCACCAAGTCGGGCTGGAACCAGAACCACAACCTGGCCCGCTCCGACCTCAACACCACACCGTTCCTGACGGTGCCGTACAACAACCAGCGCCCGCCGTCCACGCTCTCCCACAGCGGCACCCTGCCGAGCGGGCTGAGCGGTCACCACGTGATCGTCGCCGTATGGACGATCGCCGACACGGCCAACGCGTTCTACGCCTGCTCCGACGTCACCTTCTGAACCTTCTGACCGGAGTCGTCCCACAGGTGTGCGGAGTCACGGCCGGGTCCCCGGCCGTGACGACCGCGGCGATTGTCGGTCTACGAGTTCGGCGTGGACAACGACGGCGACGCGGTGAACGACCTCGCCTTCCGGGTGCGCTTCTCGCCGGTCGAGGGCGCCACGCAGAGCGCGAGTGTGCAGCAGGCCACCGGCCGGGACGCCGCGGCCGACGTCGAGGCCGGCGAGACGATCGTCTCGGACGCCCCCGTCACCTTCGGCGCGGAGCCGCAGGTCGGCGTCTGGGCCCGGGGCCGCCCGACGGACTGAGCCCGCACGACGACCTCCAGTCCGACTTCCCCTTCCTGGGCGACCCGCACTGAACGGTGTCCGCAGACATCGCCGAAGTCATGTCCGATCTCTGAGCATTTCTTGAGCGAACACTGCCCGACCTGGGGGTACGTTCCCTGCACACCGGCCGCATCGGCTGTGCAGGGAGTTCGGGGGACCCCATGGAAGCGTTCTTCTACATCGTGCCGTCGCTCATGCTCGCCGTCGCGCTCCTGGGCGCCACTGCGGTGGTCCACCGCGCCCGGCAGGTCGACCGTGCCTGGACCAGCGGCCTCACGGCCGAGGCCCGCTGCCTGCGGACGTACGCGACGACCAGCGGCGGCGGCGACAGCATGGTGCACACGACCCTCCACCACGTCTACGAGTTCATGACCCGTGAGGGCCGCGTCGTCCGCTTCGAGGAGGGCGGCGGACCGGGCACGATCCTGGAGGGCGACATCGTCACCGTGCGCTACGCGGCGGACCGCCCCGACCGGGCCACGGCGAAGACCCCGGCGCGCGGCAGACTCGCGGCGGGCACGGGCTGCCTGCTGGCGTTCCTCGGCGTGATGGCCGCCTTCTGCATCGCCTTCATGATCGGCGTCCACGAGGCCTTCGACCTGGCGGGCGACTTCCTCCAGCCGTAGTCTCCACATCTGACGGTACGTCAACTACCGTGCGCCCTCATGGAGTCGACAAGGCCGACCGGGCGTACCGTCGCCGAACTCGTACAGGCACGCTGGGGTGACCACCGCCCCGGGCTGTGGTGCGAGGACCTGGTCCTCACCCACCACGAGGTGGCCGCCGGTGCCGCGGCCCGCGCGGCCCTGCTGGCGGACCTCCTGCCGGCCGGTGCCGAGCCCCACGTGGGCGTGCTGCTCGACAACACCCCTGAATACCCACTGTGGTTGAGCGCCGCCGCCCTCGCCGGGGCGGCCCTGGCGGGCATCAACCCCACCCGCCGCGGCCCGGAACTCGCCCGCGACATCCTGCACACCGAGTGCCGGGTCCTGCTCACGGAACGGGCCCACCTCCCGCTCCTCGCCGACCTCGAACTCCCGGGCGTGCGGATCCTGTTGACGGACACGGAGGAGTACGAGGTGCTGCTCGCGTCGTATACGGAATCCGAGCCGGACGCCTCCCGCGCGACCCCCGCGGACCGTTTCCTCCTCTACTTCACCTCGGGTTCCACGGGCGCCCCGAAGGCGGCGATCTGCACGCAGGGCAGGCTGGCCGCGGCCGGGCGTTCCCTGGTCACCCAGTTCGGAGTGGGCCAGGGCGATGTGCACTACATCTGCATGCCGATGTTCCACGGCAACGCGGTGATCGCCGACTGGGCGCCCGCGCTGGTGGCCGGCGCGGGCGTGGCGCTCAGGCGCCGCTTCTCGGCCTCCGGTTTCCTGGCGGACGTACGCCGCTACCGGGCGACGTACTTCACGTACGTGGGCCGGGCCGTGCAGTACGTCCTGGCCACCGAGGAGCGCCCCGACGACCGCGACAACCCGCTGCGCCTCGGTTTCGGCACGGAGGCGGGAGCGGTGGACGCGGCGGCCTTCGAACGGCGCTTCGGGGTACGGCTGGTGGAGGGATACGGGTCCTCGGAGGGCGGCGCGGCGGTGCAGTGGTCACCGGGAACGCCGACCGGCGCGGTGGGCCGGGCGGCACCTGGGCTCGCCGTACTCGATCCGGAGACGCGGGCGGAGTGCCCACCGGCGGCCTTCTCCCCATCCGGCCGACTGCTCAACGGGGAAGAGGCGATAGGGGAGTTGGTGAACCGCGCCCCCAACCCCTTCGAGGGCTACTGGCGCAACCCGGAGGCGGACGCGGAACGGCGCCGGGAGGGTTGGTACTGGACCGGCGACCTCTTCTACCGCGACGGCGACGGCTACCTCTACTTCGCCGGCCGCGCCGACGACCGCCTCCGCGTCGACAGCGAGAACCTGGCCGCCGCGATGATCGAGAACATCCTCGCCCGCTACGAGGGCGCCGACGCCGTCGCCGTGTACGCGATCCCGGACCCGGTCACCGGAGACCAGGTCATGGCGGCCGTCGCCGGCAGGTTCGACCCGCTCGACTTCGCGAAGTTCCTGCTGGCGCAACCCGATCTGGGCACGAAGATGGCACCCCGTTTCGTGCGCGTTGTGGAGCGGATGCCGGTCACAGCCACGAACAAGATCCACCGAGCCCGCCTCCGCCAAGAGGGCATCCACTGCACGGACCCGGTCTGGTGGCGCCCACCGGGCGAGACCACCTACCGCCGGTTGACCACCGAGGACGCCGAAGGGCCCCTCGTCTCCACGAGAGGCCCTTCACATGTGCGCCGCCAGGGACTCGAACCCCGGACCCGCTGATGCTGCATCTCCCGGGGGATAACCCCCGGACCCCCAGCCCACCCGTGCGGAGCCGACGAGAGCCCGTGCCGACGACGAAGGCCCCCCGCGTCCGCGAGAGGCCTTCGATCTGTGCGCCGCCAGGGACTCGAACCCCGGACCCGCTGATTAAGAGTCAGCTGCTCTAACCAACTGAGCTAGCGGCGCATGACTCACGCCGACCGCTGGATCTGTGTCTCGCGGTCGGCGACAGGAAAATACTACCTGGTGCGGAGAGGTGCTTCGGACCACGTGAGGTGGGTCAGATCGCCAGGGACAGGAGGAGGGGGGTCGCGCTCCGGTTGAGCGTGTCGGCCGCCTGGCGCAGCCGGTGGGCGTGCTCCACGGGGAGGGACAGGGCCAGGCAGCCCACCGCGGAGCCGGCCGTGATCGGGACGGCCGCGCAGACCGTGCCGACCGCGTACTCCTGGAGGTCGAGGTGGGGGACCGTCGGCGGCTGGGTCTCCAGGCGGGAGAGCAGGAGCTTGTCGCTGGTGATGGTGCGCGAGGTCAGGCGGGCCATCCTGTGCCGGGAGAGGTGCTCGCGGCGGCTGTTGTGGTCGAGCTGGCCCAGCAGGCTCTTGCCGATCGCGGTGGCGTGCGCCGAGGAACGGAAGTCGACCCACTCGTGCACCACCGGGGTCGTGGGACCGTCGGCGTACTGGGAGATGCGGACCTCCCCGTCGACGTACCGGCTCAGGTACACCGCCGCGCCCACCGAGTCGCGCAGCCGGTCCAGCGTGCGCTGGAGCCGCTCGCGCAGTGCCTGTTCGCGGCCGTCGGTGGAGCCGAGCTTGGTGAGGGCGTCGCCGGTGACGTACGCCCCGTCGGTGGTCTGCTCCACGTACCCCTCGCGGCGCAGCATCCGCAGCAGGGCGGTCAGCCGCTCGGGGTCGAGGCCGGTGTGGCGGGCGAGCTCGGTGTCGGTGACTCCGGAGGTGTGCCGCGCCACCGTCTCCAGGACGCGCAGGGCGTCCTGGGCCGAGTGGTACGGCGCGGTCGGCTCGTGCTTCAGCGCCACGGTGAATCCCCCTGCGCTCGCTTGTTCGCACTGCTACTGGACCGTAACCGGACAGCGAATCCTCTCCACGATAACCGCCAAGAGGCCTGTTGTGAGCGGGTGTTGACGAGATTCCGACCCCGCCCGCACCCCTCTCAACAGGGACGAAGGCACTCTGGCATATGCCTTTGTCCTGATCCACCGCCTGGACCTCGCAGATTGAACGTCATTCAATATCCGAGGTCACAGCACCGCGCTCAGAAATTCCCGGGTCCGGTCCTGTTCCGGCTCGCTGAAGATCCGTTCCGGCGGGCCCGCCTCGATGATCCGGCCCGCGTCGAACATCAGCACCTGGTCCGAGATGTCCCGGGCGAAGTTCATCTCGTGGGTCACACAGAGCATCGTGATGTCGGTGGTGCGGGCGATGTCCCGGAGCAGATCCAGGACACCGGCCACCAGCTCCGGGTCGAGCGCGGACGTCACCTCGTCCAGGAGCAGCACCTGCGGACGCATCGCCAACGCCCGGGCGATCGCGACGCGTTGCTGCTGGCCGCCGGAGAGCTGGGTCGGGCGGGCGTCCGCCTTGTCGGCGAGGCCCACCAGGTCCAGCAGTTCGCGGGCCCGCTGCTCCGCCTCCTCCTTGGAAAGACCGAGGACCGTCACCGGCGCCTCGGTGATGTTGCGCAGCGCGCTCATGTTCGGGAACAGGTTGAACTGCTGGAACACCATCCCGATGTTCTTGCGCAGCTCGCGGAGCTGCTTCTCGGACGCGGGGAACAGCTTCTCGCCGGCGACGGTGATCGTGCCCTCGTCGGGCTTGGTCAGCGTCATCAGCATGCGCAGGATCGTGGTCTTGCCGGAGCCCGACGGACCGATCAGCGTGACGTGCTTGCCGGACTCGACCGAGAAGTCGAGCTGGTCCAGGACCGTGTTGGAGCCGAACCGCTTGGTGACCGAGTCGAACCTGATCAGCTCGCTGCCGTCCACCGGCGGGTTGGCGTGGGAGTCGGGATCTTTCATGAGGGGGGCGTCAGTGGACAAGACGTCGCTCCAGAGCTCGCAGAAGAAGGGAGGCCAGGTAGGAGATGACGATGAAGGCGACGCCGATCACCGTCAGGGGCTCGGTGAACTGGAAGTGCTCCTGGGAGTACAGCCGCGCCTGGCCGAGCATCTCCAGCACGGTGATCGCCATCAGCATCGGCGTGTCCTTGAGCATCGCGATCACGTAGTTGCCGAGCGCGGGCACCACCCGCCGGATCGCCTGCGGCAGGATCACCACCTGCCAGGTCCGCACCCGCGGCAGGTTCAGCGCCGTCGCCGCCTCCCACTGGCCGGCCGGCACGGCCTCGATGCCGGCCCGGTAGACCTGCATCGTGTACGTCGAGTAGTGCAGCCCGATCGCGAAGACACCGGTGGTCAGCGCCGAGAAGGTGAGCCCCCACTCGGGCAGCACGTAGAAGAGGAAGAACAGCTGCACCAGCAGCGGGGTGTTGCGCACGAACTCCGTGACCACCCCGACCGGCCAGCGCACCCAGCGCGTCGGCGTCCGCATCAGCAGCGCCCAGACCAGGCCCAGCGCGAACGAGATCAGCGAACCGAGCGCGAGCGCCTGAAGGGTGACGACCAGACCGTCCCAGAAGTGCGGCATGAAGTCGCCCACCGCGTTCCAGTCCCACTTCACGCGACACCACCTCCGACCCCGCTCGTCTCGGCCCGCTGGAGCTCACCCGCGGCCACTCCGCGCTGCGGCGCCTTGCCGACACCGGCCTTGAGCTTCTTCTCCAGACCGCGCATCACCCGCGTCAGCAGGAAGGCGATCACGAAGTAGATGAGCAGCAGATACGTGTAGATCTCGGCGCTCTCCTGGAGCGCGAGCCGCACCAGGTTGCCGCTGAACGCGAGATCGCCCATGCCCATGACGGACACCAGCGCGGTGCCCTTGAGCAGTTCGATCAGCAGGTTGGAGAACGGCGGGATCATCTCCGGCACCGCCTGCGGCAGCAGGATCAGCCGCATCCGCTGCCAGGGCGTGAAGCTGAGCGCGATCCCGCCCTCCTGCTGCGCCGGGTCGACCGCCTTCAGCGCACCGCGCACGATCTCGGAGCCGTAGGCACCGTAGGTCAGCCCGAGCGCCAGCGTGCCCGCCCACATCGGCACCAGCTGCCAGCCGAAGGCCGGGGGCAGCACGAAGAACACCCAGAAGATCATGACCAGCGCCGAGGTCCCGCGGAACACCTCGGTGTAGACGCCCGCGAGGAAGCGGACGATCCACCGGCGATGGGTGCGCGCGACACCGGCCACGAAGCTGACGGCGGCCGCCAACAGGGCGCTGAACAGGAGGAGTTGAATCGTGGTCCAGACGCCCTTGAGTACGAGGTCCCACAGTCCCGAGGTCATCCGCTCGCCCCTTCCCCGCACAGCTCCTTCGCGGTCAGGTCGGTCATCTCGGCCTTGGTGAACCCGAACGGCCGCAGCACGCGGAAGAGTTCGCCGCTCTTCTTCATCGCGCGCAGTTCCACGTTGAACGCGTCGCGCAGCTTCGTCTCGGTCGGCCGGAACGCGAACGCGCCCCCGTCGACATGGGGTTTGCCGTCGACGAGCGGCGCGAAGGCGTCGGTGGCCTCGGCCTTGCCCGACTTCTTCACCACCTCGCGGGTGGTCAGCGCCGTACCGGCGAAGGCGTCGACGCGTCCGGCCTCGACGGCGTTCAACCCCGCGACCTGGTCAGGCACGATCAGGATGTCGCTCTCCTTGTACCCCGCCTCGACGGCGTACTGGATCTCCGCATAACCGGTCCCGGTCGCGAACTTGGCCTTCTTCGCGACGATGTCCTTGTAGTTGTGCAGACCTTTGGGATTTCCCTTGCGCACGATGAAGGAATCGAGCATCTGATAGTCGGGATCGGCGAAGATCACCTGTTCGCAGCGTTCCGCGTTGACATACATCCCGGCCGCCACGACGTCGAACTGCTGTGAATTCAGGCCGGGGATCAGCGAGCCGAACTCGGTCGGCACGGGCTGCACCTTGTCCACCCCGAGCCGTTTGAAAATGACCCGGGCGAGTTCCGGCGCCTCGCCGGTCAGTTCGCCGTCCTTGTCGATGTAGCCGAACGGGATCTCACCGGCGATACCCAGCCGTACGACACCCGCCGCCTTGAGCCGGTCGAGCAGGTCGCCGCCGTCGGTGGTCGACGCCGTGGCCACGCGCGTGCAGCCCGCGGCCCCCAGCGCACCGAGCGCCGCCACCCCCGCGAGCAGCGATCGGCGGCTGGTCCCGGCGGTGGCGCCGGATGGGCCTGGCTTGTTTGTGCCTCTGTCGTTCCGAAGTGGTGGAGCCATGGCGGCGCGGCTACCCGAGACGATGCGATGTATGCACCATGGATGACATGACCGACCGCTACATAGAAGTCTCCCTGGTCAAACGCGGAATCACCGGCAGGGCGAAACTGCTGGACGACCGCGCCCCTCTCACCTGCGCCGCGGTATGGGACGCTCTGCCACTCGGCAGTGACGTCTATCACGCCAAATACGCGCGCAACGAGATCTACGCCCTGTTCCCGCCGTTCGCGGAATCGGAGCCGCCGCTGGAAAATCCGACAGTTACCCCGATTCCCGGAGATCTCTGTTATTTCTCCTTCGCCGGATCGGAACTCGGCACCAAGGCCTACGGCTATGACCGGGAGGTCCGCGCCGGTACGACGGTGGTCGACCTGGCTCTGTTCTACGAGCGCAACAACCTGCTCCTGAACGGCGATGTGGGCTGGGTGCCCGGCATCGTCTGGGGCCAGGTCGTCGAGGGCCTCGAAGAGCTGGCCGAGGGGTGCAACGACCTGTGGCGGACCGGGGCGGCGGGGGAGACGCTCAGCTTCCGGAGGTTGTGAGACCGGCCGGGACGGGCGCGGCGATCCCCGCCTCGTACAGCGCGTGCGCCGCGCGCAGCACCAGATCGTCCCGGTGCCGCGCGGCCACGAGCTGCAGCCCGACCGGCAGCCCGGCGCCGTCCGTGCCGACCGGCACGGTCGCCGCCGGCTGCTGGGTCATGTTGAAGGGGTACGTGAACGGCGTCCACCCCGTCCAGCGCCGCAGCCCGGACCCCTTCGGCACCTCGACGCCGGCCTCGAACGCCGTGATCGGCAGCGTCGGCGTGACGAGGAGGTCGTAGGACTCGTGGAAGCGGCCCATCCGGCGGCCGAGCTCCATCCGGACGTCCACCGCGGCGAGATAGTCGAGCGCGGAAAGCCGGGTGCCGGTCCGGCAGATGTCCCGGAGCCCGGGGTCCAGCAACTCCCGCTGCTGCGGCCCCAGTCGCTGGGTCACCCGGGCCGCCCCCGCGAACCACAGGGCGTGGAAGGCGTCCACCGGATCGGCGAAGTCGGGGTCGGCCTCCTCGACGTACGCGCCGAGCCCGGCCAGCCCCTGCACCGCCTGCCGGACCGCCGCGGCGACCTCGGGCCGTACCGCCACCTGCCCGCCCAGCGTCGGCGAGTACGCGACCCTGAGCCCCCGCACCCCCGCGCCGAGCCCCGCCGCGAACGACCCCGGCGGCGGGCCGAGCGCCGACCAGTCGCGGGCGTCCGGCACCCCGATGACGTCCAGCATCAGCGCCGCGTCCGCCGCGTCCCGGGTCATCGGCCCCACGTGCGACAGCGTGCCGAACGCGCTCGCCGGGTACAGCGGCACCCGGCCATAGGTCGGCTTCAGCGCGAAGATCCCGCAGAAGGCGGCCGGGATACGGACACTGCCGCCGCCGTCGGTGCCGAGCGCGAGGGGGCCCGCCCCGAGGGCCACGGCCGCCGCCGCGCCGCCGCTGGAGCCGCCCGCGGTGCGCGTGCGGTCGTAGGGATTGCGGGTCACCCCGGACGCCGGGGAGTCCGTGACGCCCTTCCAGCCGAACTCCGGGGTCGTCGTCTTGCCGAGGAAGACGGCGCCGTGCTCGCGCAGCCGGGCCACGGAGGGCGCGTCCTCGTCCCAACTGCCCTTCTCCGAGATCGTTCTGGAGCCCCGCAGGGTGGGTGAGCCGCGCAGCAGCAGGATGTCCTTCACCGTGACGGGCACGCCGTCCAGCAGGCCGGCCGGTTCGCCGCGCCGCCACCGTCCCGTCGACTCCCGGGCCCGGGCGAGGGCCTCGTCGGCCAACAGGCGGACGAACGCGTTCACTTCGGGCTGGATCCGCTCGGCCCGTTCCAGGGTCGCGCGGGTGGCTTCCTCGGGGCTGAACTCGCCCTTGCGGTAGCCGTCGAGGAGTTGTGCGGCGGTCAGCTCGGCAAGGTCCGTCATCTGCCCTCCAGCGTCCGGGTGTTCGGCGTCCGGGTGGTCAACAGCGCGCGTACTCAGCGTCCTGGTACGTACCCGCGGTTCTTGTCGACCACGTTCAACAGAGGCCGGCCGGCCTCCCAGCGGTCGTACAACTCCACGAACTGCCGGCCCAGTTCGTCCCGCCAGCCGACGGTGTCGCCGCTCATGTGCGGGGACACGATCAGGCCGGGCACGTGCCACAACGGGCTGTCGGGGGTGAGGGGTTCGTGCTCGAAGACGTCGAGGGCGGCCCCGGCGATCCACCGTTTCGCGAGCGCCTGGGCGAGCGCCTCCTCGACGACCAGCGGCCCGCGCCCGACGTTGATGAACCGCGCGGACGGCTGCATCACCCCGAAACGGCGCTCGTCGAACATGCCCCGCGTCTGCTCGGTGAGCGGCGCGGCGGCGATCACCCAGTCGGCGCGGGCGATCAGCCGGTCCAGGTCGTCGGGGCCGTGGATGCCGGTGTGCGGGGTGCGGCCGACCAGCGCGGTGGTGATGTCGAGCGCCTTGAGCGTGCGGGCGATGGTCCGCCCGATCGGGCCGGACCCCACCACGCACGCGCGCGTGCCCGCCACCCGCTGCGTCTCCCGGTGCCGCCAGGTCCGCTCCCGCTGGAACTCCAGGGTCCGCGGCAGGTCCTTGGCCATGCCGAGGACGAGCGCGGCGACGTACTCGGCGATCGGCTGGTCGAAGACGCCTCGCGCGTTGGTCACCACCGTGTCGGACGCGGCGAGTTCGGGACACATCAGGTGGTCCACGCCCGCGCTCGCCGTGTGCACCCAGCACGGGCGCGGCCCCTCGCCCGGCCATGCGGACAGGACCGCGCGCGAGGCGAAGTCCCACACCAACAGGACGTCGGCGTACGGCAGTCGCTCGGCGAGCGTCGACTCGTCGGCGTGCTCGACCCGGGCGCGGCCGGTGAGACTGCCGAGCCGGGGAAGCGGTTCGGCGTCGAGGACCAGGAGGGTGGGTGTGGAGGCCGGGGCGGGGACGGGGGCACTGGGGTCGCTCAGGTCACGCATACGGAAATTTTTCTCCGGTGACGATCGGCCGACGGGGTGTCGCATCGGCCCCGACGTGGCTCGACGCGGCAGGTGACATGGGTGGAACGCGGGCTTAACACAGGCGTCGACGGCGGCGGATTGACCACGCTCGCACTCGAACCTACCTTCGTCAACACGGACGTTGCGCACGGTCCGTTGCTGACCCCTTTCTCCTTGTGAGGGCGGTGCCCGCCATGGACCTGTCGTTTCTCGGTGGCCCCGCTCCGCAGCGCGGTGTCGGTGTCGTGGCCCCCTTCGACTTCGCACTCGACCGCGAACTGTGGCGCTGGGTGCCCGACGACGTCTCCCTGCATCTGACCCGGACGCCGTTCGTGCCGGTCGAGGTCAGTCTTGACCTGGCCCGCCTGGTCAGCGAGCACGAGACGCTGGCGGACGCGGTCCGCACGCTCACCGCCGTCTCCCCGGAGGTCGTCGGCTACGCCTGCACCTCCGGCAGCTTCGTCGGCGGGATCGCCGGTGAGCGGGCGATGTGCGAGGCGATGACCCGGGCCGGCGCGGTCCCCTCGATCACCACCTCGGGCGCGCTCCTGGAAGCGCTGACCGAGCTCGGCGCCCGCCGGGTGGCCCTGGTGACCCCGTACACGGTGTCGGTGACACGTGCTCTGGAGGAGTACGTGGCCGAGGCGGGCGTCACCGTCGCCGGCTGCTCCTTCATGGGCCTGACCCGGCACATCTGGAAGGTCCCGTACCGCGAGGTGGCCGACATGGCCCGCACGGCCGTCCGCGGCGACGCCGACGCCCTGTTCATCAGCTGCACCAACCTCCCGACCTACGACGTCATCCCCCAACTGGAGGCGGAACTGCGCATACCGGTGATCTCGGCCAACCAGGTGACGATGTGGGCCGCGCTGCGCCGACTGGGTACCCGGGCGGTGGGCCCGTACCAAGCGCTGATCGATCCGGCGGCGCGCCCGGGCCCCGTACTGCCGGCCGAAGAACAGCAGCAGGAAGGCTCACCATGACGTCACTCGGATTCCTCTACCCCGGCCACTCCGCCGAGGACGACTATCCGCGCATCGAGCAGTTGCTCGGCAGCGACATCCGCCTGGACGTCGTCCACACCGACATCGGCGAGGACGCGCACCGGGTGGACGCGCTGCTGGAGATGGGCTCGGCCGACCGGCTCGCGGCGGGCGTCGGCGAACTGCGAATGGCGGGCGCGGACTCGATGGTCTGGGCCTGCACCAGCGGCAGCTTCGTGTACGGCTGGGAGGGCGCCCACGAGCAGGTCCGCGCCCTTGCCCGCACGGCGGGTCTGCCGGCCTCCTCGACGTCCTTCGCCTTCGTGCACGCGGCCCAGGAACTGGGTCTGCGGCGCGTGGCCGTCGGCGCGACCTACCCGGACGACGTGGCCGCCCTCTTCGCGGAGTTCCTGCGGGCCGGCGGCGCGGAGGTGACCGGCGTCCGCGGCGCCGGCATCGTCACGGCCGCCGAGGTCGGCACCTGGGACGAGAAGGAGGTCCTCGCGCTGGCCCGCGAGGCGGACTCCCCAGACGCGGAGGCGATCCTCCTCCCGGACACGGCCCTGCACACCGCCGCCCACATCGAGACCCTGGAACGGGAGTTCGGCAAGCCCGTCCTCACCGCGAACCAGGTCACGGTCTGGGAGGGCCTACGCCTGGCGGACCGCAGGGTGAACGCACCGAGGCTCGGGGCACTCTTCACGCGCGAGCCCTTGGTGCAGGCGTCTTTCAGCCCGTCCGGCGTTTGAGGACGAGGCCCCTTCAGGGCCGATGGGGGTCTGGGGGCGCAGCCCCCAGGGAATAAAACGGAGAGTGCCTCCTGTTAACGCCGGGAACGACAGAACCGCCGAAAACCAGGAGGCACTCACCGTGACGGCAGACGAGATCCGGGGCACCGCACAGGGCACCGCCCCCGTACCCCTCTCCGTACTGGACCTGGTCACCGTCGGCGCGGGCCGCACCGCCACGGAAGCCCTGAAGACCAGCGTCGAGATCTCCCGCCTCGCGGAGTCACGCGGCTTCCACCGCTACTGGGTCGCCGAGCACCACTCCATGCCCGGCGTCGCCTCCTCGTCGCCCGCCGTGATCCTCGCCCACCTCGCCGCCCACACCGACCGCATCCGGCTCGGCTCGGGCGGCGTCATGCTGCCCAACCACGCCCCGCTGGTCATCGCGGAGCAGTTCGGCACGCTGGAGGCGCTGGCCCCCGGCCGCGTCGACCTGGGCCTGGGCCGCGCCCCCGGCACGGACGGCGCCACCGCGGCCGCCCTGCGCCGCACGGACCGCCTCAACGAAGGCGCCGACGACTTCCCCGAGCAGCTCGCGGAGCTGACCCGCTTCCTGGACGACGACTTCCCCGACGGCCACCCCTACCGCCGTATCCACGCGGTCCCCGGCCCGATCCAGTCGACCTCGCCCGGCGGCGTACAGTCCCCGCACCGCCCGCCGATCTGGCTGCTCGGCTCCTCCGGCTTCAGCGCCCGCCTGGCCGGCGTGCTGGGCCTGCCCTTCGCCTTCGCGCACCACTTCTCCGCGCAGAACACCATCCCGGCGCTCGACCTCTACCGCGAGTCCTTCCGCCCGAGCGCGGTCCTGGACGCCCCCTACGCCCTCATCGGCGTCTCCGCCCTCGCCACCGACGACGAGCAGGACGCCCGCCGCCAGGTGCTGGCCGCCTCCCTCAACATGGTCCGCCTGCGCACGGGCCGCCCCGGACTCGTGCCCACCCCGGAAGAGGCCGAGGCGTACGAATTCAGCCCCATGGAGCGGGAGTTCATCACCTCCTGGAACGCCAACGTCATCCACGGCACCGTCGACGAGGTCCGCGCCGGCCTCGACGACCTCCAGAAGCGCACGGGCGCCGACGAGTTGATGCTCACGTCCCACGCCCACAACGGCGACCTGCGCCTGCGTTCGTACGAACTGATCGCGGACGCCTACGGGTTGCCGACCACCTGATCCCCGGAGCGGGTCCGGGGGCCGATCAGCTCGGAGATACGATCCGGCGACACCGGCCGTGAGTACAGCCACCCCTGGCCGGTGTCGCAGCCGATCCGGCGCAGCCGCGAGGCCTGCGCCGAGGTCTCCACACACTCCGCGGTGACGGTCAGCCCGAGCCGGTGCGCGAGCTGGATCATCGCCTCCACGATCACCTCGTCGGCGGGGTTCGGCGGCGCGCCCGTGGTGCCGTCGCTCTCGTACTGGAAGCCGCGTACGAACGAGCCGTCCAGCTTGAGCACCGACACCGGCAGCCGGCTGAGGTAGGCGAGGTTCGAGTAGCCGGTGCCGAAGTCGTCGATGGCGATCCCGACGCCCATGTCGCTGAGGGCCTGGAGCACCTGGAGGGGCCGGCCTGCCGAGCCCATCACCGCCGACTCGGTCAGCTCCAGCTGGAGCAGCTGCGGCGCGAGGCCGGTGTCCGCGAGGGTCTTGGCCACGTCAGCGACCAGGTCGGAGTCCCAGACCTGCCGGACCGCCACGTTGACGCTGACGAACAGCGGCGGCTGGTCCGGGTGCTCCAGCTGCCAGCGGCGGGCCTGCCGGCAGGCGGTGACCAGCACCCAGCGGCCGAGCTGCACGATCGAGCCGTCCTCCTCGGCCAGTGTGATGAAGCGATTCGGCGTCAGCATGCCGAACTGCGGGTGGTTCCAGCGGACCAGCGCCTCCACTCCGTTCAGCCGCCCGTCCTCCATCCCCACCAGCGGCTGGTACTCCAGCGCGAACTCGCCCCGCTCGACGGCCGGGCGCAGCGAGGAGGACAGCGCCTGGCGGGTCATCCGGTGGGCGTTGCGCTCCGGGTCGAAGAGCGTCCAGCGGGCCTTCCCGTCGGCCTTCGCCCAGTACAGCGTGGTGTCGGCGGCCTGCATCAGGGCGGTCGCGGTGGTGCCCGTCGCGAGCCGCTCGACGACGCCGATGGACGCCGACACCGACACCCGTTGACCGCCGAGGTCGAACGGGGCCTGGACCGCCTCCAGGACGGACTCGGCGAGGTCGGCCAGTTGCTCGGTGCCGGTCGAGTCCTCCACGAGGAGCGCGAACTCGTCGCCGCCGAGCCGGGCCACCAGCGTGGCGCCCGCCCGGCCCTGCCCGACCTCGTCGGCGCAGCGCGTGAGGCGTTCGGCCACGGCGGACAGCAGCCGGTCGCCGACGCGGTGGCCGAGCGTGTCGTTGACGGCCTTGAACCCGTCCAGGTCCAGGTAGCACAGCCCGATTCGCCCGGTGCCGCCGTCGGCGTAGGACTCCGCGTCCAGCGCGGCCGTCAGGCGCTCGAAGAACAGGGTGCGGTTGGGCAGCCGGGTCACCGGGTCGTGCATCTGCAAGTGCCGCAGCCGGTCCTGGAGTTCGTGCTGGGCGCTGATGTCGGCGACCGACAGCAGGATGCCCTTTCCCGGCGCGGGCAGCGGCGCGACCGCGATCTGCGCCCACACCGACTCCCCGTTCGGCCGCTTCAGCCGGCGGGTGCAGCGCAGTCTGGCCTCCCGGCCGCGCAGCACCTCGCGGTAGGCGTGCCAGGTGCGCGCGTCGGACGCCAGGTCGACGAGGTCGGCGGCGACCCGGCCGGTCAACGCGTCGGGCGCGCTGCCGAACAGGGCGCCGAAACCGTCGTTGGCGCTGACGACGAGACCCTCGCGGTCGACGACGGCCATCGCGAGGGAAGAGGTCCTGAAGACGGACCGATAGATGGTGTCACTCTCTGTGACGGCGGACCGATCGAGGTCTGCCGCGGGCGCCGGCCCTTCGGACGTTCCGCTCACCGCTCGCTCCCGCAGTGCATTCGATCTCTGTCCGTGCAGGAAAGTGTGCCGATCATAGAGGCAGACCCAAGGGCCTTCCAGCCACTGTCCAGTGTCCAGGATCGGGCGACCGTTCTGACAGATCGTTTCTGCCCGCACCTGGACGTGTTCATCTGGCCTCCGACCAGTTGTGACGTTCCGTGAGCGGTTCGGAGTGTCGTCTCTGACGGTCTTTCGGCTGACTCACTCTTCTGGTGCAGACAAACAGGGCGTAGTACGACAATCTCCAAGAGGCTGGGTGCGGTGTCCCGTGATCCGCTCCCGGAGGTTCAGTTGCCGCGTCAGTTCCCCCGGCCCCGACTGCGCAGCACCGCCGCGGTGTTCACCACCCTCTCGGCACTCGCGGCGACCTCGCTCTTCACCGGGCCCTCGGTCGCCGAACCGTTCTCGGCGGCCCCGTGCGCCCTCCAGCGCACTGACGCCCACCACTCGGAGGGCGTCGACACGTGGAACGCCGCGTATCCGCGCCCGGTCCGCCGGCTGGACGCCGTGATGGTCTTCCTCTCCTTTCCCGACGCGGCCCCGCGCACCACACCGGCCCAGCTCACCGGCGACCACTTCCCGGCCACCAGCCGCTTCTTCGAGCGCGCCTCCTACGGCCGGTTCTCGCTCGACCCGCACCCGCTGAGCCACTGGATCCGGATGCCGCGCCCGTCCACGGCCTACGCCATACAGCGCGACTGGCACGCCGCGGACCGCGCCGCCTACCTGCGCGACGCGCTCGCCGCCGCCGACCCCGAGGTCGATTTCTCCCGGTATGACGTCGTGTACTTCGTCGCCGACCCGGACGCGCCCGGCGTGGACTCGGACGCCACGAAGGTCGTCAACATGGACACCCCGCTGCGGGCCGACGGCACGGACATCCGGCGGGTCGTCACGGTCTTCGAGAAGCATCCGCCGGACCGGCTGGTGCTGGCCCACGAGACCGGGCACGTCTTCGACCTGCCGGACCTCTACCACCGGCCGGTCGACGGCAAGGGCGACTGGGACACGTATGTCGGGGACTGGGACCTGATGGGCAGCCAGTTCGGCATGGCACCCGACCTCTTCGGCTGGCACAAGTGGAAGCTGGGCTGGCTGGAGCCGCGCCAGGTGGTGTGCGCGCGAGGACAGGGCACCACCCGGCTGACCCTCGAACCGCTCGGCGCCGGGCCGGGGCTGCCGGTGACGGGCGCGGCCGGATCGCCGGCCTTCGGCCTCGGGCGCGGCACCAAGCTCGCGGTGGTGCGCACCGGCCCCGACAGCGCGCTCGCCTTCGAGGCGCGCGGCCCGGTCGGCAACGACACCGCCGTGTGCCGGTCCGGCGTCCTCGTCTACCGCATCAGCAGCGGCGCCCAGTCCGGCGACGGCCCCATCCAGGTCATCGACGCCCACCCGCGCACCGAGGCCTGCTGGGAGAACTCGGTCTACCCTCCACTCGCCGACGCCCCGGTCTCCCTGGGCGAGAGCTTCACCGTCCCGGGCGGCACGGCACGGGGCGGAAAGGTCCGGGTGGCGGTGGAGGGGAGGACGGCTTCTGGAGCCTGGACGGTGAGGATCTCGGTCGGGTAGCACCGAGGCCGTCTTGGCGCGGGTGTCCTTGGGCACGCGAAAAGCCCCTCGCAATCGCGAGGGGCTTTCACTGTCTGTGCGCCGCCAGGGACTCGAACCCCGGACCCGCTGATTAAGAGTCAGCTGCTCTAACCAACTGAGCTAGCGGCGCCTGCTGACGTCGTAGACCTTAGCATCCTGATCGGCGGGAGGAAAAATCGATATCCGCACGGCTGAGCGGGCCGCTCGGACGGCCGCCCAGAGCACGATTTCGGGGCCCGGCAGCCATGGGTGACGGGTGTCGGGGGCGACCAGCCAGCGGGACGCGGGCGCGCCGGCCAGCGGGGCCGGCACGGTCACCGCGTCGCCGTTGCCGTGGCACAGCAGGGACGGGATCGCGCCCGTGCGGCCGAACTCCTCCCAGCGGAGCAGCGACGGCAGCCGCTGGGCCGTACCCGGCGCGGCGAACAACAGCGTCCGGCCGCGGAACACCGCCACCGGCCCCGATCCCGGCCCCTCCTCCCACAGCCGGTCGAGCATGCGGCGCCCGAAGACCGCGGGCACGCTGACGACGTCGAAGACGGAACCGCACGGTAAGACGACGGGAGCGTCGGGCCGCTCCTCCCAGAGGGCGAGCGTGCTGCGCGGATACGTTCCTGCCGAGGCGAGCCAGATCGCGCCGTCCCGGGTGACTCCGTGGACGTCGCAACGGTCGGAGAAGGGCTGGTCGGGTTCGGTGCTCATGGCATCAAGATCTACCGGGCGTGAGCGTTCCGTTTCTGAGAGTTGCCGGAAATCGGGACAGGAGAGGGTGGGGCGGAGTATCTTGCCCGCCTGGCATATGCCGACATGGGTGGTTGGGGCGAGGGTAGATCCCCCTCGCCTCAGACCGGGTCGGGCCCGCCGCCCTCCGCGCCGCGCATCAGGCGCTGCCCGTACTCGACCATCTTCTTGGCATAGTCCTCGGTCCACTCGGCCCGCTCCGCGATGTCCGCGGGTGTCAGCCGGTCGAACCGCCGCGGGTCCGCGAGCTGCGCCGCCGCCATCGCCTGGTACTCCACCGCCCGGTCCGCCGCCGCGCGGAACGCCTGCGCCAGCTCCGTGGAGCGGGCCAGCAGCGCGTGCGGGTCGTCGATCGACTCCAGGTCGAAGAAGTGCTCCGGATCGGCGGCCGCCTCGGCGGGCTCGAAGAGCAGGGGCGCGGGGCGTAGCCGCGGTTCGTTCCGACGCGGCGTGGGCTCCGCCATGTCTTCTCCTCCTCGTACGTACGTCGCGGGCGCCCTGTCATGTGACCGGGCCACCGTCCATTGTCTCGTGCCCGCGCAAGACCACCACGACGGTTCAGATCAGTCGGTCGGCGGCCCCGGCTCAGGGCCGCCAGCTCACCCGGTGTTCGGCCAGTCTTGCCAGCACCGCGTGGTTCGCCTCCCAGCCGTCCGGGAACTTCACCAGCGTTCCCAGCTGGACCGGTTCCGTGGACGGGTAGTCGTCCAGGAGGTCGGTCACGCCGGCGCGGCAGACCACGATGCAGGCGTGCCGGTGGCGGGAGGCGAGGACGCACAGGCGGCCCGTCTCCAGGTGGAACGCGGTGGCGTCGGGGCGGCCCGAGAGCGGGTGGAGGACGACCGTGACGTCGTACTCGCGGCCCTGGAGACGGTTCGCCGTGTCGACGGTGACGTCCGTGACGCCGAGTTCCGTGAGCGCCGCTCGGACCGCGGCCGCCTGGTCGCGGTGGGCCGTGCCGACGGCGATGCGGTCCGCGGTGAGCGGGGTCGGATCCGGCGAGCGCTCCGACGTGGCCGCGCCGCCCCGGTCCAGGAGTCGTCGTACGACCGTCGCCACCGCCCGTACCGCCTCCGGGTCCGTCCGCGGGGTGTGCCGCGCGGGCAGCTCCAGCAGGCCCCAGCCGGACTCCGCGGCCTCGTCGATCACCCGGTCGGGCCCCGAGCCGTCGGCGGGGACGCCGAAGGACAGGCGACGGTCGCCGTGGTCCGTGCCGCTGCGGAAGGGCGTGTACGGGTAGAACGCGTCGGAGACCAGCGGGGCCGCCGATGCCGGCAGGCGCCAGGACACCGGGAGGCGGTGCTGGGGCAGCTCGGGGTTGTGCGCGAGCAGCGTGGTCACGGCGGAGGCCGAGGGGTCGTACGACAGTCCCGCCCACTGCTCGCTGCCGACGATGGCGAACGGGTCCAGCTGGCCCGGGTCGCCCACGAACAGCGCCCGCTCGAACAGCCCGGCCACGGCGAGCAGCGAGTCCGAGCGCATCTGGTACGCCTCGTCCACGATCGCGTGCCGCCACGGCTCGTCGACCTTCACGTGCCCCCACTTGGCGGCCGTGGAGACGACGACCGACAGCCCGGCCAGGTCCGCGGCCTTCGCCGACTTGCGTACGTTCGGCAGGTCGTCGAGCGCCTTGTCGTACGGGTCGGCGTCGCTGCTGTGCAGCCGCCCGACGGGGAGTTCGGGGTTCTTCTCCGCGAGCCGCAGGACGAGGTCGTCGACCTGTGCGTTGGTCTGCGCGACCACCATCAACGGGCGCCCCGCGTCGGCCAGTTCGAGCGCGGCGCGCACGACGAGCGTGGACTTGCCGGCGCCGGGCGGGGAGTCGACGACCACGCCCCGGTGGGTGCCGTGCAGGGTGTCGTGGAGGATCGCGTCGGTCGCCCGGGTCGCCGCGGCACCGGGGTCGAAGGCGGCGGTCACAGGACGTCCTCCGAGGTCAGGGGATCGGCGGCCTCCGCGACGGCCTCACCGGGTGGGCCGCCGTGCGTCCACGGGGTCGCCTCCGGGTCGGGCAGTTTCGGGCCGCCGCGCTGCTCGTGCTCGAACAGCGTGAAGCAGAGCCGGTCGCCCTTCTCGGGCACGGAGCCGGTCTCGGGCTCCTTGCCGCGCCCCATCTTGTCGAGGACGCGGAGCACGATCAGCGCGTCGCCCGACGGGGATTCCTCGTGGCCGACGTACTCCGCGGCCTGCGGCTTGCCGCCGAGCGACCGGAACACCTTGGCCCGCTCGCCCAGGTGCGGCCGGTCGTCCGTGCGGACGGTGACCAGCGGGCGCGGGCTGGGGCGCTTGCCCTCGCTGTACGCCATGACCACGTCCGTCACCTCACCGGCGAACGCCTCTCCGGACAGCCGCCGCCCTGCCATCACCAGCGGGTCGTCCAGGGCCTCCTGCGCCTCCAGACGGGCCTGTTCGCGCTCGCGCGCGGCGAGCTTGTTGGCCGCGGTCACCGCGTCGTCGCGGCGCGGCTGCGGGGGCTCGCCCGCGACGATCCGGTCGCGGTGCGCGGTGAACGACCACCGGTCCCGGGTCCACCGCTCCTCCACCCGGCCGCCCTCGGGGAGCGCCCGCACCAGGTCGAGGCCGCGCCACACCGCGTCCCAGGCGGGCCGGGTCCGGCTCTCGACCAGGGCGCGGATCTCCCGCTCGGCGGCGGTGAGTTCACCGAGCCGGTCGTCCGCCTCAAGACCGTCCTCGGCGGCGGCGAGCGCGGTACGCGCGCGGTAGTGCCGGTCCAGTGCGGGGGCGAGCAGCTTGTTGTCGAAGGCCGGGTCGGTGGCCGGGCCGGCCGGCGGGCACAGCAACTGGCCCTTCGCGTCCCGCGCGAGCTCGGCACGCAGCGCGGCCTCCGCGCCGGTCGTGCCCTCCGGCGGGTCGATCCAGGCGAGCAGCGCGCCCAGGTGCTGGTCCTCCAGGGTGGACTGCCCGGTCGCCCAGTGCCGGGCCAGGACGTCCGTCATCGCCAGCAGCAGCGAGGAACCCGGCACCCGGGACCGCTCCCCGTAGTGCGTCAGCCACCGGCCGAGCAGCGGCACGCGCGGGGGCGCGGGATACGGCGTCTCCGGATCCTGCTCCGCCGTACGGCGAAAGCGCATGGAGCGGCCGAGCAGCCGGACGAAGTCCAGGCCCGCGCGGCTGGGCACGATCAGCTGCGGGGCGTCCGCGCACAGCTCGACCTCGACCTTGACGCGCTTGCCGGTCTCCGGATCGGTCTCGTTGCGCTCGGCGGCCTCCACGTCCTCCGCGTAGCCGTCGATGTACGGCAGCACGATGTCCGCCAGCTCGGCCAGGAACGCGAACCTGAGGTCGCGGTCCCGGGGCTGCGGCACGACCAGCAGGCGCGGCGCGTCCCGGTCCGTACCCACCAGCGCACCGAGCGGCGCCCCGGCCTCACCCGCGGTGGTGAGCGGCACGAACACTAGAGGGCGCTCCGACAGATGCCGGTGCCGGACGGTCGCGGCAGGCTGGGCACGGCCGGCGCTGACGGCTTCGAGCCGGGCGAGTGTGGAGATCAGCGACACGGGGTGCTCTCCGAGGGGGTGCGGGGAGGCTGCACGGGGCCGGTCCGTGAGGTGACCGGGGGCGGCTGTGCCGGGTCGCCGGCGGAGGCGGTGTCGGGGTGTGCCGGGCCCTGCTCTTCCGGCTCTCCCGCGGAGCGGAGGCGCCGGGTCGGTGCGTGCTCTCCGTCGAAGGGGAGCGGTGCCGCCCGGTCGTCGGCCGGGTGTGTCGCCGCCAGGGCCTCCGCCCGGAGCCGCGCCGCCCGGCGCAGGGCCGCCACCGCCGGGTCGTCGGGGTCTCCGGTCTCGCCGCGGGATGCCGCCAGGACGTCCTCGACCGTCGTCAGGCCGCCCAGTTCGGCGCGGACCGGGCGGCCGAGGGTGGTCACCGCGCCGGCCGCGCGGGAGTGGTCACGGCAGTGGAAGGCCAGCTCGCAGGCGGACAGGCACTCGGGCGCGTAGGCCGCGGGCACCGACTCGACGGCGGCCGTCAGCTCGGCGGCGGGCAGGTCGGGGGAGAAACAGGTGTCCTCGGGGAGGGCGTCGGCGATGTCCTGGATGCGGGTGAGGCGGGCCAGCTGGCGGGCGGTGACCGCGCGCTGCTTGCGGACGTCCACGGCGGAGGCGGTGGGCCGGTTGGAGAAGTCCTTCGGGCACACGAGCAGCACCCGGTGCCGTACCGAAGGCGCCGGGTCGAGGCGGGCGGCGACCTGCTCCAGGGCCAGCACGTACACCGCGGCCTGGCGGGCGGCGGCGCCGACCTTCGCCGGGTCCGCCGAACCGTCCAGCATCGGGAAGGACTTGATCTCCACGACCGTCCAGCTGCCGTCCGGGTGCACCACCACGGCGTCCGGCTCCAGGAAGGCGGGGGAGCCCGCCACGTCCAGCGCCAGCATCGGGTGGTCGAGCAGCGTCCAGGCACCGCGCGCCTCGCCGGCCTCGCGCAGCGCCAGCGCCGTACGGGCCGCGCGGCCCTCGGGGCCGATCGCGGCGAGGTCGGGCACGCGCGCGTCGGCGGGCGGTTCGGCCCCGGCGTCCAGCCGCTCGTGCACCAGCCGCAGCAGCTCCGCGCCGCCGTCCGCCTTGACCTTCGCCTCGAACGCGTTGCCCCGCGTGATCGCGAACTGGGACTGGCCGAAGGCGGCCGGGGAGCCCAGCGCCCCGGCCACCGCCGTCTTGTCCACCCCGGCCCCGTCGAGGATCGCGCGCCGTCTGCACCCGGGGTTGGCCGCCAGCGCGGCCAGCGCGCGGGCGTCGAGGGCCTTGGCCGGTACGCCGGGACCGCGCAGCTCAGCGAGCCGCTGCCGCAGCGCCTTCTCCCGCGTCGGTGGAAGAGGCGTCGGGCTCGGCTCCGGAACCGATCCGGGACTCGCGCTGCCGTGGAAATCGCTCACCTGCGGAAGTCTGGCATCCGGCACTGACAATCGGGGAACCTGCGCCGGGAGAGGGTGCTGAGGCGAAGGGCAGCCGCTTGCGGATCCGGTTCGCCACCCGCATCACGTACGGCGTCAGCAGGAAGCCGGCGCCCATCACGGCCGCGCCCGCCACCGCGTCGAGGAAGTAGTGGTTCGCGGTGCCCATCACGACGATCGTGGTCAGCAGCGGGTAGGCGACGGCGGCGGCCTTCGTCAGCCGCGTCCCGCCGAACCGCCACAGCACGACCCCGCACCACAGCGCCCAGCCCACGTGCAGGCTCGGCATCGCCGCGTACTGATTGGTCATGCCGCCCAGGCCCCGCGGGGCACTGGCGTCGCCGCCCCACCAGCCGTACGAGCTGTACTGGGCCATCGTGTCGACGAAGCCGTGGCCCGCGGACAGCAGCCGGGGCGGGCAGGTCGGCAGCAGGGTGAAGCCGATCAGGCCCATGAACGTGGACGTCATCAGCCAGGTGCGGGCCGCGCGGTAGTGCACCGCACGCGACCTGAACAGCCAGATCAGGATCGCGGGCGTGACCATGTAGTGCAGCGACGCGTACCAGAAGTCGGCCGGCACGCCGAGCCACGCCTCGCGCGTGAAGAGCCGGTTCAACGGGTGCTCGGCGTTGAGGTGCAGGGTCTTCTCGATGCGCAGGATCGTCAGGCCGTGGTCGACGGCGCCGATCTCGTTGCCGCGGGCGAGCAGCCGGCCGGCCGAGTAGCACGCGTACACCAGCAGGATCAGCGGCAGCTCGGTCCACCAGCGCAGGCGGGCGCCCGGGGCTGTCTCGGTGCCTGGTGTCTCGGTCATCGGCTTCCGATCCCCTCCCCCTTCGTCTCGTGCGGCGCCCGGTGGTCCGGCCGTGCCACTTTACGGCGTATGCGCGCGCCCTCGTGGCGCGGCCCCCGGCCCTCAAAGACGCTGAGATCGGCCGTCGGGTTGCCCTCCTCCAGGGTGCGCGATGATGGATCCGGTCCGCCTCTGGTTATCCCGGAAAGGTTTCCTCACCCATGGCTGCGCGCATCCTGCTGGCCCGCCACGGACAGACCGAGTGGTCGCTGTCCGGCAAGCACACGGGCAGGACCGATGTGCCGCTCCTGGAGGAGGGCCGCCGGGGCGCCAAGCTGCTCGGCGAGCGCCTGCACCGGGCCCCGCTCGGCGGGCTGCCCGGCGTCGAGGTGCGCACCAGCCCGCTGGCACGCGCGCGTGAGACGTGCGAACTCGCCGGGTTCGGCGAGCGCGCCCAGCCCTGGGACACGCTCATGGAGTGGGACTACGGCGCCTACGAGGGCATGACCCCGGACGACATCCAGGCCGTCCGCCCCGGCTGGTTCATCTGGCGCGACGGCGTCCCGGACGGCGAGTCCCTCGCCGACGTCACCGCCCGCGCGGACGAGGTGGTCGCCTGGGCCCGCGCCGAGGACCGCGACGTCCTCGTCTTCGCCCACGGCCACATCCTGCGCTCCATCGGCGCCCGCTGGCTCGGCCTCCCCCTCGACTTCGCGGCCCGGATACGCCTCAACCCGACGTCCCTGTCGGTCCTCGGCTGGGCCTACGGCGAACCGGCGATCGAGAGCTGGAACGACTTGGGGCACTTGACGAACTGACGGCGCGCGAGACTCCGCCCGTACGCCCCGCCCTCGCGCCCCCGTCACGCCGTCCGGGGCTGTCCCCACGCCTCACGCCATCCGCGGACGTGAAGCGTGCCTCTCCAGGAACGTCGACACACCCGAGGCCCGGCGGTGCGGCAGCAGCACGCGCGCGGTGGTCGCGAGCATCGTCTGGACGCGGGAGGACTGGACCTGGTCCAGGAGGTCCATGACGCGCAGGCCCGCCGTCGCGGCCTCGTCGGGGTGGCCGCCGCGGGCCAGGTCGTCGGCGAGTTCCGCCGTGTAGAGGGCGATGTTCCGGGTGAAGTGCGGGTCCTGGAGATGGGCCGCACGGCGCGCGTGACGGGCGGCACGGGACCAGTCGCCCAGCGTCGACCAGCACTGCGCCTCCAGGCCCTCCAGTTCGGCCTCCCCGTAGAAGGTCATCCACTCGGGGTCGGTGTCCGAGGGGCCGCGTTCGTAGAGGGTCTGCGCGCGGGCCAGCGCCTGTTCGCAGGCGACGCGGTCGGCGAGCCCGGCCCAGCCGCCCGCCTCGCGCAGCGCGAGCAGCGACATCAGGCGGGACGAACCCAGGGGCCGCCCCACGCGTTGCGCGGCCTGCGCGGCCCGCACCGCCTCACGCGGCCGGCCGGCGTCGCGCGCGAGGAACGCCGTGTTGCAGAAGGCGTGCGCCTCCAAGGCGTCGTCGCCGGTCATCCGGGCGGTCGCGAGCGCCTCCGCGTAGTGCGAGCGCGCGTCGTCCCAGCGCCCCGAGTCGTGCGCCAACCAGCCCACCGAGATGGCGAGTTCACCCGCGCCCGAGTGCAGCCGGTCGGCGGTGGTCTGCCGGGTCGCGCCGGCGTCGAGCAGCGCGTAGGCAGCGCGCAACGGAGCCGCCGCACGCCGGTAGAGGCCGTCCGCGCCGTGCCGGTCGTCGAGCAGCCGGATCCTGCGGACGGCTTCCTCCAGGGCGCCCGCGTCGCTCGCCCCGGCCCGGCGCACGGGACGTTCCGCGGCGGCCGCGTCGAAGGCGAGCCCGAAGGGGCCCAGCGAGGCGGCGGCCACCGTGGCGCCCCCGCCGGTCATGAATGCGCGACGTAGCACGTCGCTCTCCTCGTCGTTCTCGTCGTTCTCGTGAAGCCCGTCGTTCTCGTGGAGCTCACGGTTCTCGTGATGGTCGGGCGGGTCGTACGCGTGCGTGCGGTACGGGTCCCCCTCATGCGGGTGTGTATCGCGCGCGCCCTGCGGGTTCTTCGTGTCATACGGATCGCGCGCCCCCTGCGTCTCATCCGTGGCACGCGCCCCACGGCCGCGTACGGACGAGCGGGGTGCGAAGCCCAGGTCGGCGAGCGTGCGGCCGGGGAACATGTGCAGGAACACCCGTTCGTACGCGTAGTTGGGGCAACGGATCTCGCCGGCCTCGACCCGGCCGACATAGCGCGCGTCGCAGCTCACCCGCTCCCCGATCTCACGGGCCGAGCGCCGTACGGCCGCCGCGAACTCGGCCGGTGAGCGCCGGCCGCGCAGCTGTCGGAAGGCCAGATTCGGCCGTGGTGGGCGGGTGGGCTGGGACGAGGTCACCTTTGACGACGCCATGGCCGGGTCCTCTCGTGCGAACCGTCGAACCAAGCCGGATTCCGGGCGACTTGAGCTGGTTGTCAACGGGATCGCCCTTGATTTCCGGCGGGCATGAACGTACCCGCTGTCACCGACCCGGCACGCAGGGTTTGGCTACAAACCGGATATCTCATCCGGGATCTGCCATGAACTGCCATCCTTTGCGGCGGATTTCCGCCGTAGCCGTTGACGCGGCGGCGCGTTGAACCCAGCAGGACCGGGAGCCACCCGACTCCCGAGCCGCTTCGTCCAAGGAGGGGTTCCGTGGTGGAGTCCAGGATGCGAACCAGGCAGAGCAGCGATCCTCGTACGCCGGTGACGACGGCGGGGTTCACGTCCGCACCGGACGGCGGCGCACCGCCCGGCACGGACTCCGCCTGCGACCTGGTGACGGTGCCGACGCGGCAGGGTCTGGAGGCGGTTGACATCCTGCGCCGGGGCGCCTGCGACGCGATGGGCCCCGTACTCCACGACGACGGCTGCGGGACCCTCGGTTTCGTCGTTCCCTCCGGCACCGCCGCCGCCTGGGACGTCCCCGGCAGCACCTGTACGGAGACCGACGGCCGCGGCCTGCGCCTGCCCCCCGAGCCCCCCGTCGAGGGCTCCGACTGGCTCCTCCCGCCCGGCGACACCGACCTCGCGACCGACCCGGCGGTCCTGCGCCGGGCACTGGGCGAGGCGGCCCGCTTGATCGAGGCGGCGGACAACTGCCGGTGACGGTGCCTTCGGCGATGTGCGGGGCGGCGCTTACCGGGGTTTCAGTTCCGCGACGCCGCGCGCGCAGGCGGCACCTCCCACCCCCGTCGATAATGGGCGCATGGGAAAGTCCAGGAACGCGCGGCGTGGGTCGGCCGGTGCTGAAGCCGTCGTCGAGGCCGTCGACGGTGGGCTCGCCGAGCTCATACCCGATCGGGACCGGGCGCGGGGCTGGACGCTGTTGATCGACGGGGCGCCGCAGTCGCACGTGGATCTGGACGATCCCGCGTATCTCTCCTTCGAGTACCAGCGTCGGTTCGGGCACGTAGTCGATCTCGTCGCGCCGGCCGGCAAGCCCGTGCACGTCGTGCACCTCGGGGGCGGTGCGCTGACCCTCGCCCGCTATGTCGCCGCCACCCGGCCCCGGTCCACCCAGCAGGTCGTCGAGTGGGACGCCTCGCTCGTTCAACTGGTGCGCCGGCAGCTGCCGTTGGACACCACCGCCCGGATCAGGGTGCGGTCCGCCGACGCGCGCGAAGGGCTCGCCAAGGTGCTCGACGGGTGGGCCGACCTCGTCGTCGCGGACGTCTTCAGCGGGGCCCGTACACCCGCCCACCTCACCTCGACGGAGTTCCTGGACGAGGTCCGCCGCGTGCTGCGCCCGAGCGGCTGCTACGCCGCCAACCTCGCCGACGGCCCGCCGCTGGCCCATCTGCGCGGCCAGATCGCCACCGCCGCCGCCCGCTTCCCCGAACTCGCCCTGATCGCCGACCCGACCGTGCTGCGCGGCAAACGGTTCGGCAACGCGGTCCTGGTCGCCTCCGACACTCCGCTGCCGCTCGCGGAACTCACTCGCCGCGCGGCCTCCGACCCGCACCCCGGCCGCGTCGAACACGGCCGCGCCCTGCTGGACTTCACCGGCGGCGCGGCCCCCGTCACGGACACGGCGGCGGTGGCCTCGCCGGCCCCGCCACCCTCGGTGTTCCGCTGACCGACCCGACGGTCGATCCTCAACCGGCCGTTGGTGGCTAGGGCCTGTCCGGCGGATCAGTCCGGCGTCGCGGGGTCTGGCACGCACTCCCCCACTGCCCTAAAGGCGTGGGGGACCCCCAACGGCGTTGTCGTCGGTCGCCGACTCCCCCAGTCTCGGCTTCGCTCGACCGGGGGGACCCCCATCGCGTCGCCGCCCTCCTCCGCCTCGCAGCTGCACGCACCAGACCCCGCTCGGCTCGGCCAAGAAGCACCGCACCTCATAGCCGGCCTGATCCGCCGGACAGGCCCTAGTAGTTCTCCACGTCCACCCGCGGCGGCCCGTCGTGCCACGTGCAGAACACCGACACCCGGTCCGCGCCAGAGGAGAACTCCAGCCGGATCCACGTCTCCGTCTTCCACACCTGCATCGACCAGCCAGGACCCGGCGTCGCCGACACCAGCGTCGCGTACGTGTCGGCGAGGTCGAAGACCACCCGGCCGCCGTCGGTGTCGTAGCTCTTGACCTGGCCGGCGGCCGAAGTGCTGGGCGAGGGAGTGGTGGTGGGGGTCTTGGAAGGGGTCGGCTTCGGCGCGGCGGACGTCTTCGACGGCGTCGGCTTCGGCGGGGGAGTGGACCTGCTCGGCGACGACGTCGCGAGCGGCTTCGACTCCTGCGTGGTCGCCCGGCCCGCCGTGATGGGCAGGGCGCGCGGCGGATCGTAGGCCGTGCCCGCCATCACCGTGTGGACACCCCACCACGACAGCGTGACCGCCGCGCCCGTGGCGAGCGACCAAGCCAGTACGTGTGCGAGTCCTCTGAGCATCGCGGCCATACTGCCTCACGCGCCCCACAGGTGTCGCCCGTCCGAAGTTATCCACAGGCCCGGATCCGGCTCGCCCGGATGGCGTACGGTGCGGCGCATGGCAAGTGTGCTCGTGGTCGAGGACGACCAGTTCGTCCGCTCGGCGCTGATCAGGCACCTGACCGACGCCGCCCACACGGTGCGCAGTGTCGGGACGGCACTGGAGGCGCTGCGCGAGGTCGCCCATTTCCGTTTCGACGTGGTCATCCTCGACCTCGGACTGCCCGACCTGGACGGGTCCGAGGCGCTGAAGATGCTGCGCGGGATCACGGACGTACCCGTGATCATCGCCACCGCGCGCGACGACGAGACGGAGATCGTCCGGCTGCTGAACGCGGGCGCGGACGACTACCTGACCAAGCCGTTCTCGGTCGAGCACCTGTCCGCGCGCATGGCGGCGGTCCTACGACGCTCCCGCGCCGGCACCGGCGAGGCCCCGCCGTCCAGCGTGCTGCGCGTCGGCGGTCTGACCGTCGATCCGCTGCGCCGCCAGGCCGAGTTGGACGGCGTACGGCTCGACCTCACCCGCCGCGAGTTCGACCTGCTGGCCTTCCTGGCCGGCCGGCCAGGCGTCGTCGTGCCCCGCAAGGAGCTGCTCGCCGAGGTGTGGCAGCAGTCGTACGGCGACGACCAGACCATCGACGTCCATCTGTCCTGGCTGCGCCGCAAGCTGGGCGAGACCGCCGCCCGCCCGCGCTATCTGCACACCCTGCGCGGCGTCGGCGTGAAGCTGGAACCACCCGGGGGAGCGGAGCCGCCGCGATGAGATGGGCACTGGTCAAGGTCTGCCTGGCGGTCACCGCCATGGTCGTGGTCGCCTTCGCGGTCCCGCTCGGCCTGGTCATCAAGGAGATGGCCCGCGACCGCGCGTTCTCCAACGCCGAGCGGGAGGCCGCCGCGGTCGCCCCGGCGCTGTCCATCACCACCGACCGCGACCAGTTGGAGAAGGTCGTCGCCTCCGCGGGCTCCGACTCCGGGATGGCCGTGCACATACCCGCCGTTGACGGCGGCAAGGCCGTCGACATCGGGCGCAGGCGCGCGGCCGACGACGCCATCGCGACCGTACGCAAGCTGGGCCGGGCCTCCACGACCGAGGTCGAGGGCGGCTCCACGCTGCTCCAGCCGGTCGCGCTGAGCTCCGGCGCGATCGCGGTCGTCGAGGTGTTCGTGCCCGACGCCGAGGTCAGGCACGGCGTGGGCACGGCCTGGGCGGTGCTCGCCGCGGTCGGTGTCGCGCTGATCGTCGGCTCGGTCGCGGTCGCCGACCGGCTGGGCGTACGGATGGTGAAGCCCGCCCGGCGCCTGGTCGAGGGCGCGCACGAGCTGGGGGAGGGCAAGCTCGGGGCGCGGGTGCCGGAGGAAGGGCCGAACGAACTGCGCCTGGCCGCCGTCGCGTTCAACTCGATGGCCGACCAGGTCGTCCAACTGCTGGCGAACGAACGGGAGTTGGCGGCCGACCTGTCCCACCGGCTGCGTACCCCGCTGACCGTGCTGCGGCTCAACGCGGCCTCGCTCGGCGACGGTCCGGCCGCCGACCAGACCCGGGAGGCGGTCGCCCAGTTGGAGCGTGAGGTCGACACGATCATCCGGACCGCGCGGGAGGCCAAGCCGCAGACCGCGGCGGCGTTGCCCGGCGCCGGGTGCGACGCGGCCGAGGTGGTCCGGGAGCGGATGGTGTTCTGGTCGGCGCTCGCGGAGGACGAGGGCCGCAAGTGGCGGGTGGCCGGGGCCGACCGGCCGGTACGCATACCCGTGGCCCGCGCCGACCTGGCGGCCGCGCTCGACGCCCTGCTCGGCAACGTCTTCCGGCACACCGTCGAGGGCACGGCCTTCGCGGTCGATCTGCACAACGGCGAGGACGCGGTGATCGTCCTGGTCTCCGACGCGGGCCCCGGCATCATCGACCCCGTGGCCGCGATGGCGCGCGGGCGCGGCTCGGGCAACGCCGGGTCCACCGGCCTCGGCCTGGACATCGTGCGCAGGCTCGCGGAGTCGACCGGCGGGGACGTACGGATCGGGTCGTCCGTGCTGGGCGGGACCGAGGTGCGGATCTGGATCCAGGTGGACGGCCGCGAGCCGGAACGCAGAGGTCACCGGGGGTCCGTACGACGGCGTCGGCGCGGCAGATTGGTCTCGACCTTTAACCGCCCCCGATCCCTTCCTTAAGCGCACCCTAAGATCCGCAACCCCCGCCCGGATCAGGCACTTTGCCCGATTCCAGGTCGCTAGCGTGCTGCCGCACCCCACCCCCAGAACGAAGGCAGGCACGCGATGACCACGCACCGGCGCAAGCTGAGCGGCAGAAACAAGGTGATCGGCGGAGTGGTCGCCGCGGCCGTGGTCGGCGGTGGCGCGGTCCTGCTCACGGGCACCGCCCAGGCGGCCGGCATCGGCGCCGCGTACACCAAGACCAGTGACTGGTCGACGGGTTACACCGCGCAGTACGTCGTCACCAACAACAGCGGCGGCACCGAGAAGACCTGGAAGCTGCAGTTCGACCTGCCCTCCGGCAGCAAGCTCAGCTCGCTGTGGAACGCCGAGTCGAGCGTCAGCGGACAGCACGTCACCGTGACACCGCCCAAGTGGGACACCGACGGGCTGACCGCCGGCGAGTCCGTCACCGTCGGCTTCGTGGTCAACGGCACCGCGAACCCCACGGCCTGTCTCATCGACGGCGTCAAGTGTTCCGCGGACGACACCGCCACGCCCGAACCGACCGGCCGCCCCACGGAGACCACGACCCCGAAGCCCACCCCGACGCCGACCTCCACCCCCACGGCCACGCCCACCAAGACGGCCACCCCCACGCCGACGCCGACCCCCACCTCGACCACCGGCACCGGCACCACCGCGAGCGCCGGCTTCGCGCCCTACGTCGACACCTCCCTCTACCCGGCCTTCGACCTCCTCGCGAGCGCGACGGCGACCGGCGTCAAGAACTACAACCTCGCCTTCATCACCGACGGCGGCGGCTGCACCCCCAAGTGGGGCGGCGTCAGCGACCTCGGCACCGACGCCGTGGCCGCGCAGATCGGCGCCCTGCGCGCCAAGGGCGGCGACGTCCGTGTCTCCTTCGGCGGCGCCTCCGGCTCCGAACTGGCCACGACCTGCTCCTCGGCGGACGCGCTGGCGACGGCGTACGGCAAGGTCGTGGACGCCTACAAGCTCACCAAGGTCGACTTCGACGTCGAGGGCGGCGCGCTGCCCAACACCGCCGCGAACACCAACCGCGCCAAGGCGATAGCCAAGCTCCAGGCCGCGCACCCGGGCCTGGACGTCTCGTACACCCTCCCCGTGATGCCCGAGGGCCTCACCCAGGACGGCGTGAACCTCCTGTCCAACGCCAAGTCCAACGGCGTGAAGATCAACACGGTCAACATCATGGCCATGGACTACGGCCCCGCCTACAGCGGCGACATGGGCACCTACGCCGAACAGGCGGCCACCGCCACCCAGGCCCAGGTCAAGAGCGTGCTCGGCCTCTCGGACGCCGCCGCCTGGAAGACCGTCGCCGTCACCCCCATGCTGGGCGTGAACGATGTGGCCGCCGAGATCTTCAAGGTCGACGACGCCACCCAACTGGTCAACTTCGCCAAGTCCAAGGGCCTCGGCTGGCTCTCGATGTGGTCGGCCGGCCGCGACCAGCAGTGCGCCGGTGGCACCAAGCCGACCGCCGACGCCACCTGCAGCTCGATCCTCCAGGACAAGTTCGCGTTCTCGAAGGCGTTCGGCACGTACAACTAGTCGCGCGTTTTATTGATACGTGAATGACGGGCCCGGCGGATCGAATTCGCCGGGCTCCGCCTCATTTTCCTCTGCCGTCGCAACGGGGGAATTCCCCTGGTGATGCCGTGAATCGCGTCGCTACGATGCCCGAGCCGTCGTGCGCCGGCGGAGAATCGGGGGAGAGCCATGGGCTCGATACGCGTGCGTCTGTTCACCCTGCTCCTGGTGGGAGCGTCCCTGCTGACCCTGGTGGGAGCGGCAGGCTGTGAGAAGTCGAATCCGTCCGTCTCCTTCACCCCGGAATTCGTTCCCGTGACTTTCACTCTCGATGCCTCGGGAAAGATCAGCATCTCCGTGGGGCGTTCCTTTGTGACACCGATCGGCGCGTTCAGCGTGGACACCGGTGTGGAACACCAGTTCGCGGTCAGTCCGAAGGGATATCTCACCGCCGTCATTCGGTACGTCGACCAAAAGCTGGGGCTGGCCGAGGCCGGTTATGTGATCCATACCGAACACAAGGTGGAACCGGCGATGGACGGAATCACCCTGGCCCCCGCGAAGGGAATTCTCCGGACCGACTTCACCGGACAGCAGACCGGCGGAACGCTGACGATCTCCGACACCCCGCAGGACACCCAGGTCCCGACCTCGTCGGCGCCCTCCTGCCCGCAGAGCGAGAGCGTCCCGGTCACCCTGCCCGAGGTGTCGGCCGGCGACTCCGTCGCGGACACGGCGGCCGAACTGTCCGCCGTCTGCCTCACGGTGCAGTACGCCACCGAGCCGGCCGACCAGGACGACGGCACGGTGTCCCGCGTCCTGATCCCCCTCGCTTCCGAAGGATCCGTCCAACTGCCGCCGGCCGCCGACGGGGACCCGGGCCCCGGCGACAAGGTCACCGCGAGCACCCGGCAGGCGGCCACCGTCTACGTCGCCGGTCCCGACGTCGAGCCGAGTCCCACGGTGACGGACGGCAGCCCCTCGCCGACGGTCTCACCGGACGAGAGCCCGGACGCACCCCCCAGCACCGGCACCACCACGGTCCACGCGGACGCCAACGCGCCGGTGCGCTCGACCCCGAGCATTACGGGCACCCAGCTCAGCAGCGTCATGGCCGGCACCGACTACCCCGCGCTCTGCGTACAGCAGGCCGAACAGGTCACCGCCCACGGCAGGACGAGCAGCGTCTGGATCCAGCTGAGCCTCGCCGACGGCGGCACGGGCTGGGTCACCGGCACCGCGTTCGGCGACGCCCCCGAGACACTCGTCCCCGCCACCTGCTGACGCCGGGGTGCGGCCCGCCCCCACGACGGCCCGCACCCCGGCCCCCCGCCGAGCGGGCCGGCCCGATTCGACCAAGAGGCCGTCAACGCCCCAGGGGCGCGGGGAACTGCGCGACCAGCCACAACGGCGCCGCAGACAACGACGGAGCACCGCGCCACCTCCGGCGAGACGCTCAGACCTCCGTGGCAGGCGGCAACGCCCCCGACCGAGCCGCCCGCCCGTACCAGAGCGCGCTCGACTTCGGTGTCCGGGCCAGCGTCGCGTAGTCCACGTACACCGCCCCGAACCGCTTCTCGTAGCCGTACGCCCACTCGAAGTTGTCCAGCAGCGACCACAGGTAGTAGCCCCGGACGTCCGCGCCGTCCGCGATCGCGCGCCGGACCGCCGCGAGGTGTCCGTGCAGATACGCGATGCGCTCCGGGTCGTGGACGCGGCCGTCCGGGTCGGGCTTGTCGTCGTAGGCCGCGCCGTTCTCGGTGATGTAGAGCGGCAGGCCCGGGGCCTCGCGGGAGTAGCGCATGATCAGCTCGTGCAGGCCCGTCGGGTCGATCGTCCAGCCCATCTCCGTGCGCTCGCCCGGGGTCTGGTGGAAGGTGACGTCGTCCGCGCCCGGCCAGGGCGAGTGCGCGCTCGCGCCGTGGCCGTCGGCGCGCGGACCGGGACCGGCCGACTCGGCCGCCGAAACCAGCGTGGGCGTGTAGTAGTTGAGGCCCAGCGCGTCCAACGGCTGGTGGATCGCCCGCAGATCGCCGTCAAGGACGTACGACCAGTCGGTCACCGACGAGGTCGCCGCCAGCAGCGTCCGCGGGTACGCGCCGTGCAGGATCGGGCCGTGGAAGACGCCGTTGGCCAGGTCGTCGATCTTCTGGGCCGCCGCCAGATCCGCCGGGTCCTGCGAAACCGGCCTGACCACCGAGGAGTTGAGGCTCAGCGCCACCGAGTTGCGGGACGGCATCGAGGAGCGCAGGGCCGTGGTGCCGAGGCCGTGCGCCAGGTTGAGGTGGTGCGCGGCCCGCAGCGAGGCCTCCGGGTCCGTGCGGCCCGGCGCGTGCACACCCGAGGCGTAGCCCAGAAAGGCGCTGCACCAGGGCTCGTTGAGGGTGATCCACTGCTCCACCCGGTCGCCCAGCGCCTCGCCCACGATCTGCGCGTACTCGGCGAACCGGAACGCCGTGTCGCGCTCCGGCCAGCCGCCCGCGTCCTCCAACTCCTGCGGCAGATCCCAGTGGTAGAGGGTGACGGCGGGCTTGATGCCGTGTGCCAGCAGTTCGTCGACCAGCCGGCGGTAGAAGTCCAGGCCCACCTGGACCGCCGGGCCCCGGCCCGTCGGCTGCACCCGCGACCAGGAGATCGAGAAGCGGTACGCCGTCAGGCCCAGGTCGGCCATCAGCGCCACGTCGTCGCGGTAGCGGTGGTAGTGGTCGACGGCGATGTCACCGTGCTCGCCGCCGGCCGTCCGGCCCGGCGTATGGCTGAAGGTGTCCCAGATCGAAGGCGTACGGCCGTCCTCCCGCACCGCACCCTCGATCTGGTACGCGGAGGTCGCCGCGCCCCAGAGGAAGGCGGGAGGAAAGGTCACCGGGGTCGCCGGCGTTGCGGGCTCAGACATGGAAGCGCTCCCATAGGAGGTCGTGGAGACCGACGTGTAAAGAAGGAGGAGAAAGCAGGAGAAGAGGGGTGTGCGCGGAGAGGGATGGGGCCGAGTCGACGCTGACCCGGCCCCTGCCCTCGACGAGACGGGCGGACGAGCGGGGTCAGCCCTTGACCGCTCCCTGCATGATGCCGCCCACGATCTGCTTGCCGAAGATCGCGAAGACGACCAGCAGCGGCAGCGTGCCCAGCAGCGCGCCCGCCATGATCAGCGACTGGTCCGGCGTGTAGCCGCGGCCCAGACCGGCGACCGCCACCTGCACGGTCGGGTTGCCGTTCTGGCTCAGCACCAGGAAGGGCCACAGGAAGTCGTTCCACGTCTGCACGAACATCAGCATGCCCAGCACGGCCATCGCGGGGCGCGCCGCCGGGAACACGATGTGCCAGATCACCCGCCAGCTGCTCGCGCCGTCCACCCGGGCCGCCTCGATCAACTCGTCCGGCAGCGCCTGGATCAGGTACTGCCGCATGAAGAACACACCGAACGCGCTGACCAGACCGGGCAGGATCACCGCCTGGAGCTGGTCGGACCAGTCCAGCTTCGCGACCAGCATGTACAGCGGGATGATGCTGAGTTGGGGCGGCACCACCATGGTGCCGATCACGATCAGCATCATCGCCTGCCGCCCTCTGAACCGCAGCTTGGCGAAGGCGAACCCGGCGATCGTCGACAGGACCACGATGGTCACGGCACAAGTGCCCGCCACGATCGTGGTGTTGACGAACGCCTTGCCCAGGTTGGCGTCGTTCCAGGCGATGTCGAGGTTGTGCATGAGGTTCGAGCCGAACCAGAACGGCGGCGGTGTCTGCGCCAGCCGGTTGTTGTCACGGGACGCGGCGATCGCCGTCCACACCAGTGGGAACAGCGAGCCGAGCGTGAACAGGATCAGCACGACGTACGCGATCGGGCCGGCGTGCAGCGTGCCACCCGCCCGCGCGGCCTTGGGTCGGAGGACGCGCCGAGGTTCCTCGGGAGTGGCGTCCGCGGGTTTCGTCAGGGTCGTCGTCACGGCCGGGTCTCCTTAGGAACTGGAACTGGCGCGCAGCCGGCGCGAGATGACGTAGTTGACGATCCCGACCACGATGAGGATCAGGAACATCGTCCAGGCGATCGCCGAGGCCCGGCCCAGGTGCTGGTTCACCCAGCCCTGCTCGTACAGATACAGACCCAGCGTCTGGAACTGGTGCTCCGCACCGCCGGACGCGCCCTTGTTCGCGTCGAACAGCAGCGGCTCACCGAAGACCTGACTCGCGCCGATCGTCGAGACGACGACGGTGAACAGGATCGTCGGCCGCAGCGAGGGCAGCGTGACGTGGAAGAACTGCTGCCACCGGTTGGCGCCGTCCAGCGCCGCCGACTCGTACAGATCCTGCGGGATCGCCTGCATCGCGGCCAGATAGATCAGCGCGTTGTAGCCGGTCCACCGCCAGATGATGATCGACGAAACGGCTATCTGCGAGGGCCACTTGCTCCCCTGCCAGTCGATCGCGCCGATCCCGACCTGGTGCAGCACCCAGTTGATCATGCCGTAGTCGCGGCCGAAGAGCAGCGCGAACACCAGCGAGGCCGCGGCGATCGAGGTCGCGTACGGCGCCAGCATCACGACCCGGTAGAAGGTCGAGGCGCGCAGCTTGTAGTTGAGGATGTGGGCGAGCCCCATCGCCATGAACAGCTGCGGAACGGTCGAGATGATCCCGATCGTCAGGGTGTTCTTCGCCGCGTTCCAGAAGAAGTCGTCGTCGAAGATGCGCGTGTAGTTGCGCAGCCCCGCCCAGTGCATGTCGGTCGGCGCCGTCAGCTCCACCGTGTGCAGCGAGGCCCACGCGGTGTAGATCAACGGGAACAGACCGAACGCCAGGAAGAGCAGGAAGAACGGCGAGACGAAGGCGTACGGACTCCAGCGCACGTCCCGCTGCCAGCGACGCGACAGCCGGGCGCGGCGCCGCGCGTCCGCCTCGGCCACGGAGCCCTCGGGCGGGCGGCCCGGGGCCGCGCCCCCCTCCTTGGCGGGGGGCGCGGCGGTGTCGTGCCGGGTTGACATACCGGTCACTGCTCCAGGTTGTTGTCGATGGTCTTGGTGGCCGTGTTCCAGGCCTCCTCGGGCGACTTGCCCTTGGTCACCAGGATCACGCCGTTGTCGGTCAGACCCTGCTGGATGATCTGGTCCTTCGGACCGATCACCTGCACCGGGCTGGCCTTGGCGGCCTCGGCGAAGATCGTGCCGATCGGTGCGTCACCGGTCATGTCGTTCTTGGCGCCGGTGACCTCCGAGGAGGTGTACGCGGCCTGCGCGCTCGGGAAGCTGCCCTGTACGGCGAACAGCTTCGCCTGCTGCTCGGGCGCGGTCAGCCAGGCGGCCAGCGCCTCGGCCTCCTTCACGTGCTTGCCGCTCTTGGGCACGGTCAGGAACGAGCCGCCCCAGTTACCGGACTTGGGCGCCACCGCGACGTCCCACTGGCCCTTGGCGGCCGGCTTCGACTTGCCCTTGATGTAGCCGAGCATCCACGGCGGGCAGGCCATCGCGGCGAACTTCACGTTGGCGATGGTCGTGTCCCAGGCCGGCTGGAACTGCGTCTGCGCACCGACCAGGCCCTCCTGGGCGGCCTTCGCCGTGAGGTCGAAGGCGGCACGCACGGCCGGGTTGGTCTTGTAGATGACCTTGCCGGAGGAGTCGTAGAACTTCTCCTTCTCGCTGCTGAGCACCGCGTTCAGCAGACCGCCGGGGGAGTCCATGAAGGTGGTGCCCTTGGGCGCCTTCTTCTTGTAGTCCTGGCCGACCGTGACGAACTTGTCCCAGCTGCCGGCCCACAACTTGCCGACCGCGTCGCGGTCGGTGGGCAGTCCGGCGCTCTTGAACAGGTCCTTCCGGTAGCAGATGGCCATCGGCCCGACGTCCGTGCCAAGACCGATCGTCTGGCTGTCCTTGGTCGTGGCCTGCGCCCACTTCCAGTCCAGGAAGTCGCTCTTGTTCACACCCGAGACCTTGGAGAGGTCCTCCAGCTTGGCGGCCTGGGTGTTCACGATCTCGGCGATGTTGCCGACTTCGACGGCCTGGATGTCCTGAAGACCGCTGCCGGTGGTGAGGTGGTTGAGCAGAGCGGGGTAGTAGTTCTCGTTCCGCTCGGTGACGTTCTCGGTGATCTTGATGTCGGGGTGGAGCTTCTCGTACTCGGCGTACAGGCCGGCTTCCTTGAAGCCGAACGTGCCGAAGAGTCCGAGACTGACCGTGGTCTTGCCCTTGCCGCCGCCGCTGTCGTCCGACGACCCGGACTTGTCACCACCGTCGTCGGCACACCCGGCCAGCAGCCCGGCGCCCAGCGTTGCGACCACCGCCAAGGCCACCGCCCGGTGGGCGGTACCGGTTCGGGTCCGTGCGCGCATTGCGTCCTCCTGTTGCCCTGACGTGCCGACCCCCCGGCCAACTGCATTGTTGGGCCCGTTAGTTCACGCTGCGGCTCGGGCGGGGAACGTGCGGGATGTGTATGTGTCAGGTACTGTGGGAGCGCTCCCACCAGTGATGTGTTGAAGGTTGGCGGGTCCGGGCGGGGGTGTCAAGGGAGTGAGCGTGGCGAGATGCGTTCAGTTATCGGGCTGTTAAGTGGAGTCGATAAATCCGCGGCTTCTTTCGCTGCCGCCCACTCTCAGCCTGTTCGGCGTTCGAGGACAAGGCCCCTTCAGGGCCGGAGCGGGGGTCTGGAGGCGGCAGCACCCAGGGGCGTCCACTGGTTGGGCGGGACTGTTAGATTCCAGGCCAAGGCAGGGTTCAACGGCGGAAAGGCGGAGCCATGTCGCGGAGCCGGAGTGGTGGCAGGCCCACCCTCGAAGAGGTCGCCGCGCGTGCCGGTGTCGGTCGTGGCACGGTCTCCCGGGTGATCAACGGCTCGCCGCGGGTCAGCGACGCGACCCGCGCGGCGGTCGAGGCCGCGGTCGCCGAACTCGGCTATGTCCCGAACACCGCGGCCCGGGCGCTCGCCGCCAACCGCACGGACGCGATCGCGCTGGTCGTCCCCGAGCCGGAGACGCGGTTCTTCGCGGAGCCGTACTTCTCGGACATGCTGAAGGGCGTCGGCGCGGAACTCTCGGACACCGAGATGCAGTTGCTGCTGATCTTCGCGGGCAGCGACCGTGAACGGCGGCGCCTGGCCCAGTACTTGGCCGCGCACCGGGTGGACGGCGTCCTGCTGGTCTCGGTCCACGCGGACGACCCGCTCCCCGACCTCCTCTCCCAGTTGGAGATCCCGGCGGTGATCAGCGGCCCCCGCTCGGCCGCGGAGACGCTCACCTCCGTGGACTCGGACAACTACGGCGGCGGCCGCTCGGCCGTGGAACACCTGCTCTCCGGCGGCCACCGCACGATCGCCCACATCACGGGCCGCCTGGACGTGTACGGCGCCCAGCGCCGCGTCGACGGCTACCGCGACGCCCTGCGCGACGCGGGCCACCCGGTGGACGAACAGCTCATCGAGCCGGGGGACTTCACCGAGGAGGGCGGCCGCAGAGCGATGACGACCCTGCTCGCCCGCCGCCCCGACCTGGACGCGGTCTTCGCCGGCTCGGACGTCATGGCGGCCGGCGCCCGCCAGGTGCTGCGCGAGGAGGGCCGCCGCATCCCCGACGACGTGGCCCTCGTCGGCTACGACGACTCGGCCATAGCCCGCCACATGGACCCACCCCTCACCAGCGTCCGCCAGCCCATCGAGGAAATGGGCCGCCGCATGATCGACCTCCTCCTCGAAGAGATCGCGGACCGCCGTCCGGCGGTTTCACGGGGCCTGGAACGCCGACAGGTGGTACTGGCAACGGAGTTGGTGACGCGGGCGTCGTCGTGATCGGCTTGATGACGGCCTGCGCGGTGTCGGCCTGGCCTTCCGCTCGTGACCTCCTCGGACGACAACACCGATGACAGGGCCGGCGTGACCGTCCGCTGCCAGGACAACGGATCGCCCTGGACGCGGACTCCGCGCACTATGCCGTTGAGCTGCATGCCCCAGGTCTGACCGCTCGTGTCGACGAGGTCGTCGCCTGGGTCCGGGCCGACGATCTCGCGCGGTTCCTGGAGGGGTTGGCCGCCGACTACCGGGGTTGGGACGGCGCACGGAGCTGGCAGACCGACGACCGGGACCTGGCGGTGTCAGCCGTCTTCCGGTTCGGCGGGTACGTGGGGCTGACCTGGACCGTGCGGCCTTGGCCGAAGGCCGCTGGAGTGGGAACGACGGTGACATCCGGGATCCACCAGGTGACTCAGCCGGTCAGCGCCAACCGCCAGCGCCGCTCACCGTCCTGTTCCTCGGCCGTCGGCTGTAGGCCCGCCGCTCGGGCCACTGCCTCCGACGCCAGGTGGGCGGGGTGGATGTGGGCGATGGCCGTACGGACGCGCTGTTCGGTGAGCCAGGTGATCAAGGCGCCTACCGCCTCCGAGGCGTAGCCGTGGCCCTGCCAGGGGGTGCCGGTGATCCAGGCGATCTCTGCCGTGGAGCCGGTGAGTGTGGCCTGGACCGTGCCGAGGAGGTGGGTGTCGGCGCGGTGGCGCAGGACCCAGTTGAGCCAGGTCACGGACGGGTCGGGGGAGCCGGTGACCAGGCGTTCGTAGCGGGCGCGCAGGGCGGCGGGGGAGGCGGGGGTGCCGCCGATGTAGGTGTGCAGGGCCGGGTCGGAGAGGACTTCGGCCATCTCGGCGGCGTGGTCGACGCGGAGGGGGAGGAGGTCGAGGCGGGGGGTGTGGATCGTGGTGATGTCCATGTGGCGTCCCGTGGAATACGAATCGGCCGGTGGTCCCGAATCAACGGGGCCACCGGCCGATTTCCTGGGGTGAGTGACGGGACTTGAACCCGCGACTTCCTGGACCACAACCAGGTGCTCTACCAGCTGAGCTACACCCACCACGCCCGGTCGTTCAATCAGTGATTTTCCGACCGGCCGAGAAAAAGTGTACAGGGTCCGAAGGGGTGCTCGCGCACGGCTTTTACCGTGCGGGCAGCACGTGCTTCGCGGCGATGGTCCGGGCCGTGTCCGAGTCGGGGCCCGGCTGCGGTACGAAGATCGCCTCGCGGTAGTAGCGCAGCTCAGCGATGGACTCGCGGATGTCGGCGAGGGCGCGGTGGTTGCCGTTCTTCTCGGGGCTGTTGAAGTACGCCCGGGGGTACCAGCGTCGGGCCAGCTCCTTGACGCTGGACACGTCGACGATGCGGTAGTGGAGGTACTCCTCCAGCGTCGGCATGTCACGCAGCAGGAAACCGCGGTCGGTGCCGACCGAGTTGCCGCACAGCGGGGCCTTGCCGGGCTCCTTGACGTGTTCCCGGATGTAGGCGAGCACCTGCTCCTCGGCGTCGGCCAGCGTCGTACCGCCGTCGAGCTCGTCGAGCAGCCCTGAGGAGGTGTGCATCTGGCGCACCACGTCCGGCATCGTCTCGAGGGCCTCGGCCGGCGGACGGATGACGATGTCCACGCCCTCGCCGAGCACGTTCAGCTCGGAGTCGGTGACCAGGGCGGCCACCTCGATGAGCGCGTCGTCGGACAGCGAGAGGCCGGTCATCTCGCAGTCGATCCACACCATGCGATCGTTCATGCGACCACCCTAAAGGTGACGTCCGCTTTTAGGTGCCCCGCGTTGTCGTGGACGTCACTGGGGGCCGCGCCCCCAGACCCCCGCTTTCGGCCTGGACGGCCTCGTCCTCAAACGCCGGACGGGCTGAAAATGCCTGCACCGGCGATGAGAAGTGCCGACCTCCTGGGTAAGGGCCTGCGCCTCCTCGGCAAGGGCCCGCCCCAGGTGAAGCCCCAGCGGGTGGGTGGGG
>NZ_JBIVKB010000016.1:0-52885 GCF_044750545.1 Streptomyces sp. NPDC088794 | reverse complement strand
CTGCACCGGCGATGAGAAGTGCCGACCTCCTGGGTAAGGGCCTGCGCCTCCTCGGCAAGGGCCCGCCCCAGGTGAAGCCCCAGCGGGTGGGTGGGGGCCAGGGGTGGCGGCCTCGTCCTCAAACGCCGGACGGGCTGAAAATGCCTGCACCGGCCATGAGAAGTGCCGACCTCCTCGGTAAGGGCCTGCGCCTCCTCGGCAAGGGCCCGCCCCAGGTGAAGCCCCAGCGGGTGGGTGGGAGCCAGGGGTGGCGGCCTCGGCCTCGAACGCCGGACGGGCTGAAAATGCCTGCACCGGCGATGAGAAGTGCCGACCTCCTTGGGCCTCGGCCTCGGCCTCGAACGCCGGACGGGCTGAAATTGGCCGGGCCGGCATCGAGACGTGCGGGCTTTTTCAGCAAGGTCCCGCGCCTCCTCGACCGTCGGGACGAACTCGAACGCCGGACCGGCTGTGTGAGACAGCCGGTCCGGCGTTCGAGGTGCGACGTCAGCTACCCGTGCGTGGGCCCGGCACGCTCGCCGACAGTGACGACGCCGTGCCGATCGCGCTGGCCGCCGTGCGGCGGGTCTGCATCGGGACCGGGCCCTCGGGCGGGAGCGCGGTCAGCGGGCCCGAAGGGATGGACGGGCCGGTGGGGCCCGACGTGCCTTCGGGATCGGTCGGGCGCTCGCTCTGCGGGCGACGGGCGCGGTACGCGGCACGGTACGCCGCCGGCGACGAACCGAGCTGGCGGCGGAAGTGCCCGCGCAGGGCGACGGGGGAGCGGAAGCCGCAGCGGCCCGCCACCTCGTCCACCGAGTAGTCCGACGTCTCCAGCAGACGCTGTGCCTGGAGCACCCGCTGCGTGATCAGCCATTGCAGCGGGGCACTGCCCGTGAGGGAGCGGAAGCGGCGGTCGAACGTACGACGGCTCATGTACGCGCGTGCCGCCAGCGTCTCCACGTCGAACTGCTCGTGAAGGTGCTCCAGCGCCCAGGCGACGACCTCGGCCAGCGGGTCGGCGCCGATCTCCTCTGGTAAAGAGCGGTCCAGGTATCGCTCCTGACCTCCCGTCCGGCGCGGCGGGACGACCAGGCGACGGGCCAGCGCGCCGGCCGCCTCGTTGCCGTGGTCGGTCCGCACGATGTGGAGACAGAGGTCGATGCCCGCGGCCGTACCGGCGGACGTCAGCACGTCTCCGTCGTCCACGAACAGTTCTCTCGGATCCACGTGCACCGACGGATAACGCTTGGCCAGCGTCGGTGCGTACATCCAGTGTGTGGTCGCGGGACGGCCGTCCAGCAGGCCCGCCGCGGCGAGGACGAAGGCGCCGGTGCACAGTCCGACGATGCGGGCGCCTTCCTCATGGGCCCGGCGCAGTGCGTCGAGCGCGTCCTCGGGCGGTGGTGAAGTGATCGAACGCCAGGCCGGTACGACGACCGTGCCCGCGCGTGAGATCGCTTCCAGGCCATGTGGCGCGGTGAGTTCCAGGCCCCCTGTGGTCCGCAGTGGGCCTTCTTCGCCGCCGCACACCAGCAATCGGTAGCGCGGCACGCCGGCGTCCTGGCGGTCGATCCCGAACACCGACAGCGGTATGGAACTCTCGAAGATGGGGCCGCCGCTGAACAGCAGCACCGCGACGATCTCCTTGCGGCGTCGCCCGGAAAGCTTCCGGGCCGCGGCTTCCGGCGCGGCAGCGGAGTCGTGGCTCATACTGCTAAGCCCCCCTCGGTGGTCGCGGCTCCTCGGTTGTGTCGCTCCTGCACGTTTCCCCTCGGTCCTGCACGAGTCCCCCGCCGTAAGACGTCAAGATCGAATCTACTGTGTCGCGTGGTGCCGGGGTGACCCAGTTCGGGAACCGGCACATTGTCGACATGGCAACTTGGCGTGAAGCATTCGATCACGAAGCGTTGCACTCGTGGGCCGTGCAGGGAAGTGCGCCTTGTCGCAGTGGCCAATCCACGTAGGGTGCGCAGGGTCTCCGGGACCCTTTCCGTGCAGGTGGAACGGGGGTTGGGGGGTACCGGGGGTAAGGAACGCGCCCTGGCCGGAAGTTGGCTGAAAAGCGCTGTGCGTGTGCGCGGAAACCGGTCAGCCGACCGGTGTACTTCCCCCAGTGTGCCGCCCGCTCCTGCGGGCCCCCGTGCCGGCCCGGTGCCGGTGTCCGCGAGCCGGTGTCCGCTCCTCCGCCCGCAGCTGCGCGGCACCGCGTTCGGACTGCCGCAGCAGCAGCCGGCACACGGCGGTGACGGCGGCCAGTCCGAGGGCCGTACCTGCGGCGCCGGCGAGCGAGCCGCCGTACCAGAGGAGAACCACGGGGACCAGGACACAGCTGAAGGCGGCCCAGCGGACGACGTCGGTCACGGAGTCCTGGGGCGGGGTGGTCTCGGGGGTGGCGTGCGGTCCGGACATGCGTGCTCCCTGGGGCGGCGGCTCACGCGGTTCAACGCCTGTTCGAGCGGTCGGTCACTGTACGCCCCCCTCTTACCGGCCGCACGGTAAGTGAATCCTGTGCAAACCGCCTGTACAGCGCAGCAACCATTGCGTTACGGGCGCCCCCTCGTGCATGCTCCCTGGAACCCCCACGCACGGGGGGCGGGATCTGCGCTAAGGAGGCGTGCCGCCGTACCCTTGGGGGTATGGGGTTGGGAAGATAATTCCCGGACACAGCTCCGCCGCACTCTGTCGTCCCTCCCAAAAAGGATCAAAACGCCGAGACAGCCATGGCCGGTCACGAATACTTCGAACCCGCGGACCGCAAGCGGCCCGTCGCCGACCCCACGGCGGCCGAGCCCCAGGCGGCGGAAGAACCACGCCATTCCTGCGATCCAGCCTTCAAGCACGGCGTCGTCGTCGGCTTCGACGGCTCCACCTCCAGCGAGCGCGCCCTGGCGTACGCCATCGGCATGGCCCACCGCTCCGGCTCGGGCCTGATCATCGTCCACGTCGCCAACCGGCTGCCCACCACGGTGTGGGCCGGCTGCGAGCCACCGGTCTTCGTCGACGTGCCGGACCACCGCACCGAGGTGCTCGGTCTGGAGCTGGCGTGCGCCGAGTACTTGGCGGAGGTGCCCTGGATCCTCGTCGAGCGCGGTGGCGACATCTGCCACGAACTCGAAGAGGTGGGGCGGGAGTACGAGGCGGACGCGATCGTCGTCGGCTCGACCCACGGCATCGTCGGACGCATCTTCGGCTCCGTCGCGGGGCGGCTCGCCAAGCGGGCGCAGCGGCCCGTCGTCGTCATCCCGTGACCCGTAGGCCGTCATCCCGTAACTCGTAGGTCCAACTCGCCGGTCGGCTCCGAATTCCCTGCTGTGCAGAGGTGTTTGTGTCCTTGTGAAGGGCATATATCGGTCACACCGCACAAACGCACATGCATGAAGGGAGCCCGCCGTGGACAATGACGTCTCTGCGGGAAGTACCACCTCGATCGTCGGCCGACTGGCCCTGGGAATCACTCTGTTGGCGTTCGGCCTCGGGTATGCCGACGTGATCGACGGGGTGTCGGCGGCTGACGCCGTGTCACTGGCCCACTACGTGGGCGGAGTTGCCCTCTTCGTCGCCGGACTGTTCGCCTTCCGCGACGGCGACGCCCTGACCGGTACGGCCTTCTCGGCCTTCGGCGCGCTCTGGTTCACCTGGGCCGTCACCGCCGGTGACTCCGTGTCGGACAACGCGGCCGGGTTGTTCCTGGTCCTGTTCGCTCTCGTGGCCCTGTCCGTGACCCTCGCGGGTGGGGATCAACTGACGCAGGGTACCTACGGGTTGTTCTTCGTCTCCCTCGTGCTGCTCGCGATCGCGCTGTTCGCGGACAACGGTTCCCTGGCGAAGGTCGGGGGCTGGTTCGCCGTTGCGGCGGGAGCGGTGGCCTGGTACGCGGCGACGGCCTCGTTGGCCCACTGGCCGACAGTGCTTCCGCGGCGGGCTGCGGGTCGGGGTGTGACGGCCGCCGGCTGAGTTGCAGCGGAGTGATCCCCCACGTGTAAGAGGCACACGTGGGGGATTGTTCTGTTGAGTGGCCTCCGCGGGCGGGTGGGGGTTGCTCGCGCAGTTCCCCGCGCCCCTAAAAGCCAAAAGCCTCTACTCCACCGTCACCGACTTCGCGAGGTTCCTCGGCTTGTCGATGTCGCGGCCCAGGGCCAATGCCGTGTGGTAGGCGAGGAGTTGGAGGGGGATGCCCAGGAGGATCGGGTCGAGTTCGGGCTCGTTCCTGGGGACCACGATCGTCTCGTCGGCCTTTTCCTGGGGCTGGTGGGCGACCGCCAGGATGCGGCCGCTGCGGGCCTTGATCTCCTCCAGGGCGGCGCGGTTCTTCTCCAGGAGGTCGTCGTCGGGGACGATCGCGACCGTCGGGAGCGCGGGCTCGATCAGCGCGAGGGGGCCGTGCTTCAACTCCGAGGCGGGGTAGGCCTCGGCGTGGATGTAGGAGACCTCCTTGAGCTTCAGGGAGGCCTCGCGGGCCACCGGGTAGCCCCGGACGCGGCCGATGAAGAGCATCGAGCGGGCGTCGGCGTACTGCTCCGCCAGCTTCTTGACCTTCTCCTCCTTCGCCAGGATCTCGGTGATCTGGGCGGGGAGCTTGCGCAGGCCCTCGATGATCCGCTTGCCGTCGCGGACCGAGAGGTCGCGGGTGCGGCCCAGGTGCAGGGCGAGCAGGGCGAAGGCGACCGTGGTGTTGGTGAAGCACTTCGTGGAGACCACACAGACCTCGGGACCCGCGTGGACGTAGATGCCGGCGTCCGCCTCGCGGGCGATCGCCGAGCCGACCACGTTCACGACGCCGAAGACCCGCGCGCCCTTGCGCTTCAGCTCCTGGACGGCCGCGAGGACGTCGTAGGTCTCGCCGGACTGGGAGACGGCGACGTACAGGGTGTCGGGGTCGACCACCGCGTTGCGGTAGCGGAACTCGGAGGCCGGCTCGGCGTCCGCGGGGATGCGGGCCAGCTCCTCGATCATCTGGGCGCCGATCAGGCCCGCGTGGTACGAGGTGCCGCAGCCGAGGATCTTCACGCGCCGGATCTGCCGGGCCTCGCGGGCGTCCAGGTTCAGGCCGCCGAGGTGCACGGTGGAGAAGCGGTCGTCGATGCGGCCGCGCAGGACGCGGTCGACGGCCTCGGCCTGCTCGTGGATCTCCTTGTGCATGTACGTGTCGTGGCCGCCCATGTCGTAGGAGGCCGCCTCCCACTCCACGGTGGTCGGCTCCGACGTCGTACTGGTGCCCTCGGTGGTGTACGTGCGGAAGTCGTCGGCCTTGAGGGTGGCCATCTCGCCGTCGTCCAGCGTCACTATCTGCCGCGTGTGGGCGACCAGGGCGGCGATGTCCGAGGCGACGAACATCTCCTTCTCGCCGATGCCGAGGACGACCGGGGAGCCGTTTCGCGCCACCACGATGCGGTCGGGGAAGTCGGCGTGCAGCACGGCGATGCCGTACGTGCCCTCGATCACCCGGAGGGTCTCGCGGACCTTCTCCTCCAGGGTCTCGGCCTGGGCGCGGGCGATGAGGTGGACCAGGACCTCGGTGTCGGTCTCGGAGAGGAAGACGACACCGTCCGCCTCCAGCTTGCGGCGGAGGTCGGAGGCGTTGTCGATGATGCCGTTGTGGACGACCGCGACCTTGCTCTCGGCGTCCAGGTGCGGGTGGGCGTTCACGTCGGAGGGGGCGCCGTGGGTGGCCCAGCGGGTGTGGGCGATGCCGGTGGTGCCCTTGAAGCGGGCCGGGACCTTGGCCTCCAGGTCGCGCACCCGGCCCTTGGCCTTGACCGACTTCAGGCCTGCCGTCTTCGGTGAGGTGACGGCGATGCCCGCCGAGTCGTAGCCGCGGTACTCCAGCCGCTGCAAGCCCTCCAGCAGCAGCGGGGCCACGTCACGCCTGCCGATGTATCCGACGATTCCGCACATATATACGTGTTCCTAGCCGTAGACGATGCGGCGCAGCTGCCTGAGCGTGAGCTCCGGCGGCGCGACCGCCCGGTATTTCAGGTCCGCCTCGATCCGGTCGAAGATCTCCGCGTTCACCAGGCCCCTGGCCTGGAGCTCGCGGTGGCGGCGACGGACGTACTCGGTGGTCGTCTCGTCGAAGTAGGCGAGCACCTCTTGGATCACCCGCAGCGCCTCGCCCCGGCTCAGGGGTGAGGAGCGCGTCAGATGATCAACGAGTTCGTCGTGCACCCGGTCGATCCTGGGGCACCGGAGAGCGTTTCGCAAGAATCCTGCCCGATATCGGGCAGCGGTCTGTTGGCAAGCTTTGGGAGAACGTTGAATCTCTCATGGACCTCTGTTCGCAGGCCGTCCATTCCGCGTCTGGCGCCTCGTTGTCTGAGGGGACGAGTTTCAGACGCCATGGACATTCCTCGTATGGGCGTACCCGAAGAGCTGGCCGAGCGCATGAGTATGGCCGAGCAGCACGAGTACCTGCGCGCCAAATTCTCCCGGCGCAACGTGATGAGAGGCGGCGCCGTGACGATCGGCGCCGTCGCCGGTGGCGCGTTCGTGCCGGGTGCGGTCGCGCAGGCCGCGGTTCCCACCCAGCGCAGCGCCCCCGCGACCGAGACCGTCGACGGCTCGCTCGTCTCCCCCTTCGGCCGCCACCTCGCCTTCGGCACCGACGCGAGCACCGAGATGACCGTCTCGTGGCAGGTGCCGCTCCCGGTGAAGAAGCCCTTCATCCGCATCGGCGCCCACCCCTGGGACCTCTCGCGCAAGATCGAGGCCGAGGTCCGCTCGCTCTACACGCCGGCCGGCGTGGGCGCCAGCGCCGACCACACCCAGTACTACGTACACGCCAAGCTGACCCACCTGCGCCCGGGCAAGACCTACTACTACGGCGTCGGCCACCAGGGCTTCGACCCGGCCGAGCCGCACCTGCTGGGCACCCTGGGCACCTTCACCACCGCGCCCGACCGCAAGAAGTCGTTCACCTTCACCGCCTTCGGCGACGAGGGCGTCGGCTACCACGGCCTGGCCAACGACAGCCTGCTGCTCGCCCAGAACCCGGCCTTCCACCTGCACGCCGGTGACATCGCGTACGCCGACCCGTCCGGCGGCGGCGTGACCTCCGACACCGGCTTCGACTCGCGCATCTGGGACCAGTTCCTCGCCCAGACCGAGTCGGTCGCCAAGTCCGTGCCGTGGATGCCCGCCTACGGCAACCACGACATGGAGGCCTGGTACTCGCCCAACGGCTACGGCGGCGAAGAGGCCCGCTGGACCCTGCCGGACAACGGTCCCGACCCCAAGAACCTGCCGAGCGTCTACAGCTTCACCTACGGCAACACGGCGGTCATCTCGCTCGACGCCAACGACATCTCCTTCGAGATCCCGGCCAACCTCGGCATCTCGGGCGGCACGCAGACCAAATGGTTCGAGAAGCAGCTGAAGAAGTACCGCGCCTCGAAGGACATCGACTTCATCGTCGTGTTCTTCCACCACTGCGCGTACTGCACCTCCACGGCGCACTCCTCGGAGGGGGGAGTGCGCCAGGAGTGGGTGCCGCTGTTCGAGAAGTACACGGTGGACCTGGTCATCAACGGCCACAACCACCAGTACGAGCGCACCGACGTCCTCAAGGGCGACAAGGTCGTCAAGAAGCTCCCGATCGGCGAGACCGCGTACCCCGAGACCGAGGGTGTCGTCTACGTGACGGCGGGCGCGGCCGGCCGCAGCCTGTACGCGTTCAGCGCGCCGGACTCCTACGAGGGCCACGTGAAGGACGTCGAGTCCGTCGCCGCCTTCGTCAACACCAAGTCCGGCAAGGTCAACGAGACCGTCACCTGGTCCCGGGTCCGCTACCTCAACTACTCGTTCCTGCGCGTGGACGTGGAGCCCGCCGCGCGCGGACACCTGGCCAAGCTGAAGGTGTCGGGCATCGCCGAGACCGGCGACCGCATCGACCACTTCACGATCGCCCGCAAGGCCAAGTAACACCCGCCGGGCGCCCGGAAGGCGGGGCGCGGCGGCAAACACGTTGAACCGACAGGCGGTCCTCGCGCGCTACATGCGCTTGAGGATCGCCTGTTTGGCCAAGGCGAACTCCTCGTCGGTCAGCACACCCGTGCTCCGCAGCTCGCCCAACTCCCGCAGCCGGCGCAGCAACGCGTCGTGGCCGTCCTCAACTGGGTCGGCGGCGGGCGCGAGTTGACGGGGGCGGGCGTCCGGCGGCGGTACGTCCGCGGGGGCGGCGGCCGGGTGCGGGAGACGGGCCCGGACGGCCGCCGCGACCAGGGCCATCAGCGGATCCTTCTTGAAGCCCCACAGCTCCACCGAGTTGGGGTCGTACTTCGGCGGCGCCTTGGTCGGCGCGTGCCGCACGGTGAAGCGCAGATGCCCGTTCTCCAGACCCACCGCGGGCTGCCACTCGACGTCGATGATGTCGGCGACGGCGAGGCTGCGCACCCCGGCGGCGGCCTTGGCGTCCTCGGTCTTCCAGTTCCACTCCAGCCGGACGCGCTCCCCGTCGAAGCTCGCCGTGCCGTCCCCGGCGGACACCGACAGCGGGACGGACGGGCCGGGCAGCAGATAGCCGTCCACCGGGTCGGCCGGTACCTCGTCCAGCAGCAGCGCGTTGCGGACCTCGTCCACGAAGTACTCGGCGACGCCGTAGCGGTCGGACTCCACCACCAGTTGGTACGGGTCGTTCGGCTCGGCCAGCCGGCCCCCGGTGGCGTGCAGCAGCGGGTCGGCGCCGTCGCGCAGCCGCAGTCTGAGTCGGCCCGACTTGCGGCCCTGTTCGAAGGACACGCCCGCCAACGAGCCCAGCGGCACGATGAGTTCGCCCAGGGTCCTGCGCAACAGGCTGACGTTCTTGTCCCGTCCGGGAGTCAGTCGCAGGGCGTCGCCGTCGAACGCCCACGTGCCGTCCTTCTGGAGGATTTCCGCCATGGAGGGATTGTTTCACCGGATCTGCGGGAGAGTGGTCTTGACCAATCTGTCCCTCCACTCTGGTCACAGTAGAAGGGAGCGCATGTGAGACGGCACCACAGAACGACTCCCCGCATGGTCCGGGTCCTCGGATCCCTGCTGCTCGTCGCCGCGGCCGGCACGTTCACGGCCGGCGCGGCACCGACCCCCACGACACCCGCCGCGACCCCGCTCGACCGGATCGTCCCCACGCCCGCCTCGGTCAGCCCGGGCGGAGCGCCCTACCGGATCACCCGTGACACCGCCATCAAGATCAGCGACCACCGCGAGGTCCGCCGGGTCGGCGAGTACCTGGCGGCCGTGCTGCGCCCGTCCACCGGCTATCCGCTGCCGGTGACCACCAAGGGCCGCGGCGGCATCCGGCTGCACCTCGACCCCGGACGGTACGGCGCCGAGGGCTACCGCCTGGACAGCGGCAGCGGCGGCGTCACCATCACCGCCGGCGCCCCCGCCGGTCTCTTCCACGGTGTGCAGACCCTGCGCCAACTGCTGCCCGCCGCCATCGAGTCGAAGTCCGTCCGGCACGGCCCGTGGACCGTCGCGGGCGGCACCGTCGAGGACCGGCCGCGCTACTCCTACCGCGGCGCGATGCTCGACGTCTCCCGGCACTTCTTCACCGTCGACCAGGTCAAGCGCTACATCGACGAACTCGCCCTCTACAAGATCAACAAACTCCATCTGCACCTCAGCGACGACCAGGGCTGGCGCCTGGCGATCGACTCCTGGCCGCGCCTTGCCACGTACGGCGGCTCCACCCAGGTCGGCGGCGGCCCGGGCGGTTACTACACCAAGGCCGAGTACAAGGAGATCGTCCGGTACGCCTCCTCGCGCTTCCTGGAGGTCGTCCCCGAGATCGACATGCCCGGCCACACCAACGCGGCCCTCGCCTCGTACGCCGAACTCAACTGCGACGGGGTCGCGCCCCCGCTCTACACCGGCACCGAGGTCGGCTTCAGCTCGCTGTGCGCGGGCAAGGAGGTCACCTACGACTTCGCGGAGGACGTGATCCGTGAGCTGGCCGCCCTCACCCCCGGCCGCTACCTGCACATCGGCGGCGACGAGGCGCACTCCACCAGCCATGAGGACTATGTGAAGTTCATGGACCGGGTGCAGCCGATCGTCGCCAAGTACGGGAAGACGGTGGTCGGTTGGCACCAGCTGACCGGCGCGCACCCGGCCAAGGGGGCCCTCGCCCAGTACTGGGGTCTGGACGACGCCAGTGCCGAGGAGAAGGCACAGGTCGTGGCGGCGGCACGGAACGGGACCGGACTGGTCCTGTCGCCGGCCGACCGGCTCTACCTCGACATGAAGTACACCGACGACACCCCGCTCGGCCAGGACTGGGCCGGACTGGTCGAGGTCCGGCGGGCCTACGACTGGGACCCGGGCACCTACCTCGCCGGGGCGCCGAGTTCGTCCGTCAAGGGCGTGGAGGCCCCGCTGTGGACCGAGACGCTCGTGACGAGCGCCGACCTCGAGTACATGGCCTTCCCGCGGCTCGCGGGCACGGCCGAACTCGGCTGGTCGCCGGCCGCCACGCACGACTGGGACGCCTACAAGGTGCGGCTCGCGGCGCAGGCTCCGCGGTGGGACGCGCTGGGGATCTCCTACTACCGGTCCCCGCAGGTGCCTTGGCCCAGCAGCGGCTGAAGCGCCTTGTAGTCACTAGGAGTTGAGAAAAAGACGGGCACCCCGGAGGACCGTGCTCCGGGGTGCCCGCCGTCTTGGGGTCAGAACCCGGCGATCGGGTTCTTCAGGGTGCCGATCAGCTGAAGCGCGCCCGCCGGGTCGGCCAGGTCGACCATCTGCTGGTTGTTGCGCAGCTGGAGCCGGTTGAGGCAGGACAGCGCGAACTCGGGCGCGAACATGTCGTACTGCTCGAACTTCTCGGCGAGTTCGGGCAGCGACGCCTGGTACTCGCGGGTGACGTCGGCGACCGTGCGCCAGAAGTCGTCCTCCGTCAGGACTCCCTCGGTCGCGAGGTTCGCGGCGAGGAAGCGGAAGAAGCAGTCGAAGACGTCCGTGAAGATCGACAGGAGCTTCTTCTCCTCCGGGACCTCCACGCGGATCCGCCGGACCTCGGGCGGCAGCACCGCGTCCGGGTCCATGACGGCGATCTCCTCGGCGATGTCCTTGTAGATCGCGCGCTGCACGACCCCGTCCTTCAGGACCAGGATCACGTTCTCGCCGTGCGGCATGTAGACCAGGTCGTAGGCGTAGAAGCTGTGCAGCAGCGGGGTGAAGTAGGCCCGCAGATAGTGCCGCAGCCACTCGGCCGGCGCGAGGCCCGACCGCTCGATCAGCGCGCCCGCGAAGGACGCGCCCTCGCGGTCGACATGGACCAGGGAGGCCATGGTGGCCAGCGACTCGCCCTCCTGGAGGGAGGAGACGGGACTCTCGCGCCACAGCGCCGCGAGCATTTTCCGGTACGGCGAGTAGCGGTCGGTCGCCTTCTCGTACTCCAGGTGCCGGTACCCGACGGCCGCCCGCTCGCGGATGATCGACAGGCCCGTCGACTTCAACACCGGGTCGCCCTCGACGAGTTGGGCCAGCCAGTCGTTGATGGCCGGGGTCGCCTCCATGTACGCGGCCGAAAGTCCGCGCATGAAGCCCATGTTGAGGACGGACAGGGCCGTCTTCACATAGTGCTTCTCGGGGTGCGAGTCGTTGAAGAAGGTCCGGATGGACTGCTGGGCCAGGTACTCGTCGTCGCCCTCGCCGAGGCAGACGAGGAGCCCGCGGGCGATCTCGGCCGCGAAGGTGACGCTGAGCTTGTTCCACCACTGCCAGGGGTGGACCGGGATCAGCAGATAGTCCTCGGGGTCCAGGCCCCGCCCGGTGAGCAGTTCGCGGAACCGCTCGACCGTCGCCTCGCCCAACTCCTCGCGCAGGAACGACTCGTACTCGATGCCGACGCCCGCGGTGAACGCGGCGCGCGAGCGGTGCGCGGCCAGCCAGACCAGGCGGACCGGGCTCGCGGTCTCAGGGGCGTACGCGAGGTACTCGTGGATGCCGAAGCCGAGCCGGCCGTTGTTGGCGACGAAGCAGGGGTGGCCCTCGGTCATGCCGGTCTCGATGGCCTGGAAGTCGCTCTTCACAAGGTCGGCAGCGGTCACTTGGGGCTTGGTGAGCTTGAAGCAGGTGCCGGAGAGGGTGGAGGAGATCTCCTCCAGGTAGACCGGAAGGATCTCCTCGCTCAGGCCCAGGGTCTGCTGGAGCTCGATGAAGAAGTCCAGGGCGGCCAGCGGGAGTTCGGCGTCGTCCCGGCTGCGGGTGATCGAACCGGCGTCCACCTGCCAGTGGTCGAGGGCGTGGCGGGCGGCGGTGAAGCGGTAGCGGGTCAGCCCGTCGTCACTGCGGACGACGTACAAGTCCCCATCTTTTTCAGGGGTGATGAGCCGCTCGTGCGCGAACTCGGCGAGGGCCTTGCGGATCAGCTGGCGGTTGGCCTGCTCCCAGCGCTCGGGGGAGAGGTGGGCCACGGCGTCGGCGAGGCTCATGCGGGCACCCCCGTCGTCGCCAGCCGGAACTGCTCGCGGGTGCAGAAGCTCAACAACGCCATTTTCTCCGGCTTCTGGATCTCACGCTCGGGCACGAACCCGACCGCTTCGTTCAGGGCGTGCACGGCCGTGTTGGACACGTCTGGCTCGACGACCACACGCTCGGTCGCCGGGTCCTCGAAGAGGTGCGCCAGTACGGCGGTGATGACGGCGCGGGTGAACCCGTGGACGGGCGTGTCGGTCGCCGGGGTGAGGAAGTGCATGCCGACGTCACCGGGCAACGGCTCGTACAGCCCGACCAGTTCGCGGTGCGCGGGGTCGTACTTCTCCATCAGGAAGACCGGCACGCCGTCCCGCAGCCCGAGCAGCGCGTGGTGGTGCGGGTCGGCCGCGATCTCCATGTACGCGCGCTCGACGTCCTCGAGGCGGGCGTCCTGCATCATCCAGTAGGCCGCCTTGGGATGGGTGACCCAGGAGTGCAGCAACTCGGCGTCCTGGAGCGGGTCCAGGGGGCGGAAGGTGAAGGTCATACGGCGAACTCCTGGAACGCGATCGTCTTCTCGACCGGGTAGTACTCGCTGCCGAGCAGCTCACGGATGATGGAGCTGTTGCGGTAGGCGCCCATGCCCAGATCGGGGCTGGTGATGCTGTGGGTGTGCACGCCGGCGTTCTGCAGGAAGACGCCCCGGCCCGTGGTGTCGATCGCGTAGTTGCGGGCCACGTCGAAGTTGCCGTGCACGTCGTAGCACAGCCGGTTCCTGATCGGGCGCAGGAACTCGGGCTCGGCGTACCGGTAGCCGGTGGCCAGCACCAGGCCCTGCGAGTCGAGGTCGTACTCCTTGCCCTGCTCCTCCTGGCGGAACGAGAGCGTGTACGTGCCGTTCTCGTGCCGCGCGCCGGTCAGCGCGGAGTTGGTGAGCAGGCGCGTGGGCACCGGACCGCCGAGGTTCTTCTGGTAGAGCAGGTCGAAGATCTCGTTGATCAGGTCGCCGTCGATGCCCTTGAACAGGCCTTTCTGCTCGCTGGTGAGCCGGTAGCGGGTGGCCTCGGGCAGCTCGCGGAAGTAGTCGATGTACTCCGGGGAGGTCATCTCCAGCGTGAGCTTGGTGTATTCGAGCGGGAAGAAGCGCGGCGAGCGGGTGACCCAGTTCAGCCGGTAGCCGTGCACGTCGATCTCACCGAGCAGGTCGTAGTAGATCTCGGCGGCGGACTGCCCGGAGCCCACCAGCGTGATCGACTCCTTCTTGACCAGCTCCTCCCGGTGCTGCACATAACGGGAGTTGTGGATGAAGTCGCCGCCCAGACCCTCGCAGGCCTCGGGGATGTACGCCGGGGTGCCGGTCCCCAGGACCAGCCGGCGGGCGCGGAACACCTCGCCGGCCGCGGTCGTCACGAGGTACAGCCCGTCCTCGTCCTGGTACGTCACCTCGGTCACCGTGGTGCTGAAGCGGACGCTGCTCAGCTGGTTGGCGGCCCAGCGGCAGTAGTCGTCGTACTCGACGCGCAGCGGGTAGAAGTTCTCCCGGATGTAGAACGAGTAGAGCCGACCGCGCTCCTTCAGGTAGTTGAGGAAGGAGTACGGGGAGGTCGGGTCGGCCAGCGTGACCAGGTCCGACATGAACGGGGTCTGGAGGTGGGCGCCCTCCAGGAACATGCCCGCGTGCCACTCGAAGTCGGGCTTCGACTCCAGGAAGACGCCGTCGAGTTCGTCGATCGGCTCGGTCAGACAGGCGAGGCCGAGGTTGAAGGGACCGAGCCCGATCCCCACGAAGTCATGGATCGTGGACGGGGTTTCAGGACGCGCGGTCAAGGGACTCTCCCAGGTACTGCTCGGCGTGGCCGGCGATCAGGTCGAGGACGGCGGCGATGTCGGCCGCCGTGGTCTCAGGATTGAGCAGGGTGAACTTCAGGTAGTGGCGGGCGCCCACCTTGGTGCCCGCGACCACCGCGTCGCCGGAGGCGAACAGGGCCTTGCGGGCGTACAGGTTGGCGCGGTCGATCTCGGCCGGGTCGGTGACGGCGGCCGGTATGTAGCGGAAGACCAGGGTGGAGAGCGTCGGCTCGACCACGACGTCGAAGCGCGGGTCGCCGGCGAGCAGCTGCCAGCCCTCGACGGCCAGGTCGCAGACCTCGTCGAAGAGTCCGCCGATGCCGTCGGCGCCCATCACGCGCAGCGTCATCCACAGCTTGAGCGCGTCGAAACGGCGGGTGGTCTGAAGGGACTTGTCGACCTGGTTGGGGATGCGCTCGGAGACCATCCGGCGCGGGTTCAGGTACTCCGCGTGATAGGTCGCGTGGCGCAGGGTCGAGGCGTCCTTGACCAGCACGGCGGACGAACTCACCGGCTGGAAGAAGGACTTGTGGTAGTCGACGGTGACCGAGTCGGCCCGCTCGATGCCGTCGATGCGGTGCCGGTGCTTGAGCGAGGCGAGCAGTCCGCAGCCGTAGGCCGCGTCGACGTGCATCCAGACGCCGTACTGCTCGCACAGCTCGGCGATCTCGGGCAGCGGGTCGATGGAGCCGAAGTCGGTGGTCCCCGCGGTGGCGACGACGGCCATCGGGACCAGGCCGTCCTGCTTGCAGCGCTCCAACTCCCGGGCGAGGGCGACCGTCTGCATCCGCTTGTCGTTGCCGACGGGGATCGAGACGACCGAGTCCTGGCCGAGGCCCAGCAGTTTCGCGGACTTCTTCACGCTGAAGTGGCTGACCTCGGAGGCGAAGATACGCAGTTCGGCGAGCGAGTCGGTCTTGGCCTCCTCCCTCGCCAGCAGCAGGGCCTGGAGGTTGGACTGGGTGCCGCCGGAGGTGAACACACCGTCGGCGTTCTCGCCCAGGCCGATGCGGGCGTTGGTCCAGTCGATGAGCTTGCGCTCGATCAGGGTGCCGCCGGCCGACTGGTCCCAGGTGTCCAGGGAGGAGTTGACGGCGGACAGGACGGCCTCGCCGAGCACCGCCGGGATGACGACCGGGCAGTTGAGGTGGGCGAGGTAGCGGGGGTGGTGGAAGTAGATCGCGTCCCGGAGGTAGACCTCCTCCAGTTCGTCGAGCACGGCCGCGGTGTCGAGCAGCGGGGTGTCCAGGTCGATCCGCTCGATCCGGGGAGCGAGGGCGTCGACCGAGACGCCGGTGAACGGACGGTCGGTGGCGGCGAGTTTGGCGGCCACCCGCTCGACGCCGTCGGTCACGGAGCGGCGGTACTGCTCCGCGGTCGTGTCATTGAGCAGGTGCGAGCGCATGGTGCGTGGTCCTCCGGTGGGGGCGGGGAAAGGGGGCCCGAGGCGTTACTTAGGTTAGCCTAACCTAAGTAACGCGAACGAAACCCTGCCTCTCCCGTGACTGTGATCACGTGAGTCCCAGCTGCAACAACCCAGCTGCAACGGCCCAGCCGCACCTACCCGGCCGCGCGCAGCTCTTCCTCGTTCATCCCGTACCGCCAGTACCCGACGAACGTCACGCGCCGACGGTCGATCCCGCGCTCGTGGACGAAGTGCCGGCGCAGCGCCTTCACGCACCCGGACTCGCCCGCGATCCACACGTACGGCCGCTCGGCGTAAGGGAGTTGGGCGGCCCGGAGCGCGGCGAGGGCCATGGGGGACCCCTCGCCGCGGGTCTGATGGCCGGTCAGCCAGGTGATCTCGGCGTCCGCCTCCGTCGTCGGCTCCTGGATGTCGCCCGCGTCGGGCACCTCCAGCCAGGCCCGGACCCGCTGCCCGGCGGGGAGGTCCTCGAGGATCGCCGAGACGGCGGGCAGCGCGGTCTCGTCCCCCCACAGCACCACCAGGTCGGCATCCTCGGGTGCCCGGAAGCGGATCGCGCGGTTGTCCGCGATCGCCGGACCGAGCAGCACGACCCGGTCACCGGCGGCGGCTTCGGCGGCCCAGGCCGACGCGGGCCCGGCCGGGGTGTGCAGCACGAAGTCGATGTCGATCTCGACGGTGTCGCCGCGGGCGTCGCGACGCAGCCCCCGGAGCGTGTACGACCGCATCACGGCCCGCACGTCGTCGGGGAGCGCACGCCACGCCTCGTACCACCCGTCGCCCAACTCGTAGGGAACGGCGGGCTGTTCCTGCCCGGGATGCGGCAGGAAGAGGGAGAGCGACTGATCGCGCCCGTCGGAGAGGAAGTGCCGCAGATCCTCCCCGGCGAAGCCGACCCGGACCAGAGACGGACCGAGCCGCCTCGTCCGTACGACTCGAAGGGAGAAGAAACGGAACGGGGCGGCTACGGCCGTCGACATGCGTACTCCTCAAGGGGCGGGCCCGGGCTCCTGTCAGGGCGGGGTCAGCTGACCTTCTTCGCGTTCTCGATCGCCTCGGCGAGGGCGGTGAGCTGCGGGGTGACCTTGGCGTAGGACAGGATCGGCTCGGTGGAGCGGGGGATGACCTGGCCGGCCTTGACGGCGGGCAGCTTCTTCCAGGTGGCCTCGGTGATGTCGGCCGGCTGGATGGCGGAGGTGCGGTCGTCCATCATGATGACGTCGGCCTTGTACTTGTCGACGTTCTCCCAGCTCAGGCTCTCGTACCAGCCGCCGCTCGCCTTCAGGACCTTGGCCGGCGGCTCGACGAAGTTCACGCCGAGCGCCTTGTAGTACTCCAGGTCGATGGAGAGGTTGCTGCCGGAGACGTAGAACAGGTCCTGGCTCGCGGAGCCGACCAGCACCTTGATGTCGGGGTGGGCCTTCGCGGCGGCGCGCAGCCGGGTGGCGGCGGCCTCGAAGGCGGTCTTGGACTCCTTGACCCGGGCGGCCGTCATGTCCGCGCCGAGCGACTCGGCCAGCGACCACATGCGCTGGAGCGGCTCGGTGATCTGGCGGTCGAAGACCGAGATGCCGACGCTGGGCGCGAGCTTGGCGATCTTGTCCTTGGAGGCCTCGGGGACGTACCAGAGGGTGCCGGCGTCGTCGAACATCGTGGTGATGAGCAGCTGCGGGCCGAAGGCCGCGTACTCCTCCACGTTGAACTGGTCCCACACGTTGCCGAAGACCGTCAGCTTGCTGACGTCCATGTCGCCGGCCTGGACGTCGGCCTTGCCGTCCTTGGTCCTGGTCGGGCCGAACACGCCCTTGACGTCGATGCCGTAGTCGTGGAGGGCGGCGGCGACGCCGACGAAGGCGACGATCTTCGTCGGGACGGCGTCCAGCTTCACGGTCGTACCGCGGTCGTCCTTGAAGGTCCAGGCGCCGGACTCGGCACCCGCGCTCTCCGAGCCGGAGCCGCCGCTTTTCGCGTCGTCGTCACCGCAGGCCGCGAGCGCGGCCCCGAGTCCGAGGGCACCACCGGCGGCGAGGAGGCCGCGGCGGGTGAAGTGGCTGGCACGGGCATTGGACATGGGTATGGCTGCTTTCGAACGGGGCGGGGCGTCCGCCGGACAAGTTCGAAGGTAGGTTAGCCTAACCTCAGCTCGCGTCCAGGAGGTGGGGTGGGCCGCTGCCTGCGGCGATACCTGTGACCGGCGCCACGGCGACCCACCCTCAGCGTTATCCGGCGAGCCCCAACTCCCGAGCGATGAGCATCCGTTGCACCTCGCTCGTGCCCTCCCCGATCTCCAGGATCTTCGAGTCCCGCCACATCCGGGCCACCGGGTACTCGTTCATGAAGCCGTACCCGCCGTGGATCTGGGTGGCGTCGCGGGCGTTGTCCACCGCGATCGTGGAGGAGTAGAGCTTGGCGAGGGCGGCCTCCTTCTTGAAGGGGGCGCCGGAGACCAGGCGGGCCGCGGCGTCGCGCCAGGCGAGGCGGGAGGTGTGGGACTTCATCTCCATGTCGGCGATCTTGAACTGGATGGCCTGGTTGGCGCCGATCGGGCGGCCGAAGGCGTGCCGCTCCTTGGCGTACTTGACCGACTCGTCGACGCAGCCCTGGGCCAGGCCGGTCGCCAACGCGGCGATCGCGATGCGGCCCTCGTCCAGGATGCGCAGGAACTGCGCGTAGCCACGGCCCAGTTCGCCCAGCAGGTTGGCCGCGGGGACGCGGACGTCCGCGAAGGACAGTTCGCGGGTGTCCGAGGCGTTCCAGCCGACCTTGGAGTACGGCGCCGCGACGGTGAAGCCCGGTGTGCCGGACGGGACGATGATCGACGAGATCAGGGGGCGGCCGTCGGGCTTGCGGCCCGTCACCGCCGTGACCGTGACCAGACCCGTGATGTCCGTGCCCGAGTTGGTGATGAAGCACTTGGTGCCGTTGATCACCCACTCGTTCGTCGACTCGTCCAGCTTCGCCGTCGTGCGGGTGGCGCCCGCGTCCGAGCCGCCGTCCGGCTCGGTGAGGCCGAAGGCGCCGAGCATCTCGCCCGAGCACAGCCGCGGCAGCCACTCCTGCTTCTGCGCGTCCGTGCCGAAGAGGTGGATCGGCATCGCGCCCAGGGAGACGCCCGCCTCCAGCGTGATGGCGACCGACGAGTCGACCCGGGCCAGCTCCTCCAGGGCCACGCCCAGCGCCAGGTAGTCGCCGCCCATCCCGCCGTACTCCTCCGGGAACGGCAGGCCGAACAGGCCCATGCGGCCCATCTCGCGGACGATCTCGTACGGGAACTCGTGCCGCTCGTAGAAGTCACCGATCTTGGGGGCCACGACGTCGTGCGCGAACTCCTCGACGGTGCGCCGGAGTTCTTCGAGTTCGGGGGAGAGCCGGAAGTCCATGAGTGATCACTGGTCCTTGTGGGAGAGGGCCCGGACGGTGCGGGAAGGGCTGGGTCGGCCCAGTTGTTCGGCCATCCACACGCTGGTGGCGACGAGGCGGCCGAGGTCGACTCCGGTCTCGATGCCGAGACCCCGGAGCATCCAGACGAGGTCCTCGGTCGCGAGGTTCCCGGTGGCCGACTTGGCGAACGGGCAGCCACCGAGGCCTCCGGCGGAGGCGTCGACGGTGGTGACGCCGTGCTGAAGCGCGGCCAGGGTGTTGGAGAGGGCCTGGCCGTAGGTGTCGTGGAAGTGCACGCCCAGGACGTTCGTCCGCACGCCCTGTTCGTTGAGCGCGGAGAGCAACTCCAGTACGTGGCCCGGGGTCGCCACGCCGATGGTGTCGCCGAGGCTCAGCTCGTCGCAGCCCATGTCGACCAACGCCCGGCAGACACGCACCACTTGCGCGATGGGGACCTCGCCCTCCCACGGGTCGCCGAAGCACATGGAGAGATAGCCGCGCACATGGGCGCCCTCGTCCTTGGCACGGGCCACGACGGGGGCGAACACGGCCAGCGACTCGTCCACCGTGCGGTTGAGGTTGGCCTTCGCGAAGGATTCGGTGGCGCTGGCGAAGACGGCGACCCGGTTCGCGTCCAGGGCCAGCGCCCGGTCGAGGCCGCGGCCGTTCGGCACGAGGACGGGGAGGTCCACCCCGGGCAGGTCGCGCACGAGCGGGAACAGCTCCTCCGCGTCCGCCAGTTGAGGCACCCACTTGGGGTGGACGAAGCTCGTCGCCTCGATCGTCGTCAGCCCCGCGTCGGCGAGGCGGCGGATGAACTCGGCCTTGACCTCCGTCGGCACGGTCGACTTCTCGTTCTGGAGTCCGTCACGGGCGCCGACCTCGTGGATGCGCACCCGGGCGGGCAGGTCGGCGGCCGGTACGACCATCGGGAGTGTCACTGGTCCTCCTCCACAGGTGTGACGACCGCCAGCACCTGATCCATGGCGACCGTCGCGCCGGGCGTCACGTCGAGTTCGGCGACGGTGCCGGCGTGCGGCGCGGAGACGACGTGCTCCATCTTCATCGCCTCGACCACCAACAGGCTCTGCCCGGCGGCCACTTGATCCCCCACGGCGACCTTCACCACGGTCACCGTCCCCGGCATGGGCGCGGTGAGCGAACCGGCACCGGACCGGTCGGCCCCGCCGAGCGAGGCGGCCACCGGGTCGTGGTCCCGTACCTGCCAGGCGTCACCGTCGCGGCCGAGCCAGTCACCGGCCCGGCGGAAGGTGTGCCGGACCCCGTCGAGGGTGACGGCCACCTGGTCCTCGGTGACGGTGTGGTCGCCGCGCGGAACGTACTCCACGGGCTCGGTCACCCGCAGCTGGAAGCCGACGGGCTTGGGAGCACCGCCCAGCCGCCAGCCGCTCGGCACCGAGAACGGATCGGTCCAGCCCGCACCCTTCGGACGCAGCGCCTCCAGCCGTACGGCGGCCGCCGCCTCGTACACCTCCTCGGGCACCTCGCCCGGGATGAGGGAGTCCGCCTCCCGCTCGACGAGCCCGGTGTCCAACTCGCCCGCCACGACCGCCGGATGGGCGAGCAGTCGCCGTAGGAAACCGGCGTTGGTCGGCACGCCCAGCGTGACCGTGTCCGCGAGGGCCGCCCGGAGCTTCCTGAGCGCGGTCGCGCGGTCGGGGCCGTAGGCGATGACCTTGGAGAGCATCGGGTCGTAGAGGCTGCCGACCTCGGTCCCTTCGGAGAGCCCGGAGTCGGTGCGGACGCCGTCGCCCGAGGGTTCGTTCAGTTTCAGGACGGTGCCGCCGGAGGGGAGGAACCCGCGCGCGGGGTCTTCGGCGCAGATCCGCGCCTCGACCGCGTGCCCGGTGAGCGTGATGTCGTCCTGCGCGAAGGGCAGTCGCTCGCCCGCCGCCACCCGCAGCTGCCACTCCACCAGGTCGAGACCGGTCACCAACTCCGTGACCGGGTGCTCCACCTGGAGCCGGGTGTTCATCTCCATGAAGTAGTACGAGGACGGGTCGACGCCCGGCACGATGAACTCCACCGTGCCCGCGCCCCGGTACCCGCACGAGCGCGCCGCCTGTACCGCCGCCTCGCCCATCGCCGCGCGCGTGGCCTCGTCGAGGAGCACGCTCGGCGCCTCCTCGACGACCTTCTGGTGCCGGCGCTGCAACGAGCACTCGCGCTCGCCGAGGTGCACCACGTTCCCGTGGCCGTCGGCCAGGACCTGGATCTCGATGTGCCGGGGCCGGTCCACCCAGCGCTCCACCAGGAGCGTGTCGTCGCCGAAGGAGGCGCGGGCCTCGCGGCGGGCGGCGGCGATCTCCTCGGCCAGCGCCGAGGTCTCGCGCACCAGCCGCATGCCCTTGCCGCCCCCGCCGGCCGACGGCTTCAGCAGCACCGGCATCCCGATCTCCCGGGCGGCGTCGGCGAGTTGGGCGTCCGTCAGGCCGCTGCCACTGGACCCGGGGACGACCGGCACGCCGGCCGCCTGCACCGTCTCCTTGGCGTGGATCTTGTCGCCCATCAACGCGATGGACTCCGCGGTCGGGCCGATGAAGACGAGCCCCGCGTCGGCGCACGCGCGCGCGAAGCCCGCGTTCTCCGCGAGGAAGCCGTAGCCCGGGTGCACGGCCTGGGCGCCGGTGCGGGCGGCCGCCTCCAGGATCCGCTCCACCGACAGATAGCTCTCGGCCGCCGGTGCCGGACCGATCCGTACCGCCGTGTCGGCCTCCCGGACTTGCCGGGCGTCCGCGTCGGCGTCGGAGAAGACGGCCACCGAGCGCACACCGAGCGCGCGCAGGGTACGGATCACGCGAACCGCGATCTCGCCCCGGTTGGCCACCAGGACCGTGTCGAACATCTCGACCATCTTGGGCACCCTCATCACATCCGGAAGACGCCGAACCGGGGTTCACCCAGCGGCGCGTTGGCACAGGCGGTCAGGGCCAGGCCCAGCACCTGGCGGGTCTCCAGCGGGTCGATGACGCCGTCGTCCCAGAGGCGGGCGGTCGCGTAGTAGGCGTTGCCCTGGCGCTCGTACTGCTGCCGGATCGGGGCCTTGAAGGACTCCTCGTCCTCGGCGGGCCACTCCTCGCCGCGCCCTTCCAGCTGGTCCCGCTTCACGGTCGCGAGGACCGACGCGGCCTGTTCGCCGCCCATGACGGAGATCTTGGCGCCGGGCCACATCCACAGGAAGCGGGGGGAGTAGGCCCGGCCGCACATCGAGTAGTTGCCCGCGCCGTAGGAGCCGCCGACCACGACCGTCAGCTTCGGCACGCGCGTGCAGGCCACCGCCGTGACCATCTTGGCGCCGTGCTTGGCGATGCCGCCGGCCTCGTAGTCCTTGCCGACCATGAACCCCGAGATGTTCTGCAGGAACACCAGCGGGATCCCGCGCTGGTCGCACAGCTCGATGAAGTGGGCGCCCTTCTGGGCGGACTCGGAGAACAGGATGCCGTTGTTGGCGATGATGCCGACCGGGTGGCCGTGGATCCGGGCGAACCCGGTGACCAGGGTCTGCCCGAACTCCGACTTGAACTCGGCGAACCGCGAGCCGTCGACCACGCGCGCGATGATCTCGCGCACGTCATAAGGGGTGCGGGAGTCGACCGGGACCGCGCCGTAGAGCCCGTACGGGTCGACCTTCGGCTCGACCGCCCCGGTGACCTCCCAGGGCAGCGGCCCGCGCGCGGGGAGCGTCGCGGCGATGTTCCGGACGATCCGCAGCGCGTGCGCGTCGTCCTCCGCGAGGTGGTCCGTCACGCCCGACACGCGTGCGTGGACGTCACCGCCGCCCAGCTCCTCCGCGGTGACGACCTCGCCGGTCGCTGCCTTCACCAGGGGCGGGCCGCCCAGGAAGATCGTGCCCTGGTTGCGGACGATGACGGCCTCGTCGCTCATGGCCGGGACGTACGCGCCGCCCGCCGTGCACGAGCCCAGCACCGCGGCGATCTGCGGGATGCCGGCGCCCGACATCCGGGCCTGGTTGTAGAAGATCCGCCCGAAGTGGTCGCGGTCGGGGAAGACCTCGTCCTGCATCGGCAGGAAGGCGCCCCCGGAGTCGACCAGGTAGATGCACGGGAGGCGGTTGTCGAGAGCCACCTCCTGGGCGCGCAGGTGCTTCTTCACCGTCATCGGGTAGTACGTGCCGCCCTTGACGGTGGCGTCATTGGCGACGATCACGCACTCGCGCCCCGACACCCGCCCGATCCCGGCGACCACCCCGGCGGCCGGGGCCTGGCCGTCGTACATCCCGTCGGCCGCCAGCGGGGCCAGCTCCAGGAACGGCGACCCCGGATCCAGCAGGGTGTCCACCCGGTCCCTGGGCAGCAGCTTGCCGCGCGCGGTGTGCCGCGCCCGCGCCTTCTCGCCGCCGCCGAGCCGGGCCGCAGCCAGCTTGCCGCGCAGCTCCTCGGCGAGCGCCCGGTGCGCCGCCTCGTTGGCCCGCCACGCCTCCGACGCGGGATCCGCCGCGCTCGTCAGCTCCGGTGCCTCTTGCATCCTGCGGTCCCCTCACCCAGCGATCCACTGTTAATGAGCGTTAACCATTTCCTTCAGGTTAACGACCGCTAACCTTCCTGTCTAGAATTGCTTCCATGGCCACCAGAACCGACGCCCCCACCCGCCGCGAGCAGATCCTCAAGGAAGCCGCGCGGCTCTTCGCCGAGCGCGGTTTCCACGGCGTCGGGGTGGACGAGATAGGCGCCGCGGTCGGCATCAGCGGCCCCGGTCTCTACCGCCACTTCCCGGGCAAGGACGCGATGCTCGCCGAACTCCTCGTCGGCATCAGCGGCCAGCTCCTGACCGGCGGCAAGCGCCGGGTCGCGGAGACCGACGGGAACCCCGAGACCCTCCTGGACTCCCTCATCGAGGGCCACATCGACTTCGCCCTCGACGACCGCCCCCTCATCACCCTCCACGACCGCGAGCTGGACCGCCTCCGCGACAGCGACCGCAAGCTGGTCCGCCAGCTCCAGCGCCAGTACGTCGAACTGTGGGTGGAGGTGCTCCGCGAGGTGTACCCCGGCCTGGCGGAACCGGCCGCGCGGTCCGCGGTCCACTCCGTCTTCGGCCTCCTGAACTCGACCCCGCACCTGGGCCGTCCCGGCTCGCTCCCGGGGCGCGGGACGACGGCGGAGTTGCTGCACCGGATGGCGCGGGGGGCGTTCGCGGCGGCGGGGGCGTGACGAGCGTTACGTGTCCGTTCCACTGGACGCCCGCGCCTACCCGCCGGTACGCTCGATGCTGAGCAAGCGCTTAGCCATCGGACCGCAATCATCAATTGAGGAACCCCGACGGCGAGCAACCACATCCGCGAGAGCGGCGCCGGTTTAGGCGCAAAGAAGGGTGGCGGCGGTGCGCCGTACGGTGTTTGACGAGGACCACGAGGCGTTCCGGGAGACCCTGCGCGCCTTCATCGAGGCCGAGGTCGTCCCCGTCTACGACGAGTGGTTCGCCGCCGGCCAGGCGCCGCGCGACTTCTACTACAAGCTCGCCGAACTCGGCGTCTTCGGCATCCGCGTGGACGAGGAGTACGGCGGCGCCGGCATCGACTCGTACAAGTTCGAGGCCGTGATGTACGAGGAGACCGCGCGCGCCGGTGTCCAGTTCGGCGGCTCCGGTGTGCACGTGCTGCTCGGCCTGCCGTACATCAAGTCGCTCGCCACCGACGAGCAGAAGAAGCGCTTCCTGCCGAAGTTCGTCTCCGGTGAGGAGATGTGGGCGCTGGCGATGACCGAGCCGGGCACCGGCTCCGACCTCGCGGGCATGAAGACCACCGCCAAGCTCTCCGAGGACGGCACGCACTACGTCCTCAACGGCTCCAAGACCTTCATCACCGGCGGTGTGCACGCCGACCGCGTGATCGTCTGCGCCCGCACCTCGCCGTCCACCGCCGAGGACCGCCGCTTCGGCATCTCGCTCTTCGCCGTGGACACCAAGTCCGAGGGCTACTCCATCGGCCGCAAGCTGGACAAGCTCGGCCTGAAGACCTCCGACACCGCCGAGCTGGCGTTCGTCGACGTCAAGGTGCCCGCCGAGGACCTGCTGGGCGAGGAGAACAAGGGCTTCTCCTACCTCGGCCACAACCTCGCCTCCGAGCGCTGGGGCATCGCCTTCGGCGCCTACGCGCAGGCCAAGGCGGCCGTGCGGTTCGCCAAGGAGTACGTCCAGGAGCGGACCGTCTTCGGCAAGCCGGTCGCGTCCTTCCAGAACACCAAGTTCGAACTGGCCGCCTGCCAGGCCGAGGTGGACGCGGCCGAGGCCGTCGCCGACCGCGCCCTGGAGGCCCTGGACGCGGGCGAGCTGACCCCGGCCGAGGCCGCCAGCGCCAAGCTGTTCTGCACCGAGGTCGCGCACCGCGTCATCGACCGCTGCCTCCAGCTGCACGGCGGCTACGGCTTCATGAACGAGTACCCGATCGCCCGCCTGTACGCGGACAACCGCGTCAACCGCATCTACGGCGGCACCAGCGAGATCATGAAGACGATCATCGCGAAGAACATGGGTCTGTAAAGTCCCCGAAATTACTGGCCGGTAGAAACGATCACATGAGCCAGGCGCTACAGGATCTCCTCGATCTGCTCGACCTCGAGCCGATCGAGGAGAACATCTTCCGCGGCCAGTCCCGCTCCGCCGTCGTCCCCCGTGTCTTCGGGGGCCAGGTGGCGGCGCAGGCGCTGGTCGCCGCCGGGCGTACGGTCCCCGCCGACCGGTACGCCCACTCCCTGCACGCGTACTTCCTGCGCACCGGCGACCCGGGCGCGCCCATCGTCTACACCGTCGAGCGGATCCGCGACGGCCGCTCCTTCACCACCCGCCGCGTGCTCGCCGTCCAGCACGGCCGGCCGATCTTCGCGCTGTCGGCGTCCTTCCAGTCGTACGAGGAAGGTCTCGACCACCAGGCGCCCATGCCGCCGGCGCCCGACCCGGAGACGGTCCCCACGGGTCGCGAGCGGCTGCTCGGCTACGACCACCTCGACCAGCGGATCGTTGAACGATTCCTGGAGGCCCGCGAGGCGATCGACCTCCGCTACGTCGACGACCCGCCGTACGGCCGCTTCGGCGAGCCGCGCGAGCCGCACTCCCAGGTCTGGTTCCGCACCAACGGCAAGCTGGTGGACGACCCCCTCCTCCACGTGGTCCTCGCCACCTACGTCTCCGACATGACCCTGCTCGACTCGATCCTGCTCGCGCACGGCCGCGGCGGCTGGGCGGTCGGGGATGTCGTAGGAGCGTCGCTCGACCACGCGATGTGGTTCCACCGGCCGTTCCGCGCGGACGAGTGGCTGCTCTACGACCAGGAGTCGCCCTCCGCGCACGGCGGCCGGGGTCTGGGCCAGGCCCGGATCTACACCCAGGACGGCCGGCTGGCGATCTCGGTGATCCAGGAAGGCGTGGTCCGCGTCCCTCGGTGAGACTGTGGGGCATGGGGCAGACGGAACAGACGGAACAGACGGAAGAACAGCAAGAAGGCGGCGGCGAGAGCACGTTCACGGTGATCGTCGCCGCCGTGGCCAACCTCGGGATCGCGCTCGCCAAGGCGGTCGCCGGCGTCATCAGCGGATCCAGCGCGATGCTCTCCGAGGCCGCGCACTCGGTCGCCGACACGGTCACCGAACTCCTGCTGCTCACCGCGCTCAAGCGCAGCGAGAAGCCGGCCGACGAGGAGCACCCGCTCGGCTACGGCCCCGAGCGCTACATCTGGGCCATGCTCGCCGCCGTCGCCACCTTCGTCGGCGGCGCGGTCTTCTCGCTCTACGACGGCATCCACACCCTGGTCGCCGGCGAGGACCTCGGCGACCCGCTGGTGTCGTACATCGTCCTGGCGGTCGCCTTCGTGCTGGAGGGCTACTCGCTGCGGACGGGACTGAAGCAGGCGAAGGGTGAGGCTGCCCGGGTCCGGGCGCCCTTCCGGGTCTACTTCCGCCGCACCCCGGACACCGCCGTGAAGGCGGTCGTCCTGGAGGACTCGGCCGCGCTGGTCGGCCTGGTCCTGGCGGCGGGCGGGCTGCTGGGCGGCCAGCTCACCGGCTCGGGCGTCTGGGACGGCCTCGCCTCGCTGCTCATCGGTCTGCTCCTGCTCGTCGTCGCCTGGGTGCTGGGCCGCTCCAACGCGGAGTTCCTCATCGGGCGCCCGCTGCCCAAGCCCATGCGGGACCGGATCCGCGCGGAGCTGCTGGCGGACGAGCACATCGAGGCCGTACTGGAACTGACGACCCTCGTGCAGGGCCCGCGCGAGGCGCTGGTCGCCGCCAAGGTCGACTTCCGGGACGCGTCGACGGCGGCCCAGATCGAGTGGGCCTGCGAGCGGGCGGAGGAGCGACTGCGGGAGGCGTTCCCCGGGATCGGGCGGGTGTACCTGGACCCGACGCCGGGGTACGCGCAGCGCCGGGACGAGGGGCTGAACCCGTGGCCGTGAGACGGCTACGCTGCCGAGGTGGCCGAGGAGAAGGACAGCCGGAACGAGTGGATACGGCACGGGAGTTGGGGCCCGGTGGTGTCCACCGTCCTGCTGGAGCTCGTCGGCCTCGCCATCGCCGGGGCTGTCGCCCTGGTGGGGCGGGCGTTCGGGTGGCTGCCCGACTTCTCGTCCCTCGTCCTCCTGGCGGGGGTGGCCGCGATGGGTCCCGCGATTGAGCGGTATCGCGTGGGGCCGCGCCGTCTCCTTGCCGCCATCACCACCCTCCTCTCACTGGCAACGGTGACGGTGCTGGTGGCCATGGCGGCCAACCGGACCTTTTCGGCGCTGGACGACTCGGACGCGGGCTTCCTCATCGGCTTCCTCGTCGCGGTACCCGCCACCGTGGCCGTACAGGAGTGGCTCCACAACCGGGCGGACGCCTCCTGACGCCGTCTAACCCAGCTCCGCCGCCGCCAGCAGGAACGCCGTCATCGGGTCGTAGAAGCGCGGGCTGACGACGTGGTCGTCGAGCGGGACCGTCACCTGGAGGGTGCCCTCGGACTCGGCGAGGAAGAGGGCCGGGTCGTTGGAGTCGGCGTAGCCCACCGAGTCCACGCCGTGCTGTCCGGCACAGCCCGCCCAGCCGTGGTCGGCGACGACCAGGTCGGGCAGCGGGCGGCCCTCGCGCTCCAGCGCCGTGAGGATGGCCTTCATCGGTTCGCCCGAGTGGGTGTGCCACAGGGTGGCGCCGTGCTCGAGGACGGCCACGTCCGCGAACTGCATGACGTACCCCTCCTCCGTCTGCAGCCCGTCCGGGATCACGACGATCTCGCAGCCGGCGGTGCGCAGCGCGGCGGCCGTGGCACGGTGCACGTCCAGCAGGCCGCCCGGGTGACCGGTCGCGAACAGCACCCGCTGCTCGCCGTCCGCCGCCTTGCGCAGCCGCGCCGCGAGCCGCTCCAGCGCGTCCACCGTCAGCTCGGCGTCGATGGTGTCCTGGCCGTAGCGGTACTCCGGATCGTCGTTGACACCCACCCGCTCCGCCATCACCGCGAGCACGTCCTGCTCGTCGCTCCAGCGGTCGCCGAACTCCAGGCCGAACCAGTAGTGGCGGTCGCCGTTCGCGAGCTTGCGGTAATGGCTGAGGTTGTTCTCGCGCGGGGTGGCGACATCGCCCGCGATGCGGGTCCTGACGAGGTGCTCGACGAGCTCGGCGCGGTGAGGTGTCCCGGGTATCGGCATGATTCCCATTGTGAGGCAGCCGACTGTGCGCGTCCCTGACGTACCGAACGCTGGGACGTGCGTCACGTACTCATGCCGGTTGTGCCTCGTACTCATTGCGTTCCGCCGCCCGGACCCCTATTGACCCCGCAGTGCGAACCACAGCTCCATGCGTACGTCCGGGTCGTCCAGGTCGGCTTCGAGGAGCGCGGCGCAGCGGGCGACGCGCTGGCGGACGGTGTTGCGGTGGACGGCCAGGGCGACGGCCGTACGGTCCCAACTGCCGTGCAGGGAGAGCCAGGTGCGCAGGGTCTCGGTGAGCGCGGGGGTGCCGGCGATCGGGGCGAGGAGCGTGCGGGCGTGGGCGGCGGCCTCGTCGGGCGGGACCAGGTCGCCGAGCCCGGCGCGCTCGCCGTGCCGGACCAGGTCCGTCCGGGTGGCCCGGGCCCGGGCCAGCGCGCGGGCCGCCTGGGTGTCGGCGGACGGCCACGCGGGCGGGGCGGCGGGGGCGCTGACGCCGAGGGTCCAGCCGGGCTGCGGGGCCGGTTCGCGGCCGGCGGGCACCAGGACGCGTACGACGTCCCGGGCCACGTCGACCAGTGGCGAGCCGAGCGCCGTGCCCAGCGCGGAGGCGGCCACCGGGTCGGGGGAGTGGGTGTCCGGCCGCGCGTGCACGACGAGCCACGGACCGGACCCGAGCAGCGGTGCGACGTCCTCCGCCGGTGCCCCGAGCAGCAGCCGGACCAGGGCCGACGAGCGGGCGGCGCCCGTGCCGCTGTGGTGCTCGCCGGTGAGGAGGGAGAGCAGGACGGCGGCCACGGAGGCGATGGCCTGGTCACCGCTCTCGCGGCCCGGCGCGGCCACCCCGAGCACGAAACCCCGGTCGACGCCGAGGGCGTAGGCGGCGAGGTGGGTGTCGGCGGTGGTGTCGCTCGCGGTGGTGGAGGTACGGCTGGTGACGACCTGGGCCAGCTCCGCCAGCGCCAGCCGCACCTCGGCTCCCGGCTGCCGCCCCGCCGCCGAGATCTCGGCGCCCTCGGGGCCGTACAACACCGCCCGTCCGCCCACCCGTTGGGCCAGCTGCCGCAGCACCGCCGGTACCGGGTCCTGGCGGGCCGCGGCCGCGGCCAGGCTCTGCTGGGCCTCGCTGATCCGGCGCAGTTCGGCGAGCCGGGCCTGGGCCATGAGCTGCCAGACGGCGCGGGCGACGCCGGAGAAGGTGGTCTGCGGCGGCACCTCGACGAGCGGCAGGTCGTACGCCTCGCAGGCGGCGACCAGCGCCCGCGGCACCGTGTCGTGCACCGGCGCCACCCCGAAGCCGAGCGCGGCCCCGCCCGCCGCCACGATCCGCGACACGTAGTCGTCGAAATACGTCCCCGACCCGGCCGCCTCCGGAATGTGCACCCCCGCCGTCAACAGCAGCTCGCCGCCCAGCAGATACGGGTACGGGTCGGCCATCTCCGAGGTGTGCGCCCAGTGGATGACGATGCCGGGGTCGGCGGGCCCCGCGATCTGCCGCAGGGCCAGGTCCTCGCGGGCCAGAAGTGCCGCGAGGGGCACCGGGGGAGTAGGGGGAACAGCGGGATCCGGCATGGTGTGCGCTTCCTCCACTCAGGCCACCTCGAATGGATGAAACGTACACTTCGCAGCCACTTTCCGGCCACCTATGGTCGAGGAAACCTCTGGCCGAGAAGGCCTCTCGCTCGAGAAAACCTTTGGTCCAGGAACCTGCGAAGGAGGGACCTCCGTGGCTGTCGACTACGCGGTGATCGTCGTCTATCTGGCCGGCATGCTGGCCATGGGCTGGTGGGGCATGCGCCGCGCCAGGTCGAAGAGCGAGTTCCTTGTGGCCGGCCGGCGCCTGGGGCCCGCGATGTACTCCGGCACCATGGCCGCCATCGTCCTCGGCGGCGCGTCCACCATCGGCGGGGTGGGCCTGGGCTACAAGTACGGCCTCTCCGGCGCCTGGATGGTCTTCACCATCGGCCTCGGGCTGCTGGCCCTGTCGGTCTTCTTCTCGGCCCGGATCGCGCGCCTCAAGGTGTACACGGTCTCCGAGATGCTCGACCTGCGCTACGGCGGCCGGGCCGGCGTGATCTCCGGCGTCGTCATGTGGGCGTACACCCTCATGCTCGCTGTCACCTCGACCATCGCCTACGCCACGATCTTCGACGTCCTCTTCGACATGAACCGCACGGTCGCGATCATCCTCGGCGGCTCGATCGTCGTCGCGTACTCGACGCTGGGCGGCATGTGGTCGATCACCCTCACCGACATGGTGCAGTTCGTGGTGAAGACGATCGGCGTGCTCCTGCTCCTGCTGCCCATCGCGGTCGTCAAGGCGGGCGGCTTCAGCGAGATGAAGGCGAAGCTGCCGACCGAGTACTTCGACCCGCTGGGCATCGGCGGCGAGACGATCTTCACGTACGTCCTGATCTATACGTTCGGCATGCTCATCGGCCAGGACATCTGGCAGCGGGTGTTCACGGCGGGCAGCGACAGGACGGCCAAGTGGGGCGGCACGGTCGCCGGCACCTACTGTCTCGTCTACGCCCTCGCCGGCGCCGTCATCGGCACGGCGGCCAAGGTCCTGTACCCGAACCTCGGCAGCCCGGACGACGCCTTCGCGACCATCGTCAAGGACGAACTCCCGGTCGGCGTACGGGGACTGGTGCTCGCCGCCGCCCTGGCCGCGGTGATGTCCACCTCCTCCGGCGCGCTGATCGCCTGCGCCACGGTCGCCAACAACGACATCTGGTCGAAGCTGCGGGGCGCCGTCCGACGGGACGGCGCGGACATCGGCGAGGAGCGCGACGAGGTCCGGGGCAACCGTGCCTTCATCCTCGTCATGGGCGTCGCGGTGATCGTCACGGCGATCGCGCTCAACAACGTCGTCGAGGCGCTGACGGTCGCGTACAACCTGCTCGTCGGCGGTCTCCTCGTCCCGATCCTCGGCGGCCTGCTGTGGAAGCGCGGCACCGCGCAGGGCGCGCTCGCCGCCGTGATCGTCGGCGGTCTCGCGGTCGTCGGCCTGATGGCGGGCTACGGCATCCTCGCCAACGAGCCCATCTACTACGGCCTGTTGTCGTCCCTCGCCGTCTACGTCGTCGTGTCACTGGCGACACCGGCGACCGACGCGGCGGTGCTGGCCGCGTGGCGCGAGCGGCTCGCCGGGCGCGGTGCTCCCGAACTCGCGTCCGAACCGGTCGCCGCGCACCAGTAAAGTCGTATCCGGACGCGCAAAGATCCACAGAGGCCCACAAGGCCTCACGGAGATGTACACACGCGACGAAGCGTAGGAAAGAAGGCAGCTCCCATGACCAGCAACGAGGCGCCCCGCGGTCCCGTCGACTCCTCCCGCGTCCCGCGGTACGCCGGGCCCGCGACCTTCGCCCGGCTGCCGCGCCTGGACGAGGTCGGCCGCGCCGATGTCGCCGTGGTCGGGGTGCCGTTCGACTCGGGCGTCTCGTACCGGCCGGGCGCCCGCTTCGGCGGCAACGCGATCCGCGAGGCGTCCCGGCTGCTGCGGCCCTACAACCCGGCGCAGGACGCGTCGCCGTTCGCGCTGGCGCAGGTGGCGGACGGCGGTGACATCGCCGTGAACCCGTTCAACATCAACGAGGCCGTGGAGACGATCGAGGCGGCGGCCGACGAACTGCTGGGAACGGGCGCGAGGTTGATGACCCTGGGCGGCGACCACACCATCGCGCTGCCGTTGTTGCGGTCGGTGGCGAAGAAGCACGGCCCGGTGGCCCTGCTGCACTTCGACGCCCATCTCGACACCTGGGACACGTACTTCGGGGCGGAGTACACGCACGGGACGCCGTTCCGGCGGGCGGTGGAGGAGGGGATCCTCGACACGGAGGCGCTGTCGCACGTCGGTACGCGTGGGCCGCTGTACGGCAAGCAGGACCTGACCGACGACGCGAAGATGGGCTTCGGGATCGTGACGTCGGCGGACGTGATGCGCCGAGGCGTCGACGAGGTCGCCGACCAACTGCGCCGGCGCATCGGGAACCGCCCCCTCTACATCTCCATCGACATCGACTGCCTCGACCCGGCCCACGCGCCCGGCACCGGCACGCCCGAGGCCGGCGGCATGACCTCCCGCGAACTTCTGGAGATCCTGCGCGGCCTGGCATCCTGCAACCTGGTGTCGGCGGACGTCGTCGAGGTGGCACCGGCGTACGACCACGCCGAGATCACGTCGGTGGCGGCGTCGCACACGGCGTACGAACTGACCACGATCATGTCCCGTCAGATTGCAGAGGTTCGCTCGAAGTGACGCACGACCACGACCTGGAACTCCGCCCGACGGCCGCGCAGATCTCCGCCGCGCTGAACCCGCCCGCCGGGCGCAACGGCGGCGACCTGGTCGTGGAGACCCTCGCCGGGCTCGGCGCGACGACGGTCTTCGGCCTGCCCGGCCAGCACGCGCTGGGCATGTTCGACGCGCTGCGCCGGTCCGACCTGCGGTACATCGGGCTGCGGGTGGAGAACAACGCCGGGTTCGCGGCGGACGCGTACGGCCGGATCACCGGCGAGGCGGCACCCCTGCTCCTGTCCACGGGCCCGGGCGCGCTGACGTCACTGGCGGCGCTCCAGGAAGCGGCGGCGGCCTCGGCGCCCGTCCTCGCGATCAGCAGCCAGATCCCGACGGCGGGTCTGGGCGGCGGCCGCCACGGCTACCTCCACGAACTCCCGGACCAGGCAGCCTCGTTCAGGGGCGTGGTGAAGTCCGTCCACACGGTCCGCGCCCAGTCCCAGATCCCGTCGGCGATCGCGGCGGCCTGGAAGTCGGCGCTGTCGGCTCCGCACGGCCCGGTGTGGGTGGAGATCCCCCAGGACGTACTCCTGTCCGAGACTTCGCTCCCGGTGGTGACGGCGGTGGACGCGACGCCGGAGGACCTGGTCCCGCGCCCCGAACTGACGGCGGTGGCGGCGGACTTGCTGTCGCGCGCGGCTCGCCCGGCGATCATCGCGGGCGGCGGGGTGGTACGGGCTGACGCCTCCAAGAAGCTCCGTCAGCTGGCGGAGAAACTCCAGGCCCCGGTGGTGACGACCCCCGGCGGCAAGGGCGCATTCCCCTGGACCCACCCCTTGTCCCTCCAGTCCTGGCTGGAGGACCGGCACACGACGGACTTCCTTGAGGACGCGGACGTAGTGCTGGTGGTGGGCTCGGGCCTGGGCGAACTGTCGTCGAACTACCACACGTTCGCCCCGCGGGGCCGGGTCATCCAGATCGAGGCGGACCTCGGCAAACTGGAGTCGAACCACCCGGCGTTGGGCATCCACGCGGACGCGTGGCACGCGTTGCAGGCGCTGGTGGAGACGGTGCCGGAACGGACGGATCCGACGGTCGGGGACCGGGTACGGGACGTGCTGGCGCGGGTACGGGAGCGCATCGACGCCCAGGAACTCACCCTGGAGCAAGAGGTGTTGGCCGCGGTCCGCAAGGCGCTCCCGGCCGACTCCCCGTCCTTCTGGGACATGACGATCCTGGCGTACTGGGCGTGGTCCGCGTTCGACGCCAAGGGCCCCAACCACCTGCACTCGGCCCAGGGCGCGGGCGGCCTCGGCTACGGCTTCCCGGCGGCGCTGGGCGCGGCGGCGGCGGATCCGACGCGGCCGGTGCTGGCGGTGTCGGGAGACGGCGGTGCGCTCTACTCCATCGCGGAGCTGGCGACGGCCAAGCAGTACGACCTCGACGTCACGTGGCTCATCGTCGACGACGGGGGCTACGGCATCCTCCGCGAGTACATGACGGACGCGTTCGGCGAGCCGACGGCGACGGAACTGACGCGACCGGACTATGTGGCGTTGGCGGAGTCGTTCGGGGTGCCGGGGGTACGGACGAGCCCGGAGACACTGGAAACGGACCTGGCGAAGGCGTTGGCGACGCCGGGGCCGTCGGTGGTCGTACTGCCGGCCGTGCTGCGGATGTTCGCGGCTACGCACCTGGACTGACGGACGGGTCCAGTCGGACGCCGCCTGCGCGGGCTCGAGGAGCAGCGAGGTCTCTCCTCCTGCCCTTCCGGACAACTACGATCGCCGGGGGACCGCATGCTTGGCCGCTATCTGGGATACGACTTCGGCAGCAATTCCGGCGGTGAGGACGAGGCGACCGTCGTCCCGCAGGTGACGCTCCATCACGGCATCACCTGGACGGACCTCGCCCGGGACTCCGAGCCGAACGAGTACCGGCTCGATCTGGAGAGGGACACGGGCGAGTGGCCGGCCGGGGTCCACACCCCGTACCGGCGGCATGGTGAGGGTCTCGACCTCGATGAGGCACTCGCCTTCGTCGAGATCCGGGTCGAGGAGCTGTGCCATCGCCACGAGGACGCGGCCCGACCGGGCCTCGCTCCGCGGTGACGGCGGACTGATGGCCCTCGAACCGCATCTGGCGGAAGTCGTCGATCAGCTCCGGCTGGTCTTCCCCGCCGGTGTCCGAGAGGACGACGCGGACTACGGTCCCTTGCTCGTGATCCTCGCCGACCTGTTGTCCGAGCGGAATCTCGGCGTGGTGGTGGAGACGGCTTTCGGCCTCGACCCGCATGTGGTGCGCAACCAGGCGGCCGCCGCCCAGTCCCATCGGAAACCGCCCGCTGAACAGGTGGAGCGGCTGAAGGAACGCATGACCGGGCACGGTTGGTATCTGGAAGACGGCGAGGAAGCATGACCAACGTTGAACTCAGCGAGGCAGAGACGGGCCGCATGGGGACCCTTGTCGAGGGTGAGGCCATCGCCGTATTCCCCTGGGGCGTCATCGTGGACCTGGGGCTGTCGTGGGTCGGCCTCATCGACGTCCTCTACATCGACGATGACGACAACTACCAGGTGGGCGACCGGGTGTCCTGCTACCTGGAATGCTTCGACCAGCAGAAGCGCAAGTTCATCCTGAGGCCACCGGGACAGGTGCCGCTCGTGGAACGCCTGCGCAGGGCCAGGGCACGTCGGACGTCCGGCACACCGGTTGAGAGAAGGTGATTCAGTGGCACGGCCCGGCGACGCCGACCGGTTCCCTCGTTTCGTGGAGCGCCTGAGTGCCATCGTGGGCGCCGAGTCGGACATCCACGAGGTGGTGCCGCGGGTGATCGACGACGGCGAGGTCTTCGCCCTCGCCTTCGCGGACGTGCCCGAGCCCGGGTTCGTGCGGCTTGGGTAGGAGGCGGGGAGTGATGGCGAGATACGAGGCGGAGAAGGGCCTCAAGCCGGCAGCTGACCAGGTTGAGTGGGTGCAGGTTCTGAGTGTCGAGAGTCTGCCCGGACTGCCCAACCCCCTGCGGGAACTGCTCGGTTGACTGCGCGAGCGCGGCATCGACTGGATGCCCTTCGATGACGACGAGCTCTGTTTCGGGCTTGCCTGTGGGCCGGATCCGGTGAGCGGGCGGTGGCGCGGGTGGTTCTCCGTGCAGGTGGAGGGTGGGGCATTGCGGCGGCTCGGGCTTCATCCCGATCAGCCGCAGTCGCAGTCGGCCTCGTTCGTGCGCGGCCCCGTACCGCCCGCCTGGTGGCATGCCGCAGGCGAGCGGTACGCGGCTCAGCGGGTTGCGCCTACCAGATCGCCTCGACCCACTCGGGGTGGTCGATGAACGGGTTCCGGTTGTGCTGGTACGTGTCGTAGATGACCTGGTTGCGCTTCTCCTCGAACGCGCTCGGCGGGTCCGCCTCGTTCCACGCCTTGAGGACGGAGAGCTTGCCCATGTAGGGGTTGCTGCCGTTGCCCACCTTCTCGTTGGGCTCCAGGTTGGCGAAGCCGTCGTCACCCTCGTAGCGCACGGCCATGTAGAGGATCATGCGGGCCACGTCGCCCCGGTCCGCCGCGCGCGGCGCGAAGGAGTCGGAGTCGACGGTGCTGCCGCCGCCGTTGGTGACCGCGCTGCCGCCGTTGTCGAAGTCCAGGTTGCCGCGGATGCTGTTGACCTGGACGTCGGCCGGACGAAGGTGGTGCAGGTCCGTGCCGGGGCCGATCGCCTCGCCGAAGTCTCCGTGCGACTTGGCCCAGGTGTGCTCGCGGTTCCAGTCGCCGACGTCACCGCCGTTGAGGGACTTGGCTCGGGACACACCGCTGTACAGCAGGATCACGTTGTTGCTGTTGTTCGGGTCCTGGTCGGTCGCCATGAGGGCGTTCCAGACCGCGGAGTACGAGATCTTCGTGACGTTGGCGCTGATGATCGTGTGCAGCGAGGACTTCAGGGTCGTCCCCGTCTTGCCGACCGCGTTCTTGTAGTACGTCGTGTCGTACGCCGTGGTGGTGGCCGCGGCCGGGGTCGCGGTCAGCGCGGGGACGCTGAAACCGACCAGGACGGCTGCCGTCGTCAGGGCCACTGTCTTCCAGCGGCGGATGCGTGTCGCCAGCATAAAGGGGGTCCCATCTACGCGGGTTGAATGGAGGCGGCAGACGGGAGCGTGACATGGGCATGCAGCCCTGTAAATGACTTGGACATGTCGATCAGATGACCGGATCCGGCAATTTGCCCCTTGTCTACGCGAGTTGACGTACCAAAACGGCCCCCGACCGGGAGGTCAGGGGCCGTTGAGAGGCCTGTGGGAGGCCTTTGGGGTGCGCTTTGCTCAGTCGGTCACTCAGCTCACGTCCGACGGGTCCAGACGGTAGATCGTCGACGTGGCCGTCTGGGTCGACGAGCTGGAGGACGACGAGTCCGACGTACCGCTACCGCTCTTGCTGTACTCGCTCTCCTTCACCGCCGTCCCGTTCTTCTCCACCCAGCTGGTGATCTCCTGGTTCAGGCTGCTGTTGCCGCCCATGCCGCCGCCACCGAGCTGGATGTAGTGCAACTCGCCCTTCTTCACCAGTTCCTTGAGCTTGGCGAGGGTCATCGCCTGGTCGGAGCCGGTGAAGCCCCACATGGAGATGACGGGCTTGCCGGTGCTGAGGATCAGCTGGCCCGCGGACTGTGAATTGGCCACCGCGAGCAGCCACTTGGCGCCGTCCTGGTGCTTCTCCAGGTACGAGACGAGCTCGGTGGAGGCGCCGCCCCCGCCCATCCCGCCCCCGCCGCCGAAGCCGCCCCGGGCGCCACCCGTGCCGCCGGGTGCGGCGCCGGTACCGGTACCACCGGGAGCCGTACCGCCCGTACCGCCGGTGCCGCCGGTGCCGCCCGGAGCCGTACCGCCGCCCTGGGCCGTACCGCCGCCGCTGGGAGCCCCGCTCGGCGCACCGCTCGGCGCGCCGCCGCCCTGCGGCAGCTCACCGTTGCCGCCGCCCGGCGTCATCTGGCCCTGGCCGCCGCCCGGGAACGCGCCGTTCGCTTGGCCGCCGCCCTGCTGTGTGCCGCCCGGCAGTTCGCCGCGCTGGCCGCCGAAGCCGCCCCGGCCACCGCCTCCGCCGGGACCGCCGCCGCCGGTGGAGGGGCCGGCCGTCGGGTTGGTGCCGCCCATGCCGCCGCTCGCGGAGGAGAGGGCGGGCGAGGCCGCGTACGCCGTCGGGCCCGCGAGGGCCGCCACGATCGCCGCCGCGATGGAGAGGGAGAGCAGCCGGGCCCTGTTGCCCGAGCGGAAGACGAACAGGCCGATGATCGCGAGGACCATGACCACGCCGACCGCCGGCCACAGCCAGGTGTTCCAGTCGGTGGCTCGGCGCAGCAGCACGATCGCCCAGATGCCGGTGACCGCGAGCCCGGCCGGCAGCACCCACGACCAGCGGGCGTCACCGCTGCGGAAGGCGCGCCACAGCATGACGCCGCCGCCACCGGTGAGCGCCGCGATGCCCGGGGCGAGCGCGGTCGTGTAGTACGGGTGCATGGTGCCCTCGGCCATCGCGAAGGTCAGGTAGTGCAGCACCAGCCAGCCGCCCCACAGCACCAGCGCGGCGCGCGTGAGGTCGGTGCGCGGGGCGCGCCCGCACAGCACCAGGCCGGCCACGAGCGCGATGCCCGCGAAGGGGATCAGCCAGGAGATCTGGCCGCCGAGGATGTCGTTGAACATCCGGCCCAGGCCCGCGGTACCGGCGAAGGTGCCGCCTCCGCCGCCCCCACCGGCCCCGCCTCCGCCTCCGCCGTTGCCCTCGCCGCCGAAGACGCGGCCCAGGCCGTTGTAGCCCATGATCAGGTTCCAGGCGCTGCCGTCGGTCGAACCGCCGATGTAGGGGCGGTCGTCGGCGGGTACGAGGGACACGGCCGTGGCCCACCAGAAGCTGGAGACGGCCAGTGCGACCGTGGCCAGGGCCAGGTTGACGACCTTCTTCTTCCAGCCCAGCTTCGAGGCGTACACGTACACGGCGAAGACGGCCGGCAGGGCGATGTAGCCCTGGAGCATCTTGGTGTTGAAGGCGAGTCCGAAGCAGACGGCGGAGCCGATCAGCGGCAGCAGCCGCTCGGTGCGCACCGAGCGCAGGGCGAGGGCCGCGCCCCCGACCATCAGCAGGACGAGCAGGGTGTCGGGGTTGTTGTCCCGGTTGATGGCGACCGTGATCGGGGTCAGCGCGAGGACGAGCGCGGCGATCGCCGCGGCCACGTGCCCGAAGACCCGCTTCACGGACGCGTGCAGGATCCAGATCGTGCCGAGCGCGGCGGCGACCTCCGGCAGCATCATCTGCCAGGTGCCGAACCCGAAGATGCGGCACGACAGGCCCATGACCATCAGGGCGAACGGTGGTTTGTCGACCGTGATGAAGTTGCCCGCGTCGAGCGAGCCGAAGAACCAGGCCTCCCAGCTCTTGGTGCCGCTGTAGACGGCCGCGCTGTAGAAGCTGTTGAGGCTGGACCCGGACAGATTCCAGGAGTACAGCGCCGCCGCCAGTACCAGGACGGCGATCAGGGCGGGCAGCGACCAGCGGGGTGCTTTGTCCGAGGGCGCCGCGGGCGGGGTCGGCGGCGGCCGGTCTTCGGACACGGTCTCGGTGTGGGGGTGTGGATCGGTGGCAGATGTCACCCGAGCATCGTGGTGACGGGGGGTGGGCGCGCGCTGTGGTGAACCTGGCCCCCGGCTGTGAATCGACCAAGGGCTCGGTAACGCCTTGTGCAGCCTTTCCCCAACGGATACGGAGATGCGTGCAACCTTTCGTGCGAACTGATGAGTCAAAGGGGGCATGACTAACGGGGAAGCTCGAATATCCGTACGCGCCAGATGGATCGCCGGCGCCACACTGGCCGCCTGCGTGGCCGCCGCCACCGTCGCCACACCCGCCGCCGCGGCCACACCGACCGTCGCCTGCACCTCGTCCAAGGCGGCGCTCGCGACCAAGCTCAAGAAGGACATCACCGCCGCCCTCGCCAACCGCAAGGGCACCATCGCGGTCGGCCTCTACGACCGCACCACCAACACCACGTGCTCGCTCCGCGCCTCCAGCGCCTTCGACTCGGCGAGCGTCGTCAAGGTGACCGTTCTCGCCACGCTCCTGTGGGACGCCAAGAAGCACAACCGGTATCTGACCGACACCGAGGCCGCCCGCGCCAAGGCCATGATCACCAAGTCCGACAACGACGCGACCAGCAAACTCTGGAAGCAGTTGGGCATGACGAAGATCAAGGGCTTCCTGGCCGCGGCCAAGATGACGCAGACCAAGCCCGGCGCGAACGGCTACTGGGGGCTCACCCAGATCACGGTCACCGACGAGCAGAAGCTGCTCAAGCTGATCACCGCGAAGAACACCGTGCTGAGCGACAACGCCCGTGACTACATCCAGAAGTTGATGGGCCAGGTCATCTCGTCCCAGCGCTGGGGCACCCCGTACGGCGCCCCCTCCGGAGTCTCCGTGCACGTCAAGAACGGCTGGCTGCAACGCGCCACGCACGGCTGGCGCGTGCACAGCGTCGGCACGTTCAAGGGGGGCGGCCACGACTACATGATCACGGTGCTGACGCACGGCAACAGCACCATGAACTACGGGATCACGACCATCCAGGGCGTCGCCAAGGTCATCCACAAGGACCTCGCCGCGAGCTGATTTTTCACGGAACGGTCTCCCGGTCGTCACTGTCCCCGTCCTACGGTGACGCCCATGCGCCTGAGAACCGTACTCACGACCGTCACCGCGGCCCTGGCGGCGGCCACCTGCCTGACCGCCGCCGGGCCGGCTTCAGCGGGCTCCTACGGGAGTGCCAACTCCTCCGGGAGCCGCGCCTGTTCGCCCGCCGTCTCCCTCGACCGCTTCTCCGACGCCCTGGACAAGACCACCTACCAGGGCACGTTCGTCGGCAACTTCTCCGCGCTGGCGGTCGACCGCGACGGCTCCCTGGCAGCTCTGTCCGACCGTTCCTCGCTGTTCGACCTGGACGCGAAGACGCTCGCCCCGAAGAAGGCCGTCCCGCTCGCCGACGAGAACGGCGCGGCGCTCGACTCCGAGGGCCTGGTCATCGACCGGGACGGCACCCGCCTCATCACCTCGGAGACCGAGCCGTCGATCCGCCGCTACTCCCGCGACGGCAGGATCCTCGACCGCCTCCCGGTCCCGGCCTCGCTGCTCGTGGCCCCCGCAGGGCGCGCCACCTCGAACCAGACCTTCGAGGGCCTGACCCTGCTGCCCGGCGGCCACACCCTGCTCGCGTCCATGGAGTACGCCCTCGCCGGCGACTCCACCGGCATCGTCCGCTTCCAGACCTGGAACCGGACCAAGGGCGACCACTTCAAGCTCGGCGCGCAGTACGCGTACCGCACCGACGAGGCCATCCTCGGTGTTCCCGAGGTGCAGGCGACCCCCGACGGCCGCCTCCTGGTCCTGGAGCGCGGCTTCACCGCGGGCGTCGGCAACACCGTCCGCCTCTACCTGGCCGACCCGCGCCGCGCCACGGACACGAGCGGCATCGAGAACCTCACGGGCCAGTCCGGCGTACGCCTGATCAAGAAGACCCTGCTCACCGACATCGCCGGCTGCCCCACCCTGGGCGCCACGGCGAAGCAGCCCCAGCCCAACCCGCTCCTCGACAACATCGAGGGCATGACGATCACGGGCAGGGAGAAGGGCCGCCTCAAGGTCCTCCTGGTGAGCGACGACAACCAGAACGCGGTCCAGACGACCCGGTTCTACTATCTCCGGGTCCGTCTCACGCCCTAGGGGCGCGGGGAACTGCGCGACCAGCCACGACGCACGCGAGGCCGCCGACCCACCGCACCCACCCGTTGTTGCGGCGGGATGAAATCGGCGGTCAGCCGCGTTGTCTCCCTTCGGTGGATCAACGCAGAACCGACGGAGGCCAGGGCGTGCAGGAACAGCAGGGCTGGGTAAAACGACTCGCCGGATACGCCTGGCGCCATCCGACGAACGTCGTCCTCGCCCTCGGCTCGTCACTGGCCGGCATGGCCGTGATGGCCGTAGTACCCCTGGTCACCAAGGTGATCATCGATGACGTGATCGGCGATCACAGCCGGGACATGGCCCCCTGGGCCGGCGCCCTGATCGCCGCCGCCGTGGTCGTCTACGTCCTCACCTACATCCGCCGCTACTACGGCGGCCGCCTCGCCCTCGACGTCCAGCACGACCTACGGACGGAGATGTTCGAGACGATCACCCGGCTCGACGGCCGCCGGCAGGACGAGCTGTCCACCGGTCAGGTCGTCGGGCGCGCGACCAGCGACCTCCAGCTGATCCAGGGCCTGCTCTTCATGCTCCCGATGACCATCGGGAACCTCCTCCTCTTCGTGATCTCGCTCGGGATCATGGCCTGGCTGTCCCCGCCGCTCACCCTCGTCGCCCTCGCGGTGGCCCCCGCCCTGTGGTGGATCGCCCGCCGCAGCCGGACGAAGCTGCACCCCGCCACCTGGTACGCGCAGGCCCAGGCCGCCGCCGTGGCCGGCGTGGTCGACGGCGCCGTCAGCGGCGTACGCGTGGTGAAGGGGTTCGGGCAGGAGGAGCAGGAGACCGGGAAGCTGCGGGAGGTCGGGCGGCGGCTGTTCGCGGGGCGGCTGCGGACGATCCGGCTGAACAGCCGCTACACCCCGGCCCTCCAGGCCGTCCCCGCCCTCGGGCAGGTCGCGATGCTGGCGCTCGGCGGCTGGCTGGCGGTGCGCGGGCACATCACGCTCGGCACGTTCGTGGCCTTCTCCACCTACCTCGCCCAGCTCGTCGGCCCGGTCCGGATGCTCGCCGTGGTGCTCACCGTCGGCCAGCAGGCCCGCGCCGGCACCGAGCGCGTCCTGGAGCTGATCGACACCGAGCCGACCATGAAGGACGGCACGAAGGAACTGCCCGCCGACGCGCCCGCGACCGTCGAGTTCGACGACGTGTCCTTCGGGTACGACCATGAGCGCCCCGTGCTCGACGGGCTGTCCTTCGAGATCCGCGCCGGCGAGACCCTCGCGGTCGTCGGCTCGTCCGGCTCCGGCAAGTCCACCGTCTCCCTGCTCCTGCCGCGCTTCTACGACGTCACGCACGGCGCCGTCCTCGTCGGCGGCCACGACGTCCGCGAGCTGACCCACGACTCGCTGCGCGCCGCGATCGGCCTGGTTCCCGAGGACTCCTTCCTCTTCTCCGACACGGTCCGCAGCAACATCGCCTACGGCCGCCCCGACGCGACCGACGAGGAGATCGAGGCCGCCGCGCGCGCCGCCCAGGCGGACCGCTTCATCGCCGAGCTCCCCGAGGGCTACGCCACCACGGTCGGCGAGCACGGCCTCACCCTCTCCGGCGGCCAGCGGCAGCGCGTCGCCCTCGCCCGCGCGATCCTCGCCGACCCGCGGCTCCTGGTCCTCGACGACGCGACCTCGGCCGTGGACGCGCGCGTGGAGCACGAGATCCACGAGGCGCTCAAGGAGGTCATGCGGGGCCGCACCACCCTCCTCATCGCCCACCGCCGCTCCACCCTGGGCCTCGCCGACCGCATCGCCGTCCTCGACGCCGGCCGCCTCGCGGACGTCGGCACCCACGAGGAGCTCCAGGAGCGGTCGGCCCTCTACCGCCGCCTGCTGACCGACCCCGACGAACTCGGCGGCGTCTCGCCCGGCCACGCGCTGCCTGCCGTGCCGGCCGAGGACACCTCCGTACGCGACGAGTTGGACGCCGAGTTCGACGCCGAGCGGGGGGTGACCCCGCGGCTGTGGACCGGTGACCGCGCGCCCAAGGACACCGCGCTGGCCGGGATGCCCGCCACGCCCGAACTCCTCGACCAGGTCGACGCGTTGCCGCCCGCGACCGACGTGCCGGGTATCGACGAGGCGCGGGCGGTGCGGGCGGAGGAGTCGTACGGTCTCGGGCGTCTGCTGCACGGGTTCCGGCGGCCGTTGCTGATCAGCCTCGGGCTGGTCGCCGTGGACGCGGGGATGAGCCTGCTGCTGCCCGTGCTGATCCGGCACGGCATCGACCAGGGTGTCTCCGCGCTGGCGATCGGCGCGGTCTGGACGGCCGCGCTGTTCGGGCTGGCCGCCGTCGCCGTGCAGTGGGCGGCGCAGACCGGTGAGACCCGGATGACCGGACGTACCGGCGAACGGGTGCTGTACGCACTCCGGTTGAAGATCTTCGCCCAGCTCCAGCGGCTCGGACTCGACTACTACGAGCGGGAGTTGACCGGCCGGATCATGACGAGGATGACGACGGACGTCGACGCCCTCTCGACCTTCCTGCAGACCGGTCTGGTCACGGCGTTCGTCTCGGTCGTCACCTTCTTCGGCATCATGGGCGCGCTGCTGGTGATCGACGTCCAGCTCGCACTCGTCGTCTTCGCGACGCTGCTGCCCCTGATCGTTGCCACCTTCTTCTTCCGCCGGGCGAGCGTGAAGGCGTACGAACTCGCCCGTGAGCGGGTGTCGGTGGTCAACGCCGACCTCCAGGAGTCGGTGTCGGGGCTCAGGATCGTGCAGGCCTTCCGGCGTGAGCGGGACGGCGGGGCGCGGTTCGCGGAGCGCAGCGCGAGCTACCGGGCGGCGCGGACGCGGGGGCAGTGGCTGATCTCCATCTACTTCCCCTTCGTCCAGCTGCTGTCGTCGGTGGCGGCCGCCGCGGTGCTGATCTCGGGCGCGGGCCGCATCGACGACGCCACGCTCACCACCGGCGCGCTGGTCGCGTACCTCCTCTACATCGACCTGTTCTTCGCCCCCGTCCAGCAGCTCTCCCAGGTCTTCGACGGCTACCAGCAGGCCTCGGTCTCGCTCGGCCGCATCCAGGAGCTGCTGCGCGAGCCGACCTCCACGAAGGCCGCGGCCGAACCGCTGGACGTCCTCTCGCTCCGCGGCGAGATCGCCTTCGAGGACGTGCACTTCGCGTACGGGGAGGGCGAAGAGGCGCTCGGTGGCGTGGAGTTGAGCATCCCGGCCGGGCAGACGGTCGCGTTCGTCGGCGAGACGGGCGCAGGCAAGTCGACCCTGGTGAAGCTGGTGGCCCGCTTCTACGACCCCACGGGCGGCCGGGTGACCGTCGACGGCGCCGATCTGCGCACCCTCGACCTCACCGCGTACCGCCATCGCCTGGGCGTCGTCCCGCAGGAGGCGTACCTCTTCCAGGGCACCGTCCGCGACGCCATCGCCTACGGCCGCCCGGACGCCACCGACGCCCAGGTCGAGGCGGCGGCCCGCGCGGTCGGCGCGCACGAGATGATCGCGACCCTCGACGGCGGCTACCTCCACGAGGTCGCCGAGCGCGGCCGCAACCTCTCCGCGGGCCAACGCCAGCTGATGGCCCTGGCCCGCGCCGAACTGGTCGACCCCGACATCCTCCTCCTGGACGAGGCGACGGCGGCCCTGGACCTGGCCACGGAAGCCCAGGTCAACCAGGCCACCGACCGCCTCACCGGCCGCCGCACCACCCTGGTCGTGGCCCACCGCCTGACCACGGCGGCCCGTGCGGACCGCGTGGTCGTGATGGACCACGGGATGGTCGTCGAGGACGGCACGCATGACGAACTCCTGGCCCTGGACGGTCGGTACGCCCGGCTGTGGCGGACCTTCGTCGGGCAGTCCGAGCCGGAGGAGCCGGTCGGGGCGGTTCGCTGACGGTCGCGCAACCATCCGACATACGTCGTGCGTCCGTACACCCGTACGCTCATCGACGGGTCGGCCGGCGGCGGTACGGGAGGGACGACAGTGGACACAGGTGCGATGCGGAGGTGGTTCGCGCTCGGCACGGCTGTGCTGACCGCGTCCGGGGTGCTCGCGCTCGCCACGCCCGCCAGTGCCCAGGGCGCCGCGTACTGCGGCGGGCACAAGGTGCGGGACCTGCCCTTCTCCACCGGCGTCGTGCACGTCTACAAGCGCAGCGGATACGTCTGTGCCGTCACCTTCCCCGAGACGGCGAGCGGCGCCAAGCGGACCATGTCGGTCAGTGTGCAGGCGCGCGGCAACCGGCCCGTGGTGGACAAGGGGAAGTACACCCACCACGCCGGTCCGGTCACCGTGCACGCCGGGCACCGCTGTGTGTGGATCAAGGGTTCGGTGGGCCGGGGTTCGGTCAGTTCGGGCTGGATTCTTTGCTGATTCGCGGCTTTCCTACAAGCTTTTCTTGAACTCCCCTGGTGCGGACGCCGGTTGCTCGACTAGCTTCCGGCGGACAGCTGTACTCACAGGGGAGTGTGCATGCGCAAGGCGCTCAGATGGCTGCTGGCGCTCACCGTGCTGATAGGCACGTTGAGCACGGCCGGGGCGGCCACCGCCGCCCAGCCGACCGGCGGCACGACCGACATCAAGGATCGGCTGCTCTCCATACCGGGGATGAGCCTGATCGAGGAGAAGCCGTACACCGGCTACCGCTTCTTCGTCCTGAACTACACCCAGCCGGTCGACCACCGGCACCCGTCCAAGGGCACCTTCCAGCAGCGGATCACCGTGCTGCACAAGGACGTCAGCCGCCCGACGGTCTTCTACACCGGCGGTTACAACGTCTCCACGACGCCCAGCCGCCGCGAGCCGACCCAGATCGTGGACGGCAACCAGGTCTCCATGGAGTACCGCTACTTCACCCCGTCCCGGCCGGCCCCGGCCGACTGGAGCAAGCTGGACATCTGGCAGGCCGCCAGCGACCAGCACCGCATCTTCAAGGCGCTGAAGAAGATCTACGCCAAGAACTGGGTCTCCACGGGCGGCTCCAAGGGCGGCATGACCGCCACGTACTACGAGCGCTTCTACCCCAAGGACATGGACGGCGTCGTCGCGTACGTCGCCCCCAACGACGTGGTGAACAACGAGGACTCGGCCTACGACCGCTTCTTCACCAAGGTCGGCACCAAGGAGTGCCGCGACCGCCTCAACGCCGTGCAGCGCGAGGCACTCGTGCGCCGCGAGTCGCTGGAGAAGAAGTACGCGGACTACGCCGCCGCCGAGGGCTTCACCTTCAACACGGTCGGCAGCCTCGACAAGGCCTACGAGGCCGTCGTGCTCGACTACGTCTGGGGCTTCTGGCAGTACAGCCTGCTCTCCGACTGCGCCGACATCCCGGCCGACGCCAAGAACGCCACCGACGACGCGATCTGGACCTCGGTCGACACGATCTCCGGCTTCTCCTTCTACACCGACCAGGGCCTGGAGCCGTACACGCCGTACTACTACCAGGCGGGCACCCAGCTGGGCGCGCCCACGATCCACTTCCCGTACATCGAGAAGAAGTACATCCGCTACGGCTACCAGCCGCCGCGGAACTTCGTGCCGCGCTCGATCCCGATGAAGTTCCAGCCGTCCGCGATGCGTGACGTCGACTCGTGGGTCAAGCACAACGCCCGCCACATGCTCTTCGTCTACGGCCAGAACGACCCGTGGGGCGCGGAGCGGTTCGCCGCAGGCAAGGGGGCGAAGGACTCGTACGTCTTCACCGCGCCCGGCCTGAACCACGGCGCCAACGTAGCCGGCCTCGTCGCCGACCAGAAGGCGCTCGCCACCGCGCGGATCCTCGCCTGGGCCGGCGTCCCCGCCGCCACCACGGCGCAGGCCAAGCCGCTGGCGAAGTTCGACAAGAAGCTGGACGTACGGGACGTGGAGCGCGAGCCGGCGCTGCGCCCGTAGCACCGCACCGGTCACACCCGTAACTCCCGGGCTGCGCCCGGCCGTCGATCACACCGGCCGGGCGCAGCCCACCCGTTCCTCGCCCTCCAGCTGCACGTACAGGGCCGTCGCCGCCGGGCACTGTGCCCGTTTCGCGACCGCCTTCACCACCTTGTACTGCGGCTTCTTCCGGCCGCTGCCGTCGCACGCCGTCTCGCGGACCTGCCCGTCGCCGGAGCCGTAGACGCAGTCGCCGACGATCGTGCGCGGACCGCCTCCGCCGCCCGGGTCGCCGGGATGCGGCGGCTCCAGGTTGCGCATGCAGGCGTACCCCTGCGGCACCGAGCCGTCGCCGTCCTCGTCGGAGGACGGGCTCTGCTCGCTGATGTGCAGCACGAAGTCCGTGGTCGCCGGGCACAGCGGACCCTCGCCCACCGTGCCGTCGAACCGCGCCACCACCCGCGCCGCCGCCCGCTCACTGGTGCACGGCACCTCGGTGAAGCTGGTCTTCCCGAACGAGCTGCACTCGTCGACCCCGAGGAACACCGCCCCGTAGCCGGACTGTCGGCTCGCGGTCGCCGACACCGTCCCGGTGGGCACCGCGCTCGCGTCGCCGCCCTCCGAACCGGACGCCGACAGGACGTCGCAGCCCGACACCAGGGCAGCGAGCAGTGCCACCAGTGCGCAGACCACCCCCACAGAACTTCTCTCACGCATCGTGAACCCCCCGGTACCCCCGCCCAGCGTGACCCGCCACAGCGGGCACACGCCAGACAAACGGGGTGCTTCGGGCCGATTGGTGGGTGTACGCCGGTTGTGTGGCGTACACCCCCTACGCCCGCCGTCCAGGGCTCAGTACGACAGTCCGTGTCCGACGGGGTACAGCACCTTCGTGGGATCGTCCGCCTGCTGCACCGCCACCGGCAGCTTTCCGCGCGGTGCCACCCGGCCGGCGATCACCCGCGCGGCGGCCCGCAGTTCGACGTCGGTCCACGAGTAGGCGGCCAAGCAGGCCCGCACGGACGGCAGCCGGGCCACGTCGTACGGATTCCTGATCGCGACCGCGACCACCGGCTTCCCGGTCGCCACCAGTTGCTCGACCAGCTTCGTCTGGGCGTCGGCCGCCGCGACGTTGTACGTGCCCACGACCACCGCGTCCGCGTCCTTGGCCGCCGCGACCGCCTTGGCGATCGTGGCCGCGGAGGGAGCGGTGCCGGTGGACAGCGCGGTGGCGGTGAAGCCGAGCCCGGTGAGCGCGGCGGCGAGCACGCCGGTCGGCGGCCCGGTGGTGCCGGAGGGGGAGGCGGGATCCGCGCCGACGACGAGCACCTTCTTGTGCGCCCCGCGGGACAGCGGCAGCAGCCCGCCCTCGTTGACCAGCAGGGTCGTCGTCCGCTCCGCGATCCGGTCGGCCGTCGCCAGGTGCGACCGGGTGCCGACCACCCGGTCCACGTCGCCCTGCCGGACGTACGGCTCCTCGAACAGCCGCAGCCGCGCCTTCAGCCGCAGCACCCGCAGGATCGACTCGTCGAGCCGCGCCTCCGTCAACTCCCCGTCCCGTACGGCGTTCAGCACCGCGTTCCAGGCGATGTCGAGGGAGGGCGGGTTGAGCAGCTGGTCGACGCCCGCCTTCAGGGCGAGCACGGGCACGCGGTCGTCCCCGTACTTCTGCCGTACGCCCTCCATGCCCAGTGAGTCGGTGATCACCACCCCGTCGTAGCCGAGCTCCCCGCGCAGGATGCCGGTGAGGATCGGGTGGGAGAGGGTGGCCGGGTCGCCGGAGTCGTCGAGCGCCGGGACCATGATGTGGGCGGTCATGATCGAGTCGATCCGGGCGTCGATCGCGGCCCGGAAGGGCACCGCGTCCAGCGTCGACCACAGCGCGCGGCTGTGCGTGATGACCGGGAAGCCGAAGTGGCTGTCGACGGCGGTGTCGCCGTGCCCCGGGAAGTGCTTGGCGGTCGCGGCCACCCGGCTGCTCCGGTATCCCTTCACCTCGGCGGCGACCAGCTCCGCCACCGCATCCGGGTCGGCGCCGAAGGACCGGACGCCGATGACCGGGTTGGCCGGGTTGACGTTCACGTCGGCGTCGGGGGAGTAGTCCTGGTTGATGCCCATCGCGCGCAGCTCGGCGCCGGAGATCCGGCCGAGCGTGCGGGCGTCGGCGCGGGAGCCGCCGGCGCCGATCGCCATCGCGCCGGGGAAGAGGGTGGCGGGTGCCCCGACGCGGCACACGATGCCGTGTTCCTGGTCGGTGGCGACGAGCACGGGCAGTCCGCGCGGCTGCTTGAGGGAGGCCTTCTGGATGCCGTTGGAGAGGCCGGCGATCTGGTGCGGGTCCCGGGTGTTGTGCGCCCAGGTGAAGTAGATGATCCCGCCGACCCGGTACTTGGCGATCAGCTCGGCGGCCGTGCGTACGCCGATCTCGCTCAGGTTGGCGTCGATGTCGGCCTGGTCGGGGGCGGTGGCGGAGTGGCCGTAGACCCGCATGACGAAGAGCTGGCCGACCTTCTCGGGCAGGGTCATACGGGAGATCAGGGAGCGGAGTTTCTTGTCGTCGGCATGGGCGGTGCCACCGATCGCGAGGGACGCGGTGACGCCCATGGTCGCGGTGAGGACGGTGCGTCTGGAGGGCACGTGCGCTCCTTCCGGAGGTGATCCTTTGAAGGAAACTTCCGAGGAGTCAGCAATATCCGGGAAGTTTCTGCCAGTCAAGGGAGTGCGCACGGTACGTGAAGAGGGGCCGCCATCGGCGCTGTTGGAGGGGGGCGCGCCGATGACGGCATCTGCCGGCCGTGGCACGGCGGAGAGGGTAGGTCAGCGATCGCAGCCAGCAGCGAGGGCCGACACCGCACCACGGGACTCATCCGGCAGCTCGGGGGTTGGACGAACCGTAGTCGGCCCGGGTTCCCGCCTTCCCGTCGATTCCCGGAAGTTGGTGACGCAGGGTCCAACGAGACGGGTGGGTCGTGACCTTGGACCACGGCTCCCGCAGAGTGCGTACGCCCTCTGCGCCCCCGACGACACGAGCAGCGGGCGGGTCCGCGCGCGGTGACCGGACTCCGGGCGCCCGGAATCTCGTTCGACGACCCAAGGCCCGTAGGGAAGACTCTCCCGCGTTTCCATGGGGCGTTCGCGGAGTCGCGGGCGCGGTGATGAGGGGGAGTCGCGGGTGACCTTCGAGTTGCGGGGGCCGGTCCTGGCGGGCGAGTTGGTGCGCCTGGAGCCGCTGGAGCAGCGGCACGCGGCCGATCTCGCGGTGGCGGCCGAGGAGGACCGGGACACCTACGCGTTCACGTGGGTGCCGCGGGCGGACGAGGTGGCGGCGTACATCGACGCGCAGCTCGCCCGCGCGGCGACGGGACGGCTCGCGCCGTACGCGCAGGTGTCCCTCGCCACCGGGCGGGCGGTGGGCGCGACCTCGTACTGGGAGCCGCGGTCCTGGCTGGCGGAGGACCGGCTCGACGCGGTGGAGGTCGGGTTCACCTGGCTGGCGCGCTCCGCGCAGGGCACGGGCGTCAACTCCGAGGCCAAGCTGCTGCTCTTCCGGCACGCCTTCGAGGAGTGGGGCGTGGCCCGCGTCGACCTCAAGACGGACGCCCGCAACAGCCGCTCCCGCGCGGCCATCGAGAGCGTCGGCGCCCGCTTCGAGGGCGTGCTGAGGAACTGGTCACGGTCCTGGGCGCCGGGGGAGGACGGGCGGTTGCGGGACTCCGCGATCTACTCCGTGACGGCGGCGGAGTGGCCGGAGTGCCGGGGGAGGCGCGGGTGGCGCGGGTGGCGCGGCGGCGGGTGAATGGGGTGCGGGGGTAGGCGTCGGTGCGGGTACCGGTGCGGTGTTGGGCGTCTGCTCAGGGCGTGGCGGGGTCGGTACCTCTGTAGGGAGTCTGCTCGGGACGTGCCGGGGTCTGTACCCGTGCAGGGAGTCTGCTCAGGGCGTGGCGGGTCGGGGTGGTTCCGTCCGCAGTTCCGGTGTCGTCGCGGCCACCGCTCCCACCGCCGCCAGGCACATCAGGCCGCCGGTGACGAGGGAGACCGTGCCGGAGGTCCAGCCGGCGAGGAGGCCGCCACGGACGTTGCCGAGGTTGGGGCCCGCCTGGCCGACGATCATCTCCGCCGCGGTGACCCGGCCGAGCAGCGCGTCCGGGGTGTGGATCCGCACGATCGTGGAGCGGGCGAGCACGGAGGCGGAGTCGCCGGCGCCGGCCACGACGAGCAGGCCCAGGCCGAGCCAGGGGCTGGTGGAGAGACCGAACGCGACGAGCGCGGCGCCCCAGACGCCCGCTCCGATCAGCATCACGAGCCCGGGGCGGGCGAACCGGGTGACCGGCCCCGACAGGGCTGTCGCGGTCACGCCACCCACCGCGAGCGCCGACAGGAACAGACCCAGCGTGCGCGGGTCGTCGCCGAAACGCTCGGCGTTGACCAGGGGGAAGAGGCTGACCGGGAAGGACAGGACGGTCGCGGCGAAGTCGGTGAGCAGCGCGCCGCGCACCGCCCGGTGGGCGATCAGGAAGCGCAGTCCGTCCAGGACGCCGTGCACCCCCGGCCGTGACTTCTCGCCGTCGGGCGGGAGCGCGGGCAGGCCGAAGGCGCCGTAGAAGGACGCACCGAAGCTGAGGGTGTCCAGCAGGTAGCAGGCGCCGATGCCCCACCAGCCGAGCACCACACCCGCCACGGCCGGGCCGACCAGCATCATCGCCAGGCCGGTGACCTGCTGGAGGGCGAGGCCCGCGGCCACCTGGTCCTTGGGCAGCAGCCGCGGCACGAACACGCCCGCCGCGGGAGCGCCGAGCGCGGAGAACGACGTCTGCACCGCGACGAGCACGAGGACGACGACCACGTGCACATGCCCGGTGAAGGCCTGCACGGTGAGCAGCGCGGAGCACACCGCCGAGCCGACGGTTCCCGTGAGGTACATCCGGCGCCGGTCGGTCCGGTCGGCCCAGGCCCCCGCGAACAGGCTGACCCCGACCATCGGCACCGCCTGGGCCACGCCCACCGCCCCGGTCCACATCGAGCTGTGGGTCATGTCCCACACCTGGTACATGACGGTGACCATGGTCATGAAGCTGCCGAGCGTGGACACCGTCCGCCCGAACAGCAGCCGCCGGAAGACGGGCGAGGTCCGCAAGGGCCGGACGTCGATGAAGGCACGGCCGAGGCCCGTGGGGCCGGTGGGGCTCATGAGGGCATGGCGGGGTACGGAGCGGGGTGCGGGGTCACCCGGGGACCCTAGAACCAGGACCGGGCGCCCGCCAGCGATTTAGACGTCGTTTCTAATGGTGTGATCGCTCGTTGAGTCGTACATGACGGTTCTGGTGGAGCGGTTGGTGCCGGACGAGTTGTGGACGCTGTTTCGG
>NZ_JBIVKB010000015.1:0-343302 GCF_044750545.1 Streptomyces sp. NPDC088794 | reverse complement strand
ACACAGTACAGCTACGAGTCCTACTCCAATCGTGCCGAGTGGACGGACGCATAGACGCCGACGATCCGTTCCTCACCATTAGAAACGACGTCTTAAGGGAGTTTGGCGGACACGAACCGGGACAACCCCAACCGTCAGGTGCGGCTGAGCTTCCTGGGGTAGGGAACGTTGCACTGTGAGTGAGTCAATACCTGTGCTTGGGAAGTGAGAGTTTTCCGGACCATGCAGCGAGAGTTTTTGGTGCAATGGGTGGAGTGGAATTAGTTGGCCGGAGCGGGCCGTGACGGCGTGCTACTGTTGATCTCAGTTGCAGTTTTGGTTCCCGAAACTTCAAGTGCTCCCACTCGGCTTCGGCCGGGGAGAGCGCTTTTGTATTTCCGGTCGTTTTCCGGCGGGGTGATCATTGCGGCGACACGGTGTCTGCACAGTGCGGATTCCGATGTACTGCCCCGAGGGAGATATGACATGGCTACTGGTACCGTCAAGTGGTTCAACGCGGAAAAGGGCTTCGGCTTCATCGAGCAGGACGGTGGCGGCGCTGACGTGTTCGCCCACTACTCGAACATTGCCGCCCAGGGTTTCCGCGAGCTGCTGGAAGGCCAGAAGGTGACCTTCGACATCGCGCAGGGCCAGAAGGGCCCGACGGCCGAGAACATCGTTCCGGCCTGACGCTGACGAGCACTTTGTAGCTGGGGCCCGCATCCCTCGGGGTGCGGGCCCCAGCTACACGTGTTTTCCCGCAGCAGTTTCATCTACGGGACGGCTTGGAGAAATCCCCAGCCCCACCACGTGCGGCTCATCCTTCAAAGATGCAGACGCAGCCTGAAGAGCCGCACCCCCGTCGACGTCCGGATTGTGTCCGCGTGAATTTCCGTCGGCCGGATCTGCTTTCTTTTGCTTTTTGTCTTTTTGCCATCGGTCCATATCTGTAGTTCTCCGTGCTGCTCAATGCCGCGGGAATTCCTTGATATGTGCCACATCGAGGAAGGTTCCGCATGAACCGCACACGTACGAACGACCGCTCCGCCCGAGTCCGTAATGGCCGTGCCGACGCAGGAAAGGGCGGCAGCCGCTACGGCTCGTCGGCACCCCGCCGTTCCGGAGGGCCTGTCCGTTCCGGCGGGTACGGCCGCCGGCCCGCCGCGGTGCAGGGTGAGTTCGCGCTCCCTGAGACGATCACCCCCGCGCTGCCCGCCGCCCAGGGCTTCGCCGATCTCGACATGCCCGAGCAACTGCTGGCCGAACTCGGCAGGCAGGGTGTGAGCACACCGTTCCCGATCCAGGGTGCGACGTTGCCGAACACTCTGGCGGGCCGTGACGTCCTGGGCCGCGGGCGCACCGGTTCCGGCAAGACCCTCGCTTTCGGCCTCGCCCTGCTCGCCCGCACGGCCGGACAGCGTGCCGAGCCTCGCCAGCCGCTGGGACTGATCCTCGTACCGACACGTGAGCTGGCGCAGCAGGTGACCGACGCGCTCACCCCGTACGCCCGCTCCGTCAGGCTGCGTCTGGCCACCGTGGTGGGCGGGATGTCGATCGGCAAGCAGGCCGGCGCGCTGCGAGGCGGTGCCGAGGTCGTCGTCGCGACCCCGGGACGGCTCAAGGACCTCATCGACCGCGGCGACTGCCGTCTGAACCAGGTCGGCATCACGGTGCTGGACGAGGCCGACCAGATGGCCGACATGGGCTTCATGCCGCAGGTCACCGCGCTGCTCGACCAGGTACGCCCGGAGGGGCAGCGGATGCTGTTCTCCGCCACCTTGGACCGTAACGTCGACCGGCTGGTGCGCCGTTACCTCACCGACCCCGTCGTGCATTCGGTCGACCCGTCGGCCGGTGCGGTCACGACGATGGAGCACCACGTCCTGCACGTCCGCGACACCGACAAGCACGCCGCCACGACCGAGATCGCCGCCCGCGAGGGCCGGGTGATCATGTTCCTGGACACCAAGCACGCCGTCGACCGGCTGACCCGGGACCTCCTCAACAGCGGGGTCCGGGCCGCCGCGCTGCACGGTGGCAAGTCGCAGCCGCAGCGCACCCGCACACTCGCCCAGTTCAAGACGGGGCACGTCAGCGTGCTGGTGGCGACCAATGTGGCGGCGCGCGGCATCCACGTCGACAACCTCGACCTCGTCGTCAACGTCGACCCGCCGACCGACCACAAGGACTACCTCCACCGCGGCGGCCGTACCGCCCGCGCCGGCGAGTCCGGCAGCGTCGTGACCCTCGTGACCCCCAGCCAGCGACGCGGCATGGTTCGCCTCATGTCGGACGCCGGGATCCGGCCGCAGATCACCGAGGTCCGCTCCGGCGAGGCCGAACTGAACCGCATCACCGGTGCCCAGACTCCGTCCGGCATCCCGGTCGTCATCACCGCACCAGTGGCCGAACGCCCCATGCGCAGCACCCCCTCCCGGGGCCGACGCCGCCCCTCGTCGGGTGCGCGGCGCGGGCCCGTACGCCAGTCCGTCGTCGGCGCGGCGGCCTAGAACCCTCGTGATCAGGAAGCTGACCCATCTCCGCAGGAGGCATCTTTTGACGCTGGTTCAGACACAGCCCCGCCCGGCGGACGCCGGTCCTGTGCACAGGACGCCGGCTGAGGTCGTGGAGGCGGGCGGACCGCAGGTCTGGGACGACATGAGCGTCGAGGTGGCGCTGTCCGTCATGGCCGCCGCCCGCACGAGCCGGCTGGTCGTCTGCGACCAGGACGGCCAGTGCACCGGCCTGGTCACCCGGACCGAACTAACCTCCGTGCGCGACAACTCCGCCTACACGGACCGCGTCCGGCTGCGCGACATCCTCGGCGACCACCGGTCGTTCACTTCCCCCGTGATGACGATGGCCGAAGCCGAGCACGCGATGCGCTCCCGCCGGTCCGGTGCCCTGGCGGTGTTCGACGGGCAAGGCGGCGGCCCAGGCCGCCTCGTGCTCTCCCACTGATCCGCCTCACCCCGGTCGGACCGTTCGCCCCTTCTCCTCGTGAGGCCCCATGCGCTGTGTCATCGCCCGTTTCCCCTTCGAGCTCACCAAGAGCGGTGTGCTCGAATCGATGAAGGGCATCAAGCCCGAGCAGGTCATGGGTGAGTCCGTGATCATCGGCCGTCGTCACTACCCGGTCAAGCAGGTCGGCCAGGTCATCACCCGGCAGGACCGCCGCGACTTCAGCGCCGACGAAGTCGTCCGGGCGATGGCCAAGCTCGGTTTCACCTGCCGCGCTCTTCCCGAGGCCGTACCCGTGGGCATCCTCGGCCCGCTCCGGCAGGCTTCCGCGATGCTCGGCACTCCGACGCCTGTCTGACCGCCGCGACAGGTACGCGCCGACACCTGATCAGCAGTGGGCCCGGCCGACGCACGTCGGTCGGGCCCACACTGCGTGCGACGGGGTCCCGTCGCCGTGGTTGCTCAGTGGCCGGAATATCAGTGGTCGGAATAGCTGAAGTCGCCTACGGTCCAGGCGCTGACGTCGTCGATCGCGACCCGGTACATCCCGCCCGTCTCCGGGATCCCCACCGTGCCCTGAAGAATTCGGGCGACGTGGAAGTGCAGATGAGTGGGCGGCCCATCCCCCTTCGCGGGGGTGTCGAACACGGCGGAGAACTCTCCCAGGCGGGCGGAATCTGTCAGCACCTCCGACACCCTCCGCCTCCACACGGCTTCGGGAGCCAGCCGGCCGGTGATGACGGCGCCGCCGGTGACCACGGTCAGGGACATCTGGTTGCTCTGCCCGGACTCCACCAGGGTGGCGACGTCAACGAGCAACTTGTCAGGCTTCGACATGGGGCAGATTGTATTTGCCGGCCATCCGGCTGCTTCAACGGTGGCGTTACCGGGTGAGGAAGGCGCTCACGGTCCTGCCACCGGCCGCCCGCCAGGCTGTGGTTGTGAACGGTCACCTCGATGCTGTCGGGTATGCCGTCAGGTCCAGAGTGCAGGCGCCGCCGCCGTGACGCGGGGCGTTGGTGACGAGCTCCGAGACGACCAGGACCACGGTGTCGGCATCCTCGGCAGGTGTTGACAGCCCTTCCTCCCGCGTCTGCCCCTGTTCGAGGTCGACTACCTCACTGTCGAACGCGCGGAAATCTGTCTTTGTCAGAGTAGACATCATCACGGGGCTGTGGTTATGGTTCTCTCGTAGCCCAGAGAGACAGCAGGGCCCGGCAGACACGAACTGCCGGGCGCAGTACATGCAAGTGCAGTATCCGAAAGTGCAGTACGCAGTACCCCGCTTGTAGGCAGTTGATCCCAGAGGGAAGAACGGAGGAGCCGAGCGCCATCAGGATCGCCCGGGCCGACATCTTGAACCCGGGTACCGCAGGACATCGATAGTGAGGTGGTCTCCGGTCAAGCAACAGCGATCCCAGCACTCCCGGCAGTATCAAGGTCGGGGCTGCAGAAACAGAAGGTCGGCGCAGTATCCGGGCCGGCAGATGGTGTAGCAGTTCCTTCGGGGCCTTGGTGCCGTACGGCACCAAGGCCCCTCGACGCGTTCCACAGAGAGGTGCAGATGACAGCAGACGACTCGTTCGGCCGTATCGACGACGAGGACTACCCCGCCTACACGATGGGCCGGGCCGCCGAACTCCTCGGCACCACCCAGGGCTTCCTCCGCGCCATCGGCGAAGCCCGCCTCATCACCCCGCTCCGCTCCGAAGGCGGCCATCGCCGCTACTCCCGCTACCAGTTGCGCATCGCCGCCCGCGCGCGGGAACTCGTCGACCGCGGGACCCCCATCGAGGCCGCCTGCCGCATCATCGTCCTCGAAGACCAGCTCGAAGAAGCCCAGCGCATCAACGCCGAATACCGCCGCGCCGGAGAATCCACGAACCCGACGACCACGGCCTGAGACAGGGGCCCGCCGGTATCGGCGGGCACCCCCTACCCCCCGGCCCGGGTGGGCATACGCCTGGCCGGCCCACCACGGAATCGGCACCACACCCCGCCGCGGGGCCTGACCTTCCGCCTGTGCGAACCTCCAGGAAGCCCACGAGGTTGGATAGCTCCATGGTGCGACGAGAGCACGTGACGAGAATTCGGCCTCCCTTCGGCGTACCGAGAAGCATCGTCCTGCTGGCGACTCCGGAAGGCTGGCGCCACAGTGTTCTCACCGAGGAAGGCGGGATGCTCTGCGGACGCCTTGCCGACGTGGCTGCCAACACCGACCCGGCCGAGGCACAGGCCGCCGTGGCTGCCATCGTGGTGGGACTCGCACACGACTTCCACGAAGCTGACGTCGATGTGTCCTGGGATCCGCCCCGGAAACCGAGGTCCTGGACAGCTCAGGTCGCCGTTGCCACGACCCCACCGAGCGCCTGAAGTCCGGGTCGTCGAGGCGGGAGTGGGTGACACGGTCGCGTCGGGAACAGATGGTCCTGCCGGGACGGTTGCGTCTACCGGGAGATCGGCACCGCACGGGTGGGGCACGGGGACCACAAGGTCGGCCGCCCCGCCAGCCCGGTGGCCCCGGGTCGCGGTACGCCCGCCGCTCTCTCGAACCTCGACGTACATCTGCAGAAGGACTGTTTCATGGCTGACCGGCCCTTGACGCTCATGGCGGTACACGCACACCCCGACGACGAGGCCACCGGAACCGGAGGGGTTCTCGCGCGGTACGCCGCGGAAGGCATCCGCACGGTTCTCGTGACCTGTACCGACGGCGGCTGTGGCGACGGGCCAGGGGGTGTCAAGCCGGGCGAGCCCGGCCACGATCCGGCGGCCGTCGCCCTGATGCGCCGTCAGGAACTCGAAGCGAGCTGTGGTGTCCTGAAGATCAGCGATCTGGAAATGCTGGACTACGCCGACTCCGGGATGATGGGCTGGCCCAGCAACGACGCCCCCGGAGCCTTCTGGCGGACCCCCGTGCAGGAAAGCGCGGCACGCCTTGCGGACCTGATGCGGCACTACCGACCCGATGTGGTCGTCACGTACGACGAGAACGGCTTCTACGGCCACCCCGACCACATCCAGGCCCACCGCATCACGATGGCGGCGCTGGAGATGACCGAGCTGACGCCGAAGGTGTACTGGACCACCATGCCCCGCTCGATGATGCGGCGGTTCGGCGAGATCATGCGCGAGTTCCAGGAGGACATGCCGGCGCCGGATCCCGCGGAGGCCGCCGAGATGGCCAAGATCGGTCTCCCCGACGACGAGATCACCACCTGGGTGGACGCCACCGCGTACAGCGACCAGAAGTTCGACGCGCTGGCCGCGCACGCCAGTCAGGGCGACAACATCTTCTTCCTCAAGCTGGGCAAGGAGCGGTTCGGTGAACTGATGGGCACGGAGACCTTCGTACGCGTCCAGGACGCCACCGGCACGGCCCTACCGGAGAACGACCTCTTCGCCGGACTGCGCTGATCCGAACGGACCAGATCCTGAGGGAAGTGAACCCCGGGAGGCCAGTTCCGCAGAGTGCGACGAAAGGCCTACGGGCTGCGATGGATTGTGGCTACTATCGGCCAACCAGTCGCCGGGATTTGGCGATTTTTCCTCATGGATGCGCAGAACGGTGGGGGGAGTGTCGCCAAAGTGACCGGATTGGGAAGGTTCGGGGGTAGACGAACCAGAATCATGGCCGTCGACGACCAGCCCTCGGCTGCTGCTTCGACGTCAACCGACCTTCCCCCAGCGGCAGTCGGGTCAGGTTCCAGTCCACGTCGACTGCCTCTACGTACTGTTCTGATCATTCTTGTGGTCGTGCCGAGCTTCGCACTCGCACCCCTGTGGGGTCTGAGCACGTATCAACTGGCCACCCGCTGGCAGGCGGAGAGAACGCAGGGGGACCTGACCACCTCGTTGAGTCCCCCTTCGTTCGCTCTCTTCCAGGCCCTCCAGAAGGAGCGACGGCTCACCGCGGAGGCACAGGCCGACCCCGGCGGCACCACCCGGGGTCGGCTGGTCGCCGCGCGCAGAGTGACGGACAAGGCGGTGGCGGACTTCCGTCCTGTGGCCGCCGAGAGCACCTCGCACGGGCAGGAGGGGCTGAGTGGGGCCCTCGCCGGTACCACGGACGACCTCGACCAGATCTCTCTGCAGCGCAAGGCAGTTGACACCGGGTCGGTCGACGCGAAGGCGGCATTCGACTACTACAACGGGACCGTCGACTCCCTGATCACCGTCTTCACCGCGCTGGGCCGCACCAGCAACGCCGACGTGACTCTCCTGGCGCACACGAGTGTCGATCTCTACGGCGCCATCGACATGATCGGGCGCGAGGACGCCCTGCTCGGCCGCGACTGGGACACCACGGGGCATCTGTCGGTCACCGAGTACGACGTGTTCGTCGATGCCGTCGGCGCTCAGAACTACCTGCTCCAACGGGTCGCCCTCAGCCTCACCGGCGATGAACGCGACACGTACAAGAAGCTGACGAGCGCCAAGTCCTGGGCGGTTCAGCAGGATCTGGAGAAGCAGATCATCGTCGCCGGCCCCCACCACTCGCAGGGCGAGTTGGTGCTCGGCCAGATCCACGCTCAATGGCGCAGTTCGGTGGACGCCAACTACCCGCTGCTGCGGAGCCTGGTCGACGTGCGGGCCGCCAACGTCGACAAGGCCTCCGCCGACAGTGTCGGCGGACTCCTGCAAACTCTCATCATCGTCAGCGCCTTCAACCTGCTCGCCGTGATCCTGGTCATCGTCACCAGCTGGCGCCTGACCGTCATGCTGCGCCGACGTATCTATGGCCTGCGCGAGGAAGCCGTGGAACTCCAGCAGCGACTGCCCGACGTGGTGGCCCGGTTGGAGCGCGGCGAGAACGTCGACGTGGACCGTGAGGTCCGGCTGGTCGAGTCCACCCCCGATGAACTCGGCGAACTCGGGCAGGCTTTGAACGCCGCCAGCCGCAGCGCGGTGTCCACGGCAGTGCGCCAGGCCGAACAGCACCGTGGCTTCGAGCGCCTGCTCCAGCGGATCGCCCGCCGCACCCAACTCCTCATCGGCCTCCAGCTGCGCAAGCTGGACGAGCTGGAACGCACCCACGAGGACCCGGAGTTGTTGACCGGTCTGTTCGCTCTGGACCACCTCACCGCCCGGCTCCGCCGCTACGAGGAGAACCTGGTCATCCTCGGCGGTGGCCAGCCGCAGCGCCGCTGGCGCAAGCCGGTCCGGCTGATCGACGTGCTGCGCGCCGCGCAGAGCGAGGTCAGCGACTACGACCGGATCTCGATCGACGTCGAGGGCGAGCCCTGGGTGTCCGAGCGGGCGGTGGGCCCGCTCGCGCACATATTGGCGGAGCTGATGGAGAACGCCGCCGTCTTCTCGAAGCCGCCAACTCCGGTCGAGGTAAGGGCCGTTCTGGTCAGCAGGGGCATCGCGGTCGAGATCGAGGACCGCGGCCTGGGCATGGAACCCGAGGAGTACGCCGCCGCCAATGCCTTGATGGAAGCGCCGCCGCAGCTCGATGTGATGACCCAGGCCGATGACGTACGGCTCGGTCTGTACGTGGTCGCCCGGCTGTCGGCGAGCCTGGGACTGCGGGTGGAACTGCGGCCGTCCGCATTCGGCGGCACCCGGGTGATCGTACTGCTGCCCGAACAAGTGGTGGTGGAACAGCCCGGCACGGAGCCGGAGCCGGTACCGCTTCCCGCCGATGCCCCGCCGCTCCCGACGGGTCCGAAGCCGCACCTGCACGACGCCGGCATCGGTCGGCAGGTGCCGTACCGGGAAGGGCAGTTGCCCTTCCGTGCCAGGGGACACGCGATGGCGAACGTCACCGCCTCCGGTCTCCGTACTCCGGTCGACAGCGAGCCATCCCCGTCCACGCCCGCCGGCGCGGACCCGCTGCCCCAGCGGGTCCGACAGGCCAGTCTGGCGCCCGAACTCCAGATCCCGGCGGAGCCGGAGAGCCCGGACGAGCAGACTCCCTGGGCGATCCCCGACCGGCCGAGCCGGTCCGGGGCCACGATCGGCGCGTTCCAGCGGCAGTCCCGGCTGGCCCGGGGCGGGAACAGCTCGGACGGCGGCGCCACAGGCGGCTTCGGCAACGGCTTCGGCAGCGGTGGGGTCCACCGGGGCTTCGGCGACGGCGCTGGTGACAGCGGCAGTTACGCCACGGGCTACGACACCGGCCACGGCTACGGCAGTGGCTATGGCAACAGCAATGGTGATGGCTACGGCGACGGCAGCGGTGAAGGGCCCACCTCGCCCGACCGGCCCGGCTCTTCTAGGACGGATGATCGAGAATGACGCAGCGAACGACGGCCACCAACGTGGACCTGGACTGGCTTCTGGACGGTCTGGTCGACCAGGTGACGGGTACCCGGCACGCCATCTTGCTCTCGGACGACGGCCTGGTGATGAGTCGTTCGCAGACCGTCGAACGCTCGGACGCGGAGCGGCTCGCCGCGATCGCCACCGGCCAGCAGAGCCTCGCCCGCGGCGCCGGTCAGCTCTTCGGCGGCGGCCCGGTGCACCAGGTCATCGTCGAGATGGCCGGCCTGTGGCTGTTCGTCATCGCCGCGGGCCGCGGCACCCACCTGGCGGTGGTCGCCTCCCAGGAGGTCGACGCCGAGCTGATGAGCGTCGCGATGCACACCCTGGTCCAGCAGGTCGGTCGGCGGCTGGGCGCCGACGCGCGTACTCCGCCGGCCGATGACGCCGGGAGAGCCGGATGAGGCACTGGACCGAGGTGTTCGACGACGGCGACGCCGACGAACAACTGGTCCGTCCCTACACCATCACCAGCGGGCGCACGAGCCCCGAACGGGCGGATCTGACACTGATCACCCTGGTGACCACGGTGCCCGAGGGCACCACGCGGGCAACGCTCGCGGTACGCAGGATGCAACCGGAGCACCGGACGATCCTCGCGCTGTGCCGGGACTCCAAAGCGGTCGTGGAAGTCTCCGCCGAACTGGGCCTCCCCGTGGTGCTGACCAAGATCCTCATCGGCGATCTGGTCGACTCGGGGCAGGTGTGGGCCCGCTCGCCACGGCCGTTCACACAGCGGGGCGAACTTTCTGACATGGCTGTTCTCGAGGCGGTGAGGGATGGACTACGCAAGCTCTGAGCACACGGCCGGCCGTGCTTCGGACCGGATGGCCGACCATAAGGACACTGCCCCGCTGGCGGTGAAGATTCTGGTCGCCGGCGGGTTCGGCGTCGGGAAGACGACTCTGGTCGGTTCGGTAAGCGAGGTCGCGCCGCTGCACACCGAGGAGTACCTGACCCGGGCCAGCGTCGGTGTCGACGACCTGGACGGTCTGAACAGCAAGTTCACGACCACCGTCGCCCTCGACTTCGGGCGGATCACCATCAGTGGCGACCTCGTGGTCTACCTCTTCGGCACCCCCGGACAGGAACGCTTCTGGTTCATGTGGAACGACCTGGTCAACGGGGCGATGGGCGCGGTGGTCCTGGTCGACACCCGGCGGCTGGACGCGAGCTTCGCCTCGATCGACTTCTTCGAGAGCCGCGGCATCCCCTTCATCGTCGGCGTCAACTGCTTCCACGGTGTCCGGGACAGGACCACGGAGGAGATCCGCAGGGCACTCGCTCTCGACTCCCAGGTACCGCTGGTGCTCTGCGATGCCCGGGACCGGACGGACAGCCGGGATGTGCTGTTGGCGCTCGTCGAACACCTGATGGCCCGTCAGTCCGCAACGTCCCTCTGACGGCCCACCACTTGGGAGGCGGCCCGGCGCGATCGGCTCCGAACGGCCGCCGCCGGTGACTCACCCGGCGCCGATCGGGCCGCACATCAGGTTGCCGGGTTCGGCAGGGTCGTCGCTGGTCCAGAACTGGGTCCACAGCGCGGCGAACTCGGGGCGGCTGAGGTAACCGTCGGCGTCCTGGTCGAGCCGGTCGAAGGCGCCGCCGGTCTCCACGGGCCGCCCGTGCCAGGTGTCGACGAGACGCTGGTGCTCGCCGCGCGAGATGCGTCCGTCGGCGTTCTCGTCGACCGCGTCGAAGATGGTGTCGGCGGTGGCCGTGACCGCCTCGGGGATGGTCGGCAGCAGGTCCACCATGGCGAGGAGGTCGTCCATGTCGATCCGGCCGTCCCGGTCCGTGTCCACGGTCTCCGACAGCTGCTGCCACCAGCCCTTCAGTACGCCGTCCACGCGCGCGGCCAGGTCCGATCCCTCTCTCACGCGCGGCAGCCGGCCCCAGCGGTCCGCCAGGGCCACGAAGTCCGCCTCCTCCAGATAGCCGTTGCCGTCCGCGTCGAACGCCTCGAACATGGCCTGGAGCTTGGTCCGCTGGAACTCGCTGGACATCACACGCCTCCTCACTCGCAGCACTGAGGTCACTCGCAGTACTGAGGACATGCTGTCCGTGGCCGGCCGCCCTGCAACGGCGCTCGCGCTCACCGCGCCGGGTGTCCGCGCGCCCACGAGCCCGCCCGGTGCGCCGGGCGCCGGTTTACCCGCGGGGGATGGCGGACCGGGCCCCGGCAACCGTCCGTGCCCGCCGAGGGCCGCCGCCGATTCCGTACCCTTGCGGCATGCGCATGCGCCCCACCCTGAGCTGGACCCCCGCGGCGGGGGATCCGCTGCCGGGCACCACCGACCTGGAGCCGGTCGTCGACGTGCTGAGCACCGGCGGTGTGCTGGTGCTCAGCGGGGCGGGCATCTCGACGGAGTCGGGCATCCCCGATTACCGGGGCGAGGGCGGGAGCCTGAGCCGGCACACTCCGATGACCTACCAGGACTTCACCGGGAGTGCGCAGGCGCGGCGCCGGTACTGGGCGCGCAGCCACCTCGGCTGGCGCACCTTCGGGCGGGCCCGCCCCAACGCGGGACATCTGGCGGTGGCCGCCTTCGCCCGGGACGCCCGCGTCTCGGGCGTGATCACCCAGAACGTCGACGGTCTGCATCAGGCCGCGGGCAGCGAGGGCGTCGTGGAACTCCACGGCAGCCTGGACCGGGTCGTCTGCCTCTCCTGCCGCGAGATCAGCCCGCGCCGCGAACTCGCCCGGCGCCTGGAGGCCGAGAACCCGGGCTTCGACCCGGTCGCCGCCGGTATCAACCCGGACGGTGACGCGGACCTCACCAATGCGCAGGTCGGGGACTTCCGCGTGGTGCCGTGCGCCGACTGCGGGGGAGTCCTCAAGCCGGACGTGGTGTTCTTCGGCGAGACGGTTCCGCCGCAGCGCGTCGAGCAGTGCCGGCGGCTGGTCCGCGAGTCGACCGCGCTGCTGGTCCTCGGCTCGTCGCTGACGGTGATGTCGGGGCTGCGGTTCGTCCGTCAGGCGGCGCAGGAAAACAAGCCGGTGCTGGTCGTCAACCGGGACCCCACCCGGGGCGACCCGCACGCCCGCACCCGGATCGCGCTCCCGCTGGGAACGGCCCTGACGACCGTCGCCGACCGACTCGGCATCCCGGTCGGCGGGCCGACGGGCTGACGAAGAGGTCTCTCGTGTGACCGTGGTATCGGCGGGTCAGCCGGCGAGGCGGGAGCGGTCCGCCGTGGTGTGGGGCACGCGGAGGTGTTCCAGCAGGAGTCCTTCGCGGGTGGACCAGGGGCAGATCTCGACGCTCTTGGCGTCGCAGGTCTCCATGAGGGCCTGTGCGATCAGGGCTCCGGCCAGGGATTGTTCGGCTCGGTGTCGGGAGATGCCGGGCAGTTTGCCGCGGCGGGAGGGCTTCGCGTCGGCCAACAGGGCGGTCGCGGAACGGAGTTGGGGCAGGGTCAGCTGTCGTCCGGCTCGTGGTGCCTTGCCCCGGGCTGCGGCGAGCCGGGCGAGTTGTTCGAAGGTTTTGGAGCAGGCCAACACGCGCACACCGGGTTGGGCGAGGGGCAGGTCGGGGACGGCTTGCAGGGTCTGGCGCAGGTGCTGGCGGATCTCGGCCAGGCGGTGTGGGGAGGGTGTGGTGTTGCCGGGCAGCCAGTCGCGGGTGATCCTGCGTGCGCCCAGTGGCAGTGAGTGGACGGAGCGGGGCTGGTCCTTGGTGCCGGAGGCGATCTCGACGGTTCCGCCGCCGATGTCCAGGACGAGCAGGCGTCCGGCGGTCGGGCCGGCCCACTGGCGGGCGGCCACGTAGGCCAGTCGTGCTTCCTCTTCGCCGGTCAGTACGCGCAGGTGGGTGCCTGTGGTGCGGGCCACGTGCGCGATGATCGCGTCCCGGTTGGGTGCGTCCCGGATGACGGAGGTGGCGAATGCGAAGACTTCCGGTCCGCGCGGGCGCGGGTTGGCGGCGACGGCCTGGGCTACTGCCCGCTCGACGCTTTTCACGCCGGCTCTCTCCAGTCGTCCCTTGTGGTCGAGGGTCTGGTGCAGTCGCAGCCGTACCTTGCGGGAGAAGACCGGCTCCAGCACTGCTCCCGGGCGCCGGCGTACGACGGTCAGCAGAGCACTGTGGCACCCGACATCGAGCACGCCTGCCTGCCGCACTTCATCGCCTCCTCAAGGCTCGCGCTCGACCCGACCGGCTTCTTCTTCGGTCCTCCGACAGCCGAGACGACGGCGTGTCGGGTTTCCGGCCCAGCGTGTGAGCATATCGTCACCGCCCGCGCAGCCTCCGACCTGTCCCTGAAGCAGCCGTCCTGGCTGTTGCTGGGACTGAGGGTGCTGCGCACGACACCGATCAAGTCGCCCGGGTCGGGCGGTGACTTCCCGGAGTGCCTTCCGTCTTGCGATGGACGCGGTGCTGGAAGTGGCTGTCGATCTCTGGTGGCAACGCGGTTCGCCGTGTAGCGTCGCTCTCAGATGTCGTGGTTCGCAGTACCTGCCCGCGCTGTTGCGCGGGCATTTTGCTGTGCGGTAGCTGGACCAGGGCGATCACCTCCGGGGCCGCGCGGTGCGGTCCCAGACAGCGAATGAGAGGGACCGGCATGGCCAGCGGAACCGTCAAGTGGTTCAACGCCGAAAAGGGCTTCGGCTTCATCGAGCAGGACGGTGGCGGGGCGGACGTCTTCGCGCACTACTCCAACATCAACGCCTCCGGCTTCCGTGAACTGCAGGAAGGCCAGAAGGTGACCTTCGACATCACCCAGGGGCAGAAGGGCCCGCAGGCGGAGAACATCACTCCTGCCTGACCCCTCGCCAGCAGGGCCCGGAAGCAGCCGCTTCCGGGCCCTGTTCTGGTCCATGAGCTCGATGTCGTGGGTTTCGCCGGCGGAGGCAGGAAGCGCCCACTTCTTCCCCGGCCGCGCCTCCGACCTCGGCTGATTCCGCAGCGCCGGGCTGGTTCGGACGTCGGCCCCAGCCCGTACCTGATCGTCCGGTGATGAGTTTTCGTCTGCGCACCCGTCACACCTACGACGGGACACGGCGAGGCGGAAGGCGGACGTGATGGGTGCGGAGACGGGGCTGGAGGAGCTGGGCGTGAGCCGGCTGGGTGAGGTCGACGAGCCGGGGTTCTCGGGGCTGGCGGAGCGGCACCGGCGGGAGCTGCACGTGCACTGCTACCGGATGCTCGGGTCGTTCGAGGACGCCGAGGACACCGTGCAGGAGACGTTTCTCCGGGCCTGGCGGCGGCGGGAGACCTTCGAGGGGCGGTCCTCGTTCCGGGCCTGGCTGTACGGGATTGCCACCAACGCCTGCCTGGACCTGCTCGCCAAGCGCCGCCCGGAGCCCGCGACCGGCGGGGAGGTGCTGTGGCTGCAGCCCTACCCGGACCTGCTGCTCGACCAGCTGCCCGCAGGCGACGCGGACGAGCCGGAGACCCTCGCCGTCGCGCGGGAGACGATCGAGCTGGCGTACCTGGTCGCCGTCCAGCACCTCGCGCCGCGCCCGCGGGCGGTGCTGATCCTGCGGGACGTGCTCGGCCGGCCGGCGAAGGAGGTCGCCGCGCTCCTCGGGGACTCCGTCAACTCCGTGAACAGCGCGCTGCAACGGGCCCGCGCCGGCATGCGCGAGCATCTGCCCGCCGAGCGGCAGGACTGGACCGGCGGCGAACAGGACGCCGGGACCCGCGAGTTGGTGCGCCGGTACACCGACGCCAGCGTGGCCACGGACGTCGAGAGCCTCGCCGCACTGCTGCGGGACGACGTCCGCTGCTCGATGCCGCCCACGCCGGGCCTGTACGTCGGTCGCGACGCGGTGGTGAAAGACTGGGTCGAAGGCGGCTTCGAGGGCATGAAGGGCCTGCGCGCCGTCCCCACCTCCGTGAACCGGCAGCCCGCCGTCGCCTTCTACCTCTGGAGTCGGCCGGAGGGCGCGTACCTCCCACTGACGATCGATGTCCTGCGCGTCACCGGTGGGGCGATCACCGAGATCATCACGTTCCACGACGACCGGTTCCCGCGGTTGGAGCTGCCGGAACGCCTGCCGGCGGACGGCACGGAGTAGTCCCGCGCCGCGCGCGACGAGGCAGGCGGCTGCCGATCGACCGCTCCGGACGTCCGCCCGCAGCCCACACGGGCCGCGGGCGGACGCGCCGGGTCACTTGGTGCGGTAGGCGTCCACGATCGTCTGGCTGAACGTGTTGCCGTGACGGTCCTTCACCTCGGCGCGCAGCGACACCGTGCCGCCCGCGGGCGGGTTGGTGACGGTGACCGCGTGGTGCCGGACGGTCGCGCGGTGCCAGGTCTTCCCGGCGTCGTACGACACGGACACCTTGAACGAGGCCAGGCCCTTGCCGGCGGCCGAACCCTGCACGGTAACCGGCACCTTCTGCCGTTTGCCCGCCACCGCCGTTGAGTCCAGGGCGAGTTCGGGCGTGTAGCGGACCACGCTCGACGGGACGGCGGTCGCCGACGACGTACGGGACGAGGCGAACTCGGCCTGCCAGGTGACCGCGGAGGTGACCGACGAGACACCGGTCGCCCGGTGGACGGTCGTCACCAGCGTGTAGCGGGCCCTGTCCGGCGGCAGGGTGAAGCTCGTGGCGTCGAGCAGCCCGTCGGCGGTGGCATAGGGCTTGCCGTTGCGGAGGAGCGTGGTGGTCGTCGACGTCGGGTCGTACAGGCTGGCGCCCGTGTGCCCCGCACCGTCGGTGAACGGGGCGATTCTTCCGGTGAGTTGGTCACCGTTTCTGACGAGTCCGCCGCCGGCGGCGAGCGCGGGCCCGAACACGCCCACGCCGACCGTCTCGGTGCGGCTCGTGCCGGCGGGGTAGGCGCGGGCGGGTATCTCGTACCGGGTCTGGACGCTGCCGTTGGTCGGATTGACCTGACTGGAGATCTCCGACCAGGCGTAGCCGCCCTGGACGTACACGGTCCGGGTGCCGGGCAGGTCGCTGTAGTGGCCGATGGCCACGCCGCCGGGACCCGACTGCACCGTGTAGTTCACGCCCAGGGCCCCGGGTACCGAGGCGCCCTGATGGAGTGTCAGTCTGGCCAACTGGCGTGCGGTGACGTGCTGGACGTGGCCGGAGTAGAAGGCATCGCGCAGTGTGTCGGCGATGTGGTACTCGGTCGCGCCGTTGTACCAGTTGGAGCGGAAGTACGAGGTGACCTCGCCCGGTGCCGGTGCGGGGCCGAAGGTGCCGACGCGGGCGCCCTGGAGGCTGGCGGACAGTCCGACGCCGAGGGAGGCCTCGGCCTTGCCCGAGTGGACCACGGCCGTCAGGAGCGTGGAGTAGCCGACGGCCTCCGGGTCCGGCACGGTCACCTCGACGGGCCGGGCGTCGCGCGCGTCGAAGGCGAGGGTCATGTCGTGGTCGACCGTCACCTTGGGGGCGACGAGCGTGTCGATGCCGCCGTTGGCGAAGTTGCGCCCGGCGACGATGTAGTCACCGGCGGGCAGTTCCACCGTGGCGGTGCCGTCCTCGCCCCTGATCACCTCGAAGACATCGTTGCCGATGCCGGTGAACCAGGCGGCCCAGCTGAAGGCGTCGGGCCGCCCGCCGTCGCGGTCGGTCGCCTGGACGGTGACCTCGAAGGTGTTCGCGGACCGCTCCAGACCGCCGGTGCTGCGGACGGTCGTACCGCCGCCGGTGGCCACCAGCGTGATGCTGTACGCGCCCGTCGCGTCGCCGCCGACGCGGGCGTCCGCGGTGACGTCGACGCCCGCGGTGCCGCCCGCGGGGACGCTGATCCTCTGGGCGCCGAGCGTGAACAGCCCCGCGGGGGCGGGGCCGCCGTCCGGGCCGGTGGTGGTGGCGGTCAGGTCCAGGGTGACCGGCTGGTCGCCGAGGTTGCGGTACGAGACCGTGCGGGTCTGCGGCTCGTCGTCGGTGTGCGGCCACTCCGCCTCACCGAAGTTCAGCGAACCGGGCTCGGCCACGACGGTCTGCGCGGACGCCCGGGTCAGGTCGATCCGGCCGGTGCCCTGCTGGTAGGCGGTGTAGTCGCCGGGCTTCGCCGAACCGGTCAGCAGGCTCTTGATCCGGCCGGGGCCCCAGTCCGGGTGCTGCTGCATCAGGAGGGCCGCCGCGCCGGTGACATGCGGGGTGGCCATCGAGGTGCCGTCGAGAGTGACGTAACCGGGCGCGGGGTGCGGGTCGTTCGGCCGGGTGCCAGCCGCGGCGGCCGCGGTGATGGCGACGCCGGGCGCGGTGACGTCGGGCTTGACGCCACCGTCCAGGCGCGGGCCGCGCGAGGAGAAGCCGGCCAGCCCGTCCAGCTTGTCCACGGCGCCCACGGTCAGCGCGGACTCGGCGACACCGGGGGTGCCCACGGTCCCTGAGCCGGAACCGGAGTTGCCCGCCGCGATGACGAACAGCGCCCGGTCGGAGAGCGCGTTCACGGCCTCTTCGAGCGGGTCGGTGCCCGGCTCGTCCGGTGAGCCGAGGGACATGTTGATCACGTCCGCGCCCTGCGCGACCGCCCACTCCATGCCGTCCACGATCCCGGAAGTCAGCCCGGAACCAGCGGTGTTGAGCACCTTGCCGTTGATCAGCTCGGCGCCCGGTGCCACGCCCTTGTATTTGCCGTCCGAGCCCGCCCCTGTGCCGGCGGCGGTCGACGCGACGTGCGTCCCGTGCCCGTTGCCGTCCCGGAGTTCGGTGTCCGTCGAGAAGTTCCGCTCGGCGACGACCCGCCCGGCGAAGTCGGGGTGGGTGGTGTCGATGCCGGTGTCGAGCACGGCGATCTTCACACCCTTGCCGTCGAAGCCGGACCGCCACATGCCCGGGGCGCCGATCTGCGGCACGCTCACGTCCAGGGCGGCCGTCACCACCCGGTCGAGCCGCAACTCGGCCACGCCGGGCGCGAGTTCGCTCGTACCGTCCGCGGTGTCGGTCAGCGCGGACCACGCCGTCGAGGCCTCGTCGGGCGACACGACTACGGCCTCGGCGTCCACGGAGGACAGATCCCGAACGACCGCCTCGGTGTCCGCGTGCAACTGGCCACGAGCGGCCGGGTTCTGCGCCGAATACCGTACGAGCACGGGGGCGCCGCCGTGTGTCAGGTCCCGGTACTCGGGCCGACTCAGCTCGGCCACGTCGAATAACCCCAGGTCCAACTTGCCCTGACCGAGCAGGACTTCGGCGTCGGCGGGGACGACGTAGGTGTGGTCCCCGGTGCGGCTGATCTGGAGCGGGATATCGGAGCGGCCCTTGGCCGGAGTGACCCCGACCGCGTTGCCCTCCTGGTCCAGGAGGACCTGGTCACCGGTGATCAACGTGACCGTTGTGTATGACCTGTTGGCCGCGACGGAGGCGGCCGTGGGGGTGCCGGCCGCCGCGGCCGGGACGGATATCAGCCCCGTCGTGAGGGCCCCCGTCGTGAGCGCCACCGTCATGAGCAGCGCTCCGGACCGGCGGGCGGGGCGGGTGATCCGTCTCTTTTTTCTTGATCCCGACAATGTCGTCCCTGTCTGTGTGGGGAGGTGGGGGTTCACCCCGACTCGCTTCAACTGATGCAGGACCGTGCCGAGAGAGATCCTTCCCACGCCTCACCTCCTCACGACATTGGTTCGTACCTTTAGCGTTCCGGGATGCTGTTCACAGTCGCCTCCGCAAGTCCGTCGGGGGCGACCGGTCCTCCCGGAACGGAGTCCAACGTGCCCTTCTCCCGCACGCTCGCACCAGGCCAGTCCTGCCACGTCATGACCGCCGACATCGACACCGGCGACGTTCGGTTCGTCCACGCGTCGACCGACGTGCTTCTCGAGGCACCGAACTGGGTGGCGGACGACCGCCTGATCCTCAACGGCGAGGGGGTGTTGTGGCAGGTGGACAGCACGGGCCGATCCGGGCCGGCGCGCCTTTCGATCGACGGAGTCCCCGAGCTCAACAACGACCACGTACCGGCGCCCGACGGCACGACCGTCTACCTGTCGGCCGACGACGGACACCTCTACGCGGCTCCCCTGGCCGGTGGCGCCGCGCACCGTGTCACGCCGGACCGTGGCCGACGCCCGCACTACCTGCACGGCGTCAGTCCGGACGGCCGCCGACTCGCGTACATCGGCTGGGATCCCGACGGCGACGACGGACGGGAGATCGCCGGCGTCCACACGATCGCGGTCGACGGTACGGATGACCGGCGCCTCACCGACGACCTCGCCCCGGCGGACGGCTGTGAGTACTCGCCCGACGGGAAGTGGATCTACTTCAACACCGAGCGATTCAGCACGGAACCGGGGCACGCTCAGATCGCCCGCATGCGGGTCGACGGCACCGATGTCGAGCAGCTCACCTTCGACCAGCGCGTCAACTGGTTCCCCCACCTGGCGCCCGACGGCGACGCGGCCGTCTACCTGAGCTACCCGACCGGCACCGTCGGCCATCCGGCCGACCGTGTCGTCGAGATCCGGGTGGTCCGCGACGGGGACTGGACCGCCGCCCGGACCATCCGCGAACTGTCGGGCGGCCAGGGCACCATCAACGTCAACAGCTGGGCTCCCGACGGGCGGAGATTCGCCTTCGTCGAGTATCCGTTCGCCGACGAGACACGGCGATGAGCACGCGACCGCCGCTGTCCGATCGCCTGACACTGACTCAAGGGCCTCGTGGAGCCGCCTAGTTGGCACCAGTCTGAGCGCGGTCCAGGGGCACCGGATGTTCCGCGTCATCACTCGGTGCGGCGGCACGCAGCGCTGCTTCGACCCGGCGGTTGCTGGTCATGGTCGACGTGACGGCGGTCATGGTGAGGAGGAGGCCGGCAGCGGTGTAGAGCGGGGTGCGCACGTCGTAGGTGGTGGCCAGCCAGCCGCCGAGGAAGGCGCCGAACGGGGCGGCGCACATGGCGAGCATGCGGGAGGTGGAGGCGACCCGGCCCATCAGGTGCGCGGGGACGATCGACTGCCGGAGCGAGGGGCCGAGCACCATCGTGGCGCCCATGCCCGCTCCGCAGACGGCGAGCGCGAGCCCGGCGACGTACGGGTTCGGGGCGGCGGCGAGACCCAGGATGGCGAGTCCCTCCACCGCGGCCGTGCAGGTCAGTGCGGTGCCGGTGCCGAGTCGTCGGCCGAGGAAGGAGGCGATGCCCGCGCCGAGCAGACCGCCGGTGGCCTCCGCCGTGAGGAGCAGGCCGAAGCCGTAGGTGTCGATGCCCAGGCGGTCGTGCGCGAAGAGGGCGAGGACGGTCTCCACGGCGAGGAAGGCGATGTTCCCGACCGCAGGGCGGAGCGCGAGCCCGAGCAGCAGCCGGTCCCGGAAGACGTACGAGGCCCCGGCCCGCGCCTGCCGCAGCAGCGACTCCCGGGCCTGCGGTACGGGCCGGGGTGCGGCCGGCAACGACCGTACGAGCAGTGCGGAGAGCGCGAAGGACACCGCGTCGGTGAGCAGTGGAACCGCCCGCCCGAGCGCGAGCAGCGCACTGCCCGCGGGCGGTCCCGCGAAGCCGGACATGGCGGTCTGGGCGCCGCGCAGACGGGAGTTGGCGCTCTCCAGGAGTGCGGGGTCGCGGCCGAGCAGATCCGGCAGATAGGCCGTGGCGGCCGTGTCGAAGAAGAGCGCGCCGAGGCCGAGCAGGAAGGCGACGGCCGCGAGCAGCGGAATGCTCAGCACGTCGAGCGCGGCGGCCGCCGCGGGTATCGCGAGCAGCAGCGCACGCGCCGCGTCCGCGACCCACATCGTCCGCCGGCGGTCCCAACGGTCCACCAGCGCACCGCCGAGCACCCCGAAGAGCAGCCACGGCAGCGTCCCGGCGGCCGTGACGACGGCGAGCGCCATCGGATCCCGCGTCAACGTCAGCGCGAGCAGCGGCAGTGCGGCATGTGAGACCCCGTCACCGAGTGAGGAGATCGTCTGAGCGGTCCACAGGCGTCCGAACCCGGTCGGCAACTTCCGTACGACGTCGGTCACTTGGCGTCCCCTTCGGTCTTCTTGCCCTGCGTCGGGTGGAACAGGGCGAAGACGAGCGAGGCATCCGGCAACGACGGATCGGACAGCTTCCGGTACTCGTCCGCCAGTTCCTCCAACCGCGCTCCCAGCTCCGCGAACTGCTCCTCGGTCAGCCGCAGATGCGCCATCCGCACGTGCCGCTCGCCGTCCGCCGGTGACGCCTCCAGGTCCGCCACCGCATGGCGCATCAGCACATCCGGCCCTCCCTCGCCCGGATCCGGCAGCTCGATCGACCGCGCGGCCATCGCGTAGTACCGCTCGGTGACCCCTCGCACCTTCCGCGTCCGTACGACCTTCACCAGGCCGGCCCGCTCCAGCAGTCGCACGTGATAGCTGGAACTCCCCTTCGCCAGGCCCACCCGCTCGGCGATCTGCGTGATCGTCGCCGGCTCGAAGCGGAGCACGGCCATGATCCGGTGGCGCGTGAGATTGGAGACGGCGCGCAACTGGTCGTCCGTGGTGACGTGAAACGTCTCGGGAAGATCGTCGGTAGGCATGCGAGTAATGGTCAACGACTCTTGACCATTGCGCAAGGGGGTTGGACCCGGTTTCCCGAAATCGGCTGTGCGGCACAGGGCATCGGCTTCGTCGCGCCGCACGAGAACAGGGATCTTGAGGCCACGGTCAGCCCATGGCAGGCTCGTGCCGCATGATCGATGAGTTCGCGAAGGACAACCTGCACAGGAGACTGCGGCGGGACCGCGAGGCGCTGCTCGGGAAACTCGACGGCTTGTCCGAGTACGACGCCCGCCGACCGTTGACAGCGACCGGGACCAACCTCCTCGGCCTGGTCAAACACGTGGCCACCGTCGAGGCCCGGTACTTCGGCGAGGTCTTCGACCGCCCTTTCCCGGAGCCGCTGCCCCGGTGGCAGGACTACGACGGTGACGACCAGTGGGCGGCCGAGGACGAGACCCGCGATCAGATCGTCGCGTTCTACCGGCGCACGTGGGAATACTCGGACGCGACGATCAACGAGCTTCCCCTCGATGCCCCCGGCCACGTGCCGTGGTGGCGGGAGCCTCGACCCAACACGAACCTGTTCGCCGTCATGGTCCATGTCCTCGGCGAGACCATCCGGCATACCGGGCAGGCCGACATCCTGCGCGAGGGCCTCGACGGCCGGACCGGGGTGCGCGCCGAATACGAGCAGCCGATCGACGAGGAAGCCCGCGCCGCCTACCGCGCCAAGATCGAGCAGGCTGCCAGGTCGGCCGCACCGATCAAGGCATAGAGGCTGTCTCACGTGACGTGTGGAGAGGCGGTGTGCCTCCCGAAGCAACGACCGCTGCGGCTGCTGAGACCAGGGCCAGGAGGGTGAACAGGGAGGGGTAGCCGCCGAGTTGTCCGGCCAAGGAGGCTCCCGCGAATGGCGCGAGGGCGGAGGCGACCGTGGCGGGGGCGGCGAGCAGCCCGGACAGACGGCCGTAGTGCGTGGTGCCCCAACGGTCGGTGACGGCGGTGGCCTGGAGGAGGGTGAGGTTGCCTCGCACCATGCCGGCCGCGATCGCGATGCCGACGAGCAGGGGGAAGGGGCCCGGCACCACTGCGAACGTGGCGGTGGTGATTCCGCCCGCGAGCATCAGGACGAAGGTGCGCGTCGTGACACCGGTGCGGCGGGCGAACGACGCGTACAGAGTGCGGCCGAGGGTCTGTCCCGCACCGCCCAGTCCGAGGGCCCACGCAGCGGCCGTAGGACCGGCACCGCGTGCGATCAGCAGAGGTACGAGGGCGACGACGACCGCGTACATCGCGAAGCTGTTCAGCGTGAGCGCGGTGGCGAGCACGAAGAACGGGCGAGTACGGACCACGGAGCCGCTGTGGGTGCCTGGTTGAGGGGGTGGCACGGGCGCGGGGGGCCAGGGTGCTCGTAGCGCCAGGGCGTGGGCGGGGATGGTGACGACCGCCAGGATCGCGGCGAGAACCGCGTACGTGGTGCGCCAGCCGAGGTGACCCGCGAGCGTGGCGGTCAGCGGAGCGAAGACCGTGGAGGCGAGACCGCCGGCGAGGGTGACCACGGTCAGGGCCCGCACGCGGTCCGCGCCCCACCAGCGGGTGAGAGCGGCGAAGGCGGGTTGGTAGAACGTGGCGGCCATCGCGACACCGGCCAACAGCCAACCAGCCGTGAAAGACCAGAGGTTGGGCGCGTGGGCGATGGCCAGCATGGCGAGGACGCCCAGGACGGAACCGGAGGTCATCACCGCGCGCGGTCCGCGGCGGTCGAGGACGCGGCCGACGAAGATGCCGACGACGGCGGATACGAGGAGCGCGCCGGAGAAGGCGGCGGTTGTGGCGGTCGCGGACCAGCCCGTAGCGGTGGTGATCTGCGGATTGAGGACGGGAAAGGCGTAGTAGACGATTCCCCAACTGGTGATCTGGGTGGCGCACAGCGCGGGCAGGGCGGCACGAGGCTGTGACCGGTCCGCCGTCGCGGTCACGGCCTCGCTGGAACGGAGATTGGTCATCGGCGGATCAGGACGCGAGACGCCATGGGCGAACCTCGTTGTGTGGGTGGAGAGTTCAGCAGCCGCCCGAGGTGGAGCCCGGAGCGCTGACGCCGATCTGGAGTGTGGTGGGAGCGGTACAGCATCCTCCGCCGGACTGCTCGGTGTCACCCGGTTCGTCGAACAGGCCCGCACCGCCGCAGACTCCGGTTTCCGGGAGGGTGAGTTCGACGCGCTCGGCGGCCTGGCGGTCTCCGGCGATGGCGGCGGTGACCGAGCGGACCTGTTCGTAGCCGGTCATCGCGAGGAAGGTCGGAGCGCGGCCGTAGGACTTCATGCCGACCAGGTAGACGTCCCGCTCCGGGTGGGAGAGCTCGTTCACGCCGTGCGGATAGACGGTGCCGCACGAGTGGACGTTCGGGTCGATCAGCGGGGCGAGGGCGGTCGGTGCCTGAAGACGCTCGTCGAGGCCCAGGCGGAGCTCCGAGAGGAACGACAGGTCGGGACGGAAGCCGGTCAGGACGATCACTTCGTCCACCGGGTCCAGGCTTCGGCCGTCGTCGGCGACCAGGATCACGCGGCCGTCGCTGTCGAGCTCGACCGTCCGCGTACGGAAGCCGGTGGCGGCGCTCGCGTACCCGTCCTCAACAGCCGACCTTGCGCGCAGGCCCAGGGCGCCGCGGGCGGGTAGTTGGTCGGCCTCGCCACCGCCGTACGTGTTCTCGCCGAAACCGCGGCGCAGAATCCACACCGCGTGCGTGCCGCTTTCCTCCTTGGCCAGGTCTGCGAGCGAGGCCAGGGCGGTGAAGGCGGAGGCTCCCGAGCCGACGACAGCGGTGCGCCTGCCGGCGTAGCGAGCGCGTACGGCTGCGTCGCGAAGATCGGGCACGCGGTAGGAGATGCGGTCGGCGACAGCCTTCTCACCGACGGCGGGCAGGCCGTCCGCGCCAACGGGGCTGGGAGTGGACCATGTGCCGGAGGCGTCGATGACAGCGCGCGCGGTGATCTGCTCCTCGCGCCCGTCGGCATGCTGGACGTGGACGGTGAAGGGCTGTTCGTCACGGCCGGAGTCGACGACGCGGTCCCTGCCGGCGCGGGCGACACCGGTCACCGTGGTGCCGTAGCGGATCTTGTCGCCGAGGACATCGGCGAGCGGCTGAAGGTACTCCTCGGCCCAGTCACCGCCGGTCGGGTAGGTGGCGCCGTCCGGGCGCGTCCAGCCGGTGGGGGCCAAGAGCTTCTCGGCGGCCGGGTCGGTGACCTCTGCCCAGGGAGAGAACAACCGCACGTGCGACCAGTCCCGGACGGCGGTACCGGCGGACGGTCCGGATTCCAGGACCAGGGGCTCGATGCCGCGCTCGACGAGATGAGCGGCTGCGGCCAGACCGACCGGTCCGGCTCCGATGACCACAACGGGCAGATGGTCGTTGATGGGCGCGTTCACGAGACTCCCCTTTGTTTCGACGTTCGTCGATGACTTGCCCGGTCAGGATGGCACCTGATTAGACAGTGGTCAACATAGACATGTATCTAATCAGTAGGGTCGAAGGGTCCTCGCCAGCTTGGTTCGACGTGTGTCAACATAGACGTATGTCGAATACGAAGGTGCTGCCGCTGTTGGAGCCCGAGTCCTCCGAGGCCGTGGCACCCTGCTGCCCTCCGCTGACCGAGCGCCCCTTCACGTCGGAGGAGGCCGAGACGGCGGCGCGCATGTTCAAGGCGCTGGGTGACCCGGTACGGCTGCGGCTCTTCTCGTTGGTGGCCTCGCACGAGGGCGGCGAGGCGTGCGTGTGCGACATCTCCGACGTCGGCGTCTCCCAGCCGACCGTCTCCCACCACCTGAAGAAGCTCAAGGAGGCCGGACTGCTCACCTCCGAGCGGCGCGGCACCTGGGTCTACTACCGGGTCGAACCGCCGGTGCTGGCCGCGATGGGCAAGCTGCTGACCGTCGCGCCTTCCGCTGTCTGACATGCAGGGCGGCAGAGGCCGGACGTGTTCGCCGAAGCGCTCCACTCGGCGCTACAGGCCGAAGGCGCCGCCCTCGACGAGGATGAGCAGACTGATGGTGATCAGGACCAGTGGCAAGAGGATGTGGCCCCACCGGCTGAGCGCCTTGGCGACGACGGGGCGCGTGGCGAAGTACCGGCCGGCAAAGCACCACACGCCCACGAGGATCAGAAACACGACGGCGTACACGCTCATTCCGCCGACGCCGGCTGTGGCGAACACGGGGACGTAGACGCCGATGTTGTCACCGCCGTTGGCGAAGGTGACCGCGGCGACCTCCAACGACGCGGGACCGTGTTCGGCCGCCTCTTGTTCGTCGTCCTCGTCACCGCGCTGCTTCCACGCCTGCCAGGCCGCCTTCAGCCCGAGTGCCAGTGGCAGCAGCCCCAGATAGGGAATGGCCGACTCGGGCAGGAAGGTCGCGCCGAAAGCGGCGGCGACGGCCACGGCCAGGATCGCGGCGAATCCGAGGTACTGGCCGATGGCGATCCGACGGGCGGAGCCGGGCCGTCCAGCACCCTGGGCGAAGAACAGGGACAGGATCAGGATGTCGTCGATGTTGGTGACGGCGAACAGCCCGATCGCCTGTCCGACCATGCCCGGATTCACGGGCGCGTTCCCCTCTTGACCGGTCGTTCGGGCAGGAAGATGAGCGCGGCAAGGGCCAGCCCGACCACCGCACCGATGAGCTGCATGCCGACGAAACCGGCGACCGACCCGGGTGCGATACCCGCGAAGGTGTCGGTGAAGGCACGACCGACCGTCACCGCCGGATTGGCGAACGACGTGGACGATGTGAACCAGTACGCGGCGCCGACGTACGAGGCAACCGCAACGGGCGCGAACCGCAGCCGGTCGGTGCGGGCCAGGCCGAGGATCAGCAGGATCAGGCCCGCCGTCGCAACCACCTCGCCGAGCAGGAGGTGTCCGGCGGAGCGGTCGTGGGTCGACCATTCCACCAGCGGCCGGCCGAACATCGCGTCCGCCAGAATCGCACCGCCGATGGCGCCGGCCAGTTGAGCGGGGAGGTACGCGGCTGCCTCTCGCATCGTGACGCCGGCGCCGCCACGTCGCGCGGTCCACCACTCGGCCAGCGTCACGACCGGGTTGAAGTGGGCACCCGAGACCGGGCCGAACAGCAGGATCAGGACGCCCAGGCCGAGGACGGTGGCCGTGGAGTTGGCGAGCAGTTGCAGGCCGACGTCCTTGGTCAGTTGGGTGGCCTGGATGCCGGAGCCGACCACGATGGCCACCAGGAGCGCGGTGCCTATGAGTTCGGCGGCGGCACGCGCGATCAGCGGGGTGCGCGGGGGAGCGGCGTCCGGCGCAGGCTCGATGGGCCTACGTCGTGCGGTAGCCGGCGCGGACTCCTCGGCGGCCTCGGCAGGGGTCACGGACAGGCCCTCTTGTTCTCGGCGGCGGTGCGCGCGGACTCGGCCAGCTCCGCGAACTTGCCGGCGAGCGAGGTGAGTACGTCGGGCTTGAGCCGGTAGTAGGTGTACCGGCCGCACGGTTCCGTCTCCACGACGCCGGCTTCGCGAAGCACCTTCATGTGGTTGGAGAGGTTCGTCTGCCGAGCGCCGGTCTCCTCCACCAGGTGAGTGGTGCACAGCGTCTCTTTGGCTAGCAAGGTCACGATCCGAAGCCGGAGCGGATCGGCGAGGACCCGGATCAGATCAGTGTCGACTGACGTCAGCATGGACTGATACTTTCATATCAGTGACGGCTGACACCAGCAGACGCTGATGTCGTTCGCGCCTGATGTCGTCGTGAGACAAGAGAGACCTCCGATGCCCGACAAGCCCTCCGTGCTGTTCGTCTGCGTCCACAACGCCGGCCGTTCCCAGATGGCCGCCGCATGGCTGACCCATCTGGCCAGGGGCCGCGTCGAGGTCCGCTCCGCCGGCTCCGACCCTGGCGCAGGGGTCAATCCGGCCGCCGTCGCAGCGATGGCCGAAGTCGGCATCGACATCTCCGCCGAAGTCCCCAAGATGCTCACCGTCGACGCCGTCAAGGAGTCGGACGTCTGCATCACCATGGGCTGCGGCGACGCTTGCCCGGTCTTTCCCGGCAAGCGATACCTCGACTGGCAGCTCGACGACCCGGCAGGTCAGGGTGTCGAGGCCGTGCGCCCCATCCGCGACGAGATCGAGCACCGGGTCCGCGGTCTTCTCGGCGACCTCGGTGTCTCGGCACAGTACTGACGTCGGACACCGGATCAAACGCTCAGTCACGTGTCCGCCACGTAGGCGAAGATCTCCACGCCGGGGCCTGCCGTTATCGCGAGGCGCTCGTACCGCAAGGTGAGTTCACCGACGAGGTCGGACAGATCACGGTCCAACGGAGTGCGCCTGGCCTGTGTTCGCAGAGCCGCGACTTCCTCAGCAAGCCGTCCAACGCGAGGGAGGACCGGTCGAAGAAATACGTCCGGGCGACCGCGTCCACATCGAGCCCGGTGAGAATCACTGGTACGGCGAGCGCTCCGGCGGTGGTCAGGTGCCGTGGGGGTGTTCGCCGGGTTGCGGGCCGTAGCGCACCACGTGGGTCGGGACCGTGACGCGCCGGGAGGCAGGGGGCATCGAGTCCTGGTGGCTGAGGCGGTCGATGAGGAGCCGTGCGGCCTGGCGGCCGATCTCGTCGGCGTCGTAGGAGACGAGTGTCAGGGGCAGACCGAGGATGTCGGAGTAGTCGAAGTCGTCGAAGCCGGCCAGGGGGAGGGTGGTACCGGCCTTGTGGAGGGCGCGGATCGCCCCCTGGCTGATGCGGTTGTTCGTGCAGAACAGTGCTGTGGGGCCCTCGGGAAGGCCGAGGAGTTCGAGGACCGCTCGCTCAGCTGTCACTGCGTCGACGAGGCCCTGCCGTATCAAGGCGTTGTCAGGCTCCACGGCGGTTTCCTCATGTGCCGCCCAGAACCCGCGGAGCCGCTCCGCCCCCGTGTACAGCGCGGGCGGATTGCCGAGGAAGGCGATGCGCGTGTGTCCCTCTGCCAGGAGGCAGGCGGTGGCCTCGCGGGCACCGTGGAAGTCCTCGACCAGCACACAGTCCGTGTCGAGTCCGGCGGGCGGCCGTGCGGCGAGGACGACGGGGACATGGCGCATGGCGTCGGCCAGGTGCTGCTGCCGACTGCCGGCGGGGACGACGATCAGCCCTTCGACCTGGTGGTCGATGAGGCCGTCGACCAGACCGGGTTCGAGATCCGCCTGCTCGCCGGTGTTGCTGAGCAGCATCCGGAAGTCGTGCTCGGTGAGGACTTCCTGGACCCCGAGCGCGAGCCGCGAATAGAACGGGTTGGCAAGGTTGGTGACGACGAGACCGATCATCCTGCTGCCACCTAGCCGCAGGCTGCGCGCGGTCTCGTTGCGGCGGTAGCCGAGACGGTCGACCGCGGCGAAGACCCGTTCGCGGGTCGCTTCGGAGACCGCGGGGTCGTTCTTGAGCACCCGCGAGACTGTCATGGCACTGACCTGCGCGAGTTTCCCGACGTCGTGCATGGTCGGCCCGCCGCCTCGGCGAGCGGTCATACCCCTTCTCCTTCTTGCGTCAGCCGTGTTCTCCCTAGTGCGTCAGCCGTGGCGGCGTCCCGGACCCGGTCGGTCCTCAACGCGCCGCGTTCGACGTGTCCTGTGCCCAGTGGGCGGCTCCGATCAGAGGTGCTTCCGCCGACCGCCCGGCCGGCAGCACACGGGCGGTCGTCCCGCCGGCCAGAACCAGCCCTGCGGAGAACGCGGGGTGGATCAAGTCCCATGACTGGGCCATGGATCCACCGATCACCACCACGCCGGCCTCGAAGCGGTCGACCCACGGGGCCAGTGCCTGGCCGAGGGCTTCGAAAGCGTAGCGGAACGCCTCCGCCGCGGCCGAGTTGCCCGCCCTGGCCAGCGCGGCGATCTCATGGACGTCCGGCAGGGAGCCATGCCCAGCGACCGCGTCGAGGCGGGCGTAGTGGGCGCGGATGGCACGGCGGGAGACGTACTCCTCCAACGGCAGGCCGTGCACGGTCAGCCGGTGCACGTGACCGCCGGGTGGCACGTGCGCGCCGTCGTGCACCGGCCGCCCGCCGCGCAGGAACGACGAGCCCACGCCCGTGCCCAGCGTCAGGCACACCACGCGCTCGTGCCCCGCCGCGGCGCCCGCGTGATACTCGCCGATCGCGAAGGCGTCGGCGTCGTTGAGGAAGCGCAGGTGTTCAGCCCGGTGCGCCAGCCGCCGGCGCAGTCCGGCCCCGACGTCGACACCGGACAGGGCCTCGAACTTCCCGACGCCCGTGAAGCGGCCGATCCCGGTGTCGTAGTCGAAGGGGCCCGGTATGGCCACACCCCAGTCCGGCCGGTGCTCGGCGGGCAGTTCCAGCGCGGCCAGGGCGATCGCGTCGAGGATGCTGTCGGCCGCGGCGTCGGAGCCCAGAGGTCTGCGGCGTACGGAGGACGAGAGGGGGCGGCCGGTCGCGGGGTCGACCAGGGCGGCGGTGACATGTGTTCCGCCGATGTCGAGTACGGGGATCGGCGCACCGGCCCACTGGGTGGCACCGGCCTGCCGAGCGGCACCCGTCCGCCGACCGGCGCCGGTCACGGCTCGACCACCAGGGCCTTGACGATGCGGACTTCGTCGCCACCCACTGCGCGGACGCGGTAGGGACCGGCTGCGGCGGGCACGGTGATCGTCTCCGCGAAGGCCAGGAAGTGGCTGCGCCCGTCATGGGTCTCGATGACCGCGCCCCGGCCCGCGGAGACGTTGAGGATGTGGAAGCGGCCGGCGGTGTCGTCGGCGATGCCGGCATCCGGGGCGAGGACCAGGCGGTGCACCGCGTAGAACATCTCCGGCAGTGCGCCGATGACCTCCTCGCGCCAGCCCTCGCCCGCACGCAGGGTGCGCGGCTGCTGGATCAGGTCCTTCGTCACGTCCTCTCCGCGCCGAGCGGTGTCCAGGTTGGCGAAGCCGTGTTCGTAGGGCAGCGGCCGGGACGCGCCGGCGGCGTCCTTGCGGAGCCAGTCGTAGAAGCGCAGCGAGTACAGGTACGGGGTCGCGCTCACCTCCAGCACCAGGTTGCCCGCTCCGGAGGCGTGCGGGGTGCCGGCCGGAATCATGAACAGCTGACCGACGGTGGCCGGATGGACCTGGACGTGGTCCTCGACGGGCATGGGCGTGCCCTGCGCGATGGCGTCCTCCACCTGACGGCGCATGACGTCGAGATCCGCGTGCTCGGTGAGCCCGAGGAGAACCTTGGCGCCGGGCTCGCCGGCGGTGACGTAATACGTCTCGTGCTGGGTGTAGGGCCAGCCGAAGACCTCCCGCATGTACCGCTCCTGCGGGTGGCAGTGCAGGGAGAGGTTGCCGCCTCCCACCGTGTCGAGGTAGTCGAACCGGATCGGGAAGGAGGTGCCGAAGGCGCGATGGACCTCCTCGCCGAGCATGGCCTCCGGGTGCAGGACACAGAGGAGTTGGAAGGGGATCTCGACCTGCGGCCCGTCCTTGCCGCCGATGAGGACACCCGCCTCCGGGGCGATCAGTTCGTAGCCGAGGGCGGTGTTGCCGGCCTGCGGGGTGAAACCGAGTTCGCTCGCCGCCCATTGGCCGCCCCAGGGAGTGGAGTTGAAGTAGGGGCGGGTGCGCACGGGCCCGCGCACCAGGTGTTCCAGGGTGCGGCGCAGGGCTGCGCCGTCCAGAGAGGTGGGGGTTGTCGCGTCCTGTACGTCGATCCACCGGTCGACCTGTGTCGCGTGTGCGTCGCGGTGTCGGTCCAGCACGGGCCAGTCGGTGTAGAACAGCCGCACCAGGTGGCCGGGTTCGTCGGGGCGGCCGAGGTTGACGCCCACCGGCAGGTGCCCGTGTGCCACGGCGGCCTCGGCGTACCGCTTCGGCAGGTCCGCGTACCAGAGCAGATCCGGCTCGCACAGCGCCGCGCCCGGGCCGAACACCAACAGCACGCCGTCGTCCGGGAGTTGGCCTTCCTGAGGGACGGCGTCGAAGAGGTCCGCGACCCGCGCCTCGGACAAGGGAGTGAAGAAGGGGTCGTCGGCGGGGACGGGCCGGGCGGCGATCCGCTCGGCGGCGGCCGGTGCGTAGTGGCGGCGTACATCCACCGCCTTCACCTGCCGCCCGGCGGAGCGGATGGCCGCGGACAGGCCGTCGGCCAGCGCGTCCCAGTCCAGCGCGGCAGGGCCGTCCACCGCCAGCCTGAGCGGACCGGCCGGCAGTCCGGCGACGGCGGCCGGCCAACCTGCGACCACCTGTCCGTGCACGGGCTCGTAGCTGGGGTTGGCATCGTACGAACGAGGCGCGCTCGACACATCTTCTCCTTGCTGGGCTCCGTGAGGGAAGTTAACGATAACATCGGACGTGGAGCTGTATCCCCAGATGGCAGCGCTCTGTTGTCTCACGCGGAATATTGTCGTTAACTCGCACCTTGCTCGATGACGCTGTCGAGGTCGGCCCATGTCTCGTCGGTGAGATCGACTCCGGTCCAACGGGCGGCCGCTCGCACTTCGTCGGCGGAGCGGAAGCCCGCAACCACGCAAGCCACCTCAGGACTGCGCAGGGGGAAACGCAGGGCGGCGTGGGGGAGCACCGTTCGGTGGCGGGCGCATGCCTCGGCGAGGCAGTGAACGCGTTGCAGTACCTGTTCCGGAACAGGGCCGTAGTCGAAGGTGGCGTCGGCGGCCGGGTAAGGGCGGCTCAGCAGGCCGGAGTTGAAGGGAGCCGCAGCGACGAGCGACACCCCTCGTGCGGCGCACGCGTCCAGCAGAGGTCGGGCGGTGCGGTCGAGCAGGGTCCAGCGCCCGGCCACCATCACGGTGTCGATGTCGGTCTCGGTGACGGTCCGCAGCAGCGGGCCGACGGTATTCGCACCCACTCCCACGGCGCCGATGACGCCCTGGTCCCGCAGTTCCAGCAGTGCGGGTACGGCCTCGCCGACGGCGGTGTCCAGGTGATCGTCGGGATCGTGGACGTAGACGATGTCGACTCGGTCGAGTCCCAGGCGATCCAGGCTGGTGGCCAGACTGCGCAGCACGCCCGCACGGGAATAGTCGGGGCGGCGGATCAGGGTGTCCGGGACGGCGAAGCCTCCTGCCGGCAGGTCGGATCCGGTGGGAGCGGGGTGCGGTTCCAGGAGTCGGCCGACCTTGGTGGAGACGGCGAACTCCTCCCGCGGGCGATGGGCGAGCGCCTCACCCAAGCGCCGTTCCGACAGTCCCAGGCCGTAGTGCGGGGCGGTGTCGTAGTAGCGCAGCCCGGCATCCCAGGCGGCGTCGACGGTGGCCCGGGCCTCGTCGTCGCTGATGGCGCTGTAGAGGTTGCCGAGTGGAGCGGCGCCGAAACCCAGGGAGCTGACGTGCACCTTCGTGCGGCCGAGCCGCTCGATGTTCATGCCGCGATTCCGTACCAGTGCGCGGCAGTCGAGCCGAAGACAGCGGCGCGTTCTGCGTCGCTCAAGTCCTCGCAGAGTGCCTCGGCCGTGGTGAGGACTTCGTCGTAGCCGGCTGTCAGGAGGCAGACCGGCCAGTCCGATCCGAACATGACGCGGTCCGGCCCGAGGGTCGACCACAGCACGTCCGCGTAGGGGCGCAGCGCATGGGCCGGGTCGCATCCGGCCGGCGTCCGGGTCTGGAGACCGGAGAGCTTCACGGCGATGTTGGGGCAGGCGGCCAGATTGCTCATCTCGGGGGTCCAGGCATTCAGACCCTCCTTGTTGATGAACGGGTTGCCGACGTGGTCCAGGACGAAGCGCACGTCAGGCAGTTCGCGTACGGTCCTGACCGCGTCCGCCAACTGGTCGGGTCGCACCAGGAGGTCGTAGGAGAGGCCGGCCGCGGCGACAGCGTGAAGGCCGCGCCGGACGTCAGGCCGGGACGTCCAGTCGGGCACTGGTTCGTCCTGGATCCCATGACGGATGCCCACGAGTGCGGCGCCGCCCGGAGCGTCCCGCAGCTCGGAGAGCCGGTCGGCGATCGCGGGGTCGGTCAGGCTCGTCCATCCGACTACGGCCTTCACATGCGAGTCCCTGATGGTGAGGGCGAGCAGTTCCGGGGTCTCCTCGGCGTCGGCCATGGTCTGCACGACGACCGTCGCGTCGATGGCGTTGCGCTCCAGCAGAGGCCGCAGGTCGAACGGGTGGAAACTGCGGTCCAGTTCCGGGAGGCCGTGGACCCAGGGCTGGTCACGGACCTCCAGGTTCCACAGGTGGTGATGGGCGTCGATGCGCATGGTCCGTTCCGCGGGTGAGAGGGGGCGAGACAAGGGTGTGCGAGGGAGGGGAGAGGGTGCGAGAGAAGGGGGCGTGTGGGACATGGGTTCGGTGGGGCACCGGGCAAGCCGAGTCAGCTAAGCCTGCTAATCCAGATAAGCCAGATAAGCCGGCTGAGTCAGTCGAGGTGGAAGATCTCCTCGGCGCTCGCCCACAGTTCGCCCTCGGCCGCCGTGTCCAGCGGCTGCTGGCAGGGGTCGGTCAGCGCCCACCACCGTTGTGAGATCGGGTCGTTGGCGATCGCCTCGGTGTCGGCGGCGTAGTCGTCGCCGGTGTATTCGAGGTAGCTGAACAGCAGCCCGTCGCGCAGGAAGATCGAGTAGTTGCCGATGTTGGCGCGCTTGAGAGCTTCCAGTACGCCGGGCCAGGCCGCGGCATGCAGTGCTCGGTACTCGGCTTCCTTCTCCGGGCGCAACCGGACGACGGCGGCGTGGCGTTCCATGGGTCACCCCTCCTTTCGCAGGCGCAGTCCGTCCATGCCACCGTCCACAGCCAGGTTGGTTCCGGTGGTGGACCCGGCCGCGGGCGAGGCCAAGTAGGCCACGGCCGCGGCGACTTCGGCCGCGGAGACGAGCCGGCCGTTCGGTTGCCTGGCCGCCAGGGCGGCGTATTCGGCGGCCGGGTCCGGAGCCCGGTCCAGGAGCCGGCCCACCCACGGGGTGTCGGCGGTGCCGGGACTGACGGCGTTGACCCTGATGCCGTCCGGCAGCAGATCGGCCGCCATGGCGCGGGTCAGCGACAGCACCGCGCCCTTGGTCGCCGAGTACAGCGCCCGATGGGGCAGGCCCGCCGTCGCGGCGATGGAGGAGATGTTGACGACCGCCGCGTGAGCGGAGGATCGCAACGCGGGCAGCGCGCTGCGGGTGACCCGTACCAGTCCGACGACATTGATGTCCCAGACCCGGTGCCACTCGTCGTCGGGGTTGTCCGCGATGCCGCCCTGGGCGCCGATCCCGGCGTTGTTGACCAGGACGTCGAGGCCGCCGAGGGTGTCGACCGCGCTGCTCACGGCAGCTGTGACGGAGGCGTCGTCACCGATGTCGGCCCGCAGGCACACGGCGATTCCGTCGGGGGATGCCCGCGTCAGGTCGAGGATCGCGACGTGTGCGCCCTGGGCGGTGAGCAGTTGGGCGGTTGCCAGACCGATGCCGGAGGCGCCGCCGGTGACCAGGGCGCGGAGCCCGTCGAACGCGCCCATCTCAGGCCTCCCCGTATGTCTGGTGCTGTCCGGATGCCAGGGGTGTATCGGCTCCAGCCGAGCCGTGCCGTGCCGGTCTCATAGAGATCTCTCCCGCAAGGGTGCCTTCTGAGCTTCGAAGAATCTGCTTCATCCAACGTGGAGGACCCTAAGGATGTGATTGGTCTGATGCAAGGGAGCTGGCAAACCTTGACTGACCATGGGTTCTAGCCCGTTAAGTCGGATTTTGAAACTGATCTACGTCAACATCTATCCATCACGTAACGCGGATGTCATAGTGGCCCACCAGATGAACCAGATTCATTTGACCGTCGAGAAGGAGCCATCGTGGCTGATCCATCGCGCGTCACGGGTGGGGGAGACGATGATGCGTCACGTCCCTACCGGCCGGGGTACGAGCTGGTGGCCGAGCAGCTGCTGGAGTACATCACCGAACAGGGCCTGCGTCCTGGTGACCGGCTCCCCACCGAGCAGGGCCTCGCCGAGATCCTGGGCGCCACCCGCAACGTCACCCGGGAGGCCGTGAAGGTCCTGGCGGCCATCGGTCGGCTGAGCGTGCGGCGGGGAGCGGGGATCTTCGTCGCCGAGGGAACCGGAGGACTGGTCGGCGACCAGATGTCACAGTTCCGGCCGACGAGCATGGAAGACGTCCTGATGCTCCTGGACTACCGGTCGGTGATCGAGTCGGAGACGGCCCGCCGAGCCGCCGGTCTGGCCACACCCATCGAGGTGCGTGCCATCAAGGACTTCGCCGAGGCCTCGTTGGACGCTGCCAGACGGAACGACGTGCACGCCTTCGCCCGGGCCGACGCGGCCTTCCACGACGCGGTCGGTGCCGCCTCGCACAACGTGTTCCTTCGCTCGAGCGTCGCGGGTGTGCGGCGGCTGGCCGGCCAGTCCGACGTGCTGCTCTTCCACGGCGACGCGCCTGGCTCGCTGGAAGTCGCCGGGCACCAGCACCTCGCCGTTGCGGAGGCGGTCGCCGCGGGGGAGGCCGCACTCGCCGAGGAACTGATGCTGAAACACATCGCCACCACTCAGAGCCAGTTCGAGCGGAAGATCCGCGACCGGCTGTTCAACCTCGGTGACCGTCCGGTCCCCGGGGCGCCGGGCGCCGACAATCCCGCGGGTTCTTCACCACCGCACACGTCGGCCTCCTAGTCCCTGCCTCGCGGCTTAGTACCTGCCGCGCACCGACCCAGTACCCGCCTCGCACCCACCCAGTGCATGCCTTGCACCGGCCCGGTGCCGGCCTCACACCTGCTTCCCCGGCGGCACGCCGCCGCCCGACAGTCCAGGCCGCCGTGGACGACCGGCACCCTGGGCCACCAGCTCAGGCGATTGGATACTCATGTCTCTTCCGTCTGCTCGTAGCGGTAGCTACCTGCCGCTACGAAGAACCCTGATAGCCGCCCTGTCCGTGGCCGCGGCCTCCGTCCCCTTGAGCGCGGTGCCCGCCCAGGCATCGAAGGGACCGGCCCTGACCGTCTATGTCGCACCTGACGGCAAGGACACCGGTAAGGGCACATCAGGCCACCCCTTCAAGACCCTTGAGCACGCGCGGGATTACGTGCGCGACGTCAAGTCCAAGGTGCGCGGTGACATCCATGTCCGGCTCAAGTCGGGTACGTACCAGCTCAGTCGCACGTTCGCCCTGTCCGCCAAGGATTCCGGTTCGGACGGGCAGCGGATCGTCTATGAGGCCGCGCCCGGTGCGCATCCGGTGGTCAGTGGTGGCAGGCAGGTCACGGGCTGGACGAAGGCGGATGCCGAAGGGAAGGTCTACAAGGCGAAGTTGACGGGCCTGGACACCCGGCAGCTGTATGTGAACGGTGAGTTGAGGACGCGGGCCCGCGGTGGGAAGAACCCGGCCGGCTTCAGCAAGACGTCGACCGGTTACACCTTCACCGACTCCGCCATCAGCGCGTACAAGCGTCCCTCGGATCTTGAAGTGGTGAGTTCCTGGGGCTGGAAGCTGATGCGCTGTCCGGTGGCGTCGATCTCCGGCAATGCGATGACGATGCAGGAGCCGTGCTGGCACAACGCGCATCTGCAGAGCGGTCAGGAGATCCAGAATCCGACCTGGCTGGAGAACGCGCGGGAGCTGCTGGACAGTCCGGGGGAGTGGTACCTGGACAAGGGCGCGGGCTATGTCTACTACCAGCCCGAGCAGGGCGAGGACATGAAGACCGCGGACGTGACCGTGCCTGTGCTCCAGGATCTGGTCGACCTGAACGGCACCCGTAGCCAGCCGGTCAAGAACGTGTCCTTCGAGGGTCTGACGTTCTCCTACTCGACCTGGCTGGAGCCGAGTTCGCCCGACGGGTTCATCGAGGGTCAGGCCGGTTTCCGGATGGTGGGCAAGGACAACCCGGACTTCGACTCCACCCGCCTGCACTGGAAGAAGACACCCGGCGCGGTCAACGTCAGCTACGGCCAGGGCATCGGTTTCGAGGGCAACACCTTCACCCACCTCGGTGCGGTGGGCCTCAACCTCAACACCGGTACGCAGCACACCGACATCACCGGCAACGTCTTCCGCGAGATCGCCGGGACCGGCGTCCAGATCGGCGGGGTCGACTGGAGCGACGCCCACCCCGATGACCCGAGGGACATCACCAAGGACACCCGGGTCGACAACAACGTCGTCACCCAGGTCGCCGACCAGTACAACGGCTCCCTCGGCATCCTCGCCGGGTACACCGACTCGACGGTGATCACGCACAACAAGGTCTACGACCTGCCCTACTCCGGCATCTCCGTCGGGTGGGGCTGGGGACTGACCGACCAGGGCGGCAACACCAACTACCTTCCCGGCAACCTCGGCGTCCCGATCTCCGACAAGCCGACCACCAGCCGCGCCAACGTCGTCGCCGACAACGAGATCAGCGACATCATGAAGTCGCAGGCCGACGGCGGAGCGATTTACACCCTGAGCGACAACCCCGGCGGCACGGTCTCCGGCAACTACATCCACGGGGTCCCCTCGCTCGCCTACGGCGCCGTCTACCACGACGAGGGCAGTCGGCACTGGACCACCACCGGCAACGCGTTCTGTGACGTCGCCTACCAGTGGATGTTCATGAACCACGCCATGGACGGTCGAGCCACCGGCAACTTCACCACCAACCCCGCCTACAGCACTCAGAGTTTCAGCACGAACGACATCATCAACAACAACGTCACCGTGGGCGCCTGCGACCAGCTGCCCGCGTCGATCGTGAACAACGCCGGTCTCGAAGCGCCCTACCGCCATCTCGACCCCGGCCCCGCGGTGACCGACCACCGGGCTCCCAGTACCCCCGGCACCCCGACCGGCAAGGCCGACTTCCCGACGGTGGCCGACCTCAACTGGCCGGCCAGCACCGACAACACCGCGGTCACCGGCTACTCGGTGTTCCAGGACGGCAAGCTCGTCAACGCCTCCGCCACCCCTGCCGTACGCGTTCCGGGGCTGACGGCGGGAAAGACGTACACCTTCAAGGTCACCGCGCGTGACGCGGCCGGCAACGAATCCGCGCCGAGCAAGGCCATCAAGGTCACCATGCCGGACGGCAAGGACCTGGCCCTGGACAAGCCGATCACCGCGTCCTCCAAGACGGACGGGTACGAGCCCGCCAAGGCGGTCGACGGTGATCTGTCGACCCGTTGGGCCCAGGGCCCCAGCCTGCCCGACCCGTCCTGGATCCAGGTCGACCTCGGTGGCTCCTACGACGTCAGCGCCGCGATCACGACCTTCGAGAAGGCGAGCGGATACAAGTACCGCATCGAGGTGTCACCGGACGAGGTCCACTGGAAGACCCTCAGCGACCACACCGCCACCAACACCACGGCCCAGACCAACTACGACGCCGGCACCCCTGTCACCGGCCGCTACGTACGGCTGACCGTGACCGGCTCCAGCGGCAACGGCGGCAGCGTCTACGACTTCCAGGTCTACGGCGGCGCGGCCACCCCCAGCCCGGATCACACCGCCCCCTCGTCACCGGGGAGGCCTGAGGTCAGTCCACTGCTGCCGAGCGTCCTGGACCTCAGCTGGCCGGCCGCCACGGACAACATCGGGGTGACCAGCTACGTCGTCTATCAGGACGGCAAGCGCATCGCCGTCACCGGCGACACCACCCTGCGGGTCTCGGACCTGAGCGCACACACGCAGTACACCTTCACGGTCGTAGCCCGTGATGTCGTCCTCAACGAGTCCCAGCCCAGCCCGGCAGCCACCGTGACCACCCCCGACGACAGCAACGACCTGGCTCTCGACAGGCCGGCCACCGCGTCCTCGAAGACGGACGGGTACGAGCCCGCCAAGGCGGTCGACGGTGATCCGTCGACGCGCTGGGCCCAGGGCTCCGGCCTGCCCGACCCGTCCTGGATTCAGGTCGACCTCGGCGACACCACCACCGTCACCGGCGTCGTGACCACCTTCGAGAAGTCCAGCGGCTACAAGTACCGCGTGGAGTACTCCACCGACGGCGAGACGTGGTCGCTCTTCGACGATCACACGTCCTCGAACACCACCTCGGCAACCAGCTACGCCCTCGCCGACCACCCCGTCACCGCGCGCCATCTGCGGCTGACCGTCACCGGTTCCAACTTCAACGGAGGCAGCATCTACGAACTCCAGGTCTACGGCGGCTTCTGAGCCCGCACGCACGGCGGGCGCCGCCCACCCATGTCACGGCCGGCGCCCGGCCAGTTCCTCCCACACAGAGACGAAAGCCAGGATGAAGATCACCCATGTCGCAGTACACCGGATCGACGTTCCGGCGCCGAGTCCACCCTTCCGGTGGCGGGACGGCCTGAGCGGCAGCCCCGAGGTCGGCGACGGCGCGGTCCTGCACATCGGCACCGACGAAGGAGCCGAAGGGGTGGCGGCGTTCGCCCGCCCGGGAGCCTTCGCCTTCCTCACCGAACTGGTCGACCGGGTGTTCCGCGAAGAGCTGCTCGGCGCCGACCCGCTCCAGCGGGAGTGGCTGTGGCACCGAGTATGGGAGCTGGACCGTATCCACGAACTCCCGCTCCCCACACTGGGGTTGATCGACACCGCCCTGTGGGACCTGGCCGGCCGCTATTACGGCGAACCGGTCTGGCGACTGCTCGGCGGCTTCCGGGAGTCCATTCCCGCGTACGCCTCCACCTCGACATTCTCCTCCACCGAGGAGTTCCTCGACGTGGCCGACCAGTGCCTCGCCCTCGGCTACCGGGGCATCAAGCTGCACGCCTGGGGCGACGCCCGCCGGGACGCGGCCCTGTGCCTGGCCCTGCGAGAGCATGTGGGCCCGGACGTGCCCCTGATGTACGACGGTTCGGCGGGCTTCGACCTGCCCGACGCGATACGCGTGGGCCGGGCGCTCTCCGAGGCGGACTACCTCTGGTACGAGGAGCCGATGCGCGAGTTCAGCATCAGCGCGTACCAGAAACTCGCCGAGTCGGTGGCCATCCCGCTGCTGGTCGCCGAGACCTCCGACGGGGCGCACATGAACTCCGCGGACTTCATCCGGGCCGGAGCCGCCACCTTCGGAGTCCGCGCCGGCACCACCCTGCGAGGCGGCATCACCGGAGCCATGCGCACCGCCCACCTCGCCGACGCCTACCGGCTGCGGGCCGAGGTGCACGGTTCGGACATCCCCAACCACCACCTGTGCATGGCGATCTCCAACACCACCTACTACGAGTCCCTGGTGACCGCGACGCGCGTCGTGCGCGAACGCCATGTGGACGACCAGGGCCTGGTCCACGCCCCGTCAGGACCGGGCATCTCCCTTCCCCTCGACTTCGGCTACGGCGACGCACTGCTGCCGTTCGTCGAACAACCGTAATCAAGCATGAACAGAAAGGCACGACGATGAGGTCTTCCGGATCTCCGAGAGCCGCTCGGCGCCGCACGGTCGTACGTACCGCGGCCGCAGCTCTTTCCCTGGCCACCGCGGCCATGCTGGCCGGCTGCGCGAGCGCCGACACCAGTCCTCAGTCCTCCGCTTCCCAGCCCGCGTTCAAGTCGGCCAAGCAGAAGAGCGGCTCCGAGATCACGGTGTGGACCGACTCGACCCGGCTGCCGTCCGTGCAGGCGTACCAGAAGTCCCACCCGGACGAGAAGCTGAAGATCGTCACCTATGACGGCGGAGCGGACGGCTCGACCTACCTGCAGTCCAAGGTCCAGCTGTTCGACCGGACCGGCAGCGGCTGGCCCGACGTCGTCTTCGGTTCACCCACCGACGTCACCTGGGCCTCGAGGCCCACCAAGTCCGGCGTCCAGCCCTTCGCCGCGCCGCTGGACGAGAAGCTTGTCCCGCAGAGCACCCTCGACGGCTTCGCCAAGGGCTCCCTGACGCCCTGTCAGTTCAACGGCCACACCTACTGCCTGCGCAACGACATCGCCCAGGTGGTGCTCTGGTACAACAAGTCCCTGATGGACAAGTGGGGTTACCAGGTCCCCACCACCTGGCAGGAGTACGAGGCCCTCGGCAAGAAGGTGGCCAAGGAACACCCCGGCTACCTCGTCGGCTCGGTCGGTGACACCAACTCCCATGAGTCGTACTTCTGGTCGGGGCAGTGCCCGGCCTTCGACCTGGTGAAGCCGGACACCCTGCGCACCGACCTCCAGGACCCCCACTGCACCCGCACCGCGAAGCTCCTGGACGGCCTGATCGACGCCAAGGCCGTCACCACCAAGGGCTTCTTCAGCCAGGGCTTCGCCAAGGACAGCGGCAGCAAGGTCCTGATGGCGTACGGCCCGTCCTGGTACGGCCAGTACCTCTTCAAGGCCGCCTTCAAGACCCCCGCCAAGCAGATCGCCGCCGCGCCTCCGCTGAAGTGGGAGGGTGAATCGACCGTCGCCACCGGCAACGTGGGCGGCGCGGTGTGGATGGTCTCCTCGCACAGCGCCAACCTCAAGGCGTCCACGGACCTCGTGACGTGGCTGACCACCTCCGACGCCAACCAGGCGTCCGCACCCACCTACCCCGCCTACACCAAGGCGGCACAGGCCTGGCTGAAGAACCCCGCCAACAGCGGCTACTTCGCCAACGACGTCAGTGACGCCTTCCAGCAGGCCGCCGACGCGGTGTGGACCCACTGGTCCAACACCCGCTTCTCCGACTCCACCGCCTGGTCCAGCATCGTCCTGCCCGCCCTCACCGCGGGCAAGAGCCTGACCGACACGTTGCCCGCATGGCAGCAGGAGATCGGCAACGAGGCGAAGGCACAGGGATACAAGGTGGTCACCAAGTGACCCTGCTGGAGACCGAGCGTGTCGCCGTCTCCGCCCTCCGCCGCGGCAATGTGCCGCGGCGGGGGCGCCGCAGCACGGCCGGCTACCTCTTCGTCGCCGGATACACGCTCCTGCTGCTCGCTTTCGGCGTCTTCCCGACCGCCTACTCCTTCTACCTGGCGCTCACCAACGACCGGGGCCAGTTCACCGGCTTCAACCAGTTCACCAAGGTCATCCAGGACTACCGCTTCGGACCGGCCTTCGGCCATATGCTCGTCTACCTCGCGCTGTGGCTGGTCACCTTGGTCGTCCTGGTCGTCCTGGTCGCCGTGGTGCTGCGCAGCCGGATCCGCTCCGGCACCTCCGCCGTCCTGCGCTTTTTCTACTACCTTCCGGGCGCGCTGGCCGGCGTGGCGAGCGTCCTCGTCTGGCTGTTCATGCTGGACCCGGACGTCAGCCCGGTGTCCTGGCTGCTGGAGAGCATGGGCCTGCACACCTTCGCCGCTGTCCTCTCACCCGGGAACCTGCCGCTCATCCTGATGCTGATCGCGTTCTGGACGGGTGCGGGCGGCTGGATGGTCGTGATGTACGGCGCCCTGAACAACATCCCCGACGAGGTGCTGGAAGCAGCCCGCATGGACGGCGCGGGCCCCTGGCGCACCGCCTGGCACATCCAGATCCCGATGATCCGCCAGTGGATCGTCTACATGACGATCCTGGCGTTCGCGACGGGCACGCAGCTCTTCGTCGAACCGCAGTTGCTCCAGACCGCCAGCCTCGGCCGGGTGAGCCCGACCTGGTCGCCCAACCAGTTGGCCTACGTCTACGCCTTCCAACAGGGCGACTTCAACGGTGCCGCCGCAATCTCCGTCTGCCTGCTCGTCGTAGGGCTGCTGGCGGCCGGTCTCCTGATCGCCCGCTCGAACCTGTTCACGTTGGATGAAAAATGACACAACCCACTTCCGCCCCACCGACCGCCGGCCGTCTCGTCCGGCCCGGCCGCGCGCTCTCCCTCCTCGTGGTGGGCGTTCTGCTGGCAGCGCTGCTGGTGTTCTTCGTCCTGCCGGTGATCTGGCTGCTCCTCGCACCCTCCAAGACCGCTGGCGAAGTGGTGCGGGACAACCCGCTCTCCTTCGGCTCGTTCCACCAGATCGGCGCGGCCTGGAAGCACCTGTTCGCCTTCCAGGACGGCGCCATGCTCACCTGGCTGCGCAACTCCGCGATCTACTCGGGCGGTTCACTCGTCCTCACCATGCTCGTCAGCGTCCCCGCGGGCTACGCACTGGCGCTGACCAAGTTCCGCGGCCGCAAGACGCTCCTGGTGATCACCCTCGTCACCATGATCATGCCGCAGGCCACCCTGGTGCTCCCCGTCTTCCTGGAGCTCAACCGCTTCCACCTGATCGGGACGGTCTGGTCCGTCATCCTGCCTTTCTCGTTCTACCCGTTCGGCGTGTACCTGGTGTACATCTACTTCGGCAGCAGCCTGCCCAGAGATCTCCTGGCCGCCGCACGGATCGACGGCTGCACGGAATGGCAGCTGTTCTCCCGCATCGCGCTGCCCCTGGCCAAGCCGGTCGTCGGACTGGTCGCCTTCTTCAGCTTCGTCGGCAACTGGAACAACTTCTTCCTGCCCTACCTGGTGCTGCCCAACAGCGACCAGTTCCCGATCCAGGTCGGCCTGAACCAACTGCTCACCTCCACACCGTCGTTCAACCCGGTCGCCGGCGCCGGCCTGAACATCACCATCCCGGAACTGGCCCTGGCCATCGTCCTCGCGATCCTGCCCGTGCTCGCGCTCTTCCTCGTCTCACAGCGCACCCTGGTGTCCGGCATGCTCGCCGGCGCGACCAAGGAGTGACCGCCGTGCCGATCGACGGCGGGGAGCCGCGATGCGTGTCGCCCTGTTCCTGACCTGTGTCAACGACACGCTCTATCCCGACACCGGGCGTGCCGTGGTGAAACTGCTGACCAGGCTGGGCGTCGAGGTCGACTTCCCGATGACCCAGACCTGCTGGGGACAGGCCCACTACAACACCGGCTACCGGCATGAAGCGGAGCCGCTGGCCCGGCATTTCTCCGATGTATTCGGGGACTACGAGGCGATCGTGACGCCGTCCGGGTCGTGCGGGGCGATGGTGCGCGAGCTGTACCCGCGGATGGGGGAGCGGGCACGCGCCGAGGGGCGGGGGGATGGTCTGGCGGTGACGTTGGCGCCGGTGGTGCCGAAGACGTACGAGCTGACGGAGTTCCTCGTGGACGTGCTGGGGGTGACGGATGTGGGCGCGTACTACCCGCACACGGTCACCTATCACCCGACCTGCCACGGGCTGCGCAGCCTGGGCCTGGGCGACCGTCCGCGCAGACTCCTCCAGTCCGTAATGGGTCTCGAGCTGGTCGAGCTGCCGGGCGCCGACGAGTGCTGCGGCTTCGGCGGGACCTTCGCGCTGAAGAACGCGGATGTCTCGGCGGCGATGGGAGCGGACAAGGTCCGCAACGCCGCATCGACCGGGGCGGAAGTACTGTGCGCGGCCGACAACTCCTGTCTGATGCACATCGGCGGCACCATGACCCGGCTGGGTGCGGGGATGCGGCCGGTGCACATCGCGGAGATCCTGGCGAGCACGGAAGAGGAGCCGACGGCATGAGCGGCACATTCGTAGGCATGCCGGCCTTCCCTGTCGCCGCGCACGACGCGGTGCACAACCAGACCCTGCGCGGGAATCTGCGCCACGCCACCCACACCATCCGCGCCAAACGGGCCAAGGCCGTGGCGGAGGTGTCCGACTGGGCGGCGCTGCGCGAGGCGGGCAAACAGATCAAGGACCACACCCTGCGTCACCTGGACCGCTATCTGGTGCAGGTGGAGGAGGCCGTCACCGCGGCCGGCGGCACCGTCCACTGGGCAGCCGACGCCGATGAGGCGAACCGGATCGTGGTCCAACTGGTCAAGGAGACCGGGGAGTCGGAGGTCGTCAAGGTCAAGTCGATGGCCACCCAGGAGATCGGCCTCAACGAAGCGCTCGAGGCCGAGGGAATCCGGGCCTATGAGACCGATCTGGCCGAGCTGATCGTGCAGTTGGGCCACGACCGGCCCTCCCACATCCTGGTCCCCGCCATCCACCGCAACCGCGGCGAGATCCGCGACATCTTCACCCGCGAGATGAGCGAGTGGGGGCGGCCGGCGCCCGATGGGCTCACGGATACGCCGGCTGAGCTTGCGGAGGCTGCGCGGCTGCATCTGCGAGAGAAGTTCCTGCGGGCCAAGGTCGGTGTGTCCGGCGCCAACTTCATGATCGCCGAGACCGGGACACTCGTCGTCGTGGAGTCCGAGGGCAACGGCCGGATGTGCCTGACCCTGCCGGAGACGCTGATCTCGGTCGTGGGGATCGAGAAGATCCTGCCGACCTGGCAGGACCTGGAGGTGTTCCTGCAGACCCTGCCCCGCTCCTCGACGGCCGAGCGCATGAACCCCTACACGTCGATGTGGACCGGCACGACAGATGAGGACGGGCCGCAGACCTTCCACCTGGTCCTGCTCGGCAACGGCCGCACCGACACCCTGGCCGACGAGGTCGGCCGCCAGGCCCTGCGCTGCATCCGCTGCTCGGCCTGCCTCAACGTCTGCCCCGTCTACGAACGGGCCGGCGGCCACGCCTACGGCTCCGTCTACCCGGGCCCCATCGGCGCCATCCTCAGCCCCCAACTGCGGGGCACGGCAAGCGACATCGACGCCTCCCTGCCGTATGCCTCGTCGCTGTGTGGGGCCTGCTACGAGGTCTGCCCGGTGGCCATCGACATCCCCGAGGTACTGGTGCATCTGCGCGAACGGATCGTGGAGGGCGGGGAGGTAGTCCGCGAGGGCAACAAGGTGGTGCTCAAGCCGGCCAAGGGGCACGCCGCCGAGCGGGCGGCGATGCGGGCGGCCCGCTGGGCCTTCGCCCACCCCGGCGCACTACGCACCGGACAACGACTCGCCTCCCGCACCCGCCGCTTCCATCCCCGCACCCTCCCCGGCCCCGGCAAGGCCTGGAGCGACAGCCGGGATCTGCCGACCCTGCCTCCCGAACCGTTCCGCGACTGGTGGCAGCGTACGAACGGCGGAAAGGACGGCGCCAAGTGAGCAGCAGGGAACGGGTGTTGGGCCGGGTGCGGCGCGCGCTGGCCGACGTACCGCGGGACGACACTCCGTACGAGCGGGCGGTTCCGCGTGACTACCTGCGGGAGCACGGCAACCGGACCGTCGAGGAGACGGTGGATCTGCTGGCCGAGAACCTCGCCGACTACCGGGCGATCGTCCACCGCACCGACGCTGATGACCTGCCGCACCTCATCAAGCGACTGCTCGCCCAGCACGGCTCCCAACACGTACTCCTACCCCCGGGATTGCCGCCGGAGTGGATGTCGGCCGCCGATCCGACCCGCGTCCACGACCACCCCGCCAGCACCCCGCACGAACTCGACGAGATCGAGAGCGTCGTCACGGGCTGCGCCATCGCGATCGCCGAGACCGGCACCATCGTCCTCGACGGCTCCCCCGACCAGGGCCGCCGCCGCATCACCCTCATCCCCGACCACCACATCTGCGTCGTCCGCGTCCCCGACCAGGTCGTCGCCTCCGTGCCGCAGGCCCTCCAACGCCTCGATCCGACCCGCCCGTTGACATGGATCTCCGGTCCGTCGGCGACCAGCGACATCGAACTCGACCGCGTCGAAGGAGTACACGGCCCACGCACCCTCGAAGTGATCCTCGTGAGCGCGGCCTCACATCCGGGATTTGAGTACGTCGACCTCGCAGCCCGGCGCGAACGGGTCGAAGCCGTGCTCGCTCAGCCAGCGAGCGATCAGCAGGCTGCGCAATGACCACCATGCGCGGATCACGTCGAGGTCGACGTCGGTTCCGTAGCCGGCGATGAGGTCGTCGAGGTGGTCCTCGTGTCCGAGGGTGAAGGTGGCGAGGTCGTACAGGGCGTCGCCCTGGCCCGCCTCGGACCAGTCGATGATGCCGGTGACCTCGTCGCCGTCGACGAAGACGTGCGCGATCTGAAGGTCGCCGTGGGTGAACGCCGGAGTCCATGGCCGGAGCGCGGCCTCGGCGACCTGGCGGTTGCGGGTGACCAGGTCGGCGGGCAGGACGCCGTTGGACACGAGCGCCTCGCATTCGGTGTCGAGTTCCGCCGTCAGCGCGTCGATGCTCCGGCCGGCCCCGCCGAGCCGGGGCGGCAGGGGCGCGTCGTGCAGTTTCCGGATGGCGGCGCCCGCCGCGGCCCATGCCGCCGACGACCCGGTCGACGGCCCGCCCAGGCGCCCGAGCGCCACCCCCGGGAGTGCGGCGAGCGCGAGCACGTGCGGTTTGCGCCACAGGACCTGTGGGGTCGGGACCGGGGCGAGGGACAGCGCCTCGACCTCGGCGTCGATGCGCGCCTGATCGGCGTCCACCTTCAGGAACATGTCACCGACCCGCAGGGTCGCACGCTCGGAATGGGCGACGACGACATTGACCTCATCCATGGGCGACCAGTATCCCGGGGATGATCGCCGACGTCGCCCCGTTTATCGCGGGCGACCGCACGACTGACCGCGTCCTGCTACCTGGCCGTCCCCTTCCAGCGGTACGTGGCGAAGGAGCCCGCCGGTACGGTCGTCACGAACTTCCGTCCGCCGACGGTGACGCGGACCGTGCGGTCGGCACTGGAGCTGTTGCCGAGGACGGCCACGTAACCGCTCTTGCCGGAGCGGTAGATCACGTTGCTCACGCCGTTCTGCGCGGCGCTCGACTCCAGGCGTACGTCACCGGGCTTCAGGTACTTCGCGAACTGGCCCATGGAGTAGAGCTCGTCGCGGACCGAGAAGTCCTTGGTGTTCGTGTTGACCTTCACCAGCCGGTCGGGCCACTTGGTGGTCGCCGCGACCTCGTCCCAGTCGACGTTGTTGTCGCGGGCGGGCGTCCAGTGCAGCGTGCCGCCGTCCTGGTCGGTCGCCTGGGCCCACAGGATGTACGAACCGGCGTCGAGGCGGAAGTAGTCGAGGATGGTCGACGGCGACAGGTCGCTGGTCTCCGTCATCTCGACCGGCTTGCCCGTCTGTTCGTAGGCGTCGCGCATGACGGTCGGGTCGCCCCAGTACGGGTGGAAGGCGATGGCGTCGGTGGCCTTGCGCACCTGCTCGCCCTTGACCGAGCCGTCGGGGGCGTCGTCGAAGATGCGGTGGTAGTTCTTGGTCGTGGTGCTGTTGGGGTCGCGCCAGTCCCAGAAGTTGAAGTCGTGCACGTACAACTGCGTGTTCAGCCGGGCCGACTTGAACTCCCGCTTCATCGCGAGGGCGAGCTTCTGCTGCTGGGCGATGCTGATGTCCATGGCCGGGTAGACGACGTCCATGCCGGGCTCGTTGAGGAGGGTCAGCGCGTCGACGCGGATGCCGTGGCGGGCGTACGCCTGGACGTACTTGACGTAGTAGCGGGCGAAGACGTCGATGCAGTCGTCGCGCAACTTGCCGACCTGGTAGTAGTCCGTCGTGCTGCCCGGCTTGAGCGCGACCTCGCCGGTGAACTGGTTGTTCGTCTTCATCCATGCCGGCGCGCTCCAGGCCGACGCGAAGAACGTGGCGCGCGGGTTGTAGTGCTGGATGAGCTTGATCGTGTCGATGATGTGCAGGTCGACGTCGCGCTGGATGGAGAAGTGCTTCAGCCCGAAGTCGTCCTTGACGCCCGCGGGCAGGTCGTCCTCCGACCAGAACGGCAGATGCTCGATGAGGTCCGGGCTGCCGATCGTCAGCCGGAACCGGTCGAGGCCGGCGCCGTGCACGGGGTCGACGAGCAGCCGTATGGCCTCACGGCGCTTGGCGGGCGTCAGCTTCCAGAGGTTGGACACGCTCGTCTCGTCCAGGGAGAAGCCGATGCCCTCGTACTTCTGCCGCAGGTCGCTCGGGTCGGCGACGACGGTGGCGTCCACCGGTCCCGATGCGGCGCTACCCGTCCGCACGGCCGGCAGCGACTGCCAGGCGTGCGCCGCTCCGGCGGAGAACGTGCCGGTCACGGCCTGGGCGTGGGTGTTGCGGTCCGCCTGGGCGGCCGGGCCCGTGCCGATCAGCACGGACAGTGTCGTGGCCGCGACGGCCGCCATGGTCGTGAATGAACGTCTCACAGCTCACAACTCCCCACTCCGACAGCATCGTTGCGGCGATCCAAGCAATGTCCGCAGTGTTAAGTCAAGACTTGAATAAAGAGGTGAACATTTTCCGGCCGAGCCGCCGTAGTCCGTGCGGGGGTTCACGGCACCGGTGGCTGCCGCTGGCGCAGCAGCGGGGCCTGCGGAAGTGCTTTCGTTAGTGGGCGGACAGCGCGTGTCGCCCCTTGGTCAGAGAGTCGTGAGCACGACAGAACGCCCTCGGTCAGGGGGACGACGATCGTCGGCGCCCGTTCAAGGCCGCCGCGCATCAGCACAGGCCACCGCAGGGCATCACGGACGACCATGACGCCTTCGACACATCGACGCCGTACCGATCGCGCGGCAACTCACCACCCCCGTACCGGAAGGACGACATGACGGCCTCCTCCGAGGACCCGACGGCGGAGGCCGATCCGACGGCGGAGGGCCCAACGGCCCGGCCCGAGCGGCCCGTTGCCTCGTCGCTGCCCCTGCCGCGCCGGTCGAAGGGGCCCTCGGCGATCGCTGAGGCCGCCGCCGCGCTGGGGCCCGCCGCCGAGTTACGGGACGTACGCGATCCCGGGTCCGTGTCCCCGGCGCCCATGTCCGCGGCAGCGGCCGAGTTCGCGGCATTCACCGAACGTGCCCCAGGCGCCGGGGCGTTGGGTGCCCGAGCCGATGTTCACGCCGGGGAAGGCGTCGGCCACCGCGTCGACGTCACCGCGGTACCGAGCCTGTCCGCCCTTCAACCCGCGCGGCGCCGAAAGGTGTTGCTCGCCGTCGCCGCTACTGCCGTTGTCCTGCTGGCGGGCTCCCTGATTCTCATGGGCGGCGACGACGGCAAGGGGCGTGCGGCGGCGGCCGGTACCGGATCGGACACCGTCCAGGACGAAGGGCTGAACCAGGGCGCGTCCGATGCGTTCGGCTCCGCCTCGCCGTCGGGTGACTCCTCCGCGCTGGAGGCCGACACCACCGGGAAGCCCGGCGGGCGGCCGACCCGGGACGCCGGTTCACCGGCATCCGGCGCGAAGAGCGGTGATTCCAAGGTCACCAAGAACGGCGACGCGAAGAATGCCGATACCAAGAACGGCGAGGAGGCGTCCGGGAGTTCCTCGTCGGCCACCGACTCCGACTCCGACGCCGATGTCGCTGCCAAGGGCGTACTGATCCGGGGGCGCGCCTCCGGCCGCTGCATCGACGTGACCGGAGGCAGTTCGGCGGATCACACACGGCTGCAGATCTGGAACTGCACGGGCGCCGCCCGGCAGAAGTGGCGGTTCGCGTCGGACGGAACCGTCCGCGCCCTGGGCAAGTGCATGGACGTCGACGGCGGTTCACGGCAGGACGGCGCGTGGATCAAGATCGTCGGGTGCAACGGCACCGGGGCCCAGCGGTTCCGGCTCAACGCCGCCCACGATCTGGTCAACGTCCAGGCCGGCAAGTGCGTCGACGTCACCGACCTGGGGACCGGCAACGGCACGCAGTTGCAACTGTGGACGTGCACCGGCGAGGACAACCAGAAATGGAGCACCGGCTGAGGGCACGCCCTCCAGGCCCGGCCGTGTGGCACCCCGCGCAGGTGTTCAAACTCCCTTGGTGAAGATGCGTCCGGTCTCATCGGTCCAGGCCTGGACGCGTAGCGTCCGGTTGTGGGAGGCCGTGCCGCTGATCCCCACCGCCATGCCGGCCGCACCGACCCCGCCGCCGGCGGTCGCCGTCGCGGTGCCCCCGGTGAAGACGGCGGCCCCTGCCACGATCATGGGAATGCCGATGAAGGCGCCGATGATCGTGACCGTCAGAAGCACCCCGAGGACGATCATGCCGATACCGCCCAGCACACCCAGCAGGCCGACTCCGCCCACCGCCGCACCAGCCGCGACACCGCTCGCGCCCACACCGACGGCCGTTGCACCGTCAGCGCGCTGGACCTGGGCGAGGAGAACGGCACCCGGCATGCGGTGAACCTCGGTCCACCCTCTCGCGGTCATGCAGCCGACGAACCGTGTCAGCTCCGCTTCCCGCTGCTCGGGATCGATCAGCCTGCCGTAACCGGGGAACACCGTCTGGGACGGGGCCTGAGCACCCCACTGGGGCGCCTTCCACACGGCCGTCCTGTCCGTATCGTCCGCATCCGGCGGTCGAGGATCTTGCGCACCGTCGCTCATGGCACTGTCCTTGCCCGGACCACCCTTCAACTTCCATTAGACACCTGATCAATGAAGCGCACCCGATCTCCATGGGAGACCTCGGTGTCCCATGATCTGCATGATGAGCGGTCCTAATGGCGTGCTTCCTATACAAGAGACCTCGCCTTGGCAGTGAATGCCCGCACCGCTCCTACAACAGTCTCGTCACCGAGCGACGCCTCGGGATCCCACCCTCGATACAGCTCGATACAGGGAGAAGACGATGACTGACCGTGGAGCCGATCTGATCGTCCGTGCCGGCGCGGTGCACACGCTGGTGCCCGGGCAGGACCCGCAGCGGGTACTGGCCGTGCGTGGGGACCGTATCGCCGCCGTGTCCGCCGATCCCCGCGGCCTCGACCACCTCGTGGGCGCGGGAACCGAGGTGTACGACCTGCCGGGTGCCACCGTGCTGCCCGCCTTCGACGACACCCACACCCACCTGATCTTCGCGGTGCTCGGTGCCCATGACGTCCCCGTTCATCGGGCCAGGAACATCGCCGAGTTCCTCGACCTGATCCGGCAGCGGGCCGCCGTCACCCCCGAAGGCGAATGGATCCGCACCACGACCAACTGGCAGGAGCTCAATCTGGCCGAGCGCCGTATGCCCACCGCGGCCGAACTCGACCGGGCCACCGACCGGCACCCCGTCCTCGTCAAGCGCGGCGGCCACAACGACGTCGTCAACAGCCGTGCGCTCCGGCTGGCCGGCATCACCGAGGACACCCCCGTACCGCCGGGCGGCACCATCGGCCGCGGCAGCGACGGCAAGCCGGACGGCCGGCTGATCGACAACGCCCTGCATCTGGTGGAGCGCCTGGTCCCGGCCCCGGACCGTGCCAAGCGCATCGACGGACTGCGCCTGGCCTGTCGTGGCTACGCCGCTACCGGTATCGGGACCGTGCGCGACTGCGCGGTGGCCCCTGAGGACTACGCCGTGCTCCTGGCCGCCCGTGCGGCGGGAGCGCTCGGCATCCGGGTGCGCGCCCTGATCTCGGCGCTCGGCATGACCGGCGCCGCCCAGGTGGAGGACCTGCTCGACGTCATGGAGGAGTGGCGCGACAACTCCGACCCCTGGCTGTCGGTGTGGGGCGTGAAGTTCGGGCTCGACGGCGGCCTGGAGGCCGGGGCCACCGAGGAGCCGTACGCGTGTGACCACTCCTTCTCCGGGATGCTGATCTGGGAGCCGGACGCGTTGGCCGAGGCGGTCGAGACGGTGGTCCGGCGCGGCTGGCGGGTCGGCACGCACGCCTACGGCGACCGCGCGGTCCGCACCCTCCTGGACGTCTACGAACGCGTCCTCGCCCGCAACCCCGGCCTGCCCGCCGGCACGCTGGTCATGGAGCACGGCGGCCTGGCCGGCCCCGAACAACGCGCCCGCACAGTCCAGTTGGGCATCCCCGTCACCATCCAGCAGCCGCTGCTCCACGACACCGCCGAGGTGGAGGAGGGCTTCTGGGGACCGGAACGCGTCGCCCGTCTCTTCCCCGCCCGTGGCTGGATCGACCTGGGCGCCCAGGTCAGTGCCGGATCCGACTTCCCTGTCGGCCGGTTCGGCGCCATGCGCTCCGTCTGGGGCATGACCACGCGGCAGACCGTCATCGGCGTCAAGGGCCCCGAACACGCCATCACCTACGACGAGGCCCTCACCCTGCACACGACCAACGCCGCCCGACTGCTGGGCGAGGAACACCTGCGCGGCACCCTCACCCCCGGCCGCCTCGCCGACCTCACCGTCTGGGACCGCGACCCCGCGCAGTGCCCCGCCGACGATCTCCGCGACCTCAACCCCACGCACACCTTCGTCGGCGGCCTCCTGGCCGCACCCACCGGCACGCGCCCACCGTCACATGTTGGTCGACCGTCCAAGACGCTGCGATAGCATGGATGGCGCAGGTGGCACACGCCTTCCGTACTCGAAGCAGAGAGCGAGCCAGATGTCTCGTATGGCAGCGAAGGACCGGCGCGAAGAGCTGATCGCGGCGGGGTTTCGGGTGATGATCCGCGACGGAGTCGCGAAGGCGACCACGCGCGCGATCGTCAATGAGGCGAAAATGCCGCTGGGCGTCTTCCACTACTGCTTCAACTCGCGTGAGGAACTGCTCCAGGAAGTCCTCACCCGCTTCACGGACAGCACGGTGGTCGCCGCGCGGAAGACGTTCGAGGGGGAGGGAGACCTCGAAGCGCGGATCACCAAGAGCCTGAACGCCTTCTGGGGCACTGTCGAGGTGAGTCCGGGCGAGCACCAGGTCAGCTATGAACTGACGCACTACGCCTTGCGTCAGGCCGGGTTGGAGGACCTGGCCCGACGCCAGTACCAGCACTACCGGGAGGTCCACCAGGAACTCCTGGAGGAGGCCGCCGAGGCCGCCGGCATCGAATGGACCGTTCCGGTCCCGGTTCTGGCCCGCTACCTCAGCTCGGTGCTCGACGGGGTCACCCTGAACTGGCTGGTCGACCGCGACAGCGAGCACAGCCGCGAGGTGCTGCGGCTGACCACCGAGCACCTCCTGACGCTGGCCCGCGAACGGACCTAGCGGACCCGGCGGACCCGGCGGACTGCGGGAACTAGTCGAACAGGTCGGGTTGTTCGGCCGTGATCTGATCCCAAAGCGGTTGGAACTGGAACCAGCCCGGCAGCGCACCGGAGATCTGGTCGCGGACCGTCCGCGCCGTCTCGGGGTCGATGAGGTGGGGCTCTCCGGCGGCCATGGCCAGGAGTTGGGCCTGGCAGGACCGCTCCATGGTGATGAAGTACCAGGCCGCCTCGGCGACCGACGCCCCGACCGTGAGCAGTCCGTGGTTCCGCAGGACGACGGCCTTGCCGTCGCCCAGGGCCGCGCCGACGCGCCGGCCCTCCTCGGTGTCGTTCACCACGCCCCGGTAGTCCGAGTAGATGCCGTGGTCGTCGTAGAAGGCGCAGGCGTCCTGGGTGATCGGTGCCAGCGGGACGCCGAGGCTGGAGAAGGCCTTGCCGTGCACCGAGTGGGTGTGCGCCGCCGCGACCACGTCCGGCCTGGCCCGGTGCACCTCGGAGTGGATGCAGAACGCGGCGTTGTTGACCGGGCGCCTGCCTTCCAGGAGCGTGCCGTCGTGGTCGACGAGGATCAGGTCCGACACCCGGATTCGGCTGAACGACATGCCGAAGGGGTTGACCCAGAAGGCCGACGGGTTCTCGGGGTCACGGGCCGTGATGTGTCCGGCCACGCCCTCGGAGAAGCCGAAGCGGGCGAACAGGCGGAAGGCGGCGGCGAGTTCCTGCTTGCGCACCTCGCGCTCCTGCTCGAAGGTCAGGTTCTGCTGGGGGAGCGGCAGGAAGACGCCCTCGGGCAACTCGGTGACGGAGGCGTGCGTGGGCGTCTTGGGTGTCGTGGTCATCGTCGAACCTCTCGTGCTGTGCGGATGTGTGAACTGCGGCGCGTGCACCGCTACTTGGCCCGGCCCCGCAGCCCGGCGCCGTACATGGCGTCCACCAGGCGGAGGACGAACCGGTAGGCCGAGGGCTCGTACGGGATCATGTGCATGTCTCTGCGCAGCGGGAACCGGTTCGTGCTGATGGCCTGGAGCCGGGTGTACTTGCGGAAGCCATCCGCCCCGTGCCGGACCCCGAGGCCCGACTCCTTCCAGCCGCCCATCGGCAGGCCGAGGGCCATGTAGTTGGTCTGCGCGTCGTTGATGGTGACGCAGCCGGCCTCGAAGCGTTCGGCGAGGCGGCGGGCGCGCTTCACGTCCGACCCGATGATCGAGGCCTGCAACCCGTACGTGCTGTCGTTGACCAGCCGGAGGGCCTCCTCGGCGTCGGCGACCTTCATCACCGGCAACGTCGGGCCGAAGGTCTCCTCGCGCATGCACTTCATGTCGTGGTCGACGTCGACGAGCAGCGTGGGCGCGAAGAACCGGCCCGAACCTTCGGAAGCGTGCCCTCCGACGAGCACGCGGGCGCCCTTGCGTACGGCGTCGTCGACATGGTCCTGGATGACCGCCAGTTGGGGAGGGAAGGTGACGGCTCCTACGTCGACGCTGCCGAGCCCGGCCGGCCGGCCCGAGGTGACCTGCTGGAACCGTTCACGCAGCAGGGCGATGTAGGCGTCGTACACCGGCTCCTCGACGTAGACCCGTTCCACCGAGGTGCACATCTGGCCCCCGTTGGACAGGGCCCCCTGGATCGTGACGTTGACGGCCCGCTCCAGGGAGGCGTCGGCGAGGACGACCAGCGCGTCCTTGCCGCCGAGCTCCAGTGAACAGGGGATGAGGCGCTCGCCCGCGCGGGCCGCGACCAGGCGGCCGGTCCTGGTCGAGCCGGTGAACATCACGAAGTCCGCGGTGTCCACCAGCGCGCTGCCGGTGGCGCCCGCGCCGGTGACGACCTGGAAGACGTCCTCGGGCCAGCCGCACTCGCGGGCCATGCGCTCCATCAACAGCGCGGTCAGCGGCGTCTGTTCGGAGGGTTTCAGGACGACCGCGTTGCCCGCCGCGAGGGCCGGTATGGCGTCGCCGAAGGAGTTGAGCAACGGGTTGTTCCACGGGCCGATGACCCCGACGACCCCGCGCGGCACCCGGCGCGTGTACATGCTGCGACCGAGGACGAACGGCGAGAGGGAGCGGATCCTCGTCCTGGCGAGCAGGCCGCGGGCCTGCTTGGCCCAGTAGGCGAAGGCACTCGCGCAGTAGACGATCTCGACGATCGCGTCCTCCTCCGCCTTGCCGTTCTCCTCGACGATGAGGTCGGCGATCTCCTGCCGGTAGGCCAGCAGCCAGCGGCGGGCCCGCGCGAAGAACTCGGCGCGGGTCCGCGTGTCCAGCTCTGCCCAGCCCCGCTGCGCCCCTCGGGCGCGCTCCACCGCCTGCGCCACCTCTTCGGCGGACATGTCGGGCACCTCGCCGACGACCGCTCCGGTGGCGGGGTTGTCCACCGCGATAAGGGCGCCCGTCGGGGGACCGCCTGTCATGAGCGCTTGATTCTCAGCCACGGAAACTCCCCACCGGAACGTTGACTTCTCTTCGCCCAGAATGAGACGGTCGCCCGTACAAGTCAAGCGTCTTGTACAAGCGTCCAAGTTGATGTGAGGGTGGACGTGCAGGTGGACGTGGAGGAGTGGCTGGATGAAGAAGAAGACCTCGATCGCACTGAGCGGCCTGGGCGTTCCCGAGTCTCTGCGCTGGCATCAGGGAGCCCTGTGGTTCTCGGATCTCGCGCACGGCACGGTGCACCGATGGGACGGCGCCGCGGAGCCGGAGACGGTGGTCGAGGTCCCGGGCCGGGCCGGCGGGCTCGGCTGGCTTCCCGACGGCCGCCTGCTCGTCGTATCCATGGACGGCGGTCGCGTCCACCGCCTGGAGGCCGGGGGTGAGCTCGTCGTACACGCCGATCTGCGCCACATCGTCGGCGGTCCGGTCAACGACATGCTCGTCGATGCCGAAGGGCGCGCCTACGTCGGCAACTTCGGCTTCGACTACCACGCCCACTCCCGCGAGCACCCGAACTCGATGCTCTACGCGCCGCCCGGCCCCCCGCGAGCCCCGATCGCCTGCCTGGCGCCGGACGGCAGCCTGCTCGGACTGACGGAACCCCTGCTCTTCCCGAACGGGACCCTGCTGACCCCCGACGGCAAGAGCGTGATCGTGGCCGAGACCCTGGCCATGCGGCTCACCACCCTCCCCAGGAACCCCGACGGCACCCTGGCGCGCCCGGAGCCGTGGGCGCCCCTGATCTCGCCGCTGCTGTGGCGTCTGGTGAACCACCCGGGAGCGGTCGGCCGTGTCACCCGCAGGATCTCGGCGCTCCTGGACCGCCCGGCCATATCGAAGCGGTCCTCGTCCCCGATCGCGCCGGACGGCATCGCGTGGGACGCGGACGGCACGTCCGTCTGGGTCGCGAACGCCCTGCGCGGTGAGTGCGTGCGAGTCGCCCGAGGCGGTCGCGTCCTCGACCGGGTCGCCACGAGCCGGCACACCCTGAGCTGTCTGATGGCCGGATCCGACGGACGCACGCTCTTCGCCGCCACTGTCCCGACGGACGATCCCGTCCGCGCCGCCCGGCTCAACGGTGGGCGCATCGAGCTGCTGCGGCTGTGAGTCCCGGCGTCCCCGGGACTGAGGGTTCCCCTGGTAACAATCCGGGAGAATTCAACATGAACAATTGACTTGGACAGTTGACCAGGAGAATCTGTGGCCATGCCCCAACCACCCGAAAAGACCCAGGTCATTCTCGTGACCGGCGCGGCCGGCGGCATCGGAGCCGCCATCGCGGAGCTGGCGATCGCACGCGGCCATCGCGTGATGCTCACCGATGTCGACGAGGAGGCTGTCCGGACCCGGGCCCGCACCCTGGGCGACCGGGCCGCCGCACGCGCCCTGGACATCCGCAGCCCCGCGGACTGGAGCGGCGCGTTCGACGCGACCCGGGCACGGTTCGGCGCCGTCGACGTGCTGGTCAACAACGCCGGCGTCATCCACACCGGACACGCCCGCGATCTCCGCCCCCAGCAGCACCGCGACATCGTCGAGATCAACCTGCTCGGCACCATCACGGGGGTCTGCACGGCGGTCGAGCACATGACCGCGCAGGGGCACGGTCACATCGTCACCGTCTGCAGCATGACGTCGTTCCTGCCGCTGCCCGGGTACGCCACCTACGGCGGCACGAAGCACGCGCTCCGGGCCTTTCACCACAGCGTCGCGATCGAGGAACGCGACGGACCGCTGGACTTCACGATCGTCCACCCGCCGTCCACCCGGACCGGCATGCTCGACCGGGAGATGGCCGACCCCACGTCCGCCATCGCCTTCGCGGAGAAGTCCTACGCCCCGGAGCGGATCGCCGAGGCCGTCGTCGACGCCGTCGTCACCAAGCCGGTCGAAGTGGTCTTCCCGCCGTTCGCCGGCCGCTTCCAGCGGGCCGTAGGAGCCTTCCCCCGGCTGATGCGCCGCGTCCTCCCCCTCGTCGAGGCCAAGGGCCGACGACAGCGGGAGCGGCTGCGCTCCGCTCAGGGGATCCCGGCAGCCAAGAACTGACGAACCTCCTGGAAAGGATGCGGAGTTGAGTACGAACATGACGTCCCGACCGGACGCGAAGAAGCCGGACGCGCAGCAACCGGACATGACCGGGCCGGACGTGACCAGGCCCGACACGCAGCAGCCGGACCTGAGAAGGGCCGTGTCCGCCGGCACCGGCACGAACGCGGCCCGGATGGTCCAACTGAACCGGGCGACCGCACACTTGGACCCACCGTTCGCCGTGGTCGACCTGGACGCCTTCGACGCCAACGCGGCGGAGCTGGCACACCGGGCGGCGGGGCAGGCCACCGTCCGCCTCGCGAGCAAGTCGGTCCGCAGCCGTGAGCTGATCGGGCGGGCCGCCCGGAGTGAGGGGTATCGCGGAATCCTCGCCTTCACCCTGCCCGAAGCCCTGTTGCTGGCCGAGGACCACCAGGACGTGGTGATCGGCTATCCGACGACGGACCGCACCGCGCTGAAACGCCTCGCCTCGGACGAGCGCGCGGCCTCCCGCGTCACCCTGATGATCGACTCGACAGGCCAACTGGACTTCGTCGACTCGGTGGTGGGCGACTCCCGCCCCGACATCCGCGTCTGCATCGACCTGGATGCCTCGCTCGAACTGGCCGGTGGCCGCGTCCACTTGGGTCCGTACCGCTCGCCCGTGCACTCACCCCGACAGGCCGCCGCACTCGCCCGCGCCATCCAGGAACGGCCCGGGTTCCGGCTCGCCGGGCTCATGTCCTACGAAGGCCAGATCGCCGGCTTGGGCGACAACCAGCCGGGGTCGCTGCTGAGGCGGGCCGCGATCCGCGCCATGCAGCGCGTCTCCGCCGGTGAACTGGCCGACCGGCGGGCGGCGGTCGTCGCCGCCGTAGAAGCCGTGGCGCCGCTGGAGTTCGTCAACGGCGGCGGTACGGGCTCCATCGAGCAGACCGCCGCCGAACACGTCATCACCGAGATCGGAGCCGGATCGGGGCTCTACGGGCCCGGGCTCTTCGACTTCTACCGGCGCTTCCGCCCCCGGCCCGCCGCCTTCTTCGTCATGTCGGTGGTACGACGTCCGAACCCCAGGATCGCCACCGTGCTCGGCGGCGGGTGGATCGCCTCCGGTCCCCCCGGCCTCGACCGCCAACCCGTTCCGACCTGGCCGCACGGACTGCGGACCAGCCCCAGGGAAAGGGCCGGTGAAGTCCAGACACCGGTCCTGGGCGCCGCCGCGCACGGACTGCGGCTCGGTGACCACGTGTGGTTCCGGCACGCCAAGGCCGGCGAACTGTGTGAGCGCGTCAACACTCTCCACCTGGTGTCCGGCGCGGAGGTCGTCGGCGAGGTCGCGACCTACCGCGGCGAGGGAAACGCCTTCCTCTGACCGTGCCCCATTCCTGAACAGGCCCGTTTCCGCTTCCGGGAGGCCTTGTGTCCACCGAGTTCCACCCGTCGGCCCCGGTGCCGGCGGCCACCACTGTGACAGGCGCCGGGCACATACCGGCCGAGCCCGTCTCCCGTGGCTGGATCACCTTGTTCGGCCTGGTCTGGTTCGGGTACTGGATGGCGAGTCTGGTCCCTCTCCAACTGCTGCTGCCCCAGCAGTTGGAGGTCATCGACCCGGCGTCGAAGGTCCACAGCTTCGCCGTCGTCAACGCCCTCGCCGGGCTCGTCTCCCTGGTCGCCCTCCCGGTGTGCGGGGCGTTGTGCGACCGCTCCCGGAGCCGCTTCGGACGCAGAAGACTCTGGCTCGGCGGCGGCGCCCTGTTCTTCGCGGCCGGGCTGGCGATCACCGGGGAGCAGACGACGGTGACGGGCGTGACCCTCGCGTGGTCGGCGAGCATGCTCGGTCTCAGCGCGGCCACCGCCGGGCTCACCGCGATGATCGCCGACCGTGTCCCCGTCGACCAGCGCGGTGTGGTGTCCAGCGCCATCTACGGGCCCCAGGCCCTCGGCGTGGTGGTCGGTATCGCCCTCGTCTCCGCGTTCACACTGTCCCCCGCGAACGGCTACCTCGTCGTCGCGGCCCTGCTGATCGTTTCCACCGTGCCCTTCCTCGCGCGCTTCCGTGACACCTCGTACGACTCCGAGCCCGTGCTGCGGCTGCGCATCCTGCTCGCCTCCGTGGGCCGCTCGCTCAGGAACCGTGACTTCGCCTGGGCGTTCGGCGGACGGCTCCTGGTCAACCTGGCGAACTCGCTGGGTGTCTGCTACACCCTCTACTTCCTGACCGACGACCTGAAGGTCCCCGATCCGGACGGGAGTCTGCTCGCCTGTACGGCCCTCTACCTCGTGGCCGGTGTCCTGGCCAGCTCCGTCGCCGGAGTGATGTCCGACCGCCTCGGCAGACGACGGATCTTCGTCGCGCTGGCGGCGCTGCTCCAGGCGGCCTCGGGTTTCCTGCTGGCGAGCTTTCCGAGCCTCGGCGTCACGCTGGTGGCCTCGGCGGTCATGGGCGCGGGTTTCGGCGCGTACATGGCCGTCGACCAGGCACTGATCACGCAGGTCCTGCCCGACGCCGAGAGTCGGGCCCAGGACCTCGGGATCATGAACATCGGGACGGTGGTTCCGCCCGCGCTGGCCCCGCTGATCGCCAGCTTCATCATCACCTCCGACCGCGGCTATCCCCTCCTGTTCTCCTGCGTCGGCGTCGCCGCGACCGTGGGGGTCGTGCTCGTGTACCGCGTTCGGTCCGTCAGATAGCCCCCGCACCCCGAGAACGACCTCACAAGCAACGCCGCGAAGAAAGGAAGGCCGTGGACACGCTCCCCTCCAACGCGCCCTGGCACAGGGCGAATCCGAGCCCGCACCCCAAACCGGACACCTGGCGGAACTGGGCGGGGAACGTCACCTCCCGCCCGGTCCGAGTCGTCTCTCCCACCTCGGTGGAGGAGCTTCGCGCGGTCGTCCGCCGGGCAGCCGAGGACGGCCTGCCCGTGAAGGCGGTGGGCACCGGCCACTCCTTCTCCACCGCCGCCGCGACCGACGGCGTACTGATCCGCCCCGACCGACTCGGCGGCATCCGCGCGATCGACCCCGAGGCCGGCACCGTCACCGTCGAGGCGGGCACCCGGCTCAAGGCGATGAACACGGTCCTGGCCCAACAGGGCCTGTCGCTCACGAACATGGGCGACATCATGGAACAGACCGTGGCCGGCGCCACCAGCACAGGCACCCACGGCACAGGGCGCGCATCGGGTGCGATCGCGGCGCAGATCCGTGGCCTGGAGCTGGTGACGGCGGACGGTTCGCTGCTGAGGTGCTCCGCGACCCGGAACCCGGAGGTGTTCGCCGCGGCGCGCGTCGGACTCGGCGCCCTCGGCGTCGTCAGCGCCCTCACCTTCGCCGTCGAGCCGCTCTTCCTCCTCGCCGCACACGAGGAACCGATGACGTTCGACGCGGTCACCGCGGCCTTCGACGAACTCCACGCGCACAACGACCACTTCGAGTTCTACTGGTTCCCGCACACGGACAACTGCGTCACCCTGCGCAACAACCGGACCGTCGGCCCGCACGCTCCACTGGGCCGCCTCCAGGCCTGGTTCGAGGACGAGTTCCTCGCCAACAGGGTCTTCCAGGCACTCAATTCCGTGGGCCGGGCCGTGCCCGCCGCCGTCCCGGCGATCGCGCGGATCACCAGCCAGGGCCTCTCCGCAAGGACCTACACGGACATCCCGTACAAGGTCTTCACCAGCCCGCGCCGCGTCCGGATGATCGAGATGGAGTACGCCGTCCCGCGCGCGGCCGTCCTCGACACCCTCCGCGAACTCAAGGCCATGATCGAGCGATCCGACCTGCACATCAGCTTCCCGGTCGAGGTCCGCACCACGCCCGCCGACGACATCGCCCTGTCCACGGCGTCCGGCCGGGACAGCGCCTACATCGCCGTCCACGTCTACCGGGGCACGCCCCATCACCGGTACTTCGCGGAAGCGGAGCGCATCTTCGTCGCCCACGAGGGGCGCCCGCACTGGGGCAAGCTCCACACCCGGGACGCCGCCTACCTCGCGAACGCCTACCCGCGCTTCGCCGAGTTCACGGCTCTGCGCGACCGGCTCGACCCCGACCGACGCTTCACCAACGCCTATCTGCGCAGGGTGTTGGGCGACTGATTAATTCGGTTGCCGCTCCCCGTGTCCGCCCCTCACCATGGGCGGGACATCGGGAGCTGCCCGGTGCTCCACGAGAGGAGGCACGACCGTGACCACGACTGTTTTCGGCCTGCCCGCAGACCGCCTCTCACTCACTTCATGGAGCACCCCCAGCGATGTCTCACGACGATCTCTCGCAGCACCCTCAACTCCCCGCGTTTCCTGACGACTTCGTCACCGACCCCCACCGTCACGTCCCTCCGTCGGACGACCTGGCGGACGTCGACGAACGGTTCGTCTTCGAATTCCGTGCCTACGACGACGACCTCGCCGACGGTCAGCGCTGGTCGACCTGGCTCAGCGTCGAACCCCTCTCCCGCGGCCCCGAGCCGCTCCCGGACTGGGTGGTGACCTCGCAGGGCGCGATCGACACCGACCTCGGTGTCCTCAAGACCGGCAAGGAGGCCGACGTCCACCTCGTCGAGCGTGCCGACCCGCTCGACCCCGACGCCGGCGTGGTGATGGCGGCCAAGCGGTACCGCTCTCCCGAACACCGGTCCTTCCACCGGGCCGCGTCGTACACCGAGGGCCGCTCGATGAAGCGCTCACGCGACGAGCGGGCCGTCAAACGCAAGAGCACCTTCGGCCGGCAGGTCGCGGCCGGCGAGTGGGCGGTGTCCGAGTGGGCCGCCCTGGTGCGGTTCTGGAACCTCGGACTGCCGGTTCCCTACCCGGTCCAGATCGACGGCACCGAGATCCTGATGGAGTGGATCACCGTCGTCGACGAGGACGGCACCGTCCAGACCGCGCCCCGCCTGGCCCAGACCCGGCCCTCGCCCGATTTGTTGGCGTCGTACTTCGAGCAACTCACCGACGCGCTCGCGACGATGGTGCAGAACGGCGTCGTGCACGGTGACCTCTCGGCGTACAACATCCTGGCGGCGGGCGAGCGGCTGGTCGTCATCGACCTGCCGCAGATCGTCGACCTGGTCGGCAACCTCAACGGGATGACCTTCCTCGAGCGCGACTGCGCCAACATCTGCGGCTGGTTCCGCTCACGGGGCCTCGATGTCGACGAGCACGAGCTGTTCGCGGAGCTGATGGCACACGCCTTCTGAACGGGACGCCTGAGCACGGAACCTACGACTGCGCGGGAACTCGGGACCTGTCCTGTCCGACTCCTGAAGTGGTGCGGCACTCACGATGTCCGACCTCCGCCGCACGACGTGAACTGGAGACCGGTGATGGACGAGTCCCGACAACCCCCCTCCCGCGCGAGTGCGGTGCCCCGGAAGCGGGTGCCCCCTCCCGCGCTCTGCGGCTTCCTTCTGTTGCTGACGCTGATATTCGCCCTCTCGTACGCCGTCGGGTCCGGCGTCGGCCCCGTCGCACCCGGCATGCACGGCACCGGCGATACGGGCGGCACCGGCGGCACTGGTGGTACCGACGGGACCGGTGACGGAAGCAGCGGCACCGGCGGCATGGACGACATGGACATGCACGGCGGAGGCAACTGATGGGCGCCGAACCGGCGGCCGTCCTCGTGACGACCGATCTGAGCGTCGGCGGCATGACCTGCGCCGCCTGCGTGAAACGCGTCGAGAAGAAGCTCGGGAAGCTGGACGGGGTCACGGCGACCGTCAATCTGGCGACCGGACGGGCCCGGGTGAGCCATCCGACCGAGATCAGCCCCGCGGAACTGGTCGCGGCGGTCGAGAAGGCCGGCTACGAGGCGGCCCTTCCCGCGCCGCCGAAGAAGGAGCAGCGCAAGGAGCAACGCGCCGACGGGGACGAGGAGTTCGAGCAGGCGCGGCAGGAGCGTGACCGTCTCCTCGTCACGGCGCTGCTCGCGGTGCCCGTCCTCGTCCTGTCGATGGTGCCCGACCTCCAGTTCCGCAACTGGCAGTGGCTGTGCTTCGCGCTGACCGCGCCGGTCGCCGTGTGGGGCGCGTGGCCCTTCCACGTGCGTGCCGCGCGGGGGCTGCGGCACTCGGCGGCCACCATGGACACGCTGGTGTCCCTCGGCGTGGCGGCGTCCTTCTGCTGGTCCGCGTACGCGCTCTTCCTCGGGGGTGCGGGCGATCCCGGGATGCGGATGCCGTTCACGCTGGTGCCCGCCGCCTCCGACGGCGTGGCCCACATCTATCTCGAAGCGGCCGTCGGTGTACCGCTGTTCGTGCTCGCCGGCCGTTTCCTTGAGGCACGGGCTCGGCGCGGCACCGGGGCGGCACTGCGGTCGCTCGCCCACCTCGCGGCCAAGGAAGTCTCGGTGCTTGAGGACGGTGCCGAACGGCTCGTCCCCATCGAGGAGTTGGGTCTCGGGCAGGTCTTCGTCGTGCGGCCCGGTGAGCGGATCGCCACCGACGGGCAGGTGACGGAGGGCAGTTCGGCCGTGGATCTGGCCCTTGTCACCGGCGAGAGCGAGCCGGTCGAGGTCGGTCCTGGATCGTCCGTCGTCGGCGGTGCCGTCAACTCCGGTGGGCTGCTCCTCGTCCGGGCCACCGCTGTCGGCGTGGACACCCAACTCGCCCGGATCACACGGTTGGTGACCGAGGCGCAGGCAGGGAAGGCGAAGGTGCAGCGGCTGGCCGACTCGGTCGCCGGAGTCTTCGTACCCGTCGTCATGGCCCTCGCCGTCACCACGCTCGGTTTCTGGCTCGGCGCCGGGGCCGATCCGCAGGCCGCCCTCACCGCGTGCGTGGCCGTGCTCGTCGTGGCCTGTCCGTGTGCGCTGGGCCTGGCCACCCCGACCGCGTTGATGGCCGCGACCGGTCGCGGCGCCCAACTGGGCGTCCTCGTCGGCGGTCCGCAGGCCCTGGAGGGACTCCGGCATCTCGACACCGTCGTCCTCGACAAGACCGGCACCCTCACCTCCGGGCACACGACCGTCGCCCGGGTCGCGGCCGTACCCGACGGGCTCGGGAAGGACGCGGTGCTGCGGCTGGCCGGCGCGGTCGAACACGGCTCGGAGCATCCGCTGGGCCGGGCGATCACCGCGTACGCCCAACGCGCCCTGCCCGAACGGGCGTTGCCGGACGTGAGCGAGTTCGACGCCCTGCCGGGGAAGGGGGTGCGCGGCCGCGTCGAGGGGCGGCTGGTCGAAGTCCTCGCCCTGGACGGCGAGTTGCCCGACGCCCTCACGGCCGCCCTGGCCGCGGCGGAGGCCGCCGCGCACACTCCGGTTTTGGTACGCGTGGACGGTGTGACCGAGGCGCTGATCGAGATCGGTGACGTCGTACGCCCCGGCAGCTACCGTGCCGTGGACCGGTTGCGGCGACTCGGAGTCCGGCCGGTGCTGGCGACCGGCGACCGGGAGGCGCCTGCCCGGGCCGTGGCATCGGCGCTGGGGATCGACGAGGTGCATGCCCGCTGCTCGCCCGAGGACAAGGCGTACCTCGTAAGGGAGTTGCAGGAGCAGAGTCACCAGGTCGCTGTCATCGGCGACGGCGTGAACGACGCCGCGGCACTCGCCCTCGCCGACCTCGGCATCGCCATGGGCACCGGTACCGACGTGGCCATCGGCGCCGCCGACGTGACGCTCGTACGCGGCGACATCGAAGCCCTCGCGGACGCCGTACGACTGGCCCGACGCACCCTGCGCACCATCCGCGCCAATCTCGTGTGGGCCTTCGGCTACAACGTCGTGACCGTGCCGCTCGCCATGGTCGGGCTGCTCAACCCCATGCTCGCCGCCGCGGCCATGTCGGTCAGCTCGGTGCTGGTCGTCGCCAACAGCCTGCGGCTGCGCGGTTGGCAGCCGACGACGGCCGCCGGGAGGCGTACCCGATGAACGGAGAGCACCCCTGGCGCCCGACGCGCCGCCGACTCGCCGACACCCTGTTCGCCGCGGTGGCGCCCCTGGCCGTGTGCGGCGTCGCCCTGGGCGGGCTGACGGCCTGGGTCGGTGCCGGGCAGGCGGGCAGCCCGGCCCGGATCGCCGTCTCGAACAGTCGGGTCTACCTGCCGTACGGCGCCAACACGGACACCGCCGCGTTCTTCGACGTCTCCAACCTCGGTGGTGCGGACGACCGCCTCGTCGGCGTGACGTCCTCCGCCACGGGCGGGGAGATCACCCTCAGCCGCCATCGCATGGCCGACGGCGCGACCGCCTACCGGGCCGACGTGGCGTCGGTGGTCGTCCGGGCGGGCCGCGAACTCGCCATGTCGCCGCGGGACTTGGACGTGACCCTGCGGGCCGGTTCGGGCTGGCAGGCCGGTGACCTCGTACCGTTCACGCTGCACTTCGAGCGCAGCGGAGCGGTCAGGACGCTCGCGGTGGTGGTCCGGCCCTCCGAGCAGTGACAGTCTCTTAGCGATCGCGAACAACGCCCATGCCGTGGGCCCAATGCCCATGGTGTGGGCGAAGGCTGTCTCGCCCAGGAGTTGAAGGCCCTCCCTCGTAGGGGTCGGACCCAATTCCCTTTGAGTTCCCGCGTGTTGCCGTGGTCTGGGTCACATGCTGTGGATTGAGTGTGGCGGGCTGTGGCTTTGCGTACCAACACGTGACGGTCGACGCCCTGATGCAAGGATGAGGCGCCATGAGGCCAGGGTGGTGTTCTCGCGCGATACGGGCCGCGGTGTTCGCGGCCGTCTGCGTGGTGCTCGCTGCCCTGGGCCACGTGATGATGTCCGGCGCCTACGTGCCCGCGTGGGCACTGGTCGCCGGGCTCGCCGTGACCGGTGTCGCGGGCTGGTGCCTGGCGGGCCGTGAGCGCGGGCTCCCGTTGATCGTGACGGTCGTGGTCGCCGCCCAGACGGTGCTGCACTCGGCGTTCTCGCTCGCCCAGTCGGCAGCCGGTGAACCGGCGGCCACGACCATGGACATGGGCTCGATGGACTCCATGGACATGGGGCACCTGGGCACGAGCCACCTGGACCCCGCGCACATGGACGCCATGCACATGGGGGACGCGTCGGCCGGCGGCATGTCGTCGACCGGCATGCTCGTCGCCCACCTGCTCGCCGCGCTGCTGTGCGGGCTCTGGCTGGCCCACGGCGAGCGGGCCGCGTTCCGTATCCTGCGGGCCGTCGCCGGCCGACTGGCCGCTCCGCTGCGGCTGTTGCTCGCCCTGCCCGCGCCCACGGACCGCCCGCGCATCCGGGTGCGCCGCTTCCGCTCGGACCGGGCGCCACGGCTTCTCCTTCTGGTCCACGCGATCACCTCTCGGGGGCCGCCGGCCCGGACCGCTGTCGTCTGACGACAGCCGGTATCCCGAGGCCGCCCGCGAGGCGTGCCCCGGGCCACGGCCGTACGCCCGCGCAGGCGCCGTAGGGCCGTCTTTTCCCACTCACCGGACCGTGCGGGATCCCGCACACTTCGGTCCGGATCACGGATGACTGAGAAGGACTCCAGGTGATCACTCCTGCCCTGCCCGCCGCGCGCGGCAAAGGCGAGAAGAAATCGGCAGCTCTCGACGAGTCGATAACCGCGTGGGCGCTCGCCGCCCGCCACGGTGACGCGGACGCGGTCGAGCACTTCGTCAGGGCCCTGCAACGCGACGTCCAGCGGTACGTCGCTCATCTCTGCGGCGATCCGCAGGCCGTCGACGACCTGGCACAGGACACGTTCCTGCGCGCGCTCGGCAGCCTGCACCGCTTCGAGGGCCGTTCGTCGGCACGCTCCTGGCTGCTGTCGATCGCCCGCCGGGCCGTCATCGACAGCTACCGGTACGCCGCCGCCCGACCCCGCCTGTCCGACGTACCGGACTGGCAGTTGGCCATCGAGCTGGCCCAGCCGCTGGACCTGCCCGGTTTCGACGACGGTGTCGCGCTCCTCGACCTGCTCGCCGCGCTGCCGGACGAGCGCCGCGAGGCCTTCGTCCTCACCCAGATGCTGGGTCTGCCGTACGCGGAGGCGGCCGAGGCGAGCGACTGCCCGATCGGTACGGTCCGTTCCCGCGTGGCGCGGGCCCGGGCGACCCTGACGGATCTGCTCGCCGAGGCCGACGAGCCCGTAGCGGCGGCAGTCTGAGCGCGACAGGGGGTGTCGGTGGCGAGACGCGAACTCGGCACCGACACCCCCTGTCGGCATGGGCGGGAACTCACGGCGTCTTCATCCCGACTACTGGACCGGGTGACGGAAGGTCATCCGCGTACCGAGTGGAACCTGGAGACTTTCGATGCGTTCTCGTGTGTGGGGCGGAACGGCGGCCGTCGTGCTCGGCGGTCTGCTGGCGGCGGGCTGCGGCGACGGAGACAAGGAGACGGCCGACGTGAGCGCCGGGAAGGCCGCCCCGGGCGGCTACCCGGTGTCCGTCACCGACTGCGCGGGCGCCAGGACCACCTTCTCCGCCGCCCCCGAGAAGATCGTCACCAGCAACGCCTCCAGTCTGGAACTGCTGCTCCGCCTCGGCGCCGGCGACAAGGTGATCGGCACCGGATTCCCGCCCGGCAAAGGCACGTTGACCGGCACGCTCGACGCGCAGGCGCAAAAGGTGAAGGTGCTCAGCCAGAGCGTGATCCCGAAGGAGAAGCTGCTCGGCTCCGGCGCCGACCTGTACATCGACACGTTCGCGTCGATGGGCGGCATGGGCAACGGCATGGGAGACGCCCCGACCGCCGAGGAGTTCAAGGCGGCCGGGATCAGCCACATCTACCTCAAGTCGACGGCCTGCGCGGCGCAGAGCAAGAGCGCGGTGACCGATCTGTCCGAGGTCGAGGCCGACATCACCTCCCTCGGCGCGGTCACCGGCACCGGCGCGAAGGCCAAGGAACTCGTCACCGGGATGAGGACGAAGGTGGCCGCGGTCCAGAAGGCGGTGGGGAGTACGGCCGAGAGTGACCGCCCGACGTACTTCTTCTTCGACTACGACTCCGGCACCAAGCAGCCCACCGTCGTCTGCAATCGCCAGGTCGCCAACGCGGTGATCACCCTCGCCGGCGCCCGCAACGCCTTCGCCGACTGCGACGCCGACTACAAGCAGGTCGGCTGGGAGGACGTGATCGCCAAGAACCCGGACTGGATCCAGCTCGCGGTCCGCAACCGGGGGAGTGACGCGGCGAACGAGAAGGCGTTCGACGAGGCGGAGAAGTGGCTGAAGGACAACTCCGCGACCAAGGGCCTGACGGCCGTCAAGGAAGGCCACTTCCTGCGCATCGGCTCCGAGCGGACCACCATCGCGGGCGTCGAGAACGCCGACACCGTCGAGGAGATCGCCAAGACCCTCTACCCGGGCAAGGTCGGCTGACGGTGGCCTCCTTGCTGGTACGGCGCGAGAGCGCCGCCGGGCACGAGTCCACGGAGGCACGCGGTGTGCCCGCCGGCCCGCTGGCCGCCCTCCTTTCCGTGGCGCTCCTCGCGGCGCTGACGGCCGCGGTCGCCCGGGGCTCGACGGCCATCCCGCCCGCCGAGGTGTGGAGCGTGGTGTGGCGGCGACTGTCCGGCGAGGCGCCGCGCCCGGGCACGAACGACCTGATCGTGTGGCAACTCCGGCTCCCGCGCGCCCTGTTGGCGGCCCTGGTCGGCGCCGGGCTCGGTCTCGTCGGTACGGCCGTGCAGGCGCTGGTGCGCAACCCGCTCGCCGATCCGTATCTGCTGGGCATCTCCAACGGTGCCTCGCTGGGCGCGGTCGCCGCGATCGTGCTGGGCCTCGGGGCAGGGGGTGCGCTCGGGCTCGGGCTGTCCGGCGCGGCCTTCGTCGGCGCCCTGGTCACCTTCGCGCTGGTCTGGGCGATCGCCCGTCGAGGAGGCGGATTCGCCCCGCTGAGACTGGTGTTGGCGGGGGTCGCGATCGGCCAGTTCCTGTCCGGCTTCACCAGCTACCTCGTCCTTCAGGCAGGGGACGAGCAGCAGACCCACAGTGTGCTGTTCTGGCTCATGGGCAGTCTGAGCGGGGCGAGTTGGCCCCTGCTCGCCGTGCCCGCCGTCGCCGTGCCGGCCGCCTGGCTGTGTCTCCAGGCCCGCGCCCGCGGACTGAACGCCCTCCTCATGGGGGACGAGACCGCGGCCGGGCTCGGTGTCGACGTCACCCGACTGCGGCGCGAACTGTTCACCGTCACCAGCGTGTTGACCGGCGTCCTGGTGGCGGTCTCCGGCGCGATCGCGTTCGTCGCCCTGATGGTGCCGCACGTGTGCCGCCTGGTCGTCGGCGGCGACCACCGCCGGCTGCTGCCCCTCTCCGCGCTCTTCGGCGCCGTACTGCTGGTGGTCGTCGACATCGTCTGCCGTACCGCGATGGACACACAGGAGCTGCCGGTCGGCGTGGTGACCTCGCTGCTCGGGGCTCCGGCTCTGCTCTATCTGCTCGATCGGCGTCTGGGGAACGACAGTTGAGGATCGACATCGAGAACCTGCACGTCGCGTACGCCGGGCGTACGGTCGTGACGGGCGCCCACCTCGTGGCGGCCGAGGGCGAGATCACCGGCCTGGTCGGCCCGAACGGCAGCGGCAAGTCCACGCTCCTGCGCACCGTCTACCGGCATCTACGGCCCACCGCCGGGCGGGTGCTGCTGGCCGGCACCGACCTGCGGGAGATGAGCCCGGTGCGGTCGGCCCGGCACGTGGCCGCTCTGCCGCAGGAGCGGGGGACCGACTTCGAGTTGACCGTGCGCGAGGTCGTCGCCATGGGACGCACCCCGTACAAGCGGGCCTTCGCGGGCGAGGACGCCACCGACCGGGACGTCGTCGCCCGCGCCCTCGCCGACGTCGGCATGGGCGGCCACGCCGGTCGCCGCTTCACCGCCCTGTCCGGCGGAGAACGCCAACGCGTGCTGCTGGCACGGGCGTTCGCGCAGAGCCCGGACGTCCTGGTCCTGGACGAGCCGACCAACCACCTCGACATCCGCCACCAGGTCGAGCTGCTCGCCCTGCTGCGCGTCCGACGCCGTACGACTTTGGTGTCGCTGCACGACCTCAACGCCGCCGCGTCGGTCTGCGACCGGCTGCACGTGCTGCACCAGGGAGCCGTGGTGGCCTCCGGACCGCCGCGCGAGGTGCTCACCCCGGGCCTGCTGGCGGAGGTCTTCGGGGTGCGGGCGGCAGTGATCGACCATCCGCTCACCGGGGACCCGCTGATCGCCTTCGACCATCAGGCGCCGGCGGTTGTCGAGGCAGGGACCGTCGGTTCAGAAGTCGGTTGAGGGCGCCCCGGAGTTCCCTTCGCGGACTCGGATTTCGCTCACCTTTTTGCCGGCCGCCGCCCGGGAACTCACCCCGGTTTTCCGCCGACTTGTGGGACGAGGCTGCTGTCCGGCAGCCCACCCGTGAAGGGAAGGGGCGAAAAGGTGACGCGCCGAAGTCCCGGTTCGGAACGGCAGTCCGGTGAGATCTCCGTCGGCTCGGCAGGCGAGGACCGCTGGCTGCTGGTGGCGGTGGCGGGCGTGCTGTCGTTCATCGCGATGCTCGACATGAACATCGTCAACGTGGCCCTGGCCGACATCGCCGACGGGCTGCACGTCTCCGCCGCGACCGCGCAGTGGGCGGTGCTGGGCTATCAACTCCCCGTGGTGGCCCTGTTGTTGCCGGTCGGCCGGTGGCTGGACGGGGTGGGCCCGTGCGCGGCGGTGCTGACGGCTACCGCGGGCTTCGGTCTGTGCAGTGCCCTTGCCGCCGTCGCCCCTTGGGCGGCCTGGCTGATCGCGGCCCGACTCGCGCAGGGCGCGTTCGGCGCGGTGCTGTTCGTGCTGATGCCGGTGCTCGCGATCCGTTCCGTACGGCCGGAGTCGCGGGCGCGGGCGATGAGCGTGCCCGCGACGCTGGGGCCGCTGGGCGCGGTGACCGGACCGGCGGTGGGCGGACTGCTGCTCGACCATCTGGGCTGGCGGTCCGTCTTCCTGGTCAAGATCCCGTTCTGCGTGCTCGCCCTGGTGGTCGCCTGGCGGGCCATGCCGAGGGACGGCCGCCTGCGCGCGCCGGATCGCCGGTCGGCGGCCGACGCGCTGCTCGTGGCCGCGGGCGTGGCGGCCCTGCTCCTGGCGTTGACCCTGGCGGCGGACGACCCGGCGTGGCTGCTCCTCGCCTTGGCCGCCGTACCGCCGCTGTGGCGGTGGCTGCGCGGGCCCGGCGGGCGTCCGGTGACCGGCGTACTGCGGACGACGGGACTGTTCCCGGCCCACGGGGCGGTGCTGACCCTCGCGGCCGGCTTCGCCGCCATGCACTACGTCGTCGCCCTGCATCTCCAGCGCGATGACGGGCTGAGCGCCACGACCACCGGCCTGACCGTGCTCGCCTTCCCGCTCGGCATGGGTCTCGCGGGCCCGGTCGGCGGACGCCTCGCCGACCGGTGGGGTGCCCGGCCGGTCGCGGTCGCCGGCGCCGCGCTCACCGCAGTCGGCCTGCTCCTGCTCGTCCCGCTGGACGAGGGCTGGTCGGCGCGGGACGTGGCCTGGCGGCTGGCACTGGCAGGCATCGGCATGGGCCTGAACGGCGGTCCGACCCAGGCCCTGGTCATGGGCGCCGCCCCACCCGACCGGACGGCGACCGTCGGCTCGGCCGTGCAGCTCGCCCGCAGCCTGGGCTTCACCCTCGGCCCGGCTCTGGCCACCACCGCCTGGGCACTGGCCGGCGGCGCACGGGCGGGCCTCGCGCTGGCCGCCGTCGCCGCCTGTCTCGCCGTACCCCTGCTCGTCCTGTCCGGTACGAGGTCCACATCCGTGCCAGGAAAGCCCGACACGCCTCAGCAGTCGACCGATGCGGCGCCCGCCGCTCACCACTGATCCAGGAGCCATCCTCATGTGCGGAATCACCGGCTGGGTGTCCTTCCATCGCGACGCCCGCACCCGGGCCCCGGTCATCGAGGCCATGACCGCCACCCTCACCCCGCGCGGCCCCGACGCCGGAGGCGTGTGGCTCGGCGAGCGTGCCGCGATCGGCCACCGCCGCCTGTCCGTGATCGACCTCGTGGGCGGAGCGCAGCCGATGACCGACGACCGGTCCGACGTGGTGCTCAGCTACAGCGGCGAGGTCTACAACCACCACGAACTCAGGTCGCGGCTGCGGGGGTTGGGGCACGAGTTCCGCACCCGCAGCGACACCGAGGTGGTCCTGCGCGCCTACGCCGAGTGGGGCGAGGCGGTGGCCGAGCATCTGGACGGCATGTTCGCCTTCGCCGTCTGGGACGAACGCGAGCAGCGTCTGCTGCTGGTCCGCGACCGGCTCGGCGTAAAGCCCTTGTACTGGGCGGCGGTCGACGGCGGTCTCGCCTTCGCGTCCGAGCCCAAGGCGCTGTTCGCGCACCCGGAGATACGGCCCCGCGTGGACGCCGACGGCCTTCGGGAGGCGTACGGGCTGCTCTTCAACACCGGGCCGACCGTGTGGTCCGGCGTACGCGAGGTCGAGCCCGGCGGGCTGCTCGTCCTGGACCGGGACGGCGTCCGCGAGCGCCGCTACTGGCAGTTGGAGGCCGGCACCCACGACGACGACCGGGACACGACCGTCGAGCGGATCGGCGAGCTGGTCGGAACGGCCGCCCGCAGCCAACTGGAGGCCGACGTCCCGCTGTGCAGCCTGCTCTCCGGCGGCCTCGACTCCACGGTCCTGACCGCCCTGCTCGCCGACGAACTCCGGCTGCGCGAGGGCCAGGACGCCCGCATCCGCTCGTACGCCGTCGACTACAGCGACCAGGCGGCGCGGTTCACCGGGGACGTGCTGCGCACCGGCCACGACACCCCGTACGCCACGGAAGCCGGTGCCTTCATCGGCACCGACCACAGCACGGTCGTCCTCGACCCGCTCGCCCTGCTCGACCCCGAGCACCGCAAAGCCGTCGTCGTGGCCCGCGACTCGCCGATCGGCGTCGGCGACATGGACACCTCGCTGTATCTCCTCTTCGGCGAGATACGACGGCACTCGACCGTGGCCCTGTCCGGCGAGGCGGCGGACGAGGTCTTCGGCGGCTACCCCTGGTTCCACAACCCGAAGGCGCTCGCCGCGGACACGTTCCCCTGGCTGCTGGTGACGGGTGACGAGGCCGCGATGCCGCTCAACCCCGAACTCGACCTGCGCATGGGGGAGTTCCGTGCCGACACCTACCGCAGCGCGCTGGCCGCCGTACCGCACCTCGACGACGAGACCCCCACCGAGCACCGGCAGCGCGAGATGCAGCACCTGTCCCTGACCCGCTGGCTGCGTCAACTCCTGCATCGCAAGGACCGGTTGAGCATGGCGCAGGGCCTGGAGGTACGCGTCCCGTACTGCGACCACCGGCTCGTGGAGTACGCCTTCAACACCCCATGGGCGCTGAAGAGTCACGACGGCCGGGAGAAGAGCCTGCTGCGCGCCGCCGGTACCGGTCTGGCGCCGGAGTCGGTCCTGTGGCGCCCGAAGAACCACTACCCCGCCACCCACCACCCCGAGTACAACCGCGGCCTCCAGAACATGGCCCGCGACACCCTCGCCACGGAACAGGTCCGCACCCTCGCCGACGAGACCCGCATCAAGCCCTCCCTCGACACCCCGCCCGACCGACTGGAGTGGGGCCACCGCCTGCGGCTGGAGCGCGTCGTCGACCTCGCCCTCTGGCTCGACCACCACCAGCCCGAACTCGCCCTCTGAGGAGCCTCGTTCATGACCGTCCAAGAGCCTGTGGCCGCCGAGCCCGTACCGCTGATGGGCTGCCCCTACAAAGCCGATCCGTATCCGCTCTACGAGGAGTTGCGCGAGGCCGGCCCGGTGCACCGCGTCCTCTTCCCCAGTGGCGTCCAGGCGTGGCTCGTCACCGGCTACGAAGCCGCTCACTCCGCCCTGAACGACGACCGTCTCGGCAAGAACCACGACCGGGGCAACGACAGATGGCGGGCCCGCGCCTCGATCATGCCGGAGCCGCAGCACTCCCAGCTCCAGATCCACCTCCTCCACCAGGACCCGCCCGAGCACACCCGCATGCGGCGGTTCGTGACCGACGCGTTCACGCCCCGCCGGATCGAGGAACTCCGCCCCCGTTTCCAGGAATTGGCGGACGCGCTGGTCGACGCCCTGCCGTCGTCCGGCCCGGCCGATCTCGTGTCGGGCTTCGCCGCCCGCTTCCCCTTCCAGGTCCTCGCCGAAGTCATCGGCCTGCCACGGGAGTTGGCGGCCCGCTTCGACCGCGACTGGGGCAAGGTCGTCCAGCCGGTCGGCCCCACCGACCCCGGACGACAGCGGTACGAGGCCCGCCTGCACGGCCTGCAGAGCTACATCGCCGAGGTCGTCGCCCACAAGCGCGAGCAGTGGGAGGACGATCTGCTCAGCCGCCTGGTCGTGGCCCGTGACCGCCGCGAACTGTCCCAGGAGGAGTTGGATTCGATGATCTTCCAGCTGCTGGTCGCCGGCCAGGAACCGGTCACCAACCAGATCACGACCGCCCTGATCGCCCTGTTCCGCAACCCGGACCAGCTGACCCGCCTGCGCGACGACCCGACGCTCCTGCCCCGCGCGGTCGAGGAACTCCTGCGCTACGACAGCGCCTTCGAGCTGACGACCTGGCGCTTCTTCGACCGGGACAGCGACCTGCACGGCACCGAGGTCCCGGCAGGCGACTCGGTGATCGTCTCCCTGTGCGCGGCCAACCGCGACCCGCGCCGCTTCCCGGACCCTGACGCCCTCGACCTCGACCGCTCCCCGAACCCCCACCTGGCCTTCGGCCACGGCATCCACTTCTGCCCCGGCGCCGCCCTCGCCCGCGCCGAACTCCAGACCGCGCTCGGCACCCTGCTCGCCCGTCTCCCCGGCCTGCATCTGGCCATCGCTGACCAGGACATCGAGTGGATCCCGGCCGTACTGGGCCGCGGCACGAACCACCTCTCCGTCGGCTACGACCGCCGCCTCTGATCCACGCCGCCTCTGACCCGGGCCCCCGGATGACCGGGGCGGACGGAAACGCCCGCCCCGGCTCCGCCTGACCTGCCCCCAACTCCCCTACGGCGCCCGGCCATGACTGGCCACGGCGCCATGCCGTCATGCCCGCACGCCCTCCCGGAGGAAACGACATGCCGTTGACGACCACGCCGGAGGCCCTCCCCACGAGCACCGGTGCCGCGATCCTGAACCTGCTCCTGCCGCACCACCGCACGACCGACCCGGCCCACGCCTCGGCCGAGGCGTTCCCCCATCAACTGGGCCGGATCACCGACTTCGTACGAGCGGGCGCCCCCGTCGTCCTCACCCTCCCCGGCTTCCCCTGCAAGTCCCCCAACCCCGCCAAAGTCCTCGGGCACCTCCCCGACATGGGCGAGCGCCTCTCCCTGACCTTCCTGAACACCCTGTGCACGGAGATCGAGCGCGTCTACCCACCAGGCGCCCGCATGGTGATCTGCTCCGACGGCCACATCTTCGGCGATCTGATAGGCGTCCCCGACGAGCACATCGACGCCTACGCCGACGAACTGCGCGTACTCATCAGCCAGTTGGGTCTGGAGAGACTGTCGGTCTTCGATCTGCGTGACGTGCTCGGCGACCTCCCGCACGACGCGAAACGCGCCCACGTCCACGGGCGTTACGCACCGGCCCTGGACACCCTGCGCGGCGAGATCCGCGCCGACGACAACGCGTTGGCGCTGTACCGGGGCATCACCCGTTTCCTGGTGGAGGACACCGCCGACCACCGGGGCACCCGCTCAGCCCTGCAACGCGCCTGCCGCCAGCGCGCCTACGGGGTCATCCAACGCAGCCGGGCCTGGGGCGACTTGATCGCGGACCACCACCCCCGCTGCGTACGTCTGTCCATCCACCCCCAGCCCGTCGGCGCCGCCAAGTTCGGGATTCGTCTCCTCGACGCGCCCGATGCCTGGACCACGCCGTGGCACTCGGCCGCCCTGCGCCGGACCGACGGCACCTGGACCCTCGTACCGAAGGCCACAGCCGCCCAGCAGGGCCGACTGGTCCGACGCGAAGGTCGCCCCAGCCACTTCGTCCAGACCGGATGACGAACGGGACCCGCGTGGCGAGTCCGCAGAACCCGGTCGCCGACAGTGTCGGCGGGTCAGCCGGTGAGGGGGGAGTGGTCCGTGGTGGTGTGGGGCGTGTGGAGGTGTTCGAGCAGGAGTCCTTCGCGGGTGGACCAGGGGCAGATCTCGACGCTTTTGGCGCCGCAGGTCTCCATGAGGGCTTCCGCGATCAGGGCTCCGGCCAGGGACTGTTCGGCTCGGTGTCGGGAGATGCCGGGCAGTTTGCCGCGGCGGGACGGCTTGGCGTCGGCCAACAGGGCTGTCGCGGAGCGGAGTTGGGGCAGGGCAAGTTGTCGTGCGGCTCGTGGTGCCTTGCCCCGGGCTGCGGCGAGGCGGGCGAGTTGTTCGAAGGTTTTGGAGCAGGCCAGGACCCGCACACCGGGTTCGGCGAGGGGCAGGTCGGGGACGGCTTGCAGGGACTGGCGCAGGTGTTCGCGGATTTCGGCCAGGCGGTGTCGGGAGGGTGTCGTGTTGCCGGGGAGCCAGTCGCGGGTGATCCTGCGTGCGCCCAGCGGCAGTGAGTGGACGGAGCGGGGCTGGTGCTTGGTGCCGGAGGCGATCTCGACGGTTCCGCCGCCGATGTCCAGGACGAGCAGGCGTCCGGCGGCTGGGCCGGCCCAGTGGCGGGCGGCCACGTAGGCCAGGCGTGCTTCCTCTTCGCCGGTCAGTACCCGCAGGTGGGTGCCTGTGGTGCGGGCCACCTGCGCGATGATGGCGTCCCGGTTGGGTGCGTCCCGGATGACGGAGGTGGCGAATGCGAAGACTTCTGGTCCGCGCGGGCGCGGGTTGGCGGCGACGGCTTCGGCCACTGCCCGCTCGACGCTTTTCACGCCGGCTCTCTCCAGTCGTCCCTTGTGGTCGAGGGTCTGGTGCAGTTTCAGCCGTACCTTGCGGGAGAACACCGGCTCCAGCACCGCGCCCGGGCGCCGGCGTACGACCGTCAGCAGAGCACTGTGGCACCCGACATCGAGCACGCCTGCCTGCCGCACCTCATCGCCTCCTCAAGGCTCGCGCTCGACCCGGCCGGCTTCCTCTTCGGTCCTCCGACAGCCGGGACGACGGTGTGTCGTGTTTCCGGCTCAGCGTGTGAGCATATCGTCGCCGCCCGCGCACCCTCCGCCCCTTCCCGCAAGCGGATCACCGAGGTGGGCCTTGACCAGCACTTTTCCTCCGTCCTGGCGGGGTCCCCGGGCTTCCCTGAAGATCGCGTGCCCAATTCGGGCACGCTGGGCATTGACGTGCCCGACATGCCGGTCCTACGGTCGCCGGAACGTTCCGGCAAGCAGAGGCGGAGCCCTCCATGAGCCATCCCCAGCGCTTTCCCTCGGTCGACGAGGCCGATCTGGCGACCCTGCTCGCCGAACGGTTCGGTGTGCGCGGTGCGCTGAAGGATCTGGGCAGCCAGCAGGACCGCAACTACCGGGTCCGCACGGAGACGGGCGACTGCGTCCTCAAGATCGCCAACCCCGCCACGGATCCGGCCGTCCTGCACGCGCAGGGCACGGCGGTCGACCATCTGGCGGAGGCCCTCCCCGGGGTGCGGCTGCCCAGGGCCCGGGTCGGAGCGGACGGCGAGATCGTCCAGTGGCTCACCGTGGACGGGGTGGCCCTGGCATGCCGGCTGCTGGACTACGTACCCGGTGAACCGATCATGGACAGCCGCTATCTCGCCCCGCGGGTCGTCGCCCGGCTCGGCGGACTGGCCGGACGCATCGCCGTCGGGCTCGCGGATCTCGACGCGGTGGAGCCCGGCGAGGCGGGGCGCGACGCGGCGAAGTCCGTGGAGGCGGGGCGCGACGCGGGGGAGCGCGACCGGACCCGGCTGTGGGATCTGCGCAACGCGACCGCGGTGATCGAGGAACTCGCCCCGCGCCTGTCCGACCAGGTGCGCGCCCAGCGGGTCCTGCGTGCCGCTCGCGCCGCGTACGCGCTGGTGGAGCCGTACGCCGACGTGTTGCCGGTGCAGCTGATCCACGGCGACGTGACCGACAACAACGTGGTCTGCGAGACGACCGCCGACGGCCGCCCCGACCCCGTCGGGGTGATCGACTTCGGGGACCTGGGCCCCGGCTGGACGGTGGCGGAACTCGCGGTCGCCTGTACCTCCGTACTGCACCACCACGGGACGGGACCGGCGTCGGTGCTGCCCGCCGTGCGGGCGTTCCACGCGGTCAGGCCGCTCTCGGACGACGAGGTGGCCGTGCTGTGGCCGCTGATCGTCCTGCGGTCGGCCGTCATGGTGGTCAGCGGGCAGTACGACACACTCCTCGACCCGGACAACCGTTACGCCTCGGCCGCGCTCGACCGGGAGTGGGCCATGTTCGAGGCCGCGGTGTCCGTCCCGGCGGAGGTCATGGCGGGCCAACTGCGGTACGCGCTCGGCCGTCCGCCGGCGCGGGCCGCGGCCGTGACCGGAGGCCGGCTGCTGCCCGGGCTGCCGGACGACGTGCACGTCCTCGATCTGTCGGTGCTGAGCGACGACCTGCACACCGGCCGCTGGCTGGAGCCCGAGGCCGAACCCGCGCTGGCCGTGCACGCGTTGGCGGCAGGACGGGCCGCGGCGATGACCCGGCACGGGGAGTTCCGGCTGACGCGTGCGCACGCCGCCGACGGCACCTGCGCGCTCGGGGTGGACCTGTACGTCGCCGGTCCGCTGGAGGTGCGGGCGCCCTGGTCCGGAACGGTCACCCGGCACACGGACGGCGGGCTGACCCTCAGGGCCCTCGGCGAGGACAGGCCGGACCTGATCCTGGACGGCGTCGACCACGCGAGTGCCACCGGTCCGGTCTCGGCAGGCCAGAGCCTCGGCACGGTGACCGGCCGAAACGGCGTGCATGTGCTGGGCGTTCAGCTGTCCCGACTGGCGGGTGGCCGCGCGCCCCGGTTCGCCGGTGCCGAACTCGCCGCAGGATGGCTGGAGCTGTGCCCGGACCCGACCGTGCTGCTGACCGGCCGGGATCTCGATCAGCACCCCGGTGAGCCCCAGGACCCGGTCGCAGACGGGGAGTTGCTGGACCGGCGCAACCGCTCCTTCGCCACCGTCCAGGAGCACTACTTCGACGCCCCGCCCCGCATCGAACGCGGCTGGCGGCACCACCTGGTCGACACCCATGGCCGCCGTTACCTCGACATGCTCAACAACGTGACCATCCTCGGTCACGGCCACCCCGCCCTGAGCGACGCCGTGCACCGGCAGTGGCGGCGACTGAACACCAACTCCCGCTTCCACTACGCCTCGGTGGTGGAACTGTCCGAGCGCATCACGGAGTTGCTGCCCGACGGACTGGACACCGTCTTCCTGGTGAACAGCGGCTCCGAGGCCGTCGACCTCGCGCTGCGCCTGGCGTGGGCGACCACCGGGCGGCAGGACGTCGTCGCCGTCGAGGAGGCCTACCACGGCTGGACCTACGCGAGCGACGCGGTCTCGACCTCCGTCGCGGACAACCCCAACGCCCTGTCCTCCAGGCCGCCTTGGGTGCACGCCGTCGCCGCTCCCAACTCCTACCGGGGCAGCCACCGGGGTGCGCAAGCATGGCGGTACGGTCCCGAGGCCGCCGCCCGGATCACCGAACTCGCCGGGCGGGGGACCCCGCCCGCCGCCTTCGTCTGCGAGCCGTACTACGGCAACGCCGGCGGCATGGCCCTCCCCGACGGCTATCTGGCACAGGTCTACGAGGCCACCCGTGCCGCCGGAGGACTGTGCGTCGCCGACGAGGTGCAGGTCGGCTACGGCCGGCTCGGCACGCACTTCTGGGGGTTCGAGCAGCAGGGCGTGGTGCCGGACATCGTGACCGTGGCCAAGGCGATGGGCAACGGACACCCGCTGGGCGCGGTGATCACCCGCCGTGAGATCGCCGACGCCTACCGCACGCAGGGCTACTTCTTCTCCTCCTCCGGCGGCAGCCCCGTCAGTTCCGTGGTCGGCCTGGCCGTCCTCGACGCCCTGCGCGACGAGGGTCTCCAGGCCAACGCCCTCGAGATCGGCGGCTACCTGAAGGGGCGGCTCGTCGAACTCGCCGGCCGACACCCGCTGATCGGCGCGGTGCACGGCTCGGGCCTGTATCTGGGCGTGGAGTTCGTGCGGGACCGTACGACCCTGGAGCCCGCCACCGAGGAGACGGCGGCTGTCTGCGAGCGGCTGCGCGAACTCGGCGTGATCATGCAGCCGACCTCCGACCGGCAGTGCGTGCTGAAGATCAAGCCGCCGCTGTGCCTGACCCGTCCCGGTGCGGACGTGTTCGTCGAGGCCCTCGACGACGTACTGACGTACGGATGGTGACCCGCGATGTCGTCCAGGATTCCGACCGTGCCGCCCGGACCCGGCAACCCGCCCACCATCGCCGATGTGGCGCGGGAGGCGGCGGTCTCCAAGACCACGGCGTCGGACGCCCTGCGCGGACACGGCCGGGTGTCGGGCCCGACGCGCCGGGTGGTGCTGGAGGCGGCCGAGCGGCTGGGGTACGCGCCCAACCGCAGCGCCCGCAGCCTGCGCACCTCGGTGACCGACACGATCGCCCTGCACATCCCGGAGTTCCTGACCAGCGCCGAGTACTACATGTCGTTCGTGTTCGGCGTCGCCGAACAGGCCTCGCGTGCCGGCCTGAACGTCACCCTGCTGTCCTCCGGGCACCTGCCGCACCGCGGCGCGGTCCCGCAGGTGGACGGGATCGTGCTGTGCGACCCGGTGGCCGAGGACCCGGTGGTCGACCAGTTGATGAACAGCGGGCTGCCGGTCGTCACGGCCGAGCGGTACGTCGGGGACCGGCAGCCGACCGGGGTGATCTGGTCAGACCACGAGACCTCGATGACCGGACTCCTGGACCACTTGTACGAAGCCGGCGCCCGGCGGCCCGCGTTCATCGCCTCCGACACCACCTCCGACTGGGCCACCACGCTGCAGCGGACCCACGCCCACTGGTGCGCCGAGCGCGGCGTTCCGCACCTCGTCCGCAAGGCACCGTTCGGTTCCACGCCCGACGTGCTGCAGGGCGCGGTCCGGGACATGCTCGCCGGAACACCGGAGATCGACGCGATCGTGTGCGCCGCGGACGGTGCCGCCGCCGCGGTACTGCCCGAACTGCGCGCCGCCGGACGCACGGTGGGTCACGACCTCCTCCTCGCCTCCTGCGTGGACAGCTCCTCCATGCGGACGGCGGAACCACCGATCACCGCGGTCGACCTCCGGCCGCGGGCCATGGGCGCCGAATGCGCCCGGCTGCTCCGCGAGATCCTGTCGGGTGAGACGCCGCGGGGTACCGTGCGCGCTCTTCCCATCGAGATGAACGTTCGGGCTTCCACCCGCCCCTAGGCATATTCTGATCACGTTTCCCGAACTCCCCGCGGGTGTTGGGGAATTGCCCGTGGCTCAGCTGTCGTCGTAGGGCGCTCCGGGACCGGACTCCTCCGGACCCACGCGCCCGTCGCGGTCCCGCCACAGTCACTGCGCGCCGTGGGCACCGCATACGCCGACAGCCGGCTGAGGGACCCGGAGCTGGCTCCGGCCACCATCGCCCGGGCGCTGAACGTCTCCGTCCGCACCCTCCGTCGCCAGCCTCAACCGGCCGGGGTCAGGCCACCAGCGTCCGGTCGTCCCGGCCTTCGTCCAGGTCCGGGCGCCCTTCCGGCGTGTTCGGCCGCTCTCCGGTCAGCAGACGGTCCGCTGTCGCGAGGGCGTCCTTGATCTCGTCCGTCCCGGTGATGACGCAGAGCGTGTACGCCGTGTCCTGGAGGGCGCGCCGATTCGCGGAGGTGTCGGCTTCGAGCATCCGGGCACATGCCTCCGCGTAGCGGGACAGCTGCGCACGCAGAACCTGGGGGCGGGGGGTGATCATGCGCGGAGGCTCCTTGTTCTAAAGTTTTTCGAGTAACTGACTCCCCGGGTGTCCCATAACGCACATCTCATGCATGATGCGGCGGTCTCAGGACGGATGCCGTTCCTGCTCGGTGCGAGTGAACGCGGTCACGGAACCTGCGGAGCAGGGCCGCCGACCGTTCGGGCGGCCGCGGCGGCGCGCAGCTTCTCCACAAGCGCCGTCTGGCGGTCCGCGCGGTCCGTCAGGAAGTCGAGGTGCTCGGTGTAGAGGCGCCCATCGGTCTCGGCCCGTGCCCGCAGAGTGCGCCAGCATGCCGCCTTGGCGGTCACGCCGACGAGCATCGCCTCCAGCTCCAGCACGTCGCTCATGGGGGACCGGGAGAAGAAGTGGCCGTTCGGCTTCAGGCGACCGGCCAGCTCGGAGAGCCGGCCGAGGACGACCTTCGGACGGTCGGTGGAGATCTCCAGATCGTCCATGATCCGTAGCAGGGACTGGCGGTCCTGTTCGACCTGCCGGGCCAGCTCGGCCAGTGCCGGTTCTGCCTTCTGGGCCTGGGCGGCCCGGCTTGCCAGCTGGGCGCCGCCGGTCGCTCCCGCCAGGTGGTCGTTGAGGTAGACGGCCAGCAGCTCCTCCCCGGACGGGGTCTGCTCGGCCTCTTCGTCGGCGGTGTCGGCCGCGCCCGTCCCGGCTCCCTCGTGGGCGGCGTCGGCCGTGCCCATCTCGCGCCGGACGGAGTCGCCCAGTTCCGCCCAGCTCGCCTCGAACTTGGCCAACCCCTCGCGCTCCAGGGTGTCGGTGACGTCCGCGAAGTCCACGCCGATACGCGCCAGCGCCGCGAAGTGCTCCCGCGCGGCCGCGTAGTCGTCGGCCGCCGGCGAGTGAAGGGCGAGCGCGCCGTGGTCGGCGTACGCGGCCAGAGTGCTGCCGGGCATGGTGTTCACGGTGCCGGCGATGGCCAGCTCACTGACGTACATCGTGTCGGGATAGGCGGGGTCCTTGACTCCGGTGGACGCCCACAGCGGGCGCTGCGACCGGGCGCCGGCCGCGGCCAGACGCCGGCGGGACGGCTCCGCGGCAACCATCTCGTAGGCCTGGTGCGCGAGGCGGGCGTTGGCGACCGCGGCCCGGCCCCTGAGCGTGGCGGCTTCGGGCGTGCCGATGGCGTCGAGGCGGCGGTCCACCTCGGTGTCCACCCGTGACACGAAGAACGAGGCGACCGAGTGGATGCCCGTCAGATCGTGTCCGGCCTGGCGGGCCCGCTCCAGGCCGGCCGTGTAGGCGTCCATCACCGCGCGGTAGCGCTCCAGGGAGAAGATCAGCGTGACGTTGACGCTGATCCCGCGCGCCACGACCTCCGTGATGGCCGTGAGCCCCTCGAGGGTGGCCGGGATCTTGATGAAGAGGTTGGGCTCCGCGACCGCCTCCCACAGTTTCACCGCCTGTTCGACGGTGGCGTCGGTGTCCTTCGCCAGCCGTGGGTCGACCTCGATCGACACCCGCCCGTCCACTCCGCCGGTCCTCTCGTGGATCGGTGCGAAGACGCGGCAGGCGGTTCGCACGTCGTCGGTGGTGAGGGCGAAGACGGCGTCGTCGACGTCGGCGCCCGTGCTGCCCAGGGTGCGGAGCTGCTCGGTGTAACGGTCCCCACGGGACAGCGCGGAGGCGAAGATCGTGGGATTCGTCGTGACCCCCACGACATGCCGTTCGGCGATCAGCTTCTCCAGCTCACCGCCGGACAGCAGCTCGCGGGACAGGTCGTCGAGCCAGATCGAGACCCCGGCGGCGGACAGATGGGCGAGCGGGTCGGACCCGGTGGAAAAGGGCTGGGACATGCGGGATCTCCAAAAGGGGAAAGGCGGGTGGGGCGAGGATCCTCGCCCCACCCGCCCGGATGGCTGAGGTCATTCCTTGGCGCTGGGAACCCGGAGCGGGTCGTGGGGAGCGTCGGCCTTGGCGGCACTGAGTTCCTCGCCCAGTTCGCCCAGCCGGTTGCGGCCGAGGGCGGAACGGACCTGGGGGAACCACTCCTTCTCCTCCTCCTCGACGTGATGGCGCACGTTCTCCATGAGAACGGTCATCTTGGCGTCGAAACGCTCGTCCTTGGGGTCCAGACCGGCCAGCTCGGACAGCATCCACAGCACGACATGGTGCTCCTCGACGCTCTCCAGTACGTGATCGGTGGTGTCCGGCACAGCCGCGCGAGCCGCCGGGTAGAAGATCTTCTCCTCGATCCAGGTGTGGACCGTCAGCTCCTGGATCACCTTGTCGGCGATCTTCCGCTTCGTCTTGTAGGCCTGGTCGCCGGCTTTCTCGAATTCCTTGAACAGCTTCTCGACCGTCTGGTGGTCGTCCTTCAGAAGCACAATCGCATCCATAGGTCCTCCTTCTTTTCCCTCCCGCGCGTTTCCGGATCGCGGGGGTGTTTCCGTTGGCGGAATACCGAAGGACGTTCGGCTCCCGCGGTCCGGTTACCCCGCCCGGCGCGGTCGACCCGCCCGGCGCGCACCTTTTGTCACGGGCCGGTACGTGGTTTTGCAGTCGTGCCGAGGGGCACCCGACGCGGCTCGCTTCGCCTACTGCCGGGCCAGTGGGAAGCGGGCCCGCAGGCCTGCCGGTGCGAGTCGGCCGACGAACTCCAGTGCCACCGACGAGGCGTTCGGCGACCAGATGGTGAAGCGTTGTGCCAACCGAGAGGTGACGAGCGTGAGCTGGCGCATGGCCAGTGCCGAACCCAGGCAGACCCGTGGTCCGGCACCGAACGGAAGGCAGGCCGGACCCGGCACCGTCCGACCGTCCGACCACCGGGTGGGGTCGAACTCGTCCGGCCGCTGCCACCAGCGGGGATCCCGCTGGATCAGGTAGGCGTTGAGCAGTACGTCGTCACCAGGGTCGAGCGACCACTCGCCCAGGCTGGTTGCCGTGCCGGCGGTGCGGGTCATCAGCCAAGCGGGCGGATACAGCCGCAGTGTTTCCCGGGCCACGGCCTCGGCGAGGGGAAGCTGCGCCGCGGACAAGGAGGCGCCGTCGCTCACCGACCCGTTCGCCTCGTCGCGAAGGCTGTCGACGAGCCGGGGCCGGCGGGCCAGTTCCCACACGATGGAGGTGAGCGCGGCGGCGGGTACGCCGTGGCCGCCCATGAGGATGCTGTGCAGCGTGGACGCCACGGTGTCGTCGGGCATGGCCGGATCGGCGTCGATCAGAAAGCCGAGCAGGTCGTCGTGGGGCGCGCGGGCACCGGACGCGCGCCGCTGTCGCACGATCCCGGTCATCGTGTCGCTCAGGCGCCCGGCGGTGCGGAAGAAGCGGCGGTGACGGGGGAGCGGCAGCCATGCGGGGAACTCGTACGACGACTCGGTGAAGGGCTGGGTGGCGAGGGTGGTCTCGTGGAGCGGTCCCGCGACGGCGGCGGAGTCCGCGCCGAAGCAGTACTCGGTGATCGCTCGGGCCGTGAACGCCCGCATCGTGGTGAGCACGTCGACCTCACGGTCGGCGCCGGCGGCCAGCACCGCGTCGAGGATCTCCACGGTCCGACGGTCGGTCCCGGCCGCCGCCGAGCGATTGAGCCCCGGCCACACGGCACGGCGTGCGGACATCCAGGAGGCGGCCTGTGCGGCGGCCTGATCGAGATCCCGGCGCATGTCGAACGGAGCGAGCTCGGTCACGAACCCGTGGCCGGTGCGGGCGAGTGCCTCGTGGGTGAGGTCCGGGTCGAGCACGAACACGGTCTGTTCGTCGAAGGAGAAGACGTCGCCGTACTCGCGGTGGCAGCGGCGCAGGAATCCGATCCGGTCGGCCTCGTACTCACGGGTGTTGCCCGTGAGCCAGTGCCCGCGCGGGCCCGGCGGGCGGCTGGGACTTTCGCGACGTGCCCGTGCCATCCGGCCTCCCAAGAGATCGCAGGACCCCTCGCACGGGATCCTGCGATCGGCGTTTCCACTGTGTCCGGTGGATGTGCCCCTGAGGAGAGCGGGGCCGCGGGGCCGGGCTATCGAAGCTGGTAAGGCCAGTACGGGTAGCGCCCGCTGACCCGCTTCCTGCCCACCAGACGAACCATCAGGCGTCGTGTCCGTTTCATGAACACCTCACTGCCATCCAGGCGAATAGTTGTCCGATGGTGCCACGGGCTCCCGCACCGGGCAATAAGGCGGGCGCCCGAGCGGCCATGTGCCGAAGACAAGGTGAAGTCGCCCCGCTGCAAAGAGGCATGACGGTTCGTCAGTGGTGCTCTTCGCGGTCGCGGCGGGTCGGCCCGCGCTGTACATGGACCAGGGCGCCGTTCGGGGGAGTGGCTCCACGCGCCCGGTGGCGCGGCTCTCTCCGCTGCCCGCCGCCGATTCAGACCGTGTGCGGTCGCGGGCGCCCCGGAGTGGCACGGGCCGGGCCCTCGTCCTCTTCGCACAGCCGGGCGAGCCGGGCCAGCATCGCCCGGCCGCGCACGAGCTGAGCCATGTCCACGAGACGGTTGTGCAGGATGCCCCCCGCACCGCGCAACGGGTGTTCGTCGAGGATGAGCAAGGTCTGCTCGCCCCAGGGCCGCAGTTCCATCGCGATCCTCGCGGTCCCCAGTGGCCCGCTGTCCGCCTCCAGTTCGAGGACGGTGGGCGGTTCGCTGCGGCGTACGACGGTCCTGTTGCGCAGGGTGAGAGGGCCGAGCCTGATCTCGTAGCGGAGGGATGCCCCCAGCTCGGGCCACCGCCCCTTGGCCTCATCGGCCCGTGAGGTACCGACGACCCAGTCCCCGTACCGTTCGGCATCGGAAAGGATCTTCCACACGTCCTCGGGAGATTTCTTGATCAGACGGTGCTGTACGGCCATGTGTTCCTCCGCCGTTCGAAGTGCCCCGGCCCGCACGAAGGGGCTGAATTTCCTGGCACGGGAAAGCAGCCGGAGCAAGTGGCGGTGGAGGCGCAAGGTTCCCTGCGGAACGCCGCTCGCTCCGGCCGTACGGGTACGAGTGCCCCGCAAACGGGCCCTCATCGCTCGGATACGGAATCCGTGGTCGGGTGTGTGCCGTCGGCATGGCGAAGGCCCCGCCGACCAGGTCGGCGAGGCCTTCGGAGCGGAGTGCTGTCTTTACCAGCGGTACCAGCGGCCCTTGCGGCCACCGTGCCCGGCGGGCCGGACCACGAAGCCCAGCGCCCAGACCACCAGAACGATGACGGCGATCCACCACAGCGCCTTGAGGGCGAAACCGGCGCCGAAAAGAATCAGCGCGAGAAGAAGAACAACAAGCAGGGGAACCATGTTTATCAACCTCCGCCCACTCGTGTGCCCTGCACAGAGATGATCACGCACCGAGAATCGAATGCATGCTTTATCGATTCCCGGGAAATGGCCCGTGCTACAGAAAACGGCGGATGGGCAGGACGGCGACCTCTCGGGCCCGCTGGAGCACGGAGCGACGCTTCCAGCGTCCTTCCTTGATCAGCGTGGCGGACTCTGCGTCCTCGTCGAAATGGCCGTCGAGGGTCGCCGTGAACTCCTGGTCCAGGACGGCCAGCATGATCTCCTCGTCGTGGTCGAGGGAGCGGCGGTTGAAGTTGGACGAGCCGATCAGGGCCGCGACGCCGTCGACGGTGATGATCTTGGCGTGCAGCATCGTCGGCTGGTACTGGAGGATCTTCACGCCGGCGGCGATGAGAGCCTCGTAGTGGTGCTGGCCGGCCAACTGGCAGACCCGCTTGTCGGTGTGCGGGCCGGGCAGCAGGATCTCCACCTCGACGCCCCGCCGGGCGGTCGCGCACAGCAGGTCGATGAAGTAGATGTCGGGGGAGAAGTAGGCGGTGGCCAGCCGGAAGCGGTCCTCGGCCGATTCCAGCATGACGCGGAGCAGGGTCTGCATGTCCTGCCAGCCGAAGCTGGCCGACCCGCGCACCACCTGCACCACCGCGTCCCCCTGCGGGCGGTGGGAGATGAACCGGTCGCGGTCGTCGAAGAGTTCGTCGTGACACTCGGCCCAGTTCTGCGCGAACGCGGCGGCGACGCCGTCCACGGCCGGCCCACGGACCTCGACGTGGGTGTCGCGCCACTCGTGCTCGTTACGGGCGTCGCCGCACCACTCCTGGGCGATGCCCACCCCACCGGTGAAAGCCGCCTGCTCGTCCACCACGAGGACCTTGCGGTGGCAACGGTGGTTCTGCTTGAGCGGGGAGAGGGCCAAGGGCCTGCGGAACCAGGCCACTTGGACTCCGGCCCGCTCCATCTCCGCCAGCAGCTCCTTCTCGATCAGCCGGCTGCCGAACCCGTCGAGCAGCAACCGCACCCGCACCCCCGCGCGGGCCCGGTCGGCCAGTGCCTGCGCGAACTCGCGGGCGATGTCCCCCTTCCAGTACACGAAGGTCATCATGTCCACGGTGTGCTCGGCGGAGCGGATGCGGGCCAGCATCGCCGGGAAGATCTCATCACCGTTGCGCAAGACGGTGAGTGCGTTGCCCTCGGTCGCGGCGATGCCGATCAGGCGCTCCAGCCGACGGCGTATCCGCGTGGCGCGTTCCTGGCTCTCCTCCGCTGCCGACGGATCGGTGGCGGAGGACTTCAGCTCAGGTCGGTCCGGCGTAGTGGTCATGGCATCACCAGGCCGGCGCGCACAGGGGACATGGAGCCGCGCTGCCCGGTCCGGCGCGGGGCGCAGCCAACAGACTGTACGTCCCGGGCCGCGGTCCAAGAGGCGCGGGCTGTGTTCCCTGTCCTTCCCGCCCGTCTCGTGCCCGTGATCGCGCCCAAGGACGGGCAGCTCCTTCGGCCCGCCCACTCAGCCGAGGGCGAGGACGGCCTTGGCGTTCCCGACCGCGACGCGACAGTGGCTCGCGAGCCGGCGGCCCACCAGTGGTACGAAGCGGCCGCAGTTCCTCCGACACGGCCTCGATGTCGGGATAACGCACCGAGGACCTGGGGCCGGAAGGCCGGCAGCAACGAAGTGGTGGTGCGCATCGCGCCAGGCCAGATCATGTACGGACATGGAGAACCGCGGTTCCGGGCACGCCTCACGTTCCGACGGGCCTCTTTGCGGTCCGACAGGTGTCGTTACGGTCCGATGGGTCTCTTTCGATGGCGGTCGTACGATGGCTTGAGCGCATCGACGTCATCGCAAGGAGTCACCGTGGCCCGCCCCCGTACCGCCGTCCGGACAGTGGAGCACCCCGACCTGTCGGAGGTCTCGCTCAAGCAGTTCCTGGAGGCGCTGGTGGATCCGGTGCGGCGCATGGTGGTGGCCCAATTGGTTCGGGCCGGTGAGGACATGAGCTGCGGCACCTTCGACGCCCCGGTGTCGGCCTCGACGCTCACGCACCACTTCAACGTGCTGCGCGAGGCCGGCGTGGTCCGGCAGTACTACATCGGGACGTCGAAGATGAACACGCTGCGCACGGACGAGATGGAGGAGCGGTTCCCCGGCCTGCTGTCGGCGGTGATGGCCGCCTCCGCCGAGTGATTACTTCGATGGCCGTCAAGGTTTGACCGTCATCGAACCTTGGGGCAGGGTGAACATCGGCACCGGGCAGGCTCGGTGCGCTTCCCTCACTCCCGCCCCAGGACGGATGCGCCATGGCGAAACTCGTACAGTTCGACCGGCTCGGCGGCCCCGAGGTCCTGACCCTCCGCGACGTCGAAGCGGCCGCCCCCGGCGCTGGGGAGGTGCGGATCCGTGTCGACGCGATCGGCCTGAACCGGGCCGAGATCATGTTCCGCGAAGGTACCTACTTCGAGCAGCCGGTCTTCCCCGCCACACTCGGCTACGAGGCCGCGGGCGTGGTCGAGGCGGCCGGTGAGGGCGTGGACGGTTTCGCCGAGGGCGACCCGGTCGCGGTGGTCCCGTCGTTCCTTCAGAGCGAGTACGGCACCTACGGCGACCACGTCGTCGTTCCGGCCTCGGCCCTGGTGCCGCGCGCAGCGAACCTCGCCCCCGACCGGGCGGCGGCCGTGTGGATGGCCTACGTCACCGCCTACGGTCCCCTCGCCGAGAGCGGTCGCGTCCGTCCCGGTGACCACGTCCTGATCACGGCGGCCTCCAGCAGTGTCGGCCTGGCCGCCCTCCAGATCGCCCGTCACATCGGCGCGGTCCCGATCGCCACCACGCGCGGCGCGGACAAGAAGCAGCGTCTCCTGGACGCCGGCGCGGCCCATGTCGTGGTCACCGACGACGAGGACCTGCCCGCCCGGATCAAGGAGATCACCGACGGCGAGGGCGTCCGCCTGGCCTTCGACCCGATCGCCGGGCCCGGCGTCGAGACCATCGCCCAGGGCATCGCCCCCGGCGGTTTCCTGGTCGTCTACGGCACCCTCGACCGGCGCACCACCCCGCTGCCCAACGCGCACTCGTACCCGGCGCTGACCAGCAGCACGTACACCCTCTTCGAGATCACCAAGGACCCCGAGCGGCTGCGTCGCGCGGTCGCGTTCGTCAACGCCGGTCTCGCCTCGGGCTCCTTCACCCCGGTCGTGGACCGCACCTTCGACCTCACGGACATCGCCGAGGCCCACCGGTACATGGCGGCGGGCGGCCATGTCGGCAAGATCGTCGTCACCGTCACCCACGACGACACGACGGCGTGACCCGGACCGACCGTCAGGAGCGCGCCCGAACTGACCTGTTCGGGAGGTCGTAGGACAGGACCGAACCCGCTGTCACAGCGGCGCAGTCGTCGGCGTTCACGATGCTGCTCCACGACGTGCGCCGCGTCGCGGACGATCTGCGCGTCTGCGTCGGTGCGGGACTGGGCGGCAAGCTGACGGCGGCGGGCGTCACTCACAACTACGTCTCCCGCAGCGCGCAGGCGGCCCGCCGGCGACCTCCTGGGGGCACGCCATTCGTCCCGGCCCGGGAGCCGATGACCTGACGCCCCGTAGGAGTCGACCGACGCCTTCCGGAGGCAGGGGCCAGCCACAGGGCTGAGTCGGTGTTCTGGGTTTTCGGGGGTACCCGAGGCACGTCCGGCACGGTGTCTCGAAGAAGGAGTGTCATGGCAGGCGCGACGGAACGCATCAAGAAGTTCGCCGCGAGCCCTCAGGGGCGACGGCTGGCCGAACAGGCGCGTCGAGCCGCCGCCGACCCGCGTCGCCGGGCCCAAGTCCGGCGCCTGTTGGGAAAGTTCTTCGCCCGTCGCTGACCGCACTCGTCGCAACGAGGGAGGAACGCCGTGGAAGGCTCGTCGCTCCGGGCAGTGGGCTGGGCACGCACGCTGCCCTTGAACAGCGAAGTGAAGACAGCCCGTGACTGGGCACGGGCGCATCTGGAGGCGCGAGGGTGGGCCACCGCCGCGCCCCAGACGGTGGACGCGGTACTGCTCGCCGTGTCCGAGCTGGTGACCAATGCCCACAGGCACGCCCACAGCAGCGCCCAGCTCGTGATGATCTGTGACGACCAGTGCCTGCATGTCTCCGTGCACGACAAGTCCGGGGACCTGCCCGTTCCTCGGGAGGGCGACACGGAGAGCCTCGGCGGCCGCGGCATGCTCCTCGTGGACGCCGTGGCCGACACGTGGGAGGTGCATTCCTGTCCGCACGGGAAGTCGGTCAGCGCGTGTTTCCGCGTGCCCGACGCCACGACGCCCGATGGGGACGCGGCGGGGCCGTCACGGCACTGACAGATCTTGTTGCCGCGCGCCGTGCGGACGCCGCCTCTCAGCAGTCCGCTTCCTCCGGGCCAGTCGACCGGGGCGGTCGACTCCCGTCGGGCGGTCCGCGCGACGCGGAGAGGAGGGCGCGCAGCTGGTCCGCGTCCTGCGCCGTCAGATCGCGGAGGTGGAGAACGACCACGCCACGCAGGACCCGGAGATCGAGAAGGCACTCGACGTCCGAGCCTGGCTCCTGACACGGCGGCTCAGAAGTGAGGACGCCTGAGGTCTGGGCATCGGGAAGGGCGCCGAGAACCCGTGGCGGCCGTCCGGTTCTGGACGGCCGCCACGCGGGTTCCCGGTCACCGACGATCGGCGTGGCCCTCGGCCACCGACGATCGGCGCGGCTTTCAGTACTGCTCGGTCTCCACGAAGCCCGCGTCCGCGTCGCTGTCCGCACCGAGCGCGGCGGCGGTCGGGTCGAATCCGGGCGGGCTGTCCTTGAGACCCAGACCCAGTCCGGCGAGCTTCGCCTTGACCTCGTCGATGGACTTCGCACCGAAGTTGCGGATGTCCAGCAGGTCGGCCTCGGAACGAGCCACGAGTTCGCCCACGGAGTGGACGCCCTCGCGCTTGAGGCAGTTGTAGGAACGGACGGTGAGGTCGAGCTCCTCGATCGGCATGACCAGGTCGGCGGCAAGGGCGGCGTCCACCGGGGACGGGCCCATGTCGATGCCCTCGGCGTCGATGTTCAGCTCGCGGGCGAGACCGAACAGCTCCACCAGGGTCTTGCCGGCCGACGCCATGGCGTCACGGGGACGCATGGCCTGCTTGGTCTCGACGTCGACGATCAGCTTGTCGAAGTCGGTCCGCTGCTCGACACGCGTGGCCTCGACCTTGTATGTGACCTTCAGCACGGGGCTGTAGATGGAGTCGACCGGGATCCGGCCGATCTCCTGGCCCACCTGCTTGTTCTGTACGGCGGAGACGTAACCGCGGCCGCGCTCGACCGTGAGTTCCATCTCCAGCTTGCCCTTGCCGTTGAGCGTGGCCAGGACGAGGTCGGGGTTGTGCACCTCGACACCGGCCGGGGGCGCGATGTCGGCGGCGGTGACCAGACCCGGACCCTGCTTGCGCAGGTACATCACGACGGGCTCGTCGTGCTCCGAGGAGACGACCAGCTGCTTGATGTTGAGGATCAGGTCGGTGACGTCCTCCTTGACGCCCGGCACGGTGGTGAACTCGTGCAGGACACCGTCGATCCGGATGCTGGTGACAGCCGCACCGGGGATCGAGGAGAGGAGCGTACGACGCAGGGAGTTGCCGAGGGTGTAGCCGAAGCCCGGCTCCAGCGGCTCGATCACGAACCGGGAGCGGAACTCGTCGACGACCTCTTCTGTCAGGGACGGACGCTGAGCGATCAGCACGTGGTGTTGCCTCCAGTGGTTTGGCGCCCGCTATGTGACGCCGTAGACACCACGAAGGGTACGTGCGAAAGGGGTGCGTCGGCGTCCCACCGCCGAGGCGCGGCGTCAGGACGGTATCCTCGACCCCTTCCGGCACTCCACGAACACCTCAGTAGACGGACAGCCCGTAGGTGTTCAGCACCTCCTGGATCGGCTGGTAATACGTGGTCCCTCCCGTGGTGCAGTCCCCGGATCCTCCGGAGAGGATGCCGATGACCTTGTCGCCGGCGTAGAGCGGTCCGCCGCTGTCGCCCGGCTCGGCGCAGATATTCGTCCGGATCAGGCCGTGGACGACATCTCCGTTCCCGTAGTTGACGCTCGCGTTCAGCGCGGCGACCACGCCGCACCGGACACCGGTGGCCGCTCCCCGACGGCAGACGCTCTGGCCGGGGTACGCGGTCGCCGTCCCGGTGATGTCGACGGATCCGATGGTGCCGGGGTGGGGGACGGCCGGGTTGGTGTACCGGACGACACCGAAGTCGTCGCTGGGGAAGCTGGTGACGACGGTCGCCCCGATCGTGGTGGTCAGACCGGACGTGGCGTACCAGGTGGACACGCTCTCGGTGCAGTGACCGGCGGTGACGAAGTAGTACGTGGCGCCGCTCTGTACGTTGACCCCGGCCGAGCAGCGATAGGAGGTCGAGTAGATGCCGTCGCCGCCCGACAGGAGGGTGCGCAGCGAGCCGTCGAGCCGGTCGAGGGACACGGCACCCGCGAACGGCCGGGCTGCCCCGCGCAGTCTGACCAGGTCAGCGTCCGAGACCGTGGCGTCGGCGAGCACCCGCAGCTTCCCGGTGCCCGCGTCGACGGCCCAGGACGTTCCGGCGATCCCCAGGGACTCGACGGCAGAGGTCGCGCCGGTCACCGCGGCGGTGGACGGTACGGCGCCGACCGCCGGCGCCTCGGACGCGCCGGCGTCGGACATCGCGAGGGCGGTCACGACGAGCAGGCTCAACACCGAGGCGATCAGTCGTGAACGCCCGATGGTGGTACGGGGTGCTCTCATCAGCCGGTCTCCCCGAGGTCGGTGGACGCGCAGGAGCACGCCCGATGGATCAACGGGCGTGCTGCGCCTGCGTGCTGTGGTGCGGTCAGTGTGCCCAGCCACACCCGGCGGGGGTAGGCCGACTTCGGCCGAAGAGACCGGCGGAGAGGCCGGGGCTCGGACTCGGGACGGCTCCACTCGAACCGGCGGTCAGCGGACCCTCGGGCTGCCGTGCGCACGTGCGGTGAAGCGAACATGGGTGCGGAGGGTGTACGGGGGCATGGTGGCCTCCGTCCGGGCCGCGAGCGCGGTGAGCGCGGGCATGACGGCGGTCGGCGTGACGTCCGGCCGGAGCCACACGCGCATACGCACGTCGAGGTGCCTGTTCCGGGTGAGTACGCGGGTGCGGCAGGCGCCCACTCCGTCGATCGCCACGGCCTGCCAGGTCACGGCATCCTCGAGGGCCCGGGTCCGCAGCGCGCTGCCCGGCGTGGACAGGGGCACGAGCGGACGTGAGCCGTCGCGCAGTTGCCGGGCACACCACAGGGCGAACAGGACGGTCGCCGCGATCGAGGCCGCCATGACCGTGGGCGTCCACCAACCGTGCGTACGCAGCGCCGCGAGGTCCCCGGAGTCCAGGAACACGCCGTGCGGGGCGAGTTGGGGCCACCACGTCGGCAGGCGTGACGCCCACGCGGTGGAGGTGACCGCCAGGCCCGCGCCGCCGAGGAACAGGAGAAGGCCCACGAGGGCGAGGACAGTGCGGTTGAGAACCGTCCGTGCGCGCCGCATCAGAGGTTCGCTCCTTCCGGGACTCTCGGCAGGTCCGGGGCGCTGCCCGCGGTCCCGGTGGACAGCGGACGCCCCGCGGTCCCGGTCCGGTCCTCCGGCTCCGGATCCCAGGTGCCCTCGGGCCGGACCGAGACGCTCAATCGCGGTGTACGACCCAACTCGCAGCCGTCGAGGACCCTTTGGGCGGCGGCCGTCACCTCGTTCCGTGCGGCCGTCCGGTCCCCGAAGGCCAGAGCGGTCCGGACGACGACCCGGCGACGACGCACCCGAACCCTCACCCGGCCGATCCCCGCCGTCGCACCCACCGCGTCCCGGACAAGGGCTGCGATCGCGGAGCGGTCGACCGCCGCGCGCACGCGTGGTGCCGAGGCGATGGGGAGCAGGCCGCGCCGCCCCGGAGAGAGCGCCAGGACGACCATCAGCGCGCCGAGCACGGCGATCCCACCGGCGGCGACGGCTACGGCCGTATCGCCTGGACCGTGGTGCGACAGCCAGTGCACGGCGCCGGTGCGCCAGTCGGCGGCCGGGCGGTGCGCGGTGTGCACCAGGATCAGGTCGCACGCCAGGGCGCCGAAGGCCACGGCGATCACCAACGTGAGCAATGCCATCGGCAGTCGTCGCTGCGACCACCACCGCAGCGGGGTGCGGACAGCGGCCGACGCCTCGGGAAGCTCTTCCCGTCGCACGGTCGCGTCGATCGCCTTCGACGGCGACAGCGCGGTCACGCCGATCCGGGGCCGCGTGACGTCCAGTCCGGTCAACTGCCCGGTGCGGGAGGCGACATGGTCCTGGAGTCGGCGCACGGACTCGGGCAGGGCCCGCGGATAGGACACCGTCACGTCGAGGGCCACGTCGGCCCGGCGTCCGTGCACCGAGACGGCCCCCTTGGGTGCCGAGGCTCCCCGGTCCGGCAGCGCCTCGACGGCGGCGCGTTCGGCGATCCGGCGAACCGCCTTGTCCGACACGGTCGTTGTGCCGCGCCCTGCCGGCGTGGTCATCGACGGCTCCGCTCATAGGCGTCCCGCAGATCCTGGACGCGGCCCCCGCCGTCGAACCAGCGTCCCACCACCCACCCCAGCGCCCCCAGGGCGGCCACCAGCAGGAACGCCCCGAAGCCGCCGAAGAAGCCGGCGAAGGCCAGCGCCATTCCCGCGGCCATCCCCACGATCGATCTGTTCACTGTGTACTCCCTGTAGCGAGGCTGCCGGAGCCGGAGACGAGACGCATTCCTCACTCCACCCGGGAGTCCGACCCCGGCGCCTCACCGTCGTCCTCGGGCAGGTGGACGTCGTTGACGGTGACGTTGACCTCCACCACATCGAGGCCGGTGACGCGCTCCACCGCGGAGATGACGTTCTCCCGCACCTCGCGGGCGACGTCCGCGATCGGCACGCCGTACTCCACTACGAGGTCGAGATCGACGGCCGTCTGGCGTTCGCCGACCTCGACCTTGACGCCACGCCCCACGTTCGGCCGGCCACCGGGCACCCGGTCGCGTACGGCGCCGATGGTGCGCGACAGCCCGCCGCCCATGTCGTACACGCCCGGGATCTCCCGGGCCGCGATGCCCGCCACCTTCACGACGACGACGTCGGCGATCGACGTCCGGCCGCGGTCGGCGGCGGGTTGGTCGGCCCCGGTGACACCGCCGGACACGGCCGTCGTCTGCGGCTCCCTGCCCGTCCGGGGGATGGACACGTCCTTGGCGGCCGGTGCGGTCTGCGTGGTCATGGCACGTCCCTTCTGCTCTGCCTGGCTCAACAGTTGCTCTCACTCCGTCAGACCCGGCCCGGCGATGTCTGTGACGCGAAACCCGGAAGGAATTCCGGCGCCTCGTCAGCTGGTGGGCATCAGGACGGTGTCGATGATGTAGACGTTGGCGTTGGCGGTCTTGACGTTGCCGCAGACGACCTTGGCGGAGTCGTTGACGGTGTAGGACTCGCCGGAGCCGGCGGTGGTGAGCTTGGACTTCTCCAACGTGTCGAAGGAGCCCTTCGCCAGGTCGGCGGGGGCGAGCTTCTGGCCGACGACGTGGTAGGTGAGGATCTTCGTCAGCTGCGCCTTGTCGGCCAGGACCTTGTCCAGCGTCGCCTTCGGGATCTTCGCGAAGGCGTCGTTGGTCGGCGCGAACACGGTGATGTTCTCGGCGTTGTTGAGGGTGTCGACCAGGCCGGCCTTCTTGACCGCGGCGACCAGGGTGGACAGGGCCGGGTTATTGGAGGCGGCCGTGGCGACCGGGTCCTTGGCCATGCCGTCGAAGGAGCCCGCACCGCTCTTAGGGACGCCCGAACAGGCCGTACCGAAGGGCTGGTCGGACGTCGTCGCGCCGGCACCGGCCATGTCGTCGTCGGAGGAGGACGCGGGGGCCGACGCCTTGCTGGAGGTGTCGGACTTCGCTGAGTCGGAGTCGCTGTCGCTGTCGCCGCAGGCGCTGAGGGCGAACGGGAGGACGGCGGCTGCGGCGAGAACGACGGCGGTACGACGGATACGGGTGTTCATGACGTTTCTCCTGTTGATCGGGTGTTGATAGAGGGTTGGCCGAGGCTTGGTCGAGGCAGCCTGAGCTGCCCTCACATGGGGTTGGGGAAGGTGGCTAGGGGGTCAGTCGACCGTGACGACCACGGAGTGCCAGCCGCTCGCGCCGTCGGGGATGGTGTGCGTGCGTTTCTCCGTCTGGAGCTCGCCGGTCCGGTCGGTGGCGCGCACGGTGAGGGTGTGGCCGCCCTTGGTGGCCTGCCAGGGCAGGGACCACTGGCGCCAGGTGTCGCGGGTGTCCTCGGCGGCGAGCCGGGCCCGCTGCCAGGGGCCGTCGTCCACACGGACCTCGACCTTGTCGATGCCGCGGTGCTGGGCCCAGGCGACCCCGGCGACCATGACCGTGCCCGTCTTGGGCCGGGCGAACGGCTTGGGGGTGTCGATGCGCGACTCGGTCTTGATCGGCGCCCTGCGTGCCCAGCCGCGCTTGACCCAGTACGGGTCGTAGGAGTCGAACGTGGTGAGCTCGATGTCCTTGATCCACTTGCAGGCGGAGACGAAGCCGTAGAGGCCGGGCACCACCATGCGGACCGGGAAGCCGTGCGTGAAGGGCAGCGGTTCGCCGTTCATGCCGATGGCGAGCAGTGCGTCGCGGCCGTCCATGACGTCGTCGACCGGGCTGCCGATCGTCATGCCGTCCACCGAGCGGGCCACCAACTGGTCGGCGGGACCGCCCTTGGAGGGTGGCCGTACGCCGCACTCGGCCAGCAGATCCGCCAGGCGTACGCCGATCCAGCGGGCGTTGCCGACGTAGGGGCCGCCGACCTCGTTCGACACGCAGGTGAGTGTGATGTCCCGCTCGATCAGCTCGCGCCGCAGCAGATCGTCGAAGGTGAGCGTGAGCGGACGGCGTACGCCCGTGCCGTGGATGCGCAGCTTCCAGGTCGTCGCATCGACCTTGGGGACCACCAGCGCGGTGTCGACGCGGTAGAAGTCGCCGTTCGGCGTGGTGAAGGGACTGACCCCGGGGATCCGCAACTGCGCGCCCTTGGGCACGGCGGGGGCGGCAGAGGCGGGCCGGGGCAGGGTGAGGTCGTTGCGTGAGGCGACCGCGTCCCGGCCGCTGGAACCGTTCAGCGTCCGGCCCAGCGCGCCCGCTCCGGCGGACGCGGCCGCGGCGGCGGTCGCCGCGAGCACGAAGCCACGGCGGTCCCAGCCGGCGCCGGGCGGTGGGGTCTCGGGCGGGCTCGCGGCCGGTTCGGTTGCCGGGGCCCGAGGCGTGAGGCGGCCCACCAGGACGTACAGAACCGCCGCTCCCACCAACGCGCCCGCCACGGAGGGCAGTGCGTCGGAGAGGCCGGTCGAATCCGGTCGGCTGGTTGCCGCGACCGCTCCGACCGCTCCGAAAAGCAGGACACCGGCCGCTCCCGCGCGTCGAAATCGCAGGGCGACACATCCCAGGAACAGCGCGAAAAGAGCCAGTACCGCGAGAATTCCGAGCTGGAGAAACAGCTTGTCATTGGTGCCGAAATGCCTGATCGCCCAGTCCTTCACGGCCGCCGGCGTCCGGTCGATCGCCGCGCCGCCGACCGCCACGATCGGACCGGCCTGCGGCCGCACGGCCGCCGACACCAGCTCAGCGACCGCGAGCGACGCGAATCCGGCCAGCAGGCCGCTGACCGCACCCAGGGTCAGGCGCGTCAAGTTCAGACGCGTCGAGCCGAGGCGCTGTCGAAGGTGCTGCTCGTGGTCGGTCACGGTGGGAATCCGGTTCGGAAAGCCCGGCGGATTGGTCGATCTCCCGATCGAGTGAACCTTTTTTCCGGACCAATCCGCACCCGCTCCGGCTACGGATAGAACGCTGCGGATACAACGCTGCCGATACCCACGGATACCAGCGGCATCGGATTCGTTTTTTCGCCGCGCGAGCGGAAACCGGGATTGCCCTCAGGAAATCGAGGCAGGGTTCCTGTCGGTCGGGGGCATCAGTACGGTGCCCGCTTCGGAAAGTGGTGCGTCACAGACTCGGCGCAGCGGTGTCCAACCCTTCAGAGACCGGACGAGAGGAGCCGCCCAGTGGCGGGCGCCCACACACAGACCGCACCACCGGACACCGGGGGCGAGACGGACGACGCCCTGCTGGCGGTCCGGGCCGCGGAAGGGGACGAGGACGCCTTCGCCGTGCTCGTCCAGCGCCACGCGACGACGCTGATCCGGCTGGCCACCCGCCTGCTGGGCACCCGTCCCGAGGCCGAGGACGCCGTGCAGGACGCCTTCCTGAGCGCTTGGCGGAGACTGCCGGAGTTCCACGGGCACGCCTCCTTCGGCACCTGGATGTACCGCATCGTCACCAACCGCTGTCTGAACGTGCTGCGGGCCCGCAGACCCGTGGCGCCGCTGGACGCGGCGGCAGACCTGCCCGCGGCCGAGCACGCCACCTCTCCGGCCCGGATCACCGAGGGCCGCGACGCGGTCCGTGAACTGCGCGAGGCCCTCGACCTGTTGTCCGCCGAACAGCGTGCCTGTTGGGTGTTGAGAGAATTGGACGGCCAGTCCTACGAACACATCGCGGAGGTGGTCGGTATCAGCCAAGACGCCGTCCGTGCCCGCGTCTTCCGCGCACGCCGCTGCCTGACACAAGCAATGGGGGCCTGGCGATGACCGCCCACACCGACCCGACCGACCACGGACCCGGCAGCGAGGACGAGCGGCTGGCGTGCGGACGGCTGCTCTCCCAGGTCTGGGACATCTGGGAGCGGCAGGCGGCCGACCCGCATCCGCTGACCTGCCCGTACTGCCAGGAGGCCGTGCGGGATCTCGACCAGCTGGAAACCGCCGTACGCGACCTGCGCGACGACTCCGCTGACCCGTCCGCCACCGAGGTGACCTCGCTGACGCAGCGGGTCATGGACGTCGTACGCCTCGAACTGCGCCCCGGCCGGCCGCTGCCGCTGGGGGAGCCCGACGAGGATCTCTGGATCATGGAAGCGGTCGCCGCGCGGAGCCTGCGTGCCGCGGCCGAGAGTGTGCCGGGCGTCCGGGCGGGCTCCTGTCGGCTGCTGCCCGCGGTCGAAGGCGGCGCGGGAGAAGGCGGCGCGGGAGAAGGCGGCGCGGTCGAGGGCGGTGCGGTTGAAGCCGGTGCGGTCGAGGCCCTTGTGGTCGAGGTCCGCCTCGACATCCACGCCCCGGTCGACGCCTTCCTCCCCGACCTCGCCGAGCTGGTGCGCGTACGGGTACGGGAAGCGGCGGACCGTGAGCTGGGCATGCCCACGGCCGCCGTGGACATCCGCGTCACCGACCTCGTCGACACCCCGGCCGACAGCCAGGAAGGCCGTGCCCGATGACACAGCACACCGCACACGCCACGCTCGCCGAGGAGATCGCCCGGGCTGTCGAGGCCGTCCCGGGTGTGGCCTTTCTCCGGCCGGGGCTCACGAGCAGGCTGCGCGCCGCGCTGTCCCGGACGAACGGGAGCACGCGTTCCGCTCCGCCGTCCGGGGTGCGGGTGAGCAGGCCCGACGGCGCCGAGTTCTGGCGCGTCGAGATCCACCTGGTCGCACTCCGGCACGCGCGCAGCGTGGACGTCGCCCGCGCCGTCCGGGGCACTGTCGAGGAGCGCGTGGCGCGGCTCTTCCCCGCGGACCCGACGTCGGCGCAGGTCACGGTGATCGTCACCGGCCTGGTCTGACCCCGCCGTCCGGGCAGGACCGGACCCCGCCGTCCGGGCGGGACCGGATCTCGTCGAGCTACCGGACCGATGCCCTGTCCGGATCGCGACAGATCTCCCGCCCGGATCGCCCGGATCGCAAGAAGATCTGCCCCCGGCCAATCCGCGCTCTCCCCGGCCTCGGATTACGCGCGAGATCAGAGTTCGCGACCGGGAGGAGTACCGATGTCACGCGAACCGGGGAGCGGCCCGCACGGGCGGCAGGAGACGGCCGGGGGTGGTGCGGAGCGTGGGCGGCAGACAGCAGCCGGGGGAGGTGCCGAGCGCGGGCGGCGGCACACGGCCGTCGTGGGCGCCGGCGTGGCCGGGCTGACCGCCGCGTACGTGCTGAGCCGCGCCCACCACGTCACCCTGTACGAGGCCGACGACCGGCTCGGCGGGCACGCCCACACCCACGAACTGACGGGCGCCGACGGAGTGACCCGGCGCGTCGACTCGGGCTTCATCGTGCACAACCGCCGCACCTACCCGCACCTGCTGCGCCTCTTCGACGAACTCGGCGTCGCCACGCAGGAGTCGGAGATGAGCATGTCGGTGCGGTGCGAGGGATGCGGCCTCGAATACGCCGGTGCCCGCGGCCTCAAGGGCCTGTTCGCCCAGCCGCGCGCCGCACTGCGCGGCGCGTACCTGCGCATGCTCACCGAGGTGCCCCGCTTCCACCGAGCGGCGCGCCGCACCCTGGCACAGGAGCCCGAAAGCACGCTCACCCTGGGCGAGTTCCTCGACCGGGAGGGCTGTTCCGCCTATTTCCGCGCCCACTTCATGACCCCGCTCGTCTCGGCGGTGTGGTCCTGCGACGCCGTCACCGCTCAGCGCTACCCGGCCGTCTACCTGTTCCGCTTCCTGGAGCACCACGGACTGCTCGCGGTGACCGGCTCACCGACCTGGCGCACCGTCACCGGCGGTTCGGGCACCTACGTCGACCGCGTCGCCGAGCGCCTGGACTCGGTGCGGGTCACGGCCCCGGTCCGTGCCCTTCGCCGCACGTCCGACGGCGTCGACGTCGTCACCCACGACGGCTCCGCACGGTCGTACGACTCCGTGGTCGTCGCCACCCACCCGGACCAGGCACTCCGACTGCTCGCGGACGCCACCCCGTTGGAGAAGGACGTCCTCGGCGCCTTCCGCTACTCCCGCAACCCCACGCTCCTGCACACCGATCCGGGCCCGCTGCCCCGCGCCCGGGGCGCCCGTGCCTCGTGGAACTACCTCATGCCGGACTGTGTCGCCGACTCCGGCCAGGTGCAGGTCAGTTACGACATGAACCGGCTCCAGCGCCTCGACGCGCCCGAGACGTACGTCGTCACGCTGAACGGCCAGGACCGCGTGGACCCGCGGCGGGTGCTGGCCCGGATGGAGTACGAACACCCCGTCTACACCCCGGAGTCGGTCGCCGCGCAGCGGCGGCTGCCCGAGCTGAACACCGCCGTGACCGCCTACGCCGGCGCCTACCACGGCTGGGGTTTCCACGAGGACGGCTGCCGTTCCGGGGCCCTGGCCGCCGCGGCCCTGGGGGTGCGCTGGTGACGACGGCGCCGGCCCTCTACCGCTGCGCGATCAGTCACGTACGGACCTCGCCCGTCCGGCACGGGCTGCGCCACCGCACGTACATGTGGCTGATCGACCCCGACCGTCCGCCCGAACTCCCGCGCGGGCTGCGTCCGTTGGCGCGCTTCGACGCACGCGACCACTTCCGCGGGGACCACGTGTCCGTCCGCGCCGGACTCGACGCCTTCCTCGCCGCGCACGGTGTGGACCTGGCGGGCGGGCCGGTCGTGATGCTGACCCACGCGCGCGTGTTCGGCTACGTGTTCAATCCGCTGACCCTCTACTGGTGCCACGATCCTGACGGCTCCCCACGCTGCGTGGTCGCCGAGGTCCACAACACCTACGGCGGTCGGCACAGCTATCTGCTGTTCCCGGACGAGGCCGGAAGGGCGCGCGTCGACAAGGAGTTCTACGTCTCGCCGTTCTTCCCCGTCGACGGCCGCTACCGCATGCGGCTGCCGAGCCCCGGTGAACGACTCGATGTCACCGTGCAGTTGGAGCGCGCGGGCGGCAGGCCCTTCACCGCGACCGTCCGGGGCACGCGTCATGACGTAACCCCCGGCGCGCTGCTGCGACTCGCCCTGCGCCACCCGTGGTCGACCCTCGCGGTGTCCATCGCCATCCGCGTCCACGGCATCCGTCTCTACCTGCGCCGACTGCCCGTCCAACCCCGTCCCGCCCACCACGACCCGGAGAACGCTGCATGAGGACCGCCGAACCCCGTTCCACCGCACGGCAGTTGGCCCCGCCGTCCCCGACCGCCGGTGTCGACGCCGTGCGCTGGCCCGACGTGGCCGCACCCGCGAAGGCCTCCGCCGTCACCACAGCCGTCACCGCGGCCGTACTGCGCCGCACCTTCGAACGCCTGCCGCTGCGCGTGCGGTTCCCCGACGGCACCACGGCCGGCCTGGGCGGCCCGGTGCTGGACATCCACGACTCGAAGGCGTTCCACCGTCGCATCGGCGCGCAGGGGCTCATCGGCTTCGGCGAGTCCTACATGGCGGGGGAGTGGGACGCCCCCGACCTGGTGGCCGTCCTGACCGTGCTCGCCGCCAACGCGGCCGAACTGATCCCGGCCCCGCTCCAACGGCTGCGCGCGCTATGGGCGTTGCGGCGACCGCGCACCCAGCGCAACACACCCGCCGGCGCCCGCGCCAACATCAGCCGCCACTACGACCTGTCCAACGACCTCTTCGCCCTCTTCCTCGACGACACCCTCACCTACTCCGCCGCCCTCTTCCGCGCCCTCCCCGCGGACCGGTCCCTGCTCGTCGCCGCCCAACACCGCAAGATCGACCGCCTGTTGGACCTCGCCGACGTCGGCGAGGGCACCCGACTGCTCGAGATCGGCACCGGTTGGGGCGAACTCGCCCTCCGCGCCGCCGCACGCGGCGCCCACGTCACCTCGCTCACCCTTTCTCACGAACAGCGCGACCTCGCCCTGCGAAGAGTCGCCGAGGCCGGCCTCGCCGACCGTGTCCGCATCGATCTGTGCGACTACCGCGAGGCCGGTGGCACGTACGACGCCGTCGTCAGCGTGGAGATGATCGAGGCCGTCGGCGCCGAGTACTGGCCCGAGTACTTCCGCACCCTCGAAGCCCGCCTGGCACCCGGCGGCCGCGCGGTCCTCCAGGCCATCACCATGCCGCACGAGCGGATGCTGGCCAGCAGGAACACCTTCACCTGGATCCAGAAGTACATCTTCCCCGGCGGTCTGCTGCCCTCCGTCGAGGCGGTGGCCGAGACCGTGCGCGACCACACGGACCTGCGGATCGCTCGCAGGGACGGCTACGGCGCGCACTACGCCGAGACCCTGCGGCTGTGGCGCGAACGCTTCACCGAACGCGCCGACGAGGTCGCCGCCCTCGGCTTCGACGACGTCTTCCGCCGCATGTGGACCCTCTACCTCGCCTACTCCGAAGCCGGCTTCCGCGCCGGATACCTCGACGTGCAGCAGTACCTGCTCACCAAGGAGAACCCGGCCCGATGAGCGCCACCCCGACCACCCCCACCCCGACCACCCCCACGACTCGCACCACCGGGCCCGGTGCCGCCCAACGCCTCGCCGCGCTGGTGGAATCCGCGCTCGGCGGCCCGCTCCCGCTGCGCCTGCGCGCCTGGGACGGCAGCGAGGCGGGCCCGCCCGAAGGACCCGTCGTCGTGATCCGTTCCCGCCGCGCCCTGCGCCGCCTGCTGTGGCAGCCCGGCGAACTGGGCCTGGCCCAGGCGTACATCACCGGCGAGATCGACGTCGAGGGAGACCTGGCAGAGGGACTGCGCACGATGTGGGCCGCAGCGCGTGAACGTCCGCACAGAGCAAGGCTCGGGCTCGCGGACCTGGCCCGCGCCACCGGGACCGCCGTACGCCTCGGCGCGGCAGGACCCCGGCCGCCCGCCCCCGCCTCGCAGGCGCGACTCCGTGGCGGTCTGCACAGCAAGGCCCGGGACCGGGCCGCCATCAGCCACCACTACGACCTCTCCAACGACTTCTACGGCCTGCTCCTCGACGAGACCATGGCCTACTCGTGCGGCTACTGGGTGAGCGACGAGCCGGACTTCACCCCGGCCGACGCCCAGCACGCCAAACTGGAGCTGATCTGCCGCAAGTTGGACCTCGTCCCAGGCGCCAGGCTGCTCGACATCGGCTGCGGCTGGGGCTCCCTCACCCTGTACGCGGCGGAACGGCACCAGGCACAGGTCACCGCCGTCACCCTGGCCGAGGAGCAGGCCGCCCACGTACGGGAGCAGGTGCGCGAGCGGGGTCTGACCCACCGCGTGGAGGTGGTGTGCCAGGACTACCGGGACATCACCGGCGGCGACTACGACGCCGTATCCACCGTCGAGATGGGCGAACACGTCGGCGACGCCGAGTACCCGGCCTTCGCCGCCGCCCTCCACCGGCTGGTGCGCCCGTTGGGCCGGGTGTTCGTGCAGCAGATGTCACGCGGGACGAAGGCGCCCGGCGGCGGCGCGTTCATCGAGGCGTACATCGCCCCCGACATGCACATGCGCCCACTCGGCAGCACGGTCGCCCTGCTGGAGGGGGCCGGATTGGAGGTGCGCTCGGTGGAGTCGTTGCGCGAGCACTATGTGCGTACGGTCGCCGCCTGGCACCGCACGCTGGAGGAGCGGTGGGACGACGTCGTCCGGCTCGTCGGCGAGGAGACGGCCCGGGTGTGGCGGCTGTATCTGGTGGGCGGAGCCCTGGCGTTCGAGGAGCGACGGATGGGCGTCGACCAGATCCTTGGTGTGCGGCCGGCCGTCGGCGGGGCCGCCGGAATGCCCGCGACACCCCGGGACTGGTACGAAGGGCTGGACCGGCTGTGAGCGGACTCGACTGGAATGCCTTCGCGGCCAATCTGGGCTGGGCCGCGGCGGCCTCGCTCGCCGTCATGCTGGTCACGTTCGCGGTAGCCGTACGCCGTGGGCTGCACCGGATCGTCGACGTGGCTTGGGGAGTCGCCTTCACCGCGGTCGCCGTGGTGAGTTGCCTGGCCTCGGCCGGCAGTGGGGATCCGGGGCGCCGGTACCTGGTCACCGTACTGACGGCGCTGTGGGGACTGCGGCTGGCGCTGCACATCGCCCGGCGCGGGCGCGGGCACGGGGAGGACCCGCGCTACGAGCAGTTATTGGCCAAGGCTCCGGGCAGCCGGAACCTGTACGCGCTGCGCATGGTCTATCTCGTCCAGGGCGCGCTGGTGTGGCTGGTGTCGCTGCCGGTCCAGGCCGCGCAGTACGTGTCCGTTCCGATGTCGGCGTTCGCGGTGGTCGGCGCGGTCCTGGTGGTGTTCGGGGTGGGCTTCGAAGCTGTCGGGGACGCCCAACTCGCCCGGTTCAGAAGGGATCCGGGCCGGCGCGGCCGGATCATGGACACGGGGCTGTGGAGTTGGACCCGGCACCCCAACTACTTCGGTGACTTCTGCGTCTGGTGGGGGCTGTACCTGATCGCCTGCGATGCGGCCGGGGCCGCCGTGGCGACGGTCGTGTCGCCGTTGGTCATGAGCTACCTGCTCATCTGGGGCAGCGGGAAGCGCCTGTTGGAGCGGCACATGGCCGAACGCCCGGGATACGCCGCGTACATGGCCCGCACCAGCGGCTTCTTTCCGAGGCCGCCCAAATGACGCCTGGTCCCGCCGAGGGGACGGGACCAGGTCTTCTCACGCCGGTCGTCGTGCTGTTCCTCAAGCGGGGAATGCCAGCAGGGCGACCGGCGTGGTCGTGGGCTGCTTCGAGCCGCCCGCCGGTTCGACCGTGACGCCCACGCCCGAGGCTCCGTCGACGGCACCTCGCAGGAGCACGGTCTGGTCGCTGCGGCCGGGGTCCATCAGACCGGCGGACCGCATGGCGCCGTCGTCGTTGAACCACAGCTGGTACACCTTGCCGTCGGCCGGATGCGCCATCTTGGAGACGACGAACACGGCCCTGTCCTGACTGCGGGAGACCACGACACTCCCGGTGGCACCGCCACCCAGCGACGCGACGCGGGCCCTGGCGTCCGGCGCGGCCAGCACGGCGGCGATCTCGTCCGTGCGCTGCTCGGCCCGGCGGGCCTGGCTCGCCGCGTCCTCGGCCCGTTGGTGCTGCCAGATCGTCGTTCCGCCGAGCGCGGCGGCTCCGGCGAGGCACGCGGCCAGCGCCCACCTGGACAGCAGCCGCGCGCGCAGGGCGGTACGGCCGGAACGGGTGGGTGCCGGACCGCCGGGGGATTCCTGCCGGACGCCGGTGATCCGGTGCAGCACCTCCTGCCGCATCTCCCGGCGGGGCGCGGCGGAGACGGCGAGGCCCAGGCGGGCCGCGGTGGCGGTCAGTTCGGCCGCCTCCTGGGTGCACGGTTCGCAGTCCGCGAGGTGCCGCTCGAACGCCTCGCGCTCGTCGTCGGGCAGGGCGTGCAGGGCGTAGGCACCGGTCATCCGGTGCAGATCGGCGGTGATCACGCGGTCACCCCCAGGCAGTCGCGCAGCCGGATGAGACCGTCGCGCAGGCGGGTCTTGACGGTGCCCAGCGGCACCGCGAGGGCCTCCGCCACCTGGCGGTAGGTGAGCCCGCGGTAGTAGGCGAGTGTGACGGACTGCCGCTGGATCTCGGTCAGCGTGCGCAGACAACGGCGCACCTGCTCCCGCTCCAACCGCGCCTCCACCTGTTCGGTCACCTCGTCGTACTCGGGCGTCCGGTCCAGCAGCGCGGCCTTGTGATCCCTGGCGGCCGCGGCCTCCACCGAGCGGACCCGGTCGACGGCCCGCCGGTGGGCGAGGGTGAGGATCCAGTTGATGGCCGTCCCGCGGTCCTCGCGGTAGCGCGGCGCGGTGCGCCACACCTCCACCAGGACCTCCTGGGTCACCTCCTCGGACTGTGCCTGATCGCGCAGCACGGCCCGGACGACACCGAGGACCGGGCTCGCGACGGTGTCGTACACAGAAGCGAAAGCCTGTTCGTCTCCGAGTGCCACGCGGCCCACCAGCTCCTGCAGATCCGGCTCCGTCGATGGATTTCTGCCGATATGCACGGCTTCTTTCACGGGGGTCCTCCGGGGTAGAGACATTTCCGGGCGTAATCCGAAGCCGCGGAGCCCGCGGATTGGCCTCGCGGTGATGAAATCGCAGGTGGCGCCGGACGGCGCGGCCAGAGGGGCGGAGAACGGACCATACGTCCCACGATCGACCAAACCGGCGAGCGGGCGGCGACGAATCACCGATGGGGTAACAGACGAGGTCGGCGATGTCGTCGGCGATCTAGGCGACGCGAGCGTACGGCGGACGAGGAGCACAGATGGCAGGGCACGAGCACGCATCCGTCGGCGAGACGGCGGACACGTTCCCGCCCGCGCTGGTGACGCGCCGCGTCCCGCGCGCGCCCCGGGCCGCGGTGCTGTTCCTGCACGGCGGCATGGAGAACAGCCGGGCGCCGTCGCGGCCGTGGCACCCGGCGGCCGTACGGATGCGGCCCTTCGTGCGGGCGGTCGCCGCGGCGACACCCGACGACGTGCTGCTCGGCGCGGTCCGTTACCGCGTGCGCGGATGGAACGGCGCCGACGCCGACCCCCTGCACGACACCCGGCGCGCGCTCGCTGAGCTCTCCCGACGCCACGGCGACCTCCCGACCGTTCTCGTGGGCCACTCGATGGGCGGCCGCGCGGCCCTGCGTGCCGCGGCCGCGCACCAGGTCCGTGCCGTCCTGGCGCTGGCACCGTGGTGCCCCGACGGCGAGCCGGTGGCACACCTGCTGGACAAGGACGTCGTCGTCCTCCATGGCGACCGCGACCGGGTCACCGACCCGCAGGCCTCGGTGTCCTTCGTGCACCGGGCCCGCGCGCAGGCCGCCCGCGCCGACGCCGTACTGATGCCGGGCGGCGACCATGCCATGCTCCGCCACAGCGGCGACTGGCATCGCAGGGCCGCCGCGACCGTCGCCGCCTTCCTGGCGGAAGGCGGCGCCGCCTGAGCGTCACCCCGAGGCCGCGCCCCTGCACGCGTCGGTGTTCTCAGTGACGGCCGTGCGCGCTGTCGGAGGCGCCGCCGAAGAGTCGGGCGAGGGCGCGGAAGGGCAGGGTGACGACGGTGGCGATCGCGCCGCCGATCGAGCGCAGCACGTCGGCTATGGCCTTGAACATGGAGAGTTCCGATCTTCGAGTTCTGGAATGTTCGGGACGGGCGTCAGGAACCGACGAGGGCCTTGTCGATCGCGTCGAGGAAGGCGTCGAGGTCCTTGGGCGTGCGGGAGGTGACGAGGGTGAAGTCGCCCGAGGTGTCGCTGACCACGGGCTCGTCGACCCAGGACGCGGCTCCGGCGTTGCGGATGTCGGTGCGCAGCGAGGCGTAGGACGTCAGCGTCCTGCCCCGGACGACGTCCGCCTCCACCAGGGCCCAGGGGCCGTGGCAGATGGCGGCGATCGGACGGCCCGAGCCGGCGAACGCCTTCACGATGGTGAGGGCCTTGTCGTCCAGGCGGAGCTGGTCGGCGTTGAGGGTGCCGCCCGGGAGCAGCAGGAGCTGGTGGTCGCCGGGATCCACCACGTCGAAGGTGGCGTCGGGCGACACGGTCTCGCCGGGGTCCTTGTCTCCCACCAGCGTCTGGACCGGGTCCGCCGTCGCGGCGGCGACGGTGACGTCCGCACCGTCCTGCCGCAGCCGCTTGAGCGGGACCAGGAGTTCGTCCTGCTCGACCCCGTAGTTGGTGACGAGCATCAGGACGCGGTGGCCGTTGAGGGGCCTGTCAGCCATGGTGCGCCTCCCTTCGTGGATCAAAGTGGGACGGTTGTCCCCACCCCCGAGTGCTCAGAACGGCGCGAGTCATACGTGGTGCTCAGTTCGCCGGGTGGCCCGGCGTGATGCCATGGGTGTCGCCGAGCGTGAACAAAGGGGTGCGGTCGCCCGCGAAGCCTTCCGTCGCCTCCGGAGCGAGCAGGAAACCGACGTGGTCACCGCCGTCGATCCGGTGCTCCACGTGACCGACGAACCAGGCAGGGGCCTCGTCGAGGACCGGTGATCCGCCCGGCCCCCGATGCCATGGGACGCGGGCGAACTTGTCGGTGTCGTCGCCGGTCTCGCCGCCGAAGAGCCGGGCCAGCCGGCCCTGGTCGCGGCGGAGAACGTGGACCGCGAGTCGTTCGGCACGCTCGGCCACCCGGTACGTCCGGTTGGCCTTGGACAGCCAGACCATGAAGCGGGCGGGCTCGATCGAGCACTGCGAGGCGAATCCGACCAGACAGCCGGCTCGCTCCCCGTCGGCCTCGGCGGTCACGACGTACATCGGATAGTCGAGCAGATCGGTGAAGGGATCGAGATCGGTCACGGTGCTTGGCTCCCGGCTCAGGACATCGGATGTCGGGTCAGCGTTCAACAGACCCGTGCCCTGGTTCGCTCGCGACGCGCCCGGTCGATGTACGGGTGCGGGCGCCCGCATGATCGTAGAAGTGTCCGCTGTGCCGTGTGAGGCCCGTTGTGCCGGGCACTCGGAGCGGTGACGCATTGGTCGGGTGGGCCCTACGAGGTTCGTCCGTGAGGCGCCCCTCGCATTGAGCCACCCGTCGGGTGCGTCCGGTGACACGCTCGGGGCGCGGGCTACGAGGTGCACGTGTGCTCGACATGACGACGCGGGACGACAGCGAGGGCGGCTCGGTACTGGCCCCGTGGCGGGTGTACGCCCCCCAGCACGACACCGACCTGATGGTCCGGGCCCTGGACCGGGAGTACGTGCCGGCGGGCGCCGCCGTCCTCGACGTGGGAACCGGTGCCGGTGCCCTCGCCCTGGCCGCGGCCCGGCGGGGTGCCCGTGTCACCGCCGTCGACAGGACCTACCGGGCGGTCCTGGCCACCCGGCTCAACGCCCGGCTCGCCCGGCTGCCCGTCGAGGTGCTCCGCGGGGACCTGTTCGGGCCCGTCGTCGGCCGCCGCTTCGACCTCGTCGTGAGCAATCCGCCCTACGTCCCGGCGCCCGGGGCCCTCCCGAGCCGCCGTCGCGCCGCGGTGGCGTGGGACGCGGGTGTCGACGGACGCCTCCTGCTGGACCGGATCTGTCGCCGCGCGCACACCTCGCTGCGACCCGGCGGCGTACTGCTGCTCGTGCACTCCGCCCTGTCCGGCATCGCACCGACCCTGGCCGCCCTGGAGCGGTCCGGGCTCCAGGCGCGGGTGAGCGACCGCCGGCTGGTGCCGTTCGGTCCCGTACTGCGCTCACGTGAGGCATGGCTGCGCGAGCAGGGGCTCGTCGACGCCGACGAGGAGAAGGAAGAGCTGGTGATCATCCGTGCCGAACGAATCCACTGAGCGGGCGCACCGCGTCAGCTTCACCGACGACGGGCCGATCCTCGTTGAAGGACCGGTCGAGGTCGTGCTCGACGACGGGAGCACCGCACGCTCGGACCGGTTCGTCGTCGCGCTCTGCGTCTGCCGGCGCAGCCGCTCCTACCCCTGGTGCGACACCAGCCACCGCTCCCGACACAAGAGGCGCACCGCATGACCATCACCGCCCCGGCCGCCCGCTACCACACCACCGGCCCCGCGCTGCCGCGCAGCAGAGGCGAACTCTCCCGTACGGTCCGCCAGTCCCTGACCCGTCCCGTCGGCACGCCGCTGCCGCAGCGGGTGACGGCGGCGCACGCCGACCCCTACGGGGACGACCTCCAACTGGCGCTCTACCTCTGCTACGAACTGCACTACCGAGGTTTCGCCGGCGTCGACGCCGAGTGGGAGTGGGACCCCGGTCTGCTGCGTCTGCGGGCGGAGATGGAGCACCGCTTCCTGTCCGCGCTCCGGGCCGACGTCGGCCCGCCGAGAACAGCGGAAGAGGCGCTCGCGGACCTTCTCGTGGAACCCGTCGACGGCGCCGGTCCCTCCCACTTCCTCGCTGAACAAGGGGAGTTGTGGCAGTTTCGCGAGTACGCGGCCCAGCGCTCTCTCTACCACTTGAAGGAAGCCGACCCGCACGCCTGGGTCATCCCACGGCTGACGGGACGCGCGAAGGCCGCGATGGTCGCCGTGGAGTACGACGAGTTCGGCGCCGGACGGGCCGAGCGCATCCACGCCCGGCTGTTCGCCGACCTGATGGCCGACCTCGATCTGGACACCGCATACGGACGCTATGCCGACACGGCCGGCGCGGAGATGCTGGCGAGCGTCAATCTCATGTCCCTGTTCGGACTGCACCGTGCGTTGCGCGGTGCGTTGGTGGGCCACTTCGCGGCCGTGGAGACGACCTCGTCGCCCGGCTCACGACGCCTCGCCCACGGACTGCGCCGGGTCGGCGCGGGCCCTGCCGCCGTCCACTTCTACGCCGAGCACGTCGAGGCCGACGCGGTCCACGAGCAGATCGTCCGCCGGGATGTCGTCGGCGGCCTTCTCGAGGCGGAGCCGGGTCTTGACGCGGACATCGCGTTCGGCGTCGACGCCACCGAATGGACGGAGAACAGGCTCGGCGACCATCTGCTCACCGCCTGGCGGAACGGCCGCACCTCACTGCGCACACCGCTGTGACCGGCTGACCGACTGACATTCTTCTGTCCGCGTCGGCGGCGACGCGACGGTCATCGCCGCGGCCGGCGGTCAGGTCGCAGGGCGCCGCCAGGCGGCTTCGGCGGCCTGCGCGGTGGGGTGGGTGACGAAGACCTGGTCCAGGCCGACGATGCGGAAGATCCGGATGACGCGGTCGGGGACCGCGGCCAGTGCGATGGTCGCGTCGGCCGCCAGGGCGTGGTTGCGGGCGGCGATCAGCACGGTGATGCCGGTGGAGTCGCAGAACGTGATGCCGTCGAGGTCGAGGACGAGCTGCTGGCCCGGACGCAGGTCGAGCCCGGCCAGCGCGGTGCGGGCCGCGGGCGCGGTGTGGTGGTCCAGGCTTCCGGTCAGTTCGATGACCGTTCCGGTGGCGGTGGCGCGGGTGAGGAGGGTCAGGTGCTCGGTCACTGCTGCTCCTCAATGACGGGTACGGGCACATGGACGGCCAGGACGGCGGTGTCGTCGTCCACGCCGGTGCCGAAGGTGTCGAGCAGGCCGCGGACCGCGTCCGTGGTGTCCGACGCGGTGGTGGGGGCCAGGGCGCGGCAGAAGTCGAGGAGCGCGTCGTCGCCGTACCGGTCCTCGCCGCCGGTGGCGGTGTGGGCCTCGGTCAGTCCGTCGGTGTGCAGGAGCAGGGTGTCGCCGGGGGCGAGGTGCACGGTGGTGGTGGCGATGTGGGCGTCGGACAGGACACCGATCAACTGTCCACCGGGGGTGGGCAGTTCATCGGCGGTGCCGTCCGCGCGCATCAGCAGGGCCGGCGGATGTCCGCCGCTGGCCAGCGTGATGCGGAAGCCGTCCCGGTCGGTGTCGGGGGTGAGCAGACCGAAGATCACGGTGCAGAAGCGTGGGTCGTTCCCGTTGTACTCGTGGTTCAGGACCGTGTTGAGGTTGGCCAGGACGGTGGCGGGGTCGGGGTCGTAGACCGCGGCGGCACGCAGGGTGTAGCGGGCCAGCGAGGTGAGGGCCGCGGCGGCGGCGCCCTTGCCGCAGACATCGCCGAGGAAGAGACCCCAGGTGCCGTCGGCGAGCGGGAACAGGTCGTAGAAGTCGCCGCCCACCTCGTCGACGGACGCGATGTGGTAGTACGCGGCCACGTCCAGGCCCGGAACGTTCGCCAGGGTGGGCGGCAGCAGCGTCTTCTGGAGGGTGGCGTTGAGGCGCTTGAGGCGGTCGCGTTCCAGGTCGGCTTCCTTGCGGGCGCGCAGCAGTTCCGTCTCGTAGGCGCGGCGCTCGCGGGCGTCGAAGAGGGTGGTGCGGATCAGGAGCGGCTGCCCGTCGCTGCCCGTCTTGACCGTCGAGGTGACCAGCACCGGCAGGCGCGAGCCGTCGGCGGCCTTGAGCTCCAGGGCGATGCCGCTGACCTCGCCCTGCATCATGAGCAGCGGGGCGAAGTGGGTCTCGTGGTAGAGCCGGCCGCCGACGGTCAGCAGGTCGGAGAAGTGCCTGCGGCCCACGAGGTCGTCGTGCTCGTAGCCGAGCCAGTCCAGCAGCGTGGTGTTGACCTTGGCGATCCGGCCGTCCAGCAACGTGGAGAGGTAGCCGCAGGGCGCGTGCTCGTACAGGTCCTCGGCGCTGTCCTCCAGCAGTGCGGAGAACTGCGCCTGCTCATCGCGCGGTTCGCGCTGTTCGTTCGGGCTGCCCTCCTCCGCGTCGCTGGTCCCGCACATCATCCGCCCGCTCTGACGAACCCGGCGATCGCCGCGGCGGTCTCCTCCGGGGCGGCGAGCTGGGGGCAGTGTCCCGTCGCGTCCAGCGTGACCAGGCGGCTGCCCGGGATCTGCGCGTGCACGAACGCGCCGACCTCGGGCGGGGCGATCGCGTCCCTGGAGCACTGGGCGACCAGCGTGGGCACGCTCACCCGGGCCAGGTCCCGGCGGTTGTCGGACAGGAACGTCACCCGGGCGAAGACCCGGGCGATCTCCGGATCGGTACGGCAGAAGCTGTTGGTCAGCTCCTCGCCCAGCTCGGGCCGCTCCGGGTTTCCCATGATCACCGGTGCCATGGCGCCCGACCAGCCGAGATAGTTCGCGTCCAGCGACTCGAGCAGCTCGTCGATGTCCTCGGCGCTGAACCCGCCCCGGTAACCGGTGTCCGGATCGTCGACGAAACACGGTGAAGGAGCCAGCAGCACCAGCCCGGCGAACGCCTCGGGCTCCCGCGCGGCGGCCAGCACGCCCATCATCGCGCTCACCGAATGCCCCACGAACGTGACCGGGCCGAGGGCGAGTTCGCGGCACAGCTCCAGCACGTCGTCGGCGTACCCGTCGAGCGACGAATAGCGCTCCCGGGTCCATGCCGACGGGTCCGACTTCCCCGACCCCACGTGGTCGAAGAGGACCACGGTGAAGTCCTTCTCCAGCGTCGGTACGACCAGCCGCCACATGTTCTGGTCGCATCCGAAGCCGTGCGCCAGCACCACCACCGGCCCGTCGACCACGCCGGTCACGGTCACATGGTTCCTGCCGCGCACATTCATGCGGCACATCCTCGCAGACGGCACGGATCAGCCTTCGGGCGTCGGCTCCTGTGCCGGCTCGCTGAGCTCCTCGCGCACGTAGTTCCACACCACCGCGATGAGTGCCGCGACCGGTACGGCGAGCAGGCTGCCCACGATGCCGGCCAGACTGCCTCCCAGCGTCACCGCCAGCAGGATCACCGCCGCGTGGAGGCCGAGCCCACGACTCTGGATCATGGGCTGGAACACGTTCCCCTCCAGCTGCTGCACCACCACGATGATGGCCAGCACGATCAGCGCGTCCGTCAGACCGTTGGAGACCAACGCGATGAGGACCGCGACGAAACCGGCGAACAGGGCGCCGATGATCGGCACGAACGCGGAGACGAAGGTGAGCACCGCCAGCGGGAGCACCAGCGGCACGCCCACGATCCACAGGCCCAGGCCGATCAGCACGGCGTCGAGCAGACCGACGGCCGCCTGGGACCGTACGAAGGAGCCCAGGGTGGTCCAGCCGCGCGTGGCCACGGTGGGGATGTCGGTGGCGAGCCGGCCGGGCAGCTGACGGGCGAGCCACGGCAGGAAGCGCGGGCCGTCCTTGAGGAAGAAGAACATCAGGAAGAGCGCCAGTACGGCGGTGACCAGGCCGTTGACGATGGTGCTCACCCCCGTGATCACCGTGGTGACCATGCTGCCGACGCTGTCCTGGGCGCTGGCGACCGCGTTGTCCAGGGCCTTGGTGATCTGGTCGTCGCCGATGTTCAACGGCGGTCCGGACGCCCACTCGCGCAGCTTCTGGATGCCGTCGACCACGCCGTCGGTCAGCTCACCGGACTGGGACGCCACCGGTACGGCGATCAGCGCCACGACGCCGAGCGCGACCAGCAGGAAGAGCACGGTCACGGCCGATGCGGCGAGCGCGGGCTTCCACCCGTGACGTCGTAGGAAACGGGCGACCGGCCAGGTCAGGGTCGTCAGCAGCAGGCCGACGACGAGCGGCCACACCACCGACCACATCCGGCCCAGAAGCCACAGGGTGACTGCGAGCATCGCGAAGATCAGCAGCAGCTCCGCGGAAAAGCGCGCGGAGGTGCGGATCGCGGCACGGGCCTTCGTGGAACTCAGGGTGGCAGTCACGGGGGAACCCTATGGGTAGGGCCTGCGGCCACGGGATCTGGGTTGTGGAGTGCCTACGGCAGCAGGGGCAGGGGCGGGAACTCGTGGTGCTCCCAGAGCCGTCGGGAGTTCTCCTCGGGGTGGGCCGCGACGGTGGGCCGCGCGCCGAACACCTGGGTGAGGCGGTGTTCGGGGTCGAAGGCGGGCCAGCCCGGGTCGCCGGTGCCGGCGAAGGCGGTCCATGCCGTGCGGAAGCGGGCCGAGATTGGTGTCGGTGGCATGGGCGGTCGTGGAGCTCGCCTTTGTCCTCTGTCACGGAACTTCTCTGTCACGGAACTTCTCGCAGCGAGGTCGCCACACGCATAAGTGGAGAGCTCTTGTCCAGGAGAATTGATGTTTTTTACGACGGTGGCAAGAGCGCGATGTGACTTCACAGGTTCGGGCCCGTGCCGTTCGCGACGGAAAATGAGATGTGCGGGGCCTGCGCCGCTGGCAGGCTGCGCCGGTGAACCGTGAACAGATGTCCCGCATCGCCCACGCCGGCCACCCGATCAAGTCCCCGCTCGACGACGATTCCGTACGCCGGCTGCTGGAACGCGGCGCCCCGCGTGGCGACGAACGCGTGCTCGACCTCGGCTGCGGCGGCGGGGAGTGGCTCCTGCGCGCCCTGGCCATGGGCCCGCATCTGCACGCCGAGGGCGTCGACATCTCCGAGGACGCCCTGACACAGGCACGCCAGGCAGCGAGCCATCTCGGTGTCGAGGAGCGGCTCGTCCTCCACCATCAGGAGGCCGCGGGCTTCGCCTCCCCGCAACCGTTCGACCTGGTGCTCAGCGTCGGTGCCGCGCATGCCTTCGGCGGTCTGCTCCCGACCCTCGCGGCGGCACGCAAGCACCTCGCTCCCGGCGGCCGTGTCCTGGTCGGTGACGGATTCTGGGAGTGCGAACCCACCCCGGAAGCCATCGAGATGCTCGGGGACTTCACCGACCTCGCGACCACCGTGGACCGTGTCGTCGCCGACGGTTGGACCCCGGTCGACGGACACGTCAGCACGCGCCGCGAGCTGGACGACTACGAGTGGGCGTGCTGGGGGTCGCTGGCCGAATGGGCCCTGGACCATCCCACCGACCCCGACAGCACGGACGTACTCGCGACAGCCGGTACCCGCCGCTCCGAATGGCTGCGCGGCTACCGGGACAGCTTTGGCTTCGTCTCGCTGATCCTGCGCCGGACGTCCGACTGACGGACCGGGCCGCGTGCCCCTCGCGCGGCACGCCGTCCGCGGATTACTCCCCAGGGAGTAATCCGCACCCGCGGTCGCCCCCGGCAGTACGCGTCACCTCGCCCTCCCGCCCGACGAAAGCCGTGATTCTCGGCGGAAGTCTGGGGACCGAAGCAGACGTCACCCGGAGGGAGATCGGTCGATGAGGGCCGGAGAGACAACCACTACGACGAGGCTGGGGCCGGGGCGCGGGCGAGCCGTTCCATGGGCGGTGCTCGGGCTGTGGATTGCCGTGATCGCGCTCGTCGGGCCGTTCGCGGCGAAGCTCGCCGACGTGCAGCACGACAAGGTCACCGACTACCTGCCGGCGAGCGCGGACTCGACGCAAGTGGCGAAGATCGAGGAGAAGTTGCCCGGGGGCGAGACCACCGAGATGGTGCTCGTCTACCACCGGGACGGCGGGCTCAGCGCCGCCGACCGGAAGACCGCGGCCGGGCAGGTCGCGGAGATCACCCGGCAGCACGAGCTGATCGGCGGCGCTCCCAAGGGGATTCCGTCCAAGGACGGCACGACCCTGATGTACCCCGTCGCGAGCAACGAGCCCGGGGCGAACGAGGAGGAGCAGGACAAGCTCGTCACCGACATCCGCGAAGTCGTCCGGGGCGAAGGCGGGTTGAGCGTCGACGTGGGCGGCACCGGCGCGCTGGCCACCGACTCCGGCGCGGTCTACGACTCGCTCGGCGGACCGCTGCTCTACACCACCGTCGCCGTCGTCGCCGTACTGCTGATCCTGATCTACCGCAGCCCCGTGCTGTGGCTCGTGCCCCTCGTCGTCGCCGGCATCGCCGACTACATGTCGATGGGTGTCGCCTACGGCCTCAACCAGGCCTTCGGCACGACCGTCTCGGGACAGAGTTCGGGGGTGATGACGATCCTCGTGTTCGGGGCGGGCACGGACTACGCGCTGCTGCTCGTCTCGCGCTACCGGGAAGAGCTGCGGCGCTTCGAGCGACCGTACGAGGCCATGGTCGCCGCCCTGCGCGGCTGCGGGCCCGCCGTGCTCGCCTCCTCCGGCACCGTCGCCGCCGGACTGCTGTGCCTGCTCGCCGCCGATCTCAACAGCAGCCGGGGCATGGGCCCGCTCGGCGCCGTCGGCGTGCTGTGTGCGCTGATCGCGATGATGACCCTGCTCCCCGCCCTCCTCGTAGTGGTCGGACGGCGGGTGTTCTGGCCGCTCGTGCCCGCCTTCGGGAGCACGCCCAAGCAGCGGCGGAGCCTGTTCTCGGCGATGGGCAGCTCTGCCGGACGCAGGCCGCTGACCGTACTCGCGAGCGGTGCCGTACTGCTCGGCGCCCTGGCCCTGGGCTCGCTCAACCTGCCGGGAGCGCTCAAGCAGGAGGACTCCTTCGTCAACAAGCCGGAAGCCGTCGTCGCGATGGAGACCCTTGCCAAGGCCTATCCGGGGCAGGGCAGCCAGCCCATCGACGTGATCACCCCCCAGGGGCGCGCCGACGAGACCCTCGCGGCCGTCCGCGGCACACCGGGCGTCGACAGCGCGGAGAAGGGGCGTACGGGAGACGGCTGGACCGAGATCTCCGTCTTCGCCAAGAGCGCACCCCAGTCGGCGGGGGAGACCGCCACCATCAAGTCCCTGCGGGACGAACTGAAGGGCTCCTATGTCGGCGGGGACAGCGCCCAGCAGATCGACCTGGAGGTCACCAACGCCCGGGACACGAAGATCGTCGTACCGCTCGTCCTCGTCTTCGTGATGCTCATCCTGATCGGGCTGCTGCGGAGTCTGGTCGCACCGCTGCTCCTGGTGGTCGCGGTCGTCGCGGTGTGGGGCGCCTCCCTCGGGATCGGCGGACTGGTCTTCGAACCGCTCCTCGGCCTCAAGGGCACCGATCCGGGGCTCGGACTGCTGTCCTTCGTGTTCCTGGTCGCCCTCGGCGTCGACTACGGCATCTTCCTCATGCACCGGATGAGGGAGGAGTCCCTGGCGGGAGCGGAACCGGCCACGGCGGCACTCACCGCGCTGCGCACCACCGGCGGCGTCATCGCCTCCGCCGGACTCGTCCTCGCCGCGACCTTCGCCGTGCTGACGAACATGGGCCTGGTGCAGCTGGTCCAGCTCGGCTTCGTGATTGCCGTCGGCGTCCTGCTCGACACCTTCCTCGTACGGACGTACTTGGTGACCAGCGCCAGCGTCGCTCTGGGCCGGAAGGTGTGGTGGCCGGGCGTGCTCTCACGGGAGCCCGACCCGGCCGAACGGACCGGACCGGCCGGACCGACCGAGCCGCCGCGGCGGACGGAAACCGTCGGCGCACCCTGAGCACACTGATCGAACGCGTCGATCGAGCACACTGATCGAGCACGCTGATCGAGCCCCTTGATCGGGCGGGCCCGCCCGGGTGCCTCTCCTTCCGGAAGGCACCCGGGTTCCCGTACGAGTACCGGAAGATGGAGCCGTGGACGAACGGGGAACGACCACAGAGGTACGCGACCGGGCGGCGGCGGAGACGGCGGCCGGTGGCGGCGGGCGGTCCCGTCGCGTCGAGCGCGTCATGTCCGCCATCAACCGCGACCCGCTGACCGCACCGCACCGCACCCGCAACGACGCGGTCCTCGCACTGGGTGTCGCCGTGCTGGCCGTGGCCATCACCCTGATGGGCGGCGAAGGGATCCGGCCCGACCATCTCGGCTGGACGCTGCTGCTCGCCGGGCACGTGCCCCTCGTCTGGCGGCGCCGCCGTCCGGTGATGGCCCTGCTCGGTGTGGTGGCCTGCATGGCTCCGTACTACGCCTTCGACTACAACCCCGCCCCACCCGTCCCCGCGATCGTCCTGGCGCTCTACACCGTCGCGGCGACCGGCGCCGTACGCCGCACGCTGCTCACCGGTGTCGCCGTCCTCGGCTCGACAGTGATCAGCAACGGCATCACCGACCAGGACGAGGCGCTGGACTCCCTGGAGATCTCCGGCTGGATCATCTCGGTGCTGGTCGTCGGTATCGCCGTCCGCTACTACCGCTTGTACGTCGCCTCCATCGTCGAGCGGGCCGAACGGGCCGAACGCACCCGGGAGGAGGAGGCCAGGCGCCGCGTCGCCGAGGAACGGCTGCGGATCGCCCGTGACCTGCACGACCTGCTCGCCCACAGCATCACGCTCATCGGCGTGCAGACGTCCGTGGCGGCGCACGTCCTCACCGCCGACCCCGAGCGCCTCGACCGCAAAGCCGTCGCCCAGGCACTGGACGACATCGCGGGGACCTGCCGGACCGCCCGGGGGGAACTGCGCACGACGCTGGAGGTGCTGAGGGCGCATGACACGGTCGCGGTCGCGGATCCGGGAGCGGGGGCCGGCTCCGTGTTCGGTTCTGTTTCCGGGGCCGAGGACATGCGGGGGCCGCTGCCCGGGATCGACGGACTGGCCGGTCTCGCGGAGACCGGCCGGGTGGCCGGAGCCAAGGTCGAACTGTCCGTCCGCGCGGACGGCATCCCGCCCTCCGTGGGCGCCGCCGCGTATCGGATCGTGCAGGAGGCGCTCACCAACGCCGTACGTCACGGTGGCCGCGAGGACCTCACCGTGCGGGTGGGTCTGTGGACCGCGGACGGCACACTGCGGGTGAGTGTCAGGGACGACGGGACGGGCGGGGACGCCGGCTCGGGCGGCGGGGCGGGCCCGTCCGACGGCGGGCCGGGGTTCGGGCTCGTCGGAATGCGGGAGCGGGCCCGTAGCGTGGGCGGCACACTGGACGCCGGTCCGGGGCCCGCCGGGGGCTTCGAGGTGACCGCCACACTGCCGCTGTCCCGGGAGGACGAGGTCCGATGACCATCCGCGTACTGCTGGCCGACGACCAGAACCTCGTACGGGCCTCCTTCGCGATGCTCGTTTCGTCGGCCAAGGACATGGAGGTCGTCGCCGAGGCGGGCACCGGGCGGGAGGCCGTGGCGCTGGCCCGGTCGGCGCGGGCCGATCTCGTCGTGATGGACATCCGCATGCCCGACCTCGACGGGATCGAGGCGACCCGGCTCATCGCCGCCGACGAGGATCTCGCGGGGGTGAAGGTGCTCGTCCTGACGACGTACGAGACCGACGAGCACATCGTCGAGGCACTGCGGGCCGGGGCGTCCGGCTTCCTCGTGAAGGACATCAGGCCGGCCGAACTCCTCGACGCTATCCGGACGGTGGCCGCGGGGGAGTCCCTCCTCTCGCCCGGTCCCACCTCGCGGCTGATCGCCCGTTTTCTGCGCGCGCCCAACACCGGGACGACCTCCGCGGTGGGCGGGCCGAGCGGGCTGTCCGAACGGGAACGGCAGGTGCTCGCGCTGGTCGCGCGCGGTCTCAACAACACCGAGATCGGCGACGCGTTGGGACTCAGCCCGCTGACCGCGAAGACCCATGTCAGCCGGATCATGGGCAAGTTGGGGGCGCGGGACCGGACACAGCTGGTGATCGTGGCGTACGAGTCGGGGCTTGTGGTACCTGGGACCGTCTGAGTTCGGGCCGACTCCGGGGCATGCGCCACCAGGTCTTTCTCACCGACACTCCCTACGGCGAGTCCTCGCGTGAGGCGGCTCGGCCGCGGAGTGCGACGAGGGCCAGCAGGGCCGAGAACAGTGCGGCCGAGCCGCAGACCACGAAGCCGATCGAGTAACCGTGCCCGAGCGCGTCCAGGGCCAGCGGGTGCAGGTCGGCCAGCTTCGGTGACGACTCCGCGGCGCCGTTCACCGCGAGCGGACCGCCCTCTTCCAGTACGGCCGTGCCCGCGCCCTTGAGCGCCCCCGGCAGGGCGGAGTCGTGCAACGACTCGGAGAAGCTGCTCGCCGCGCGGCTGAGGGCGACCGCGCCGATGACCGCCGGGCCGAGGGTGAAGCCGAAGTCGCGCAGCAGGTTGGTGGTGGCGCTGGCCATGCCGGCCAGCTGAACCGGCACGGTGTTGACGGCAGTTGCCGTGATCGATGAGACGGTGACGGCGAAGCCGAGGCCGACGAGACCGAGCGGCAGGATCAGCGACGTGAAGGCGGTGTCGGTGATCGGCAGGGTGGCCGCCAGGTAGTCGCCCGCCGCGATCAGCAGCAGTCCCGCGCCCAGCAACAGCCCCGGTGCCACCGTGCGCAGCAGGCGTTCCGTCACGGGCAGCATCGCCAGCGCGATGCCGTTGAGCAGGACGAAGGCCAGGCCCGTCCGCATGGGTGCCTGGTCCTGGACCGGGCCGAGGCGGATGCTCACGGAGTAGGCGGTGCCCAGGAAGGCGAACATGCCGACCACGGCCACGATCGAGGCCACCGCGAAGGCGCGGTTGCGGAACAGATCGAGGCGCAGCAGTGGGGACCTGGCGTGCTTCTCGGCCAGGACGAAGGCGGCGAGGAACACGGCCGCCAGGACGAACGCGATGACGATCGACGGCGAGGCCCAGCCGTCCGTCGGCCCCTGGATGATGGCGTAGAGCAGGGCGAACAGACCCAGACCGATGGTGACCTGGCCCGCCAGGTCCAGTGAACGTCCTTCGGGCGCACTGGAGTTGACGGCGAACCGGGCGCTGACGACGGCGCTGGCCGCGGCGACGACCGTGACGACGACGAAGGACCAGCGCCACGAGCCGTAGGTGGCGGTGACACCGCCGAGCAGGGGCGCGAGGAAACCGCCGGTGGACAGCAGGGCCGCCCACATCGCGATGACCCGGGCGCGTTGTGCGGGCGAGGTGGTGCCGGCGGCCAGGATCGCCAGCGAAGTGGGGAAGAGGGCGGCCGCGCCCAGGCCGGCCAGGGCCTGGCCCGCCCAGAGCTGGTGGACGCCGGACGCGGTGGCGCTGACCACCTCGCCGACGGCGAGCAGTGCCGCGCCGCCGACCAGGAGCCGCTTGCGGCCGAAGAGGTCGCCGAGCAGACCGAAGGTCAACTCCAGTACGGCGACCGGGAGCAGGAACGCGTCGGAGATCCAGGTGAGTTGTGAACCGACGGGGTGCAGGTCGGACTGGAACAGGCCGTTGAGGGTGGCCGGTATGGCCAGACCGATCTGGGCGAGACAGACGGCGAGGAGTCCGGCGACGAGAGTGCCGGTGGTGAGGCCGGGGCCGGTGGCCGTTGTCGCTGTGGGCTTGGTCGTCGTTGACACGAAGGGCTCCTGAGGGCGCGGGAGGCGTGGGGAGGTTCAGGCAGGAGAAGGGTGGTTCGCGGTCAGCGGGTGCCGGTCAGCTGGCTCGGCCGGTAGTCGGTGAAGGCCGCGCCGTCGAGGCCCAACTCGTCGGCACTGCGCTGGAGTTCGGCAGCCGTGGTGGAGTCGCCCCAGTGCCCCGTGTTCAGCCGGTGCTCCACGGCGTGCAGGCCGGCGACCACCTCGGCGGTGGTGAAGTTGCAGTGGCTCGGGCGTGCGACGTAGGCCTGACGCAGCAGTGCGGAGTCGCCGGCCCTGTGCACCCGCCCGGCGAAGGCCGACTCCTGCTCGACGGGAACGAGTTGGTCGGCGGTGTTGTGGATGTCCAGCAACGGCACGGCCAGGCCCTGTCCGGCGGTCGAGGTCTGCTTCAGATGGGCCACCGCGGCCGGGTCGGCCGTGATGTCGGCGCCGTGAGTGAGGTGGTTCAGGTCGGACCGCAGGTCGAGTCCGGCGTCGCGGTAGAGCGCCTCGACCTGCTTGGCGTGCGCGGACCCGCGCAGCAGCCCGGCGTAGTCGACCCCCTTGTTCCACGAGGTGTTGCCGCCCGCGGACTGCTCCACCGACCAGCGCGCCGGAACGATGAAGCCGAGCAGCCCCTGCGCGAGCCACGCGTACTGCTGCTGCTCCTGCCCCGCGAAGTCCTCACGCGTGGGCGGGAGTTGGCCGGGCGCCCAGTCGGCAAGGTTGAGGAAGGCGGCGGCCAGCGCGATCCGGGCGCGCCCGGCAGTGGTCTGCTGCGCCGCCGTGACCGCCTGCGTGAGCCGGGCGGCGAGCGCGGCGCCGTCGGCCTGGCTGTCCAGGTTCACCAGTCGGTCGGCGTCGGCCGGGTCGAAGAACGTGGCGAGGGCGTACTCGGCGTCCAGTTGGTAGTTGTCCAGGTCGACACCGCCCGCGACAAGACCGCAGAGGCCGAGTGCGCCGTCGATGCGACCCGCGCCGTCCCGGGCGAGCCGCGCGTTGACCAGGCCGCCCATGGACTGGCCCACCGAGATGACCCGGCTCGGGGTGCCGACCTGGCGGCGGAACGCCTCGAGCGCGGCGAACTGGTCCCGCTCGGCCGAATCGAGCGCCCACATCGAGCCGTTCGGATCGTAGGAGGAGCCGGCGAGGGCGTACCCGCCGTCGAGCAGGGCCTGTTGCACGGCGGCGGACGGGGCGTCGGCGGCGGTGGTCGGGCCGAAGCCGTGGCTGAACAACAGCAGGGTGCCGTTCCACTGCGCGGGCTTGTCCGCGATCCAGGTGGCGCCGTCGGACAGCGTGCCGGTGAAGTGCTCGGCGGTGGTGGCCTGCGCGGCGGTCGCCGGTCCGAGAAGAGCGGCCGCGAGGGCGGTCGCGCAGGCGGCGGCGAGGATCGAAAGACGGGGACGGAGAAGGGGACGGGACATGGCGGCGGCTCCGCGGGTCGGGTGGGGACCAGGTGAGGACCGAGTGGGGGAGCGTGCGGGATGAGCGCTGCGAATGTAGGTCTCTTTTTTCATCGCCGTCAAGAGACTGACCAATAACGAAGCAGACGGGTCCCCGTACGGACGCGCGGCATCGAGGTGCGGAACGGCCCGGTGCCGGTCGGGTCGGCCCAGTGTCGGTCGGGTCGGCCCAGCATCGGAGCCGCTTGGGTCAGCTCAGCGTCAGCGTGTCCAGCAGTCGTGCCGCCGCCCGCGCGGCCGGCCGCTCCCAGCGGCTCGCCAGGCCGCGGAAGACGGTCTCCGCCTGCCCGGCGGGCCAGTCGCCCGGCAGGTGCTCGGCGGGCAGATGCGGGTCCCGTCGCACCAGGTCGAGCCAGTCGGTGTGCACCAGGAGCTGGCCCGCGAGCTCATCGCCGGAGGCGGTGGCGGGCAGCGGGTCGGTACGGTCCCAGCGCTCCAGGAAGGCCCGGTACCGCGCGCCGATCGCCGGCACGTCGAAAGCCTGCTCGAGCACCTCGCGGACATCGGTGGGTGACTCCACCTCGGCCCGGAACACCCTCAGATACGACTCCAGGCCGAGCCCCGCCACCATCGCGCGGACGTCGACGCGGGACGGGGCCACCCACAGGCCGTTCTGCAACGGGCCGAAGCCCGCCCAGATGAGACGGGAGCGCAGATCGTGCCGTTCCCGGCTCCACGCCTCGGGCAGCGAGAAGCCGACCATCGTCCACCGGCCGTCCCAGTCCCGGTTGACGGCGCCGGTGCGCCAGATCCGGTCCTTGCCGTCCGTCAGTACCTGGACCGCGTGCGGCGTCAGCCCGAAGTAGGTCTTCCGGCCCTGCCGGGTGCGCTCCAGCAGACCCCGTTTGACCATCCGGTTCAGCGTGGTCCGTACCGCCTCCTCGGTGCTGCCCACCCTGCCGAGCGCGGCGATCACACTGCCCGTCGACACGGCGACGGACCGTCCCAGCACATGTGCGCCGAAGAAGGTCAGCATCAGGGACTGGGTACGTGGTTCGGGGCCGCTCTCGGCGGTCGGTCCGGCGGCGACATCGACACTGGTCACGGGCACAGCGTAGGCCCGGGGCGAGCGGGCCCCGCCTTCGCCGCGCCAAGTGTGTCATTTCTGTGACGGCAATCTCAGAATGGCCTGATGTCGGCGTGACGTACCGATGTGCGGGCGGCGCCACTCAGGACGCGTTCAGGGTCGTGTGCCACCGTGGGCGCGATGCGGGTACTGGTGGTCGAGGACGATGCGCGGTTGGCGGACGTGCTGTTCGCCGGGCTGGTGGCCGAGGGGTTCGGAGTCGATGTCGTGCACGACGGCCTGGAGGGGTACTGGCAGGCGTGCGAGGGAGCGCACGACGTCATCGTGCTGGACATCTTGCTGCCTTCCCTCAACGGGTACGACGTCGCACGCCGGTTGCGGGCGGAGCGGGTCTGGACGCCGGTGCTGATGCTCACCGCGAAGGACGGCGAGTACGACGAGGCGGACGGCTTGGACGTGGGGGCGGACGACTACCTGCGCAAGCCGTTCTCGTTCGTCGTGCTGGTCGCCCGGTTGCGGGCGCTGGCGCGCAGGGGAGCCACACCCAGGCCGCGGCTGCTCAGCCACGGGGGCCTCACGCTCGATCCCGAGTCGGGGGACTGCACGGCGGGCGGGCAGGCGCTCGTGCTCCAGCCGCGCGAACGGGCCGTCCTGGAGGTCCTGTTGCGCAACCGGGACCGCGTGCTGTCGAAGGAACGGCTGCTCAAGGCGGTCTGGGGGCTGGACGCACCCGGGGACGCGAACCTCATCGAGGTGTATGTGTCGGGACTGCGGCGGAAGATCGGCGCGGCACGGATCGACACGGTGCGGGGGCTCGGGTATCGGCTGGTCGATCCCGATGCGTGAGCGTCGGTGGTCAAGTCTGCGGTACGCACCACGGGTTCGCCTGCGGCCCACTCCACGGGTTCGCCCGCGGCCCACTCCGCGGTTCGGGCTGCGGCCCACACCGCGGGTCCGACGGCGCCCCACCCTTCGCGTCACCCTCACCGCGCTCGTCACCCTGGCCGTAGGGCTCGCGCTCGCGCTCGCCTCGGTCGCGCTGGTCGCCGGCATGTCGCACACCCTCGTCGGCGATGTGAAAGCGGCGGCCGTTCGTGAAGTCGACCGGGTGGCCGCCGAGTTGGCGACCGGGAAGCCCGCGACCGAACAGCGGTACAGCCCGGCGGACGTGGTCACCGTGATCCGGGTCGAGGACGAGCACGGACGGGTCGTCCAGACACTGCCCGAGCTGCCGACCGAGCCGTCCCCCGACCGCCCGACCACCCCTCCCTCCGGGCAGGTTGTGCGCGTCCCCGACCGGGATCTGGTGGTCGCGTCCCGCACCGTCGGCACGCCCGACGGCGTACGGACCGTGTCCGCGGTGTCCCGGCTCGGGCCGATCAGCCGGAGCATCGACCTGGTGGTCCGGGCGCTGTGGATCGCAACGCCCTTGCTCACGGCGTTCGTCGGACTGCTGACCTGGTTCGCGGTGGACCGTGCGCTGCGGCCGGTCGAGGCCATCCGCGAGCGCGCCGAGGCGATCAGCCACTCGACGCTCGGCGAACGGCTGCCCAGGCCGCGGACCGGCGACGAGGTGGAACGGCTGACCACCACGCTGAACGCCATGCTGGACCGCCTCGACGAAGGCGCCCGCAGGCAGCGGGAGTTCGTGTCGGACGCCTCGCACGAGCTGCGTACCCCGCTCGCCGCGATCCGGGCGGAGCTGGAGGTGTCGCTGGCCCACCGGGGCGCCGCCGACTGGCAGGACGTCGCGGGACGCCTGCTGGCGGATCACCGGCGGCTCGACCGGCTCACCGGCGACCTGCTGATGCTGGCCCGCACCGACGACCCGACGGTGTCCCGGCGGGCCGAGTCCGTGCGGCTGGACGAGATCGTGGCGGGCGAGCTGCGTGCCGTGCGCGGGGCCGAGGTCGTCCCCTCGCTCGGCGAATCCGTCGAGGTCACCGGAGTGGTCGCCGAACTCGCTCGACTGGCCCGCAATCTGCTCGACAACGCCGACCGGCACGCGGCCAGCCGGGTGGAGGTACGCGTCGCGACGGCCGGTGGCCGTGCCGTGCTCAGCGTGGACGACGACGGACCGGGGATCCCCGAGGAGCAACGGGCGCGGGTGTTCGAGAGGTTCGTGCGGCTGGGGGGACGGCAGCCGGGCCAGGGGCGACGGGGGAGTCGGCCTCGGCCTCGCCAGGTGCGCGGCATCGCGCGCCGGCACGGCGGAGACGTCACGGTCATCGCGTCGCCGCTGGGCGGCGCCCGCTTCGAGGTTCAGCTGCCGCTCAGCCCGGCTCAGGTCGTCTGAAGGTTCCCTCGCCACCGTGGTCGTCCTCACACGACCACGGAGGTGAACGGCCATGTCGCGTTCGGTACGCGGTGGTTCGGCGGTGCTCCTGCTCGCCGGCGCCCTGCTTCTCGCAGGGTGCGGCTCGGGCGGAGGCACACAGTCCCAGCAGTCCGAGAAGTCGGGCCAGTCGGGCCAGTCGGGCCAGTCGGAGCAGTCCCAGCAGGACAAGACGCAGGACGTGATGCTGGCGTACGCCCAGTGCATGCGGAAGAACGGCGTCCAGGTGCCCGACCCGCGGGCCGACGATCCCGGCTCGCTGTACGACGGGGTCGACACCGGGTCGGCGGCGTTCAAGGCGGCCGACAAGAACTGCGCCCACCTCATCGCCGGGATCGTCCAGGACCGGGAGAAGCAGGATCCCGAGCAGGCGCAGCAGACCCAGGAGGAACTGCTCGCGCTCGCCAAGTGCCTTCGTGCGCACGGGATCGACGTCTCCGACCCCGTTCCGGGACAGACCGCAGGACCGTTCGGCAAGAGCCTGGACCGCACCGACCCGGCCGTGTCCAAGGCGCTGAAGGCGTGCCAGAAGTGAGGACGAGGAAGCAGGGCGAGAAGCCCGGGAAGACGGGGAAGCGACGTGTCGTCATGGCCGTACTCGGCGCCTCCGCCGCGATAACAGGCCTGTCGGTACTGCTCGTTGGGACACTGTCCGCGACGGACTCGTCGGACGGCGGCGACAGCGGCCAGGGCGCGCACACCACCGCCGAGGCCGCAGTCCGCGATCTGACCCTGACCCAGACGCTGAACGGCGTCGTCGCCTACCAGAACCTGCGGGCCCTGTCGCCGGGTCGGAGCGGCGTGGTCACCCAACTGCCTCAGGTGGACGCACAGTTCGGCTCGGGCGAGGTGCTCATGCGGATCGACGACCGTCCCGTGGTCCTGCTGACGGGCAAGGTGCCCGCGTGGCGCGACCTGCGGCCGGGGATGTCCGACGGCACCGATGTACAGGAGCTGGAGACGGCCCTGCTCGCGCTCGGGTACGGCACGAAGGGCGACGGATTTCCGGACGGCCACTGGGACGCGCGTACGACGAAGGCGGTCGAGGAGTTCCAGGGGAAGACCGGCGCGGTGGTCGACGGTGTGGTCTCCCTGGGCGATGTGGTCTTCGCGCCCGGCCCGATCCGGGTCGCCAAGCTCGACGCCCACCCGGGTGGTCCGGCCGTACCCGGCACGTCGGCGATGAAGGTCTCCGACACGGTACGGGTGGTGATGCTCGACCTCGATCCCCTCGACCGGAACCTGATGAAGCAAGGAGCCCCGCTGGAGGTCGAGTTCCCCTCCGGGGACAAGGTCGCCGCGACGGTGCGGTCCATCAGTACGACGCTGGAGATGAACGCCGACAACAAGGGGGTCTACAAGGTCACGGCGAGCCTGAGGAAGCCGTCGGCGGACACGGACCTCGTGCTGGCGCCGGTGACGGTGCACTACACGACGGTCGTCGCCAAGGACGTGCTCTCCGTCCCGGCCACGGCGATCATCGGGACACCCGGGGGCGGCTACGCGGTGGACGTGGTCTCGGGGAACGGCGGCGCCCACAAGAGGACTTCGGTGCAGCTCGGGGCATGGGGCGACGGCTTCGTCGCGATCACCGGGGGCGTCCCGGCCGGCACCGAGGTGGAGGTACCGAAGTGACCGGGCCGACCGCACCGACCGCCCCGGGATCGGACCCCGGGCCGGTGCTCGAACTCGTCGATGTCGTCCACCAGTACCAGGGATCCCCGCCCGTACGGGCCCTCGACGGCGTCAACCTGACCGTCACGGCCGGGGATTGGGTCGCGATCGTCGGCCCGTCCGGCTCCGGCAAGTCCACGCTGCTCAACCTGATGGGCGCGCTCTCCACGCCCACCTCCGGTGTCGTACGCGTCGACGGCCACGACGTGACCCGACTGAGCGACGGCCAACTCTCCGCGCTGCGCGGGCGGGCGCTCGGCTTCGTCTTCCAGTCCTTCCACCTGCTCCAAGGACTCACGGCGCTCGACAACGTGGCGACCGCCCTCCTGTACCGGGGGATCCCGGCCGGGCAACGGCGGGAGCGGGCGGCGCGGGCGCTGGAGCGGGTGGGGCTCGGCCGGCGGCTCGGGCACCGCCCCTCCCAACTGTCCGGCGGCGAGTGCCAACGGGTCGCCATCGCCCGGGCGTTGGTGGGGGAACCGGCCCTGATCCTCGCCGACGAACCGACCGGCAACCTCGACTCGCGCACCGGTGAGGACATCATGAACCTGTTCGGCGAACTGCACACCGCAGGCGCGACCCTCGCGCTCATCACCCACGACGAGGACATCGCCCGCGCGGCCCCGCGCCGACTCCACGTCCGGGACGGCCGGATCGTCGCGCAGGGGGTGACGGCGTGAGGCCGGTGGATGGCGGCTCAAGGTCCGCGGACGGCGGCTTGAGGTCCGTGGACGGCGGCCCGAGGTCCGCGGACACAGGCTTGAGGTCCGTGCTCCGGCCCCGAGACGCGCTGGCCCTCGGTCTGCTCGGGGTGGTCGGCGGGAGCGGCCGACGGGGGCGGGCGTTGTTGACGGCCGTCGGCATCGCGATCGGCATCGCCGCCATCGTGGCCGTCGTCGGCATCTCGGCGTCCTCGAAGGCGAACGTCCTCGCCGTCCTCGACCGGCTCGGCACCAACTATCTGACGGTCACCCCGGGCCAGTCCCTGACCGGAGGCAGTGCCCACCTGCCGGCCCAGGCACCAGGCAGGCTGTCACTCCTCGACCAGGTCCAGGCCGTCGCCACGACCGCCCAACTGGACGTGACCGTACGGCGCAGCGACCGGCTGCCCGCGACCGACACCAGGGGGACGGCCGTACTGGCCGCCGACGACGGGCTGTTGAGCACCCTGGGCGGTGAACTCGCCACCGGACACTGGCTGGACCAGGGGGCGAGCGGATACCCCACGGTCGTGCTCGGCACAACAGCGGCGCGACTCCAGGGAGTCGACCCGAGCAGAGGCGATCAGTTGGTCTGGCTCGGGGACCAGTGGTTCACGGTCGTCGGCGTGCTCAAAGCGATGCCGCTGGCGCCCGAACTCGACAACACGGCGATGATCAGCACCGAGATCGCCGAGCAGAAGTTCGGCTACGAGGGCTCACCCACGACGGTGTATCTCAGGACCGACCCGCGGCACGTCGACTCCGTGTACGAGGTGGCCGCCGGCACGGCCGACCCGCGCGGCCCGGAGGAGGTCGAGGTCACCCGGCCGTCGGACGCGCTGGAGGCACGGGCCGCCGCGGACACGTCGTTCACGGCACTGCTGCTCGGGCTCGGCGGGGTCGCGTTGCTGGTCGGCGGGGTCGGCATCGGCAACGTCATGGTCATCTCGGTGCTGGAGCGGCGCGGCGAGATCGGGGTACGCCGCGCGCTCGGCGCCTCACGACGGCACATCAGGGCGCAGTTCCTGGTGGAGGCGCTGGCCCAGGCGGGAGCGGGCGGACTCGTCGGGGTGGCACTGGGGGCCGCGATCACCGTCGGGTACGACGTCGGCGCGGACTGGCCGGTCGTGCTGCCCGCCCAGGGGCTGGCCGGTGGCGTACTGGCCGCGCTCACGGTCGGCGGCCTCGCCGGCCTCTACCCGGCGAGTCGCGCGGCCCGCCTCCAGCCGGCGGAGGCGGTGCGGCCGGTCTGACCCCACACTCCGGTCCGGCCTCACACTCCGGTGCGGCCGGTCCGGCCTCGCGGACACCTTCCCGCCGCCACCCGGATACCGCCGCTAACCGCGCTGCTCGTACCGCTGCCACTCACGTCCGCCGTCGCGCGACGTCCACAGCCCTTCGCCCTTGACCAGGTCGTACGAGGGGGTCGTCGCGTCGGCGATGCCGTAGAGCGTCGTGCCGTGGACGGCGAACGACGTGAAGGTCGCCGGCGTCTTCAGCTCATGGAAGGCGCCGGCGGTGCGGTCGTCGGCGAGCCAGTACCGGCCGCCTTCCTCGCCGACCAACAGCCGCCCGTCCGTGAGCAGTTCCAGGACCCCGAGGTCCGAGAAGTCCTTGAGCTTCTTCCAGGGAATGCCGCCGCCGAGGACCGTCCGCCAGTGCTCGCCGTCGTCCGTGGTCACCAACAGGCCACGCACGCTCTGGCCTACGTCCTCGCCTTGGAGGAGTGCCAACGCCGCGGTGCCGCCCCGCGCGGTGAGGACGCCTCCGAAGTACGGCTCGGGGACGGCCGTGGAGCCGAGGGTGCGACCGTCGCGCTGCCGTACGACGCTTTCGGGGACGTCGGTCAGGGGCTGGCGCAGACTCCAGACCGTGCCCCGCTCGTCGACGACGACTTGGTTGACGTCGTCCAGCGCTCCGGACACGGGAGCGACGGTGTGCGTGGCGGGGCGGTAGACGAGGGTCGGGTACGGGTCGCCGAGCAGGATGTCCCCGGGGCGGGTGCCCTCCGGGGTCTTGCTCACCACGACCTTCATGCGCTTCCCGCGCACGTCGAGGGCGTACATCCCGTCGCCCGACTCGTCCGACGGCATCAGCACGAAACCCCCGGGCACCCCCTGATACCTGGGCGGCACATTCTCGGCGTCGGCGTGTTCCGCGTGCTCGGCGACGGTACGGCCGTCCGGGCCGACGATGCGCCAGGCGGTGGCGGCCGGACCCTCGTCGTCCTCGACATTGCCGGCGTTGTACGTCAGCAGCAGCGAGCCGTCGTCCGCGCGGACCACATCGTAGGGCGCACCGGCCGCCTCGATGACGTCGGCGGGGCTGGGGTGCGGATCCTTGAGAACACGCATGTACTTCGCCTCACGGCCGCCGGAACTCCCGTCGCCCGAACTTCCGTCCTCCGTGCCGCAGGCGCTCAGCGTCAACGCGGCACTCGCCACTGCCGCGAGCCCGACCGTCCGCCACCTGCGTCTCCTCAGCCACCCCATGGCCCCATCCTCACATGAGCGCGAAGCGGCCGGACGTCATCGGATGGACAATGGGCGGCCTCGGAAGGAGGACGGCGATGGCTGAGCGCATGATCGAGGTGGACGGCGTCGAGCTGTGCACCGAGTCCTTCGGTGACCCGTCGGATCCGCCGGTCCTTCTCATCATGGGCACCGGAGCCTCGATGCTCTGGTGGGAGGAGGGCTTCTGTCGGCTGCTCGCTGCGGGTGGGCGCCGCGCGATCCGCTACGACCACCGGGACACCGGCCGATCGACCACCTACGCACAGGGCCGGCCCGGCTACACCGGCGCGGACCTGGCCGGTGACGCCCTGCGCGTGCTCAACGCGTACGAGATCCCGGCCGCCCATGTCGTAGGCGTCTCGGCAGGCGGAGGGATGGCGCAACTGCTCGCGCTCGAACGCCCCGACCGTGTTCTTTCGCTCGTCCTGATCAGTACGTCCCCCGCCGTGTCCGTCGACCGCGAACTGCCGCCGCCGACCGAGGAGTTCATGACCTTCGTCTCGACCGCGCAGGCCGATTGGTCCGACACCGAGTCGGTGATCGACTATCTGGTCGACTGCGCACGGGTGCTCGCGGGTGGCCGGCGCCCGTTCGACGAGGCCGCCGCGCGCGACCTTGTCCGCCGCGATGTCGAGCGCGCACGCGATGTCGCCGCGGCGACGAACCACGACGTGATCGACACGGGCAAGCTGCCGGAACAGCCTCTGTCGTCGATCGCCGTACCCACGCTGGTCGTGCACGGCACGGCGGATCCGATGTTCCCGCTCGCGCACGGCGAGGCGTTGGCCCAGGAGATCCCGGACGCGAGGCTGCTGGTCCTGGAGGGGGCCGGCCACGGGGTCGAGCGCGCGGACTGGGACGCGATCGCCGGCGCGATCGTCGAGCACGGCGCAGGGGACGGGACCGGTTAGCGCTGCGGCAGGAACGTATCGGTCGGACGGCGTCCGCCGGTCTATTGATCGCGGGACCACGCGCGGTACGCGGCCACGGCCGTCGGCAGGGTGGGGAAGATCAGGTCCGAACCGACGGAGGCCGCCAGGCCGTACACCTTGAGGTCGTCCATGAGGTCCTGCTTGACGCGTGCGAGGGCGAACACGATGCCGCGGCCGGTGAGTTCGCGGCGCAGTTCGTCGACCGCGTCGAGGGCGGTGATGTCGACCTCCACGTTGGCCTCGGCGTTGAGGACGAACCACCTGACCGGGTCGGTCTGTTGGGCGACGGCGGCCAGGGCGCGGCGCTTGAAGTTCTCCGCGTTGGCGAAGAACAGCGGTGAGTCGTAGCGGTAGACCAGCAGGCCGGGGACGGTACGGGCCTGTGGGTAGTCGTCCACGTCGTGCATGCCGGCGACACCCGGCACCAGTCCTTCGACGGCGTCGTGCGGACGGGCCACCCGTGTCAGCAACTCGGCCACGGACAGGCCGACGGCCACGATCACGCCGTAGAGGATGTCAAGGGCGAGCACACCGGCCAGGCAGCCGAGGGCGAGCAGGAGTTCGCGGCGGCGGAAGGTCGCGAGGCGGCGGAAGCCCGCGAGGTCGATCATCCGGACGGCGGCGTACACGACGAGTGCGCCCAGCACGGCTGACGGGGTGCGATGCAGCAGCGGGCTGAGGAACAGGAGCACCGCCAGCACCACCGCGCCCGCCACCAGGGAGTACGCCTGGCTGCGGGCGCCCGCCGAGGAGGCGAGCGCGGTGCGGCTGGCGCTGCTGCTGACGGGGAAGCCGTGCAGGACGCCCGCGCCGAGGTTGGCGGTGCCCAGCGCCAGGAACTCCTGGTTGGGGTTCAGCCCCGGTTCCTCGTCATCCTGTCCGGTGAAGGCCCGCGCGGTCAGGATGAAGTCGGTGTACCCGACGATGAGCACGCCGAGGGCCGGCAGCACCAGGTGCGGCAACTCGCCCAGGTCCGGCCAGGCGAGGCTCGGCAGACCCGACGGGACCTCGCCGATCACCTTGATGCCGTACCGGTCGTCGAGGTCGAACGCCACCACGGCGACCGTGCCGAGGACGACGGCGAGCAGGGGACCGGGCACGGCACGGACGTACCGGGAGACCGTGAAGAGGAACGCGAGCACGGCGGCGGACAGGACGACCGTTGCCGGGTGGGCGTCGGACAAGTGCCTGATGGCGGACCACAGTTGAGGGAAGAACTCCGAGCCGGTCGTCTTCACGCCCGTGAGCTTGGGGAGCTGGTCCACCATCATGATCAGCGCCACACCCGCCAGGTAGCCGATCAGGACCGGGCGGGAGAGCAGGTCCGCGAGGAAGCCCAGCCGCACCGCCCATGCCACCAGGCACAGCAGTCCGACCGTGACCGCGAGGGCGGCCGCCAGGGTGGCGTAGCGCCCGGGGTCACCCGCGGCGAGCGGGCCGACCACGGTGGCGGTCATCAGCGCGGTCGTGGACTCGGGGCCCACCGAGAGCAGCCGCGAGGACCCGAAGAGCGCGTACAGCGCGAGGGCGGGCAGGATCGCCCACAGACCGGCGACCGGCGGCAGCCCGGCCACGCCCGCGTACGCCATGACCTGCGGCACCAGGTACGCGGCCACCGTGACACCGGCCAGCAGGTCGCCCCTCACCCAGGCACGCCGGTAGCCGGCGAGGGCGACGGCCCCGGGCGCCAGGGTGCGCCACCTCGGTGTACGGATGCCCGCCTGCCGTCTCCCCGCGTGCTGTCCGTCCGCGTCCTGGGACATGTGCCACCTCTCCCCGTTCGCTCCCAGGATCCACCGGCAAGGTCACCGTCGCGCCGGGATCACGCCCGGTGCCGGCGTCGCGCTGCGCTTCGCCGCCGGCCCTCAGAGGGTCGCGGCGTGGTCGGGGACGTAGGTCTGCAGGTCGCGCGGCGGACGCTCGTAGCCGGTCGACGCGGGCCGCTGCGGGAGCTCCAGCACCGGCGGGGGCACCTCGCGGTACGGCACGGACGACAGCAGGTGGGCGATCATGTTCAGGCGCGCCCGGCGCTTGTCGTCGCTCTCGACGACGTACCACGGAGCCTCCGGGACGTCCGTGTACACCAGCATCTGGTCCTTGGCCCGGGAGTAGGCCTCCCAATGGGTGATCGACTCCAGATCCATCGGCGAGAGCTTCCAGCGCCGCAGCGGGTCGTCCAGCCGCTGGCGGAACCGTTCCTGCTGCTCGGTGTCGCTCACCGAGAACCAGTACTTGCGCAGCACGATCCCCGACTCGACCAGCATCCGTTCGAAGGTCGGGCACTGGCGCAGGAAGAGCTGGTACTCCTCCTTCGTGCAGAAGCCCATCACCTGCTCGACGCCGGCCCGGTTGTACCAGGACCGGTCGAACAGCACGATCTCCCCGGCGGCCGGCAGATGCTCGACGTACCGCTGGAAGTACCACTGGCTGCGTTCGCGCTCGGTCGGCTTCGGCAGGGCCGCGATGCGCGCCACGCGGGGGTTGAGGTGCTCGGACACCCGCTTGATGGTGCCGCCCTTGCCCGCCGCGTCCCGTCCCTCGAAGATCACGACCACTCGGGCGCCCTCCGCGCGCACCCACTCCTGCAGCTTCACCAACTCCGTCTGCAGACGCAGGAGTTCCTTCTCGTACGCCTTGCGCGGCAGCCGTGCCGCGTCCTTGCCGGCCATGCCGCCTCCACCGCCCGTTGTGCACACCGATGATTTCCGGAGCCCCTGATGCCCAAGGTCGAACACCAGGGCAGCACCGTACTTTCCGACGACGAACTGCGCACTCCGGCCGCCCACCTCAACCGCGTGATCGGCGCGGGGGATCGACGCGCCGGATCCACGAGGCAGACGGCCGACGCCCGTACCCCCGGTTCTCTGCGGCCCGGTGACAAGGGCGTCCGCAAGCGCTGCGTTCTTGTGAGCACCGCCTGAACCCGGAGTCCCGACCGCCCTACGGTCCGGCCATGAAGACGAGCCGCAGCAGAGCAAGGACGTGGCGCGGTGCCGCGCTGGCGGTGCTGCTGACCGCCGGTGCGCTGACCGCGGCCGCGCCGCAGGCCCAGGGAGAGAGCGCGCGGACCGAGACCTCCGTGGTGTCGACCCGTCCGGCGGACGGGGTGGCCGAGTCGGTGGTGCGGGTGAAGGTGCCGTTGCCGCAGTCGTTTGGCGCTCGTCCGGGGACGTGCGACTGGCTGTCGTACCTGCGCTACCGCGCCACCGACGGGCCGCGCGCGTCCGCCGACGCCGACCGGATCCTCGTCGCCCAACCGGGCATCCTGGAGGGGGCCGGAGCGTTCGACAGCGTCGCCCGCAACACCGTCTCCCGAGCCGCCGCGAGTGGGCGGCACATCGAGTTCTGGGCCCTGGACCGGCGCTCCAACTGCCTTGAGGATCCGACCGGTATCGCCTCGGGCGACCAGCACACCGCCGTCGACTACTACTACCGGGGCAAGGCGGTCGGCGGCCGGACCTTCGCCGGGTTCGTCGGCAAGGACCGGCTCGGTTGGATGGCCAGGCTCGGCATCGAGCAGACCGTGCGGGACGAACACGACCTGCTCGTCGCCGAGTTGCCCGATCAGGGAGTGCGCAGGAGCAAGGTGCTGTGCGGGGGGCACTCGCTCGGTGGTGTGATCACCGGGTACTTCGCGACGGCCGACTTCGACGGGAACCCCGCCACCACGGCCGACGCGGGGCAGAACCAGTGCGCCGGGTACTTCGCCCTCGACACGACGGTCTCCACCTCGCTGGCGGACCTGAGCGGATCCATCCCGGACGACACCAACCTGCCGGACATCGGGCTGGGTTACGCAGTTGTCCAGGCCGGGCTCGACAGCGGCGTCCTGTCCCGTTCGCTGTCCGCGCCCGTGCTGCTCAACCCCGAGACCATGACCCTGCTCGCCATCACCGGGCTGGGGGCCGTGCGGGATCCGGACGGTGAGGCGGACCTGCCGTCCTATCTGCCCTCCAACGTCAACATCGAGGCCACCAATCGCTTCCTCTTCTCCAAGGACACCGCCACCTTCCTCACCGGCTCACCCGCGGTGAAGGACTTCCGGCTCACCAACGACGCGGTCCTCGGGGCGCTGATGGACGACAACTCCGTACCGCTGGCGTTCCTGCAGAGCAGCGTGGGCTTCTTCGACGGCGGACCGATCGTCGACAAGGACTTCCCCGCCGCCAACGGCAGTTCGGGGCAGTCGCAGCTGTTCGGCGTCGAGTACAAGGCCATCCCGGCGCAGCCGCACGGGCCGCTCTACACCTGGCGCAATTACGACCGTGTGGGCGCCGCCGACGATCCCGGGTACCGGTCGGCCGACGGCACCCCGTTCACCGGCGCCGGCAAGGAGGTCACCGACATCCACGAGCTGGCCCGCAGCATGGGGGAGCAGCCGTTGGACTTCACCGAGCAGTACTTCCCGACCAAACTGGTCACCGACATCGAGTTGGCCACATCGCCGCAGGTGAAGCAACTCGTCGTACATCCAGAGGGGTTGACGGCTAACCCGACGCTCACCGTGCTCGCGGGAGACGGGTTGCTGGCGGGCCGCATCCCGGCCGACCTGCACCCCGTGATCGCGCCCGGCTACCAGCACCTCGACGTACTGACCGCGGCACCCGTCCAGAACGACGGCCGACCCGAGGTCGTGTCCACCAGCCTCGCCGCGTTCGCCGCGACGCTCAAGTAGCAGTCGACGCACACCCAGTAGGGCCCGGGAGGATCAGCTCCCGGGCCCTACGGCGTCGCTGCGGCTCAGAGCCGCGGATCAGACCTTGCCCGCGGCGAACGTGGCCGCCGCATCCGCGTTCGCGGTGTAGCCGAGGTGGGCCAGGACGTCGGTTCCGCCGTTCTGGCAGATGGGGTCACCGTTGGCGCAGAAGTCGATGGTGCGGCTCTGGTAGGTGCCGGTGACGCTCCTGCCGATGGCGCGGATCGGATTGCCGAACAGCAGCACCGCGGCGACTCGCGGTCCTACGGCGGCGGGAATGGTCGCCACGATCGGGCTGCCGACCACCGCGCCGTCGCTGCTGATTCCGATCGAGTTGTCGACGACGTTCGCACCCTGCGAATAGCCGACGAGAATGAAACGCTGATTCGGACAGGCAGCGGCTTGCGCGTTGACGTGGTTCACCAGATCCGCGTTTCCCTGCGCGGCCGACGTCAGGGAAAGGCCGGCGGGATAGTTCACCGCGTAGCTGGAGAGACTCTTTCCCGTGATTTTCTTCTGGAGCGCGGAGAACACCGGGTCGCCGACGATCAGACCGAGCGTGCCCGGTTCGAAGGTGCCGCGCGCCGCCACGACGTCGATGTCCGAGCAGGCGGCGGCCGATGCCGTGGGCGCGGTGAGGGTGGCGAGGCCGGCCCCGCCGACCAAGGAGAGCGCCGCGAGGCACAAGCGAATACGCATGGGAATCCTTTGAGGGTGGGGCGCGTGGAACGCGCCTGTGGAAAGGACATCCCGAAGGTATTCGCGTTGTCTTACCTGGTGTTATGGACGGGAATTCAGAAATTCCCCTTGTTTTTGTCGGCGCGTGAGTCGTCGCCCTCGTCCCGCGACGCGGCGGAACGCAGTGCGAGGATCAGGTCCAGGCGGGTGTCGGGGGAGTGCAGGGAGTCGCCGAAAAGCTTCTCCAGCTGCCGCAGGCGATAGCGGACGGTCTGCGGATGGATATGGAGGCGCGCGGCGACGTCGGGGACGTTGCTGCCACTGAGCAACCACGCGAGCAACGTCTCGGCCAGTCGCGCCCGTTGGCCCTCGGAGGCGGCGTCGAGCGGTGCGAGGGCGCGTGCCTCCAACCGGGCGAGCAACGGCTCGTCGCTGTGCAGCAGCAGGGTCGACAGGTGATCAACGCACAGCACCACGCCCTGCCGGGGCAGCACTCCGCGCCCCATCAACCCCAGCGCCCGCGTGGCCCACCGCAGGGACCGCGCCGCCTGGTCGACCGGGACCGTGGGCCCGATCGCCGCCGGGCGGCCGGCCAGGCCCAGGAGGAACGACCGCCCACCGAACCTGCCGTACCCCTCCGGATCCGGCACCAGCACACGCGGCGGGCGTGACTCCATGTCCACCAACGCGCCGGGCATCGCGGGCACTTGGTCCTGCGACCGCGGGTCCGCGGGGCCCGCCAACGCGACGACGGCGACCCTCGACGGCACCCGCCACCGTGCGCCGTGCGCCAAGTCCTGGACAGCCTCCAGCGACACCGGCCCCTCGCCCAGCAGCAGTTCGAGCAGCCGTCCGCGCCGCCGTTCCAACTCGCCGGCGCTGTGCGACTGCGCCTCCGCGTAGCCGGCCGCCGCCGCCTCCGCCACCTCGTGCACGGTCCGGAACGCCAGCTCCCCGAGCGTGGCCACCACCGCCGAATCCAGGCCGAGTTCCTCCGCCGTACGCCCCATCAGCCGCCAGGCATGCATGCCGCCCACGCGTAACGCGGACTGCAGCGCGTCCAGACTGCGGCCCTCCAAGGCCTCGCCGCGCCCGAGTTCCTCGTAGTAGGCGGCCGCCATCGCGACCCCCTGGGCACGTGGGTCCGCGATGTGGTCGACGAACAGCGTGAGCGCCTGCACCACCCCGGACCTGAGGTTCTCGCGCTGGGTCCCGTCCGTCGGCCGCGCGTACTCGGGGACCTCGTTGCGGACCACCTGCGCCACTTCGTCGGCGACGACCGGGAGTTGGGCGCGCAACAGCTCGGCCAGGTCGGGCGGTACCGACGCGGCCGGGGGGTCGACAGGTACACCGCGCGGGGTGGGGACAGCCACGACGGACGCTCCTTTCCCCCGGAGGCGACTCACCCAAGGGCCGTTGCCCGTGGGATGAGGGGGACGTCCCGTGTTGGACGGACGTCCCCTGCGCTCCGTTCCGTGCCCCGGCGGCACCGACATCACTCCGGCAGCCCCAGCGCACCGGCGAGCATCGGCCACGCGGCCGTGAACTCCCCTTTCCAGTAGGCCCAGCTGTGTCCTCCGCCCGCGTAGTAGTGGGCGGTCACGGGGATGGAGAGAAGCGCGAGGGTGTCGGTGAAGCGGTGCGCGGAGGGCCACAGCAGACTCTCCAACGCCTCCGGCAGCCAGTCGCCGACACCGCCGACCACCCCGCTGCCCTGGGACACGTACAAGGGTGTGCCGCGCAGCCCCGTGGCACGGGCGCGCGGATTGAAGTCGCGCCAAGTGAGCGCGCCGAGAAGGGGATTGCCCCACAGGGAGCCGGGCGCCAGGTTCTCTCGGGCCACGATCGCGTCCACGAGGGGCGGCACGCCCAGGGCCGTGGTGTCGAGGATGCCGCTGAAGGAGGCCGCCGCGGCGAACGCGCCCGGGTGACGGGCCGCGTGCGCCATGGCGCCGTAACCCCCGGTCGACACGCCCGCGACGGCCCGCACCCCGGACGCCCGGTAGTCGCGGGCGAGCAGTGCCGGCACCTCCTGGACCTGGAAGGTCTCGTAGTCGGGACCACCGCGCCAGGCACTGGGGATGCCGGTCGGGCCCGCGTCCGGCATGGCCACGATCAGGTCGCGGCCCGCGGTGAAGGCCTCGATGTCCGTCTCCCGGGTCCAGGACGTGTAGTCGTCGTGGGCGCCGTGCAGCAGATACAGCACGGGGTACGTCCGGCCGGTCCGCGCGTCGAAGTCCGACGGCAGGATCAGCCGCACGGGCGCGCTGCGGCCCAGCGCGGGCGAGGACACGGCCACGTCGAAGGTGCGCGCTCCGACCTGGGTGGCCGCCCGGGCACGTCCGGCACCGACCGTGACGCCGAACAGGGCGGCCAGGCCGGTGGCCGCGACGGCTTTGGCGACGGCGCGGCGGGACACTCCGGCGGTCGAGGCCGTGGGGGCGGCTCCGTCGGTTCCGGCGGGATGGTGCGGCATGGCGGCTCCTCAGTCCGGTTCGGCGGGGGCGCCCGGCGGGGCAAGCAACTGCCGAAGATGGGCGGCGATCTCGTCGACGTGCGGCGGGTCGAGCAGCGACAGGTGATGCCCCGCCACCGGTACGACCGTCAGACGCGGGCACAGCTCGTCCCAGCCGAGCGCGTCGTCGTCCCGTTCGTACGCCAGGTCGCGCACGGTGTGCGGAGCCGGTTCGGTGGCCCGGAACAGGACCACGGGACCGTCGTAGCGGTCCGGCCGATGGGCCTCGCCGATCCGCAGGTCCAGATAGGAGGCGCGCTGGTGCTCCAGCGCGGCGGGCGGCACTTCGGCGACCCCGCGCAGGGCCCGCAGCACGAGGTCGATGCGCTCGTGGTCGTCGTCCATCGCCACGAGTTCGTCGTAGGGCAGCGGCAGTTGGACGCCGTAGGCGTCGGCGACGTGTCGGGCGAAGCCCGTGAGGTGCGCGCGGACGCGATCGGCGGGTGTGCGGCCGGGCTGGGGGAGGGGGCGTACGGAATCGATGAGCGCGACGAGTTCCACGTCCCGTCCGGCGGCGGTGAGTTGACGCGCCGTCTCCTGGGCGACGAACCCACCGAAGGACCAACCGCCCAGCACACAAGGTCCGTCGGGCTGGACGGCGGCGATCGCCTCGGCACAGCGGCGCGCCTTCTCCGGCACGGTACCGGCGTCCTCGATCCGGTCCAGCCCGTGCACGGGCCGGTCGGCGCCCAGCCGTTCGGCGAGCGCGCGGTAGACGTCGGTGGATCCGCCGGCGGCGTGGAACAGGAAGAGCGGGGAGCCCGTGCCGCCTTTGTGGAGCGTGCGTAGGGACAGAGGCGTCTCGGTCAACTGGCCGATCTGGTCGGCCAGTTGACCGACCGTGGTGGCGTCGAACAGGTCACGCAGCCGCAGTTCGATCCCGAAATCGCGCTCCAGGGCGGTGCGGATGCGGACGGCCATCAGGGAGTCCAGGCCGAGGTCGACCAGCGCCGTAACGGGTGTGATGCGGGCGGCCGGATGGCCGGTGACGGTGGCGATGTGGTGACTCACGCGGGCGGCCACCGAGGCCGCCGCCTCGCGCGGGGGTGTCGCGGACTCGGCCCAACGGGCAGTCGTGGAGGCGGCTATGGGGGCCCGGCCGTCCGTCCACCAGTACCGGACGTGCCGCCAACGCGGTGCCGGAAGGTCGATGACCCGGCCGGCCGGCGCCGGCAGCGGCAGCCCCGCCGTGTACAGAGCGCCCAACTCGGAGAGGAACGCGGCGGATCCGTCCGCGTCGCGCCGCAGCGAGCCCACCGCCAGTGCTCCGGATACGTTCTCGGCGATGGATCTGGCCAGCACCGGATGCGGCGAGAGCTCGACGAAGGCGGTGTGACCGTCGGCCGCGGCTGCCGCGAGGGCCCGGTCCAGACGCACGGGCCGGCGCAGGTTGGCGGCCCAGTGGGCGGCGTCGAACGCGCAGGCGCCGCGTGGATCGTCGAGGACGGTGGAGTAGACGGGGATGCGCGGAGCCCGGCCCCGGACGTCCGACAGGGCCTCGGTCAGCTCCGGCAGCAGGGGGTCCACCTGGGCGGAGTGCCCGGCGCCGACGACGCGCATGGCCCGGGCGGCACGCCCTTGCTCCTCCAGCCAGTGCACGAGCCGGGCGACCGCCGCCTCGTCGCCCGTGACGACCTTCTGCCGGGGCGAGGAGTGAACGGCGACCTGTACACCGGGGAAGTCCCGCTCCAGGGTGGGCAGTTCGGCGTCCGCCAGATCCACGACGGCCATCGCCCCGCCGTGCAGCCCGCCGAGCAGGCGAGCCCGTGCGGTGATGACCCGAGCCGCGTCCGCCACGTCCAGCGCGCCCGCGCAGACGGCGGCGGCCACCTCGCCCATGGAGTGGCCGATCACGGCGACCGGTTCGACGCCGTACGAGCGCCACAGCTCGGCGAGCGCCAACTGGAGCCCGAACAGCACGGGTTGGGAGACGTCGAGGCGGTCGAGGTCTCCGGCGGAGGTCAGGTGCTCGTGGAAGGAGAAGCCGAACTCGCCGGCGAGTCGTGCGTCGAGCTTCTCCACGGCGGCGGCGAAGGCGGGTTCCTCGGCGAGCAGTCGGCGCCCCATGCCGGGCCACTGGCTCCCGTACCCCGAGAACACCCACACCGGGCCGCGCCCCACGAGATCGCGGTCGCCGGTGGACACCCGCGTATCCGCGCGGGCCCCCGCCAACGCGTCGAGGGCGTCTGCCAGTTCGGACCCGTCACGGGCGACGGCGGCGGCCCGCACGGGTCCGCGTCCCGCGCGTCCCGCGAGCGTGCGGGCCACGTCGGCGGGGTGGGCCGCGCGCCCCTCGGGTGTGCGAAGCCACGCGGCGAGGCGGACCGCGGTGTCCCGGACCCGCTCGGTGTCGACGTCGGAGAGAAGGTGGAGGCAGGCGGCCGGTCGGTCTGTCGACGGCGGCGGGAGGATTCCGGGGCGCCATTCCTCCAGTACGGCATGGGCGTTGGTGCCACCGAACCCGAAGCCCGAGATCCCGGCGGTGGCTGTGCCGCCGTAGCGGGGCCAGGGTTCCGGCTCGGTCACCACCCGCAGCCGGGGGTCCGTCAGGGCGCTGCCGCCGGCGTGCAGCGACGGCGGGACGAGGTCGTGGTGGAGCGCGAGGACCGTTTTCACGAGACCGGCGAGGCCCGCCGCGCATTCCAGGTGGCCGAGGTTCCCCTTCACGGAGCCCAGCAGCAACGGCTGTTCGAGGTCGCGGCCCGCGCCGAGCACCGCGCCGAGCGCGCCCGCCTCGATCGGGTCGCCGAGCGGGGTGCCGGTGCCGTGTGCCTCGACGTAGTCGATGTGAGCCGGGGGCAGCCCGGACCGTGCGTACACGGACGCCAACAGGGCCTGCTGGGCGGCCGGGTTGGGGGCCAGGAGGCCGTTGGAGCGGCCGTCGGAGTTGACGGCGGTCGCGCGGATGACGGCGAGGACGCGGTCGCCGTCCCGCTCCGCGTCGGACAGTCGCTTCAGCAGCACCCCCACGCAGCCCTCACCGCGCCCGATGCCGTCGGCCGCCGTCGAGAACGGCTTGCAGCGGCCGTCCGGCGCGAGTGCGCCCGCCCGCTCGAAGGCGACGCCGACGGAGGGCGACAGCAGGACGTTGACGCCGGCCGCGATCGCTGTGTCGCTCTCGCCGGTGCGCAGGCTGACGCAGGCGTGGTGCAGGGCGACCAGCGAGGAGGAACAGGCGGTGTCGACGGCCATGCTCGGACCACGGATGTCGAGGACGTACGCCAGTCGGCCCGCCGCTACGCTGAGCGCCGCGCCCGCCGGGGCCCAGGGATCGACGGAGTCCGCGTCGGCGCCGGTGAGTTGGCCGTACTCCGGGGCCGAGACACCGACGTAGATCCCGGTGGCCGTGCCCGCCAGGGCGGTGGCGGGCACGGCGGCGTGGTCGAGCGTCTCGCGGACGACCTCCAGGAGGATCCGCTGCTGCGGGTCCATCACCGCGGCCTCGCGCGGGGTGATGCGGAAGAACTCGGCGTCGAAGCCGGCGATGTCGTCGAGGTAGCCGCCGTACGCGGGGGCGTCGGCGGGCGGGAACGCCGTGAAGTCGCCCCATCTGTCCTCGGGGACGCGTCCGATCGCGTCGACCCCGTCGATCAGCAGCCGCCAGTAGTCGCCCGGGCCGCGCACCCCGCCGGGCAGGCGGCAGCCGACGCCGATGACCGCGACGGGCTCGCCCGGCGCACCCGGGGGAGAGGCGCCGGACGAGGTTCGGGTGAACTGCGCGGCCGTACCGCACAGTTGGGCCACCAGCGCGTCCCCGGTGGGTGCTTCCCACACCAGGGTCTCCGGCAACTCGCGGCCGGTCAGCCGGGACAGCTCGCCGGCCAGCACGACCGCGTCCCGCGAGGACATCCCGAGGTCGGCCAACGGCCGGTCCATCGGGATGTCGTCGACGGAGGCGTCGTTGCCGTTCCACTCGGCGACCAGCTCCGCGATCCGGCGGCGCAGGGCTCGCGCGTCGGCGTCCCGCGCGCCACGGTCCGCGTGAGCCGCTCTCGGACCGCGGTCCGCGCCGGCTGCCCTCCTGTCACCGTCGGCGGCCCGCGCGCCACGGGCTGCGTCGGCGGCTCTCGTGTCGCGGTCTGTGCCGGCGGCTCGCGTGCTGTGGTCTGCGTCGGCGGCTCCCGGGCCGCACTCCACCTCCGCCGCCCCCGCGCCGCACTCGACGGCGGCCGCCTCCTGACCGCGCTCAGCGTCAGCGCCGTCGGCGGCCGTCATATCGCCGTCTCCGCGGCGTAGTTGCCCTCCAGGTACCGGGCCCGCGTCAACGCCCGCGACACCTTGCCGCTGGACGTCCGGGGCACGGTGCCCGGCGCGACCAGGACGACGTCCGCGAGCCGCAACCCGTGCCGGGCGGAGACAGCCGCACGCACGGCACGCGTCAGGGACGGTACGTCGATGTCGGTGAGGCTGGTGGTCCGCGCGTGCTCCGCCACGACCACCACCCGCTCGCCCCCGCCGCCCGGCACACCGAACGCGGCGAGCCGGTCGCGCCGCAGGGCCGGATGCGCGTCCTGGGCGGTGGCCTCCACGTCCTGCGGGTAGTGGTTGCGGCCGTCGACGACGATGAGGTCCTTGAGCCGGCCGGTGACGATCAACTGCCCGCTCAGGATCGTCCCGAGATCACCGGTGCGCAGCCAGCCGCCGGGCGCGCCCTTGCCGAGCCCGGCGCCGAACACGCGCCGCGTCTGGGGCTCGTTGTTCCAGTAGCCGCGCCCCACGTTGGGACCCTGCACCCAGATCTCGCCGACCTCCCCCTCGGCCAGGACGGCGTGGGAGACGGGATCGACGACACGGACCCGCTGGCCGGCCGGGGTTCCGCAACCGGCCAGCAGCACGGCTCTCGGGTCGTCGGGCCGCGCGGGCAGGGCCTTCCCGGCGGCGAGGGCGTCACGGTCCAGCGCGAACCGGTCGAGCGGCTCGCCCGGACGGGCGGCACTGACGAAGACGGTCGCCTCCGCGAGCCCGTACGACGGACAGTGGACCTCCGCCGCGAGCCCCCGCGCGGCGAACGCGGCGTGGAAACGGTCGACGGTGCCGGGCCGCACCGGCTCGCTGCCGTTGATCAACGCGGCGACCCCGTCAAGGCGCAGCTCCGCCTTCTGCGCCTCGGTGACGGTCGAAGTGCAGTAGTCGTAGGCGAAGTTGGGCGCGGCGCTCAGCGCACGCGGATGCGCGGCCAACAGTCGTAGCCAGCGCGCCGGTTCGTGCAGGAACGCGGCCGGGTCCATGAGCACCGACAGCAGTCCCCGTACGACAGGGGCCGCGACGCTGAGCACGAGCCCCATGTCGTGGTAGAGCGGCAGCCAGCCCACGCAGGTCACCGGGTGCGCGTCGGCGCGGTAGGCGCCCAGCGCCTGGCGGGCGTTGGCGACGACGTTGGTGTGGGTGATCTCCACTCCCGCCGGAGCGCGGGTGGATCCGGAGGTGTACTGGAGATACGCGGTCGCGCCGGGGTCGAGTACGGGCGCCCGCCAGTCCTCGGCGGCGGCATCGGGAACCCGGTCCGCCGCGAGGACCGCCACCCGGGCGCGCTCGCAGAAGTCCGTGACCTCCTCCAGGACGCGGCCGGTGGTCACCACGACCGCGGGACGGGCGTCGGCCAACACCCCGACGAGCCGGTCCCCGTGCCCCGGCAGACCGGGCGGGTACAGGGGTACGGCGACCATCCCGGCGGTGAGCGCGGCCAGGAAGGCGGTGATGTAGTCCGTCCCCTGTGGACACAACAGGGCGACCCGGGAACCGGGTTCGGCCTGTTCGGAGAGCCGGGCGGCCAACGCCCGTACGCGCAGGTCCAGTCGCTGCCAGGTGAGGGTGCGGTGCACCCCGCGCGAGTTCGGAGTGGGGTGGTCGACGAAGGTGAACGCCCGGCGGTCGGGGGTGGTTTCGGCCCAGTGCCGCACGTGGTCGGGCAGGGTCCGGTACGCGGGCGCGAGCGGGGGGCGGCGGCTGTCCATCGGGCGTTGCTCCTCACATCGCGGTGTCGGCCGGCGAGTCGGGCGGATCAGAGCGGTTGGACTGAACAGGGCGAACAGGCGGGAGAAGAGGTGAACAGGGCGGTCAGAGCGGGATGTTGCCGTGCCGGCGCTCCGGCATCGGGGCGCGCTTGCCGCGCAGTGTGCGCAGGGCGCGGCACAGGTGGGCGCGGGTGTCGCGCGGGGCGATCACCGCGTCGACGTACCCGCGTTCGGCGGCGAGGTACGGGGTCCCGTGGGTGGACTCGTACGTGGCGATCAGGCGGGCGCGCAGTGCCTCCGGGTCGTCCGCGGCGGCGAGTTCACGCCGGTGCAGCACGCCGACGGCGCCCTCCGCGCCCATGACGGCGATACGGGCCGTGGGCCAGGCGAGGTTGACGTCGGCGCCGAGGTGCTTGGAGCCCATCACCGCGTACCCGCCGCCGTACGCCTTGCGCACCACCACGGTGACTTTCGGGACGGTAGCCTCGGCGTACGCGTACAGCAGTTTGGCGCCGCGCCGGATGATGCCGGCCCGCTCCTGGCGGACGCCGGAGAGGTAGCCGGGGACGTCGGCGAAGGTCAGCAGCGGAATGCCGAACGCGTCGCAGAACCGTACGAACCGCGCCGCTTTCTCGGACGCGTCGATGTCGAGGACACCGGCCGAGTGCAGAGGCTGGTTGGCGACGACACCGACGCTGCTGCCCTCGACGCGGGCCAGGGCGCAGATGATGTTCGGCGCGAACAGCTCGTGTACGTACAGGAGTTCACCGTCGTCGACGACCGCCTGCACGATGTCGCGCATGTCGTAGGCCTGGCCGGTCCGGTCGGGCACGACCTCGTCAAGACCGTCCCCGGCGGGCGTCGACCCGGGAGCGTACTGCGGGGGCCGGTCCAGGTTGTTGGCGGGCAGGTACGAGAGCAGGTCGCGTACGGTGTCGAGGGCCTCCTCCTCGTCGGCGGCGAGGAAGTGGGCGTTGCCGTTCACGGAGTTGCTGGTGCGGGCGCCGCCCAGGTCCTCCGCGGTGGTGTGCTCGCCGGTGACCGCCTCGATGACGTCGGGACCGGTGACGAACATGTGCGAGGCGCCGTCCACCATGACCGTGAAGTCGGTGATGGCGGGGGAGTAGGCGGCACCGCCCGCGCACGGCCCGAGGATGACCGAGATCTGCGGGATCACCCCGGACGCCTTCACATTGCGGCGCACCAACTCGGCGTACAGGGCGAGGGATGCGACGCCCTCCTGGATGCGGGCGCCGCCGGAGTCGTTGAGACCGACGACGGGGCAGCCGGTCTTGAGGGCGAGGTCCATCAGGGCCACGGTCTTCTCGCCGAACGCCTCGCCCATGCTGCCGCCGAAGACCGTGGAGTCCTGGGCGAACACACAGACCGGTCGCCCGTCGACCGTGCCGTACCCGGTGACGACCCCGTCACCGTAGGGGCGACCGGCGCCGTCCCCGGTGGATCTGGCCCGCACGAACAGACCGGTCTCCGCGAAGGAGTCCACGTCCAGCAGCCGTTCGATCCGCTCCCGCGCGCCGAAGGCTCCACGCCGTCTCGGCGTGGCCGGGGTCAGCGCCTGTGCCCGGCGGCGTTCCAGGTCCGTGATGCGCTCGGCGGTGCGGTCCGCCGCATGTGCCGCTGTCGCCCGGGATGTTGTCGCCTCACGCGTCACAGCCACCTCCGAAGGGGTTCTCGAATATGGCAGCGATTCGAGAGCGGTCCTGGGTGATGGCCGTTCTGTTTGCGGGAGTTGAGTCCTGGGCGACGGAGGTTCGTCCTGAGGTGACAAAGGGTTGCGGTCAGGACTGCGTTTCCTGGACGTGGGGGTTGGCGGCCGTGCCCTCGGTGCTGAGCAGGACGACCGTCGAGGTGGGACCGACGGCCAGGGCGGTACGGCGTTCGGCGGCACCCTCACCGGTCAGGGCGGCGCGGGCACCCGCCAGGGAGGCGGCGCCGCAGGGGCCGGCCGCGACACCGACGGCGGCGAGATCGCGCGCGGCGCCGGCGCTTTCGGCGTCCGTGACCGCGACAGCGGCGTCCAGACCGTCACGTAGAAAGGGCCAGGCCAGGCTGGAGACGGTGCCGCAGTTCAGGCCGGCCATGGTGGTGGCAGCGGTCGGCACACTGACCGGCGTCCGACGGCCGAGGCTGGCCAGGACACAGGCCGCGGTGTCGGGCTCGACGGACAGCAGCGCGGTCGGCGCGGGCCCGGCCGCTCCGCTGCGGTAGTGGGTGACGGCGGCCTGCGCGAGCGAGCCCACGCCCGCCGGGACCACCACCAGGCCGGGCGACCCGACACCCGCGGTACCGAGCTGCGCGTCGATCTCGGCGAACAGGGTCGAGTAGCCCTCCACGATCCAGCCCGGAATCCGCTCGTACCCCGGCCAGGCGGTGTCCTGGACGAGCACGGAGTCCGGCCTGCTCGCCGCCGCGTCGGCCGCCCGCCGCACGGCTTCGTCGTACGAGCCCGGCACGAGCGTGATGTGCGCGCCTTCCTCCTCGATGGCGGTCACGGCCGCCGGGTGGACGCCCCGCGGGACGAAGACATGGGAACGCTGCCCGAACAGCCGCGCCATCCGCGCCACGGCCCGGCCGTGATTGCCGTCGGTGGCGGTGACCAGCCGCACCTGGACGCCCGTACCTACTCCGCCTGTGCCGCCGCTGCCCCCGTTCGCCCGCCGCGCCAGCACCCGGTGAATCGCCCAGGACGCGCCCAGCGCCTTGAACGCGGGCAGCCCCAGACGCGAGGACTCGTCCTTGACGAACACCCGGCCGACCCCGAGTTCCCTTGCCAGGGAAGGGAGTTCGGCCAGTGCGGTGGGCGCGTAGCCGGGCTGCTCGGCATGGAAGTCCCGCACCTCGGCCGGGGGTGGCGCACAGGTCCAGGTCCTGGCGTCGGGTCGTACGAACCACGGCAGGTGGCGCGATGGGGTCGGGTTGCCGGCGACGAAAGGAATCTTGGACACGCGATCATCGTGTGGCCCGACCATGGAGTTGGTCCAGGGGCACGCGGCGCGCGTCCGATTGCACGTAGTCCTCGGCATCCTCGTCCGCCGGGTCCCTGCACGCGTGGACGTCGTCGTCATCCACGCGACGGATCAGTGAGCGGTTGGTAGCGTTCCGGCATGACCGAACGCGAGCACCGTGTCGTCGTCGAGGGGTCCCGGATCACCACGCCCCGGCTGGTCCTGCGGCCGTGGACCGTCGAGGACGCGGAGGACGCCCTGCGGGTCTACGGCACCGCGGACGTCGCCCAGTGGCTCGCCCCGGCGATGGCACGAGTGCCGGACGCGGCGGCCATGCGGACCCTCCTGGAGGAGTGGGGCGCCGGGAAGCTGGACGCCCCGCAGGGCCGGTGGGCGATCGAGTCGCGGGAGGACGGGGCGGTGGTCGGCGGGGTCGTGCTGCTGCCCCTGCCGCCGGACCGCCGGGACCTGGAGATCGGCTGGCAACTCGCGCCCGGCGCCTGGGGGAAGGGCCTGGCCGCCGAGGCCGGACACGCCGTGGCGCACTACGCCTTCGAGGCCGGCGTGGACGAACTCTTCGCGGTCGTACGCCCCCGCAACGAACGGGGTGCCGCGACGGCCAAGCGCGTGGGGATGGAATGGGTGGGCGAGACGGACAAGTACTACGACCTGCGCCTCCAGGTGTACCGGCTCAGGCCGGGCGACCTCGACGTCCCGGGCCTGCGCCCTGGGCAGGGGCCCGGCACTCGAGGAGCATGACGAAGGGGGCGCCGGTCTCGCCGACGCCCCCTCCGCCCAGCCGCGGAGACCTACTGGGTGATGAGGTAGGCGCGCTGGATCGTCTGGACCAGCTTGTTGCCGGCCCGGTCGGTCAGTTCGGCGCGCAGTGACACGGAGCCCGGCTGGGCCGGGTGCTTGAGCGTCAGATGCGTACCGCCGACGGCCTTGGCGGACTGCCAGGTCGCGCCGTCGTCGTAGGAGACCTGGAAGGCGAGCTTCGCGGGCTTCTGCCCGGCCGCCGCGCCCTTGATGCTGAAGGGCACCTTGAAGGTCGTACCCGCCTCGGCCGTGCTGGCCAGGGTCAGCTTCGGGGAGAAGGTGACCGTCGACAGCGGCAGCGCGGTGAAGTCGTCGTCGGGGGTCGTGGCCGAGCGGAAGGACCACTCCGCCTGGACGCGCGTGCTGACCGCGTACACGGCCGGGTCACGGGAGCTGTCCACGCTCAGCTTGTAGGCGGCGTCCCCGGCGGGGACGGTGTACTCGGTGAGGCCATCGGTCGGCGGAATGCCGTAGTCGTCGGCGATCTCCCGGCCGTCCACCGTGAGCGAGGTCTTCACCGAGGTGGTGCTCGCGTCACCCCAGTGTCCGGAGCCGTCGCCGAACTGCGGTACATAGGCCCTGATGGTGTTGCCCATCCGGGCGAGGCCCGGGAATCCGATGCCCGGTCCGAGCTCCCCGGGGCCGTTCAGCACCGGGCCGAAGACGCCGACGTTGAACTGCTCCTGGTAGGTGTGGCCCGCCTTCCAGATCCTCGGCATCCGCATCAGGAAGTTCTCGAAGACCGAGTCCCGGCCCTCGCCCGAGACCGACCACATACGGGCCGACCACTTCACGCCGTTGTCGAGGATGTACTCGGTGCTGCGCATCGGCAGATCGCCGCGCATGTCGGTGTAACTGGGCACCAGTCGGCCGTCGGGCCCGTGCGGAGTGACCTCGACCTGGACGCGCCGGCCCTCGACCGGCTCACCCGCCTCGAACTCGACCTTGGCCAGCCGCTTCCGCTCGACCGCGGCGGTGAAGCCGTCGATGTCGCCGTCCCGCTGCCAGGCCAGGCGGTAGTTGACCGGCCGCCCCGCCGCGTCCTGGCGGGACCAGGTGCCGGAGTACAGGGAGTACAGCCCGTCGACGGACTCGCCCGTGCCGAGCCGCCCGAACCGCAGGCCCTCGAAGTTCGGCAGCAGATACTGCAGGAAGCCGTCCCTCAGCCCCTCGCCCCGCTGGAAGCCGACCGCGACCGTCGCGTCGGTGCCCACGGCCGCCGTATCCGGCACGGTGATGTCCACCGGCTTCGCCTGCCGGGCGTCGACGGTGACGCTGGTGTCCCCGTCGAGCCGCAGCTTCGGCTGGACCAGTACCGCGTGCTTGTCGGCCTCGACGCTGGGGTGGATCACACCGCTGACGATGTAGTCGCCCTTGGGCAGCCTGACCGTCAGCTCACCGTCCTGTTCATCGGCGTAGTCGGCATAGAAGTCGCCGTCGAAGTCCGAGACGGAGGTGACGGCGTCCCCGGTCGGCGCGCCGTTCTCGTCGATGTGCTTGAGCGTCAGGTCGTACGACTCCACCTCGCGCTGCACGCCGACCGCGGTCCGCACCTGGACCTTGTCGTCGGACGAGGTGGCCGAGACCGAGCCGCCGAAGCTGCCGTCGGCGGTGCCCGCGCTGGTGTCCGCCGTGACCTCGGCGCTCGCCTCGCCGCCCGCCGGGACGGTGACCGTCCGGGGCGAGACGGTGAACATGCCCTCCGCGGCGGGCTTGCCGTCCGCGGTGTAGGCGTCCACGGAGAGGTCCAGGGTGACCGGCTCGGTGCCGAGGTTCCGGTACGTGAGCTGCTTGGTAACCGGCTTGTCGTCGGCGTGCGGCCACTGCTGCTCGCCGAAGCCGATCGACTGCTGCTCGGTGACGACGCTCTGGTCCAGCGCCCGCACCAGGTCGGTGCGTCCGGTGCCCTGCTGGAAGGAGCTGTACGCGCCCGGCTTCGCGGAGGCCGTGAGGACCTGCTTGATGCGCTCGCCGGTCCAGTCCGGATGCTGCTGGGCGAGGAGAGCGGCGGCGCCCGCGACATGCGGGGTCGCCATCGACGTACCGTCGAGCGTGAGATAGCCCGGGGTGTCGGAGGGGAACTCGCCCTCCAGGAAGCTGCCGGCCGCCGCGGCGGCCGTGATGGCGACACCGGGTGCGGTCAGATCGGGCTTGACCCCGCTGTCTCCGACGCGCGGGCCGCGGCTGGAGAACGAGGCCAGCTGGTCGGACTTGTCGACCGCGCCGACGGTCAGCGCCGCGTCGGCGCTGCCGGGCGAGCCGACCGTCTGCTCGCCGAACTCGCCCTCGTTGCCGGCCGCGATGACGAACAGCGTGTCGGACTCGGCGGAGAGCCGGTCGACCGCCTCCTCCATCGGGTCGGTGCCGGGCGAGTCCGTACCGCCGAGGCTGAGGTTGGCGACATCGGCGCCCTGCGCCACCGCCCACTCCATGCCGGCGATGATCCCGGAGTCGTAGCCGGAGCCGTTGTCGTCGAGGACCTTGCCGTTGATGAGCTGCGCGCCCGGCGCGACGCCCTTGTACTTGCCGCCGGACTTGGCGCCCGTCCCGGCCGTGATCGACGCGACGTGCGTGCCGTGGCCGAACTTGTCGCCGGTGCTTCCGGAGTCGGAGAAGTCCTGCGCCGCGACCACCTTGTCCGCGAGGTCGGGGTGGCCGGTGTCGATGCCGGTGTCCAGGACGGCGATCTTCGTGCCGGTGCCGTCGTACCCGGCGGCCCAGGCGGTCGGCGCGCCGATCTGCGGGACGCTCTGGTCGAGGCTCGCCTTGCGCCTGCCGTCCAGCCAGACCTTCTCCACCGCCGTGGAGTTGGTGAACTCCGTCGTGCCGCTGTCGCCCGCGGAGTCGGTCACGGCGTTCCAGAAGTCGTCGGCCCGCTTCTTGACGGGGCGTATCGCCTTGCCGTTGACGACGGGCAGCGCGCGGCCCAGCCGGGCGCCGGCCCCGGTGAACGGGCTCATCGAGGGCGCCTTCCTGCCCTTGAAGGTGACGATCAGCGGTACGTCGGTGCGGCCCGCGTCGTCGTACCCGTCCGCCACCAGCTGGGTCACGTCGAACAGCCGGACGTCCAGCTTGCCCTGCGCGATGAGCAACTCCGCGTCGGAGGGCACCACTTGGGTGTGCTCGCCGACCGTGCGGATCGAGAACGTGCCCCGCTCCCGGCCCTTCGCCCGCTCGACGCCTGCGACCTTGCCGGCGGCGTCCAGCAGGACCCGGTCGCCGGTGACCAGCGTGACGGTCCTGACCGCGGCGGCGGTTCGGGCCGCGCCCGTGTCGATCGGCCCGGCTCCGGACGCCGTACCGGCGGGCAGGCCGGCCAGGACGAGGGCCGAGGCGGCGACCCCGGCTGCGAGGACGGCATGTCTGTGCTTCACGCGTAACTCCACTTGTGCTCCTGGAAGTTGGGAACGGTCGAACGGGGTGGTGGTCAGGGAACGGCCGGCCCGGTGATGTACCGGCCGTCGGCGGTGTAGGGCCAGACGTTGGGGACGCAGCCGTGCATGCCCTTGATCTGCTGCATCATCGCGGGGGCCGGTCCGCCCTTCGCGGGGCAGGTGACATGGCCGTGGCCGAGGAAATGGCCCACCTCGTGGTTGACGATGAGCGCCCGGTAGGACGTGACGTCCTTGGCGTAGACGGGAGTTGCCTCTTCCCAGCGCTTGAGGTTGACCATGACGTTGTGGGCCACGCTGCAGTTGACCTCGCCGCCGGTCTCCAGTCCGTACTGCCCGCAGACCTTGTCCACGGTCCCGGGAGTGGCGACCTTGACCACGAAGTCGGTGGCGCCGGTGGAGACCCGCTGGAAGCCCGAGTGTCCGTCGGCGGTCCAGCCGCGCGGGTCGGCGAGGATGCGCTCGACCTGCTCGGCGATGTCCTCGGGGGACAGGTCGATGCCGTTCTCCACCTCGACCTTGTAGCGCAGGGCCTTGCCCTTCCCGACACGCCCGCTGCCGCCGGACGCGGTGACGAACGTGCCCGGACCGTTGCGGGGGATGGCGGGGCCGGAGGAACTCGGCGTCCCCTCGGCCTTCCCCGTGGCGCTCGCCGTCGGCTCCGTCGGCGTCCTCGGCTTCGGTGACTCGGAGGTGGGCCGCACCGACGGGTCGCGCTCGGCACCCGCGTCCGGACCGGCCGCCGTCGGCGACCGCTTCGAGTCGGCCGGCAGCCAGGCCACCACCGCGCAGCCGACGACACCGAGAGCGGCCAACGCGGCCAGTCCCCCCGTCAGTTGTCTCCGCCCGTTCCGCCTGGCGGCGTGGGCGGAACCTGTCCGACGACGGCTGGGGGACTTCTCGTTGTGCGCTTTCACGATCGTTTACGGTGCGACCGCAATGTGATCGGATCTGGCCCGGAAGATAACGAGACGATAACGCCCGCCTTGGTCATCTCCCTGTGGATACTGTGCGTATGTCACGAGTACTGCTGATCGAGGACGACCGCGCCGTGCGCGAGGGCGTCGACCTGGCCCTGCGCCGACAGGGCCACGACGTCGCCGCCACCGCGACCGGGGAAGAGGGCATGGACCGGTTAAGGAGCTTCCGGCCGGACATCGTGGTCCTCGATCTGATGCTCCCCGGCATGACCGGTCTTGAGGTGTGCCGGGGCATACGCGCCGTGGACCAGACCCTGCCGATCATCATCGCCACCGCGCGGGGTGACGAGGTGGACATCGTTGTCGGTCTGGAGGCCGGCGCCGACGACTACGTGGTGAAGCCGGTGCTGGCCCGGGTGCTCGACGCCCGCATACGCGCCGTCCTGCGCCGCGCGGGCGGGGCGCAGGGCGGGACGGGACTGCCGAAGATCGACACCTACGGTGAACTCGCCGTGGACCGCGCCGGGTTGACCGTCACCCTGGGCGGTACGCCGATCGCCCTCGCCCCCTCGGAGACGCGGCTGCTGCTCACGCTCTCCGCCTCGCCGGGGCAGGTCTTCAGCCGACAGCAGCTGTTGGAGGCGGTCTGGGAGCACGACTACCACGGGGACGCACGCCTGGTGGACGCCTGCGTCAAACGCCTGCGCACCAAGATGTCCGAGCCGCCCAAGGCGCCGCGGTACATCCACACCGTACGCGGCTTCGGCTACCGATTCGCGGCGCCGTGAGGACGCGTGGGACGCGCCGCACGCGCCGACTGCGAGGCCTGCGCCCGCGCCTGGTGGTCGCCTTCGGACTCGTCGCCACCGTCGCCGCCGCCACGACCGGCGCCCTGACCTTCCGGGAGGCCCGCACCGGAGTGCTCCAGCAGAGCCAGGACGCCACGATCAGACAACTGCGCACCCAGATCAACCAGCGCGCCCCCGAACTCGGCTTCCCCCCGGACCAGTCGGCGCTCCAGCGCTTCGCCGCCGACGTGGCCGCCACCGAGGCACCCGGCAACTGGCGCGTCCTGGCCACCTACGGAACCCTGCGCGCCGCCTCCGCCGCCGGCGACACCTTCCCCGAGCTGACGCCCGACGTGCGCGAGGCCGTCGCCACCAGCCGGGCCACCGTGTTCCAACGGGTGCGCGCGAGCGGACACACCTCGCTCGTCGTCGGCATGTCGGTCACCTTCGGCGTCCCCGACCGAGCGCAGACGGCGTCCGGGGTCCGGGTGTTCCTGGTCGTGCCGCAGACCGAGGAACAGGCCTACGTGGACGCCCTGGTGAGCTCGGTCGAGCGGGCCATGGTGCCGGCGCTGCTGCTCGCCGTGGTGCTCGCCCTGTTCGCCGCGCGGGGCGTACTGCTGCCGGTACGGGCGCTGCGCGACGCCACCCGCAGCATCGCCGAGGGGCGCCTGGACACCCGGCTCGCGGTCAACGGATCCGACGAACTCGCCGATCTCTCCCACACGTTCAACGAGACGGCCGCCGCCCTCGAGACGTCGGTGGCGGAGCTGCGCGGCATGGAGGCACGGGCCCGGCGCTTCGCCGCGGACGTCTCGCACGAACTGCGCACCCCGCTCGCCGCGATGTCGGCGGTCACCGACGTTTTGGACGAGGACGCGGCCCGGTTGGACCCGGACACGGCCACCGCGGTCCGGCTCATCAGCGGGGAGACGGTCAAACTCGCCCGCCTGGTCGACGACTTGATGGAGATCTCCCGGTTCGACGCGGGTGCGGCGGAGCTGCACCTGGACGAGATCGACCTCGCCGAGTCGATCCGGCGCACCCTCGCCTCCCGGGGCTGGTCGGACACGGTGGAGACGCGGCTGCCGCCGCCCGACGCGGTGCGCGGGCGGGTCGACCCGCGCCGCCTGGACGTGGTCGTCGCCAATCTGGTCGGCAACGCCCTGCGGCACGGCACCCGTCCGGTGCGCGTGAGCCTGGCGGCGAGCGATGACCTCGCCGCCGGGCGCCTCGCGGTCATCGAGATTCGGGACGGCGGCCCCGGCATCCCCGAGGACGTACTGCCGCACGTCTTCGAGCGGTTCTACAAGTCGGACACCGCGAGGACCCGCTCCGAGGGCAGCGGTCTCGGTCTGTCGATCACCGCCGAGAACGTACGCATGCACGGCGGAACCGTCCGCGCGGCCAACCATCCGGCCGGTGGTGCCGTCTTCACGGTCGAACTGCCGTTGCGGCGGGACGAGTCGTCCGAGGAGAACCCGTCATGAAGGCCACACACCGGCTCCCGCTGCTGGTGGCACCGTCCCTGCTCGCGCTGTCCGCCTGCGGGATCCCCGCGACCGGGGTGGTGGAGGCCGGCGGTCCGGCGAGCGGCATCGCCTCGCTCACGTCGGTCTACTTCGTCCGGGACGGCGGCGCACTCGTCGCGGTCTCCCGGGCGACCGCCGAGCCCGGGGACGCCGGGGCGGCCCTGGACCTGCTGCTGCTCGGCCCGACCGACCGCGAGCAGTCCGAGGGCCTGGCCAGCGAGGTGCCCGGGCTGCCGACCCTCGCGCCCGTCCCGACGCCCAAGGCGGACGCGGTCACCGGGGAACCCGCCGAGCCCGCGGAGAACGTGCCGACCGTGACGGTGCGGGACGACACGCTCTCCATCGAACTCCCCGGCGCCATGGGCAGGTTGACCGACATCGCGATACGGCAGCTGATCTGCACGGCCGCCGCCGCGCACCGGGTCGCGACCCAGACCGTCGGCCCGGTGACGGTCGACGTGACCAGCGTCTACGGACAGCACACCAGGAACTCCGACAAGGGCTGCCCCGATCGGGGAGCCAGGCTCCCCGATCCGTGAGCCCGGCGCCGTGTTCCGTTAGCCCGGCGCCGTGGCACCTCAGTCCGTCGTGTCCCCGAACGCCTTCAGGATCCGCTCGGCGGCCAGTGTCGCCGTCAACTTCCCCTCGCGCACCTGCTGTTCGAGTTCGGGAGCGAGCTCCCGCACCTTCGGGTCGGCGTGCAGGCGGCCCAGGAGCGTGTCGCGGACCATCGTCCAGGTCCAGTCGACCTGCTGGTCCCGGCGCTTGGCGGCCAGCCGACCGCTCGATTCGAGGAGCGCCCGGTGCTGTTCGAGGCGCTCCCAGACGGTGTCCAGGCCGGTCCGCTCGCGGGCGCTGCAACTGAGTACGGGCGGTGCCCAGTACACGTCCTTGCCGTGCATCAGCCGCAGCGCGCCAGCCAGTTCACGTGCCGCCGCCTTGGCGTCACGCTCGTGCGGACCGTCGGCCTTGTTCACGGCGATGACGTCGGCCAGCTCCAGCACACCCTTTTTGATGCCCTGCAACTGGTCGCCGGTACGGGCCAGGGTGAGCAGCAGGAAGGAGTCGACCATGTTGGCGACGGCCGTCTCCGACTGGCCCACACCGACCGTCTCCACCAGCACCACGTCGTAGCCCGCCGCCTCCATCACCACGATCGACTCGCGGGTGGCCTTGGCGACCCCGCCGAGCGTCCCGGCGGTGGGGGAGGGCCGGACGAACGCGGCCGGGTCCACGGCGAGGCGTTCCATCCGGGTCTTGTCGCCCAGGATCGAGCCGCCGGTACGGGTGGAGGAGGGGTCGACGGCGAGCACCGCCACCCGGTGGCCCTGCGCGGTGAGCATGGTGCCGAAGGTGTCGATGAACGTCGACTTGCCCACCCCGGGCACCCCGCTGATCCCGATCCGCCGGGCCCGGCCGCTGTGCGGGAGCAGTTCGGTCAACAGCGCCTGGGCCAGGGCCCGGTGGCGGGGGTGGGTGGACTCGACGAGCGTGATCGCCCGGGCGACCAGCGCCCGCTTCCCGTCGAGGACACCCTTCACATACGTCTCGAGATCGATCGCTGCCATACCGGCGCTACAGATCGTGGCCGAGGTCGGTCGCCAGCCGTTTCACCAGGTCGTGGGCCGCGTCCGGGATCACCGTGCCGGGCGGGAAGACGGCCGCCGCGCCCATCTCCAGGAGCGTGGGCACGTCCTGCGGCGGGATCACTCCGCCCACCACGATCATGATGTCCTCCCGGCCCTCCTCGGCGAGCGACTCCTTCAACGCCGGTACGAGGGTGAGGTGTCCGGCGGCCAGCGAGGACACCCCGACGATGTGCACGTCCGCCTCGACGGCTTGGCGGGCCACCTCGCCCGGGGTCTGGAACAGCGGGCCGACGTCGACGTCGAAGCCGAGGTCGGCGAAGGCGGTGGCGATCACCTTCTGGCCCCGGTCGTGGCCGTCCTGGCCCATCTTGGCGACCAGGATGCGCGGCCGGCGCCCCTCGGCCTCCTCGAAGGCGGTCACCAGGGTCCGGGTGCGGTCCACGGAGGGGGACTCGCCTGCTTCGTTGCGGTACACGCCTGAGATCGTACGGATCTGGCTCGCGTGCCGTCCGTACACCTTCTCCAGCGCGTCGGAGATCTCGCCCACGGTCGCCTTGGCGCGGGCCGCGTTCACGGCCAGCTCCAGCAGGTTGCCCTCGCCGCCGGCCGCCCGGGTCAGCGCGTCGAGCGCGTCCTGGCAGGCCCGCTCGTCCCGCTCCGCGCGCAGCCGCCGCAGCTTCTCGATCTGCTGGGTGCGGACGGAGGAGTTGTCGACCTTGAGGACGTCGATCTCCTCGTCGGTCTCCACCCGGTACTTGTTCACGCCGATGACCGGCTGACGGCCGGAGTCGATACGGGCCTGGGTGCGGGCCGCGGCCTCCTCGATGCGCAGCTTGGGGATGCCCGCGTCGATGGCCTTGGCCATCCCGCCCGCCGCCTCGACCTCCTCGATGTGCTGCCAGGCCCGCCGGGCGAGGTCGTACGTCAGCCGCTCCACGTACGCGCTGCCGCCCCACGGGTCGATCACCCGGGTCGTCCCCGACTCCTGCTGGAGCAGCAGCTGGGTGTTGCGGGCGATGCGCGCGGAGAAGTCGGTGGGCAGCGCGAGCGCCTCGTCGAGGGCGTTGGTGTGCAGCGACTGCGTGTGGCCCTGCGTCGCCGCCATCGCCTCCACGCACGTACGCGTGACGTTGTTGAAGACGTCCTGCGCGGTCAGCGACCAGCCCGAGGTCTGCGAATGGGTGCGCAGGGACAGGGACTTGGCGTTCTGCGGGTCGAACTGCCTGACCAGCTTGGCCCACAGCAGGCGCGCCGCCCGCAGCTTGGCGACCTCCATGAAGAAGTTCATGCCGATCGCCCAGAAGAACGAGAGCCGGGGCGCGAACGCGTCCACGTCCATTCCCGCGTCCCGACCGGCCCGGATGTACTCCACGCCGTCGGCGAGGGTGTACGCGAGCTCCAGGTCGGCCGTCGCGCCCGCCTCTTGGATGTGATAGCCGGAGATGGAGATCGAGTTGTAGCGGGGCATCCGCTGGGAGGTGAAGGCGAAGATGTCGGAGATGATCCGCATCGACGGCTTCGGCGGATAGATGTAGGTGTTGCGGACCATGAACTCCTTGAGGATGTCGTTCTGGATGGTCCCGGCCAACTTCTCGGGCGGCACGCCCTGTTCCTCGGCGGCGACGATGTAGAGCGCGAGGACGGGCAGCACCGCGCCGTTCATCGTCATCGACACGGTCATCTTGTCGAGGGGGATGCCGTCGAAGAGCTGGCGCATGTCGTAGATCGAGTCGATCGCCACGCCCGCCATGCCGACGTCACCGGTCACGCGCGGGTGGTCGCTGTCGTAACCCCGGTGCGTGGGCAGGTCGAAGGCGACCGACAGACCCTTCTGACCGGCCGCCAGGTTGCGCCGGTAGAACGCGTTGGACTCCTCGGCCGTGGAGAAGCCCGCGTACTGGCGGATCGTCCAGGGCTGGTTGACGTACATCGTCGGGTACGGGCCGCGCAGATACGGCGCGATGCCCGGGTACGTCTCCAGGAAGTCCAGGCCCTCCAGGTCGCGGCCGGTGTAGAGCGGCTTGACCGCGATGCCCTCCGGGGTCTCCCAGAGCAGGTCGGAGCCGTCGGCGGCGCGCTTCACGGACGCATCCCACTCGTCCGTCCCCCCTTCGGCGCGCGGGGTCCCCAGGTCGATCCCGGTGAAGTCGGGGATTCCCATCACGACACTCCCATGCGGTCGAGGGTGGCGGAGAGCACGGCCACGGCGTCGCAGCCCGCGAAGACGTAGGCGTCCACGTCGGTGTACTGCCCCGGACGGCCGGCCAGGAACACGTGCCCGGCGCCCGCGGCCCGCAGTGCCGTGGCGGTCCGCTCGGCCTGCTCCTCGTAGAGCGCGTCGCTGGAGCACAGACAGGCCTCGGTGGCTCCGCTCTCCTCGAAGCCGCCTGAGGTGACCGGCTCGATGCCACCGGCCTGGAAGAGGTTCGAGGCGAAGGTCGAGCGCGCGGTGTGAGCCGCGGCGGGGCCGATCGTGGCCAGGAAGATCCGCGGCCGGGAGCCGGTGGCGGCGAGGTGCGCGTCGGAGCGGGCGCGCAGTGCCTCGTACGCCTCGTCCCGGCGCACCCGGGGCAGTCCGCCGGACGGCGGCTCGGGTGCGGGGGCGCGCTGTACGGGCTTCTCGCCGAGGTTGGGGAACTCGCTGACGCCGGTGATGGGTTCACGGCGTTTGGCGAGCTTCGCGCTGCGTACCGCCCAGGTCTCCGCCAGGTCCTCGGCGAGCCGTCCGGAGCGCAACGCGGCCGCCTGGCCGCCGAGTTCCTCGATGTGCCGGAAGAACTCCCAGCCCGCGTGGGCGAGTTCGTCGGTGAGCCGCTCCACGTACCAGGAGCCGCCGGCCGGGTCGATCACCCGGGACAGGTGCGACTCCTCGACCAGGATCGTGGAGGTGTTGCGGGCGATGCGGCGCGCGAACGCGTCCGGGAGGCCCACCGCGTGGTCGAAGGGCAGCACGGTGACGGAGTCGGCGCCACCGACCCCTGCGGCGAGCGTGGCGATCGTCGTACGCAGCATGTTCACCCACGGGTCGCGCCGGGTCATCATCACCGGCGAGGTCACCGCGTGCTGCACCTGACCGCCCGCGCCCGGCGCCCCGCACACCTCGGCGACCCGCGCCCACAACCGGCGCGCCGCGCGCAGCTTGGCGATCGTCAGGAACTGGTCGGCGGTGGCCGCGTACCGGAACTCCAGCTGCCCACAGGCCTGTTCGACACCGATGCCGGCCCGGGTCAGCTCGCGCAGATAGGCGACGCCGGTCGCCAGCGAGGCACCCAGTTCCTGCGCGGCCGAGCCGCCGGCCTCGTGGTACGGCAGCGCGTCCACGGTCAGCGCGCGCAGCCCCGGGTACTCCTCGGCACACCGCCGCGCGAGGCCGGCCACGTCGGCGAGGTCGAGCGCCTCGCCGGTGCGGGCCTCGTGGCCCAGCGGGTCGGCACCGAGGTTGCCGCGCGCGGCCTCCTTGGCGACGCCCCGCTCCTCGTACAGCCGCAGCAGCTCCCGTGCGGCGGCCTCCGTGTCCCGTCCCGCGTCGAGGACGACCGGCGCCAGGTCCAGGTAGACCCCGTCGAGCACCCGGCCGAGCGAGGACACCGGAATGCCGTTCTCACCCACGGTCAGCCAGAGCGAGGTGACGCCGTTCTCCAGGTCCGCGAGCACCGCGTCGCCGGTCGGTGAGGCGTGCCGCTGCCGTACGTCCCAGCCGCCGAGGGCGGTGCCCTCGGGCCGGCCGCCGCGCGCGAAGGGCGCGAAACCGGGCAGGCCGGGCTCCGGGGCGGTGTCACGCGGGGTGTACAGGGGGCGGGTGCGCAGCCCGTCCTCCAGAGTGGTGGACAGGGCGTCTTCCGCTGCCGTACCCGAGACCTCCTTGCCCGACTTGCGCAGAACGCCCTCCACCAGGCGTTGCCACTGCTCGTGCGTAGCGTCAGGGAACTCGGCGGCCAGGGAAAGCCCGTCGTCAGGCAGGACCGTCATGCTCGGATGCTAGGGCAGATCGCTTGAGCCGCACTAAGGCACACCGTGTGACCTTTCCCTCTGCGTCTGTGTGACCGGGACCTCTCCGGCGGGAAAGCCTCAGGAATCGGGCAGGGCGCGCGCCGTCGGGGTGTCTCCGAGGTCGTACAGCGGGGTGCCGTGGGCCCAGCGCTCCAGGCGGGTGCCGTCGATGAGGTGGACATGGCCCTGGCGGGCCGCCCAGCGGACGTCCCGGGCGGCGAACGTCCCCCGGTGCACGACCAGACGGAGGTCGGGGCCCGCCCTGCCGCGCCCCTTGGAGCGACGGCGCCACACCGGTTCCTCGTCGGGCAGGGGCTCGGCCACCGGGCGGAACCCGACGACGAGCAGCCGCCCCTGGTCGTCGCGGGCGGCCAGGGCGGGCCGGTCCTGGGCGGGCAGCGGCAGTACCCGCCAGCCGTCCCTGCGGAGCATCCGCGCCACGGCGAGCACCAGCTCCGGCACGTCGAGATCGGTCAGCTCCTCCGGTGTGTAGTAGCCGCGCCGGCGGCGGGCCAGTGGGCGGCGCCGACGGTGGACGGCGACGGCCACGAGCGTGAGCAGGACGAGGATCGCGGCGGGCGCGACCGGGCCGAACGCGCGGTACGACAGGGCCAGCGCGGTGACGCCGGCGCAGACGGCGACCGTGAGTCCGGTGAGCCCGGACAGCACGTCGCGGAACCGGGGACCGTACCGCCCCGACCTGCGTAACTCGCGTACGGTCTGCCGGCGCCGGGCCCACCGTGACCGGCCCATCGCCGAGTGCTCCTCCGCCTGCGCCATCGCAGCCAGCTCCCCCCACCCCTGTCCACGTCGTCGTGTGAGAGATGGCTACCCGCCAACGAGCGCGAATCTGCGGGTAGTTGAGATCCGGCCAGGACCTGGCCCAAGTGCGCGGGACAACGGTCGGGGGGAGCCTTCGGCCAGCGAGTATCAGATTCTCTTGCGCGAGGACTTGATTGGCTCATTTGGAGAATGTACTTTCCGCGCGACGAGCCGAAGCCTTTCGGCGACGTCCGAACCTCCCCGAGGAGGCACCTTGCGCAAGCTCCTGATGGGCGCGGTCACCGCCGCCGCGGTACTGCTGGCAGGCTGCTCCGGCCATTCCGACGACGAGAGCGCCAAGGACGGAAGTGCCACTCCGGCCGCGGGGGCCTCCCGGGCGTCGGCCACCTTCGGCACGCTCAAGGACGTGTGCGGCCCCGGCACTGCCAAAGCCGCCAAGGTCCAGGGCGTCACCGACACATCGATCCAGGTCGGCGTCATGTCCGACATCGGGTTCACCAAGAACTCCGAATTCCCGGACGCCGCAAAGGTGTTCAGCTCCTGGTGCAACGACGCGGGCGGTGTCGACGGCCGCAAGCTCGTCCCCGTCACCCACGACACCAAGCTGCTCCAGGCCCGCGAGGGCGTCCTGGCCGCCTGCAAGACCGACTTCGCGCTGGTCGGCGGCGGGTCCGCACTGGACGGACTGGGTGTGACGGACCGGCTGAAATGCCTGCTGCCCGACTTCCCGGCCCAGTCCACCCAGGCCGTGGGCTCCGACCTCCAGGTCCTGGCCACCGGCGCGGGTGTCGGCTACTTCCCCTACGCCGGTTTCTACTCCTGGCTCCTCAAGGACAAGTACCCGGACTCGGCGGGAAAGGTCGGGATCATCGCCGGCGACAGTCCGGTCAGCAAGGTGTTCGCCGACCGGTACAAGGAAGCCGTCGGTGGACTCGGCGGCAAGGTCACCTACAACGACCTCTACCCGGCGGCCGGCGTCTCCGACTGGACGCCCTACGCCCAGTCCATCAAGAGCAAGGGCGTCCGGGGCCTGGTCTTCCTGGGCGACCCCGCGAGCCTCGCCAAGCTGGAGCAGGCGCTCAGCACCCTCGACTACGCCCCCGACTGGATCGACCCCAACAGCAACGCGTACGGCCCGGCGTTCCTCCAACTCGCCGGCCCGGCCCTGGCGAAGCAGCACAACTACGCCGAACTGTCCGCCACCGCACCGCTGGAGAGCGCCGCCGCCAACCCGGCGACCCAGCAGGTCATCGACCTGTTCAAGAAGTACGCCCCCGACAGCGCGGTCACCTATCCGGTGCTGCGCGCCTTCTCGGCCTGGCTGCTGTTCGCCACCGCCGCCCGCGACTGCGCCACGGTGACGCGCAAGTGCGTCTACGACAACGCGGTCAAGCAGACGGCGTGGACCGGCGGCGGGCTTCAGGCGCCGGCCGATCTGAGCCAGAACGACATCCCGCCCAAGTGCTACTCCATCGTCGAGGCGACGGCGAAGGGCTGGCAGGCGGCCGACTTCAAGCCCGACGACGGCGCCTACCGCTGCGACGCGCCCGTCTACAAGTACAAGGGGGACTACGGGAAGCCGAAGACGCTGGCGGACGTCGGCAAATCGCTGTCCGACCTGAAGTGATCCGCGTACGAGTGCGGATCGTGGCTCTCAACTCGCCGGTGCGAGCAGGCGGATGATCAGGTCCACGGTCCGCTCGACCGGTGTACGGCGGGCCGTGGCACCGGGCAGCAGGACGCGGGCCAGGATCGCGCCGAGAAGCATGTCGAAGACGTCGTCCGGGTCGACGGCGGGGTCGACGGACTCCGGCGGCGCGGCGCGCAGGATGGCCTGGAACTGGGGGCGGGCGGAGACCCTCAGGTTCAGCTCGGGCGAACGCGGCCGGGACGAGGACTGGTTGTGCGCCAGCAGCCCGGCCGCGGCCGCTCGGGCCACGGGGGTGGTGAAGGCGGCCAGGTAGGCACGCGCGAACCGCCGTAGATCGGCGCGGAGTTCACCGGTCGGCTCGACGGCGTGCCGGTCGAGGCCGGGAAAGGTGGCCTCCGCGATGAGTTCGATACGGGAGGGCCAGCGCCGGTACAGCGCGGAGGAGTGCACCCCCGCGTGTTCGGCGACGGACTGGATCGTCGTCGCCTCGAAGCCGCGGCTCACCAGCAACTCGCGCGTCGCGGCGAGCGCACGCTCGTCGATCGTCGTGTCGCGCGGGCGGCCAGGGCGTCGTCCGGTGTCTGCCACGGCCGCCATGGTAACGGCCCAGGTGGACCCCTCGCCGGACGTCAATTTCAGGAGACCGTCTTCTATAAATACGAGGTTGTGGCTAGAGTCCGAAGGCGACGCCCACCGAGGAGTGGCCCATGCGCGCTGCGGTGCTTCGGAACAAGACGGTGCGGGCGAGAACGATCGAGGACCCCGTACCCGGCCCCGGTCAGCTGCTCGTCCGCTCGCTCGCCTGCGGGATCTGCGCGTCCGACCTGCACTTCATGGACCATCCGGAGGCAGGTCTCGACGACGACAGCGGCATGTCGACCTACGACCCGGACGTCGACATCGTCATGGGGCACGAGTACTGCGCCGAGATCGTCGGCCACGGACCCGGCACCGAGCGGCGCATCCCCGTGGGCGCCCGGGTGAGTTCCCTGCCGATCCTGGTCGTGCCCGGCGGTCGGCGGATCATCGGGCAGAACCCCGAATCACCCGGCGGCTTCGGAGAGTTGTTCCTCCTCACCGAGGCACTGACCCGCCCGGTCACGTCCGACCTGCCCAGCGAACTCGTCTGCGTCGCCGACGCGATCGCCGTCGGCTGGTCGGCCGCCTCCCGGGCCCGCTCGAGCACGCGGGAGGTGCCGCTGGTCATCGGCTGCGGTGCCATCGGCCTGTCAACCGTCGCAGCCCTGCGGTCACTTGGCGTCGGACCCGTCGTCGCGGCCGACCTCGTGGCCTCGCGTCGCGAGACGGCCACCGCCATGGGCGCCGACGTGGTCGTGGATCCCGCCGAGGTGTCGCCGTACGAGGCGTGGCGGGAGGCGGCCGGGGCCGGTGACGTGGGGTGCGTCGTCTTCGAGTGCGTCGGGCTGCCCGGCGTACTCGACTCGATCATCAAGGGGAGTACGAGGGGCACCCGGATCTTCTCGATGGGTGGCCCGCCTCAGGGTGACGTCCTCCACACCCTCACCGCCAAACGCAAGGGCATCGGCATCCAGTTCGGCGGCGGGCCGACGCCGGACCACTGGAACGAGGCGTTCGAGGCGGTCTGTTCGGGGCGCCTCGACGTCCGGCCGATGCTGGGCCGGACCGTCGGGCTCGACGAGGTGCCCGCCGCGCTCGACGCCGCGCGGGCGGCGGACGCGCCGGCCCGCATCGTCGTCGTGCCGTGACCCAGGGAAGGGACCGCACCCCGTGAACGAGGTCAACGAGATCAACGAGATCGATGAACTCCGGTCCGCCGTCGAGGAGTTGACCGCGAAGGTCCGCGCACTGGAGGACCAGGCGGAGATCGCGCAGCTGGTCGCCCGGTACGGCCCCGCGGTCGACAGCGGATCGGGCGAGGCGGCGGCCGAACTGTGGACACGGGACGGTGTCTTCGACGTCGTCGGCCACTTCACGATGCGCGGTCACGAGGACATCAGCGGCATGGTCCAGGGCAGCGGCCACCAGCACCTGATCCGCAACGGCGCCGCACATGTGCTGACCGTGCCGCACATCCAGATCGACGGGGACCGGGCCACCGGCCGCGGTTACGCCCTCAACATCCGCTGGGACCCGGAAGCGGACCGGTTCCGGGTGGCCCGGGTGTCGGCGAACACCTGGCGCTGGGCGCGTACGGCGGATGGTTGGCGCGTCGTCGAACGCGTCAACGCGAACCTCGACGGCACCGCCGCGCACCGGGAGTTGCTGGCGCCGACGGCCGACTCTGCCTCCGCCTCCGACTCCGACCCAGGCCCCGACTCCGACCCAGGCTCCGACTCCAACCCAGGCCCCTTTCCCGTCCCCGTCCCCGGTTCCAAGGAGGCGAAGTGAGGATCGGATTCATCGGGTCCGGCCGCATGGGCCGACCCATGATCGACCGGCTGACGACCGCCGGACACGACGTCACCGTCCACGCCCGCACCCCCCGCACCCGTGCCGCCGCGACCGCCGACGGCCTGACCGTCGCCGACACGGTGGCGGCGACGGTCGAGGGTGCCCACGCCGTGTTCGTCACGGTGCTGACGGACGCGCAGGTGCGTGAAGTCTGCCTGGGCCCGGACGGCGCCGTCGCGGGCATGCGCCCGGGCGCGACCCTCGTCCAGCACACGACCTGCGATCCGGCCACCGTCGGCGCCGTCGCCGAGGCGGGCGCGGCGCGGGGCGTCGACGTACTGGACGCGGCTCTCTCCGGCGGACCGCACGACATCGGCGACGGCCGGCTCACGCTGTGGGTCGGTGGTGACGAGACCGCGCTGGACCGGGTGCGCCCGCTCCTCGACGCGTACGCCTCACCCGTCCTGCACGTGGGCGCGACCGGCGACGGGCAGCGGCTCAAGCTCGTCAACAACGCCCTGTTCGTGGCCCAGGTGGGCCTGGCCGTCGACGCCGTACGACTCGCGGAGTCACTCGGTCTGGGGGAGTCGACCGTGCTGGCCGCGCTTCAGCACGGCAGCGGTGCGAGCCGGGCCCTCCAGGTCGTGGCGCGCGGCGGGACCGTCGACTCGGTCGCCGACCGGCTGGCCGACCTGATGAGCAAGGACGTCGGCACGGTCCGCGAGGTCACCGACCGGGCGGGCGTGGACCTCGGAATCATCGGCACCGTGCTGGCCTCCGAGGCGGTCGAGAAGCGGGTGCTGCGCAAGTCGCCCGGTTCGAGCGGCAGTTGACGAACGGGAGTGGCCATCTTGACCAGCTCGACCACCAAGTATGAACGCCAGTAAGGGCCTTGGGGCATCGTCGCCGGAGGGTCCGACGGTGTGGGAGCCGCGTTCGCGAGGGCGATGGCCGCGCGTGGGATCCACGTGGTCCTGGTGGCCCGACGCGTGCCCGTCCTCAAGGAGCTGGCGGACACCATCGCGGTCGAGTACGGCGTCCAGGTCCGCACCGTCCCTCTCGACCTCGCGGCACCCGACGCCCTGGCCGAACTCGCCGCGGCCACCGCGGACTTGGAGATCGGCCTCTTCGTCTACAACGCCGGCAGCGACGACAGCACCGCCGACTTCCTCGACCGCGAGACGCCGGCCCACCTGAACCTGGTGCGCCGCAACTGCGTGACCGTCCTCGAAGCGGTTCACCACTTCGGCGCCCCGATGGCCGACCGGGGACACGGCGGTGTGGTCCTCGTGACGTCCGGGGCGGCCTGGGCCGGCGGCGCGACCCGTGCCACCTACGGCGCCACCAAGGCCTTCGGCCTGGTCCTCGCCGAGTCCCTGTGGGCGGAGTGGCGCGGACACGGAGTGGACGTCCTGGCGCTGGTGCTCGGCCGTACGGACACGCCCTCGCTGCGTCGACTCCTCGGCGACCGGGACGAGCACCTCGGCGCTCTCGCCGACCCGAAGGACGTGGCGGAGGAGGCGCTGACCCACCTGGCCGACGGCCCGACCTGGATCTCCGGCAGCCCGGACCCGGCCGGGGCGTCGCCCCTCGGGGCGCTGAGCCGCCGGGACGCGGTGATCGCGATGAGCCGGCGGTGAGTCGGCAGTGAGTCCGCGATGAGCCCGCGCTGAGGGTGTCCCTGCTCGCCGACCTGAGCACGGCGGCGGCAGCGGCCCCCTCGGGATCGTCCGGGGGGCCGCTGCCGCCGCGGCTGACTAGCGCGTCACGCGGCGGGCTTGTAGAACGCGTAAGTGGCGGTGTACTTCACGCTGACCTGGTCGGTTCTGGTGCAGGCCGTGGTGGGGGCGACACCGCCGTCCGTGTTCAGGCGCTGGATGTAGGAGACGCCGGCGAAGGTCCCGGTGCCGCGGGTGGCGGTGGCCTTCAGGAGAAGCTCCGGGATGGTGCCGGTTTTGGGGGAGTTGGCTATCGCGCTGCCGTTGACCGCGCTGCCGTCCACCGTGGAGACCCAGACGGGGCCGCGGGAGTGGAGGGCGACGGAGCGGTGCGTGCGGTCGTTCTTGGCCCACAGGGTGGCGGCCGGCTCCAGCAGCGTCCAGGCATCGTTGGTGCAGGTGTAGGTCTGGACGCCGGCGGCCGAGAAGACGCCGGTGAGCTTGTTGCCGTCCGGGACCTTCAGCGCGTCGGGAACGTCGACGGTGGTGACGGGACGCGCGGTCTGCGGGGTCGCCGCTTGACCGACCGTCGCGCCCAGGAACGTGCCGACGGTCGCGACGGCCACAGCCGCGGTGGTGAGAACCACACGCTTGCCTGGCTTCATTGGTGTACCTCCAGAGAATTTCTGAGCATGTTGCGCGGGAGTGGGCGCGGCGACCGTACGAGTCCATGCGCCGGAACCTCGCGCGTACAGAACCTGCGGGGCCGGTCAACGGGTCTTCGGCCCTCGATGCCGCAGTGTAGGCGTGAACTCCCTTTGCGGATCCGTCAATTGCTGACGATTCGGTGACGTGCCTGCCCTTTCGGTCCGTATCAATTGCCCATTCGGGCAAGGAGTTTCACGCGCAACTCCCCGGGGGCAATCCGAACAACACGCCGTATCCATGGCCCGTTTCGGCGTATCCGCTCGGCGGGGCTGGACAACACTGCTGCCATGAAAGCGCTCTTCACGACCTTCCCCGCGTACGGCCATCTGCTGCCGATGCTTCCGCTGGCCCGGGCGGCCGTCGCAGCCGGGGACGAGGTGGTGGTCGTCGCGGCGGAGGAACTGCACGCGACAGCCGACGACTTGACCATGCGCGCCCTCGGGCCGTCGTTCTCTGAGCTCCCCGCTGCGCACGTCGATGCGCTCGACCGAACTGTCGCCCTGTTCACGACGGCCCGCGCCGACCTGGCCTTCGACGAGCTGTGCGAGACGGTCAGGTACGAGCGCCCGGACGTCATCGTCGCCGAGATGAGGGACTACGTCGCCCCGCTGGTCGCGCAACGGCTCGGCATCCCGTGGGTGACCTTCGTCCACAGCCCGGCCGCCGGCGTCGACGCGGTTCTGGAAGCCGGACTCGCGAGCGCGGCGGAGCAGCACCAACTGCCCGTGCCCGTCCGGACGGCGACCGTCGAGCTGTGGCCGGCGTGGCTGGAGAGCGAGCAGATCCCGGCCCACCAGGAGACCGCGCTCCCGATGGCGGCCGACGCATACAACACCTCGACGGTGGTCGACATCCCGGCCTTCGCCGGCACGCGACCGGTCGTGCTGGTGACCCTCGGCACGGTGGTGGAGGACATCGCGCTGCTGAACGCCGCGGTACGCGGCGTGCTCGACGCCGGCGCCGACGCCCTGGTCACGACCGGACTCACCCTGGGCCCCGAGGGCATCGAGGGCGACTCCGACCGAATACGTGCCGTCCGGTTCGCCCCGATCGGTCAACTGCTGGACCGCGTCCAGGCGGTGGTCACGACAGGCGGTCCGGGCACCGCACTGGCAGCACTCTCACGCGGCCTGCCCCTGGCTTTCCTGCCGAGCGACGCGAACCATCAGGGCAACGCCAACCATCCGCGTATCGCGAGCTACACAGGCATCGCGAACCATCAACTCGTCGCGTCCGCCGTCGCCGGCTTCGACGCCGGTGTCGTCTGTGACGACCCGACCAAGCTGACAGCGGCGCTGGAGAGGGTGCTGCACGACGCGGAGCTACGAGCCCGGGCGCGGGCCGCCGCCGAATGGCTGGCCCGGCGCCCCGCCCCGGACGTGGTGTGGTCGTTGCTACGGGACCGGCTCGCCGAGTCCGGACGCTGAACTACCGTGTCCTCCCGGGCAGTTCACCGCGGCCGGTACGAGGCTCAGGCGCCGTCCCCTTCCCTGCCCTCGCCGTCCCCGTTCCGCTCACGGGGCGTCTTCAGACCGGCCTCGATGGCCACCGACAGCCGGTTCTCCGCCGGAGGCAGCGGGCAGGTGGCCAGGTCGGTATAGGCGCACGGCAGGTTGGCGGCGCGATTGAAGTCCAGGACGACGGTGCCGTCGGCGGCCGGCGGGTCGAGGGAGAGGGAGCGGTTGGCGGCGTAGGTGGTCACGCCGGAGGTGGCGTCGGTGAAGAGCACCAGCAACCGGTCCGGGCCGTGTCCGGGAAACGCGGTGAGGGCCAGCGGACGTCCGTCCAGTTCGAACTCGACCTGGCCCGGTGCGTCGTACACATGCTCAAGTCCCTCGACCGCGGCGCCCACCGTCGTCGGACGCGGTTCGTCGAAGGCGGTGTAGCGACCGGTCACCACCCAGCGGGGGTCCGGTGCGTAGGCGGGGGTGCCGGCGAAGGCGGTGCGCAGCGGCGCGTCGGGGTGCCGGGGTCGGACGATGTCGTGTCCGCCGCGCTTGGCCACCTCGATCACGGCGTCGCCCCAGACGGCGTTGACGCCACCGCGCTCGGGCAGCACGCCGAAGCGGTGTTCGCCCCGCACCGGCGCTCCGTCCACGACGAGTTCCTCACCCTCGTCGAGCGCTACGGCGACCCCGGCGTCGTCGGTCCACCAGGCGCCCGGCGCGTCCGGGAAGCGCTGGGGCCGGTCGTCGAGCCAGTGCAGGTTGGTGATGGCCAGGAAGCCGTGCGGAGCGGCGAGCCGTTCCTCCTGCCCGCGGTACCAGTCCAGCCAGTCCTGGGTGAAGACCTGGAGGTCGGTCGTGGCGGGGTGGACGGTCTTTTCGCTGAGTTCGGTCATACCAGTGCCAACCCCACCCACCTGAAGCGGGATTCCGATCCGTGTGTGACAGCTTCTTGTCAGGATCGTGGAGATCTTCGACGTCCGGGGCTCTCACCAGGCTCTTTTGCCTGGCAGGAGTCAGTTCCTGCGCTTCGGGGGGTTCCCGCCTCTACCTGCGAGTTCCCTGGACTTCCCACGGACGTGTGCACGGGTTGTGCACTGGATCCGAGTGCCGGGCGCCACGCGGAATGGCACTCCAGCCGCCGACCACAGCCACTCTTCCCGAGCCGGCGGGACCCGTCCTGCGGCCTCGGGCCGGCCATCCCGATGGGGTCAGCAGGTCGGATTGGTCTGGGTGAGGAGGCCGAGCCGCCACGGGAGGAGGTTGTAGTCGCCGCCCGCGTTGGGGTTCATGCCCTGGTACAGGTACTGGAGCCGGCAGGTGGGGACGGTGAGCGTCTGGTCGTAGCCCGCTCGGATCATCTCGCCGTGGCTGATGTCCCTGGTCCAGGATCCGGCGGGGAAGGTGACGTTGCCGGCCCGCGCGAACGGGTTGCTCTCCGTCGCGGCGAGCGGCGACCAGGAGCCTGCCAGGCTGCCGGAGACCCAGGAACGGAAGTAGCGCCGACCGTCCGATCCGACGGCCTCGACGAGGAGCAGGTACTGGTTGGAGTCCTGCACTTTGTACACGTTGCTAGCTTCGAACAGGGCGTACTTGGAGTCTTGCGCCGCGATCACGGTGTTGGTGAAGCCGGCGGGGAACTGGCCCACGGTCGTCTGCGAGCGGTAGAGGTGCCCGTTGTCGTCCGACGAGAACAGGTAGCAGTTGGCGCTGTCGCAGATCACCCACATGTCGACCCAATAGCCGTTGCCGATGTTCTGCCTGATGATGTCGGGCATCGACGCGTAGAAGTTGCGGGGCGTGCTCCATCCGTTCGGGTTGCTGATGTCGGTGTTCGTCGAATAGGACGCGTTGCCGGTCTGGTACACGAGGTACCACAGGCGCTGCGGCGCGTAGTAGAACACCTGCGGCGCGGCCCGGTATCCGGCGCCGATGGCGGTGCGGTCGAGGTAGTGGTGGGTGGCCGAACCGGCCTGGGACCAGTCACTGAAGTTCAGGTACACCAGGTTGTAGCCGGAGGAACTGGCCACGCTCGCGAACACGTGGTACTTGCCGTTGTAGTAGACGACCGTCGGATCCTTGATCCCGGCGATGTTGTGGGTGGCGTCCGGTTTCGGGGCGATCAGCGGGCCGCTGGAACTCCAGGAGAAGCGGGAGGGCAGGGCGGCGGCGGACCGGGTGGACAGGGCGGTAGCCGTCTGTGCCGCGGGGGTGCCGCCCAGCGCGGACAACGTCGCGTTGTACGCCGACTTCTTGTTGCCATTGCGGTCGAAGAGCAACGGGTTCTCCCCGCTGCGCCAGGAGTCGCTGTCGCGGATGCCCCAGACGGTGATGCCGGTGCAGCGGGCCACGTTCATGCAGGCGCGGACCGTGTTCGTGTAGGCGGTCGGTGACGCCTGGGCGATGTCGAGTTCGGTGAGCTGGACGTCCACGCCGAGCGCGGCGAAGTTCGACAGCGTGGTCTGCAGGCTGGCCGGCGGGCCGCCGGCCCCGAAGTGCGCCTGGAAACCGACGCAGTCGATGGGCACGCCGCGCGCCTTGAAGTCGCGCACCATGCGGTAGACGCCCTGTGTCTTCGCGTCGCTCCAGTTCTCGATGTTGTAGTCGTTGTAGCAGAGCTTGGCCGACGCGTCGGCGGCCCGTGCGGTACGGAAGGCCTGCTCGATGAAGGTGTCGCCCAGCAGGTTCTGGAAGACCGACGAGCGGTGCTGGCCGCTGCCGCCGTCCGCGAAGGCCTCGTTGACCACGTCCCAGGCGTAGATCCTGCCCTTGTAGTGGTTCATGACGCCGGTGATGTGGTTGTTCATCACCGTGCGCAAGGTGTTCGCGTCCCCGATGGAGCTGACCCAGCCGGGCAGTTGGGAGTGCCACACGAGGGTGTGGCCGCGCATGCGCTGCCCGTGAGCCGCGGCGTGGTTCACGATCTGGTCCGCGGGAGCGAAGTTGAACGAGCCTCGCGACGGCTCGGTCGCGTCCCACTTCATCTCGTTCTCGGGTGTGATCGCGTTGAACTCACGGTCCAGGATGGCGCTGTACGTGCCGTCCCCGAGCCGTCCGGCGGCCACGGCGGTTCCGAAGTACCGGCCGGACTGGGCCGCTTGGGCGCCCAGTGTGGAGGCGTTGATGGCTTTGGGTGTCCCGTTCGCGGCTCCGGGCGTCACCAGGACGACCGCGGCCAGCAGGGGTAACACCGAGGCCCGGCGAATGCCGAGTCGTTTCAGCGGGTTCATGGTTCTCCTCGAACGGAGGGGTGGGGGGTGGAGTGCGCGAAACCTCCGATCGTCGAGGGCGTGGACGGCTCGAACGGCAGTGCCCGCGCCGTATTGAGTTTGATCAGTGCATGACATGTTCGAGAGTGCTGGTGGTTCGTGATATCGAACGTGGATCGACTTGCCGGGCAACTTGGATGATAGGAGGAGGGTGTGGCCCGTCAATACGTCTCGCAGAAATCGCTATTCCGAGCGAAACATTCGAAGCCAGTACGGCCAGTTGATTCCCGGTTGGTCACCCCAGGTGTCGCAGGTCGGGGGAGGGTTGGCGGTTATACCATGATCCACGGTGCCTCGACTTTCCGAATGATGTTCGAAATTTCGGGACTGCCTTTGTGGTGAGGGTGACCATCGCGTACATCCTCGAATCGGCGGCAGTGAACTTACGCTGCGGCCGCCGTTCTCCCCGCGACTGGCTTGTCGACCACGGCAAATGAGATGAATTCACAGCCATGGAGATCTGGGGCCGGTGGCAGCCGCCGGGCCTGAGCCGGACCGGATTTCGTCCAGGAAAGCTGCTTCCAGCGGCTCTTTGCGCCGAGGCGCCTGCCGCCGTCCAACGATCAGGCCGGGATGCGCCCGCCAACGCAGTCGCTGCAGCCGCTGTCGTTTCTGGCCGGCAGTCTCATGAGCGGCTCTCCTGGCGTGGCAGGAGGGGGCCGAGTGGGCCGAGGTCGAGGTTGAGGTCTTCGGGGCTGAGGCCGTAGCGCTCGCGTAGTTCGGTCATGCGGTCGTCGAGGATCATGAGTGTCATACCGATGCGTTCTTCCTGTTCCTCGGTCAGGTCGTTTCTTTCGACTCGGCGGATGGCCTGGCGTTCCATGAGCTGACGTAGTAACTCCACCACGGTGAGCACCAGTCGGACGAGGTCGCGTTCGACGGTGTCCTTGTCCAGGTCGAGGCGCCGAGGCGCGGGGTCCGGAACCGTTGCTGGTGTCGACCGGGCGCCGGGGTCGGGTTCGCTGTGTGGTGTCACGTCAGGATTCCTTCGGTGGCTGCCTCGACCGAGGTGAGCAGGGCGCGCAGGGAGATGCGGACCAGTTCCACGTCGGCGATGCAGAGGCTGAGGTCTCCGGTGATGACGACACCGCCGGCCAGGAGCCGGTCGAGGAGGTCCACGAGAGCGACCTCTGCTTGGGGCGAAGGGCCGGTTGTCACGGTGTCCTCCGCACGGTCGCGGGGTCGGTCCGTCCGGTCTGCTCCAGCGAGGGCGGGGCGAAGGAGTACGGGGCCCAGGGGCCGGTGATCTCGACTCGGATGCCCGCCGTGTCGGCGGCCAGCGCTGTAACGCGGTCCTGGAAGGCGTGTGTGTGCTGTCGCGGGATCAGGTAGGCCGCGTTGACGATGTTCTCACCCGGTGCCGCGGACAGGGCCGCGGGCTGGGGACGGTGGTGGCGTACGTCGGTGGCCCAGTTCTCTTCCGTGAGCGTGCGGTCCACTCGTGCGCCGAGGTCGGCGGCGGCCTGGTGGGCCAGGTCGTGGTCGTCCCGGCTCGTGCGGCGGGCGCGCAGGTACTCGCGGCCGGAGCGTGGTCTGTCCGCTGGGGGAGGGGCGGCGGCCGGGGGGTCGGCGTAGATCTTGACGCCCCATTCGTCGTGACCCTCCAGGTGGTCGAGGGCGGTGCGGAAGTGGCTGTCGTCGTTCTGCAGGCGTCGCAGCAGGCTGTTGTCGTCGAGGTACACCGTGGCCAGCCGCAAAGGCAGCAGTGCTGTGTGGGAGGCGAGCGCGGCGATCACCTGGTGGTGGGCACGGGCCAGGCGTTCCAGGTCGGTGAGGTCGTCGAGCCGCTGGACGAGGACCTCTTCGGTGAAGGTGTGGGCGGGTACGTCACTGACGGCCGCGGCCGTGTGGGTGCCGTGCAGGATCCGTACCGGCAGGCCGTCGACGCCACGCAGTTCCCGCGCGGCCCGTTCCGCTGCCTCGTTGTGGAGCAGTACGGCATACGCGTAGACCGTCTCGGTGAGCGCTGCCGGAAGTGGGGGGTGGGGCTCAGAGGTCATCGGATTCCTTCGACCGGGCGTTGAGCGAGTGGAGTTCGGCGCGAAGGCGTGCGTTCTCGGCGGCGAGCTCCTCTGTACGGGCGAGGTCGGGCGGCGGGGCGGGGCGTGCGGCGCGTGAGGACAACGTCGGGTCGTGTTCCCACCAGTCGATGCCCATCTCGCGTGCGGTGTCGACGGAGACGATGAGCAACCGGAGCTTGATGGTGAGGAGTTCGATGTCGAGGAGGTTGATCTTGATGTCTCCTGCGATCACGACGCCCTTGTCGAGGACGCGTTCCAGGATGTCGGCCAGATTGCCTGCATTGCCCGGTTGGGGCGAGAGGGCAGTTGGCCGTCGTGTGAGGGCGTCGGTCACGGGGGGCCTTCCTGGAGCGCAGGACCGTCGGGTGGTGCCGGGCTGGCGGGGCCGCCCAGGTCACCGAAGGGGGCGGGGTGGAACGTGTCGCTGTGCGGGGGAGTGGCGGCCGGATCGCGGGAACTGTCGGCGGCAGCGTGGGCTCGAGGTGAGGCGGGGGTTTCATCAGCGCCGGGATCGGCCCAGTCCTCGGTGCCGGCGGGCGTGATCTGTTCCAGTCGGTCCAGGAGCTCGTCCTCTCGGAGGCCGAACTCCTCCTCGGTGATGCGGCCGGCCAGCAGGTCGGCTTCCAGTTCGGCCAGTTCACGGTGGATGGGGGCCGGGTCGGCGTACTGCCGCTCCGCCTCCTGCACCACTTGTTCCAGCACCCAACCGACCCCGCGCAGCGGAGCCAGCGGCAGACCGAGCAGGCTGCTCAGCAGGCCCATACGGCGCTCTCCTTCACGGTCGGGGAGGCAGTGGCGGGGGGAGGCGGAGGACGGCGTCCGGTCCACGCGGTCGCGCGGTCAGACGAAGCTGTAGGGCGGGAGCGGGCCGGTCACCCGCAGTTCCAGCCCGTGCCCGAGGCTCTGGGCGATCTGGTCCACGGACGCGGCGAACGCGTCGGCCCGCCCGCGTTCGATCAGCAGGCTCAGGTTCAGGAAGACCTCGCCCGTCGGGTCGCCCGCGGCGGTGCGGTGTGCCAGGGGCTCCAGCCGGCGGGCGATGTCCCGGGCGTGCTCCGCCTGGAGCGCCTGGACCCCGGCCGCGACGACCGTACCGAGGGCCACCTGGTCGTCGTGCGTGCCTGAGCCATCCCGGGTGAGGGCGCTCAGGCGCCGGGCTTCGGGACTGTCCCGCAGGACCTCCCGCACGGCGGTGTCCTCGTCCTGAAGGACCTTGACGTTGAACTCGACGCGGTCCTCGACCTTGCGGAGCCGGTCGGTGAACAACGACTCCTGGTCCGCCAGGGCGCGGCGTACCGCGCCGTCGTCGGGGGCGAGTGTGCCGAAGCGCAGGGGTATCACGGCACCTGCGGCGCCGAGCATCAGCAGCACTTCCTGATGGGCGATCAGATCTCGTCGTTTGGCGCGCAGTTGCTCTGGTGCCTCGCTGACGACGGCGGCAACCCGGGCTGCCCGCACCGCCCGCAGGGGCGCGGGCGATGCCCCGATACCGGTAGCACCCTCGACCGGCAGCGGATGGTCCGCGTCCGTGACCGCATAGAGGTAGAGCGGCATCCCTCAGTCCTCCCCGCCCGGCTGTCCCTTGCCGCCTCGTGGCTTGCCGGGTGCGGCGGCAGGAGCCTGCTCGGCAGCAGGAGTCTGTACGGCGGGGGGATCCTGCTGATGACCGGCCGCGGGCGGAACCGAGGCGCCGGCCGACTCCTGCTCCACCACACCGACCTCGCCGGCACTGTGCGCCGCGAGATCGGTCACCGGGGCCGCGGTGACCGTCGTCGGGACGACAGCGCTCACACCGGACGCCGCCGGGACCACGGATCCCACCACGGTCGTTGCCGCCGGGGCCACAGCCCCGACCACGGTGCCGGCCGTCCGGCCCACCGTGCCGACCACGGTGTCCACGGTGGGCGCCACGCCCTGGACCAGTCCCCCCACGGTCGGAGTGACGGCGCCGACGACGCCACCGACCGTCTGACCGACTGTCCCGAGTGCCTGCCCCACCGTCTGTCCCAGGTTCCCGACGACCGGGACCGAGGTACCGGTACCGGACGGCCAGACGGTGGCGGGCTGCCCCTGCGCGACGACAGTGCCGGGAGCGAGCGCTGCCGCAGCGCCCGGCGCAACAGCTGCCTGGTTTGCCGGTGCCACAGCCGTGGGCAGGGCCGGCGCGAACAACGCGGGCGCCGGAGTCACCACGGGAGTACCGCGGTTCTCCAGGTCCAGGCGATTGGTCGCCGCCGCGAAACGCAGATACGTGTCGACGCTGGCGATGACGATGCGGATGTCGACGCGCAGGATCTCGATGCCGATCACCGACACCCGGATGAAGACATCGATCACGAGTCCGCGGTCGAGGATCAGGTCGAGGATGTCGTAAAGGCCTCCGTCGGTCTTCTGGGCACGGGGGGCGGCGGTCTGGGCGAGCACGGTCATCGGTGAGGTCCCCTCTCAGAGGTGGGGCGAGGGCGTGCGGAGTGGTCGGCCGCGAGGCGGCCGTCGGCGGAAGGGCCGGCGTGCGGCCGGCACAGGGCAGCCGGAGCAAGGTCCCGGGCCGGTACAACCGGATCCAGGGGGCGAGGGCGTCGCGGACATGGATGCCTCGACAGCGGGCGGGGCATCGTGCACAGGGGGTTGGAGGCCGGCCTCTGCGTCGGACAGAGGGCGAGGACGGACCGCAGTCGCGGCCATCGCGCGGGCCGCCTCGCACGGTCTCACTGCCGGTCGACCTGGCCTCGGGTGTAGCGGCGGCTGCGGGCGTAGCCGAGGAGAAGACCGTCGGCGTCCAGTCTCACCCGGTAGACGGCAAGGACGCTGGTGGAATCGGGGATGCGCTCCAGTTCCACGACCTCGACGTCGACCTGCCAGCCCGTCCCGTCGCGGCTGATGGCCGAGACCGATTCCGGTGTACGGCCCAGAAGTTCAGCGAGTTGGGCGCGCGCGTTGCGCATCGCGCCCACAGCATCCCCGACCACCGGGGTCCCGGCGGCGGGTGGCGCCGGCGCCGAGTGCGGCGCGGGGTCGGGTAAGTCGCTCGTGCTCACAGTTCGTCCGGTCCGTCCCACTGGAAAGTACGTCCGACAGGTCGCGATGTGCCGGCAGGTCTTTGAGGCGTTCTCCGAGTGCGGCGTCCGGCATACTCCGCTCCACCAAGAGTCATGCACATGATCTCAGCACATCTTGACCACGAGGTACCCACAACTTCGCCACATCAAGCACACGAATTTGCGTAACCCCGACCGCCACACACGACAACCGCATCCACCAGAGGCACAGCGAAGGACAATCCAGGCCATAACTGGGCGGCAGCAGGCAACAGCCCGCCGACGACGCCCGAAGTCGCCGAAACCCCGACGTGGCTGGGTGTCACCGGGCAAGGCCTCAACTCCGGTCTGCGGGACGCCGCCAACCTCTGCTGGAAGATCGACGAGGTCCTGGGCGGCCGGGCCGGTGACGCCCTGCTCGACACGTACGACACCGAACGGCGGCCGCACGCCCGGGCAATGATCGACCTTTCCGTGCGCCTCGGCCGGATCGTCATGACCACGAGCCGCGGTCGTGCCCGCCTGCGTGACCTCCTGGTGCGCACCGCCATGCACACACCGCCGGGACGCCGCTATCTCACCGAGATGCGCTACCGCCCCGACACCCGCGTACGGTCCGGTGTTGTCGTCCGTCTCGACGGTCCAGGGCAGCCACTCGTCGGCAGACCCCTGCCCCAACCACGCGTCCTGCGAGCACCGCACCACCGGGTCACCCGGCTCGACGATGTCCTCGGCCAGGGTTGGGGCTTGTTGGGGATCGGCGTGCCCGAGGCCGCCTGGACGACCGTCGGACGGTCCGCCCTTCCGAACGCCACCCACGTGGACGTCCAGTTGGACGACCGCTCACCCCGGGATGTCGCTGACCGGGTGGGTATCGCAGACGCCGACGGACGGCTCGAGATTCTCTTCGCCGGACTGACCGAGCACTTCGTGCTCGTACGCCCCGACCGGTTGGTGGCCGCTGTGTTCACCCCCGACCGTGCGAAGGGCGTGGAGGAGGAGCTCCGACGCGCCACGGTCGGCGCTGGGGACGTGATCGCGGCTGTGCCCGCTCTCGACCTCGGCGCCGAGGCCCAACTCGACATCCAGGGAGTACATCCATGAGGCTCAGCACCGTCCGTCTCGGCGACGGACGCGGGACCACCGCTGCCGTTCTGTGTTCGGACGCGACGGGCTGGACGCCTCCATGGCCTCTGTGGCTCGCGAGACCGGGGTGGCGCTTGCCAACGTCTTACGGTGCTTCCCCACGAAGCACGCGCTGGTCGCAGCCGTCTTCGCCGACCGGATGAACGCCTACGCCGACGCGGTCGCCACCGCGCTTGAAGACCTCGACCTGGGGCACGATTTCACCGGCTACATCGAGACCGCCTGCACGATGCAGGCCGCCGACAACGGCTTCGCCGACGCCGGCCTCCTTTAAGGAGTTGTTCGGTATCCCTGCTCCGCTGGGTCGGGTCTGTTGGAAGCGGCTCTGGTGCCACGGGTCGAGCGGTTTCGCCGACTGGCCGCAACCCGCATGGAGAGCTGAGAAAGGACGAGCGATGGTCGATAGCTTGAGGGCTTGCCGCCGCGCCTTGGCGGCTTCTGTCCGTGCTGTTGTGCACGCGCCCTGACCCCAGGTGACGGACCGGCATCGACACCAGCCTCCACACCGACCTGCAACAGCAACTGCCTCTTTCCACCCTTCCGTTCCCAGGTGGTAGACGATCACACTGCACGCATGCAGAGAGCGGGAAGACACATCACCACCGGCGCGGTGGCTCTGGTCCTGCTGGCCTCCGCCGGCTGCGGCGCAAACCATGAAACGGACGTCCAGCACAGTCGAACGGCCACCATCTCCGTGGACAAGCCGGTTGCCTTGGCAGACGAACCGGTACACATCCGGCTCGGCGATCTCGCCTCCGGGGAGAAGGTCGCGGTCACGGCCCGGGCCACGGACGCCGAAGGCATGACCTGGACAGGCCGCGCCGACTTCAATGCCGACAAGAGGGGTGTGGTCGACCTGGACCGCGCCAAGCCCACGGCCGGGACGTACCGGGACACCGACGGTATGGGCCTGTTCTGGTCCATGACCCCCGCGCAGGGCGATCCTGACAAGAGCTGGTTCCACACCGCTGATCTGCAGAAGGCCACCTCGTACCAGGTGCGCCTCACAGTCGAAGCCGGCGGCCGCACCATCGCCCAGCAACGACTCACCCGTAACTGGACTGTGAGCGGAGTGCGTCACACGGCACTCACCGTGGCTCACGACAAACTGAACGGGGAGCTCTTCCTTCCTCCCCCGGGCGGACCTCGCCGGGCCCCGGTCCTGCTCGTCGGCGGCTCGGAAGGCGGTACCGCGTCCCCGCTCGCGGCAGCACTGCTGGCCTCCCGCGGCCATCCCGCTCTGGCTCTGTGCTACTTCAGCTGCCAGGGACGGCCCAAGAACCTGTCCGGCATTGCCCTGGAGTACTTCGTCTCCGCCGCCCGGAAGCTGGCTGCCCAGCCACAGGCGGACCCCGAACGCCTCACGATCATCGGGGCATCACGTGGATCCGAAGCGGCCCAGCTGATGGCCCAGTACTACCCAGACCTGGTCGACAATTCCGTGGTGTACATGCCCAGCCGAAACACCAACGGAGCCTATTACCAAGGCTGTCTCAGCTGCGGGCGCGGTCATGCCGCATGGACCAGAAACGGCAAGGGCCTGCAGTTGGTCCCTATCCCGCTCAACCAGGTCCGCGGTACCGTCCTGGCCATCGCCGGCGGCGACGACCGGATATGGGGCTCGCTGCCGTCCGCCGAGTCGATCGCACGCGAACACAACGCCGCAGGCCACACGTATCAAGCCCTGCTCTACCCGAAAGCCGGACACGCCCTTGCGACCGTCCCCTACCTCCCCGACAGCGTTGAGAGTGGCGCTGGCCCCCTGGGCGGAACCCGCGCAACAAACGCCCAGGCAAAGGCCGACAGCTGGCCACACGTGCTCCAACTGCTCGAACCGTAGCGACATCCATGCCACACACCGCAACCGCGGGCTCAGAGACAGGCACCCGCACAAGTTCCTCGTCTTGACTTTCTGATCGTTTCAGGATGAGCGGTGCAGGACCGTGGGAGAGCAGGTAGGCACGTTGATGTGCCAGGGAAAAGTCAGGCAGAGACGCTGGGTGCTGCTGTACAACGATCGCTATGAGTTGGGTGGCGAACGTGATGATTTCGGTCGACGTGGCTGACAGCGCAAGTGTGGAGGCGTTGAGCGAGTGGCTGCGGACGGGTGCCCCTCGTCGTGCTCAACCGGAGGTCTATGGGGTCGGCTTCTTGAAGCCGCTCACGAGTCCTGAGACCAACCAATGGGGTGGCTGGAAGCACCCCGAGTGCGAGGTGTGGGCGGGTGCTATGAACCATGCCGACCTCGACGCCCTCAAGTAGCGTGTGTTCGAGATGCCGTGGTGCGAGCCGAACCTGGTACAGCTCCTGGTTATGGATCAGGAGGAGGGGTTCTTCCGCATGTGGATGATCCGGGATAGCGAACTGCGGCAGTTTGCACCGCTGCAGCCCAACGAGAAGGACGAGGGCTTCTACCTGGGCTGATGAGCCGGACCTATGGCTGGATCCGTCCACTCTGCGCTCTGGTTGTAGCAGGAGTGGCTGCGTACGCCTCTTAGGTACATCAACGGGAGTTCGCCCGCCAGGGTGGAGCAGACACGGCCAGTGCCTCGTTGTGGCCGCTGTCGGTGGACGGGCTACTCCTCTTGGCGACGGTCGGCCTGCTGAAGCCTTCAGGGCTTCGGACGCGTCGCGCACGGGGTGCCGTGTGGTTGGCTTTTCTGCTGTTGCCTTGCTTCTGTCGGTCGAGCTTTTGGTGCACCGGCCGGTCGGTGGGGCGGACGCTATCCCTGACGGCAGCGACCCGGCGAAGGGCAACCGGCAGCAGGGGGACGACCCTTTGCCGGCACGGGCGCGGCAGCTGACGGCTCTTGTCCGGATGAGCCGTGGCGACATCAAAGGTGTTGGGCGATCGCGTGAGCCGGCGGACGACGGAAATGCCTGACGGCACAGATTCCGATGCATCGGACCCCCGTCCGTTGATGGAGCGCGCCCGCTGACCCCAGCCACTGCGTCGGCCGCAATACGAGCGGGCGGCAAGCCGGCGCGGACAACCCTCAGTCGCGGGCCGGAGGTGTGTAGAAGTCGCCGACGGACGTCCAGACGCCGTTCTTCACGACCACGCGCTGCACACTGCGCGTGCCGAGGTGATCGCTCGCGCTGAACTTCATCACCGGTGACACCCCGGGGTCCACCGAGGACGCCTTCTCGTACGCCGCGGTGAGGGCCTTGGAGGTGACGGGCCCCTTGATGGTCTTCGCGATCTCGGCGAAGACCTTCGCGTTGCTCCATCCCCACAGCGCGAGGAACCCGGCGTCCTGACCGGGTTCGTACTTGGCCATCGCGGTGCGGAACTCCTTCACCGCGGGGTCGTTGTCGGAGGGCGCCTTCACCAGTTGTACGGCCTTGAGGCCCTCGGCGGCGTCCTTGGCCAGCGCGATCGTCGACTCGGCGGCCACCGGCGCGTAGGCGTAGGTGGGCAGGGACAGACCCTGGAGCTTGGCCTCCTTGAGGAAGGTGGCGGCCTCCGGCGAGGTGAGGATCAGGACCACCGCCTGGGTCTTCGCGGCTTTCACCTTGCTGATCACGGGGGTGTAGTCGGTGGTCTGATACTTCACCGGCAGTTGGTCGACCTCGACCGAGGAGTCGACCTTCTTCGCTACGGGCTCCACCTGCTTGGCCACGTTGACGAACGCGGCCGGGTCACTGTGGACCACGAGGATCTTCTTCGCGCCGTCCTGCACCGCCCACGCGGCGATCGCCGCCGCCTGGTCCTCGTAGAGGGTCTGCGTGCCGAACAGGCCGGTGCGCGGCGGCTTGTACCAGGACTCGGTGCCGCCCACCTCGTTGAGGACCGGCACCTTGGACTGGTTGAGGACGAAGGGGAAGGCCGCTTCGGCCTGGGAGGTGCCGTTCGCGTTGACGATGGCCACGACCTTGTCCTGGCCGACCAGTTCGCGGGCGATCTGCACGGTCTGCTGCGGATCGGCCGCGTTGTCCTTGACGGTCCACCTGATCTTGCGGCCGTTGACGCCCCCTTGGGCGTTGACCATCTTGAAGTACGCGTCGGCGCCCGCCTTCTCCCCCACGCCGTACGTCGCGGTGGCGCCCGTGAGGGGAAGCCACGCGCCGATGTGGATTTCGGAGGAGCTGCCACCGGCAGTCGCGGAGTCCTGGCCGGCGCAGGCGTTGGCGGTGAGTGCCACCGCGGCCAGGACGGCCATCGCGCCCGTGGCGCGGCGGAGTTTTCTCTGGGTCCGGAACACGGTCCACCTCGTTCAGTACGGAGTTCGGTACGGGCTGTCAGTTCACCGGGGAAGTCCGCGCGTCGGCCGCCGCGGGCGGGACGGGTGGGGCGGCCTGGCTGTGGCCGCCGCTGAAGTAGGCCGATTCCGCCAGGGCCGCGAACTCCGGGTCGCCGGGCCGCCCTTGGGCCGCGACGACGCCCTCGTGCAGTACGGCCACTTCGTGGCACACGGACATGGCGCGGCTGAGGAGTTGTTCGAGCAGGACGACGGTCAGCCCCTCGTGGGCCAGCCTGGCCAGCCGGTCGTACACCTCGTCGACGAGGGCGGGGGCAAGCCCGAGTGCGGGTTCGTCGACGATGAGGACGTCGGGCGCGACGATCAGGGCGCGGGCGATGGCGAGCATCTGCTGCTCCCCGCCGGAGAGTCCGCCGGCTGAGGCGGAGAGCCGGTCGCGCAGCCGCGCCGGCAGCCACTGGACGGTCTCGTCCATCCGTTCGCGCAACGGCGCACCGGTGATGCCCGCCGCGTACGCGGCGACTTCGAGGTTCTCGCGCAGGGACAGCGTCTTGAACAGGGCCCGGCCCTCCGGTGCCAGGCTGGTGCGGACGACACCGCCCAACTGCCGCTCCCCACGGGTGGGTTCGAGTGATCCGTGCAGGATGCCGGCCAGAGTGCTCTTGCCCGCTCCGTTGGCTCCGGCGACGCCGAGCACCACTCCCTGGCGGACAGTGAGATCGATGCCCCGGAGGGCGACCACTCCGCCGTAGGTGTGGCCCACCCCGTGCAGCCGGATCATGCTCCGCTCGCCCACGTGCTCGGGCGGCCGGGTCCTGCCGTCGACTGTTCCCAGGTACGACGACCGCACCTTCGGGTCCTTGAGCACGGTGTCCGGGGTGCCCTCGCCGATCGTGCGCCCGAAGTCGAACGCGAGCACCCGGTGTGCGACGGAGAACAGGTCGTCGAGGACGTGGTCGATGACCAGCACGGCGGTGCCGTCCGCGTGCAGCCGCCTGATGTGCCCTGCCAGCAGCGCCCGTTCGCCCGCGTCGAGGCCGCCGAACGGCTCGTCCAGGATCAGCAGCTTCGGCCGCTCGGCCATGGCGCGCGCCAGGTCGAGGCGCTTCTGGAGGCCGAACGGCAGTTCTGCCGGGCGGCGTTCGGCCACCTCCGCGAGACCGACAGAGTGCAGCAGCCGCGTGACATCGGCCCGGTGCCCGGCCGTGATCCGGCGCCGGGTACACAACACGTTCTCCGCGACGGTGAGTTCGGAGAACGCCTCCGCGTGCTGGAACGTACGGCCGATGCCCAGCCGCCGTCGCGCGGTCGCCCTGGCGCCCAGCAACGGTTGCCCGGCGAAGTCGGCGGTCCCGCTCACCCGGCCGTTGCCGGTCAGCCCGGACAGGGCGTTCAACAGGGTTGTCTTTCCTGCCCCGTTGGGTCCGATGACCGCCAGGATCTCGTCCTGACGGAGCGTCAGTGAAGCATCTTCCAGGGCTTTGAGCCCGCCGTACGAGACCGAGACGTGCTCCAGGCGCAGCAGTTCGGGTCCGTCGCCGGTGGCGTCGGACGGGGGCGGCGGAGACATGGGATCCGCCGAATCCGCGGACGGTGACGTGCGGTAGGCATCCGTCCGGTGCAGGACGCGGCCCGCGAGCCTGCCGAGAAACGGCACGACTCCGCCCGGCAGGAAGAGCAGCACCGCGATCAGCACGAGGCCCTGCACGACCGGCTGGGGCAGTCCCACGGCGGAGGAGAGCGAGGGGTTCCAGGTCAGGTAGACACCGCCGGCCACGGCTCCGACGATCGTGCTGACCCCGCCGAGCACGCAGGCCGCGATCAGCGAGATGCCGAACGTCAGGGAGAACGGGTCCGGGCTCACGAACCCGGTGAGCAGTCCGAGCAGGACGCCCGCGAAGCAGGTGCACGCCCCGCTCACCGCGAACGACAGCGCCGACTGTGCCTCCGGCGCGATGCCGATCGTACGGGCCGCCAGGGGATGGGACTTGGCGGCCACCAGGCGCATCCGCAGTCCGGAGGCGGCGGCCGGTACGGCCAGCGCGAGGACGACGGCCGCGGCGCCGACCGCGAGGTACTGGGTCTCGGTGCCGCCGCCCGCGAGGGTGCCGAAGCCGAGGGAACTGCGCAGCTGGATGACCGGTACGCCCTGGTCGCCGCCGGTCACGCTGCTCCAGCGGTTGATCAGTTCCAGGGTCACCGTGGTGAACGCGAGGGTCAGCAGGGCGATGTAGAGCACCGAGAACCTGGCACCCGCGTACCCCAGGAAGGCGCCCAGCGCGGCTCCGGCGGCGATCGCGCCGAGCGCCACCGTCTCCAGCGACCAGCCGTGACCGCTGCCGTACGCGGCGAAGTAGGCGCCGATGGCGAAGAACGCGGGATGGCCCACCGACCAGATGCCGGACCAGCCGGCGAGCAGGCCGACCGAGAGGATGACGATCGTGTACACGGCCGCGAGCCCCACCGAGTACATCTGGTACGCGGGGATCGCGCCGGAGGCCATGAACGCCATGAGCACCGCGCCGGCCGCCGGGCCCAGCGCGGCCCGTGCCAGGAGGGAACGGTTGAAGACCATGGACACGACCCTTCAGACCCGTTGGAAGGTGCGGGTGCCGAACATGCCCTGCGGGCGGATCAGCAGCACCAGCACGGTGAAGGAGAAGACGAACGTGTCCCGGAAGCTGGCGGAGACGTAGTTCGCCGCGAGGTTGTCCAGGACGCCGATGGTCAGCCCGCCGAGGACGGCGCCGTACATGCTGGTCAGACCGCCCAGGAAGATACCGGCGAAGGACCGGAAGAGCGGTGCGACCAGTGCGGTGGGCACCAGGCCTGACCGGGGTGCGTACAGGCAGGCGGCGAGGGCGGCCAGGCCCAGGCCGAGGGCCCAGGAGATCCGGGCCAGCCGCTGCGAACTCAGGCCGACCACGCGGGCGGTCTCCGCCGACTCGGCGGCGGCGCGCATGGCCGAGCCGAGCGTGGTGCGCGCGAAGAGGTAGCCGACCAGCGCCATCGCCACGGCGGCGACGCCGATCGTCAGCAGGCTCTGGGTCGGCACCGCGGCCCCCGACCATCGCACCGTCCCGCCGACCAGGCTGGGGAAGGACTTGGGCTGGTCGCCCCAGACGGATCCGGCCACGTTCTCCGCGATCAGGGATACGCCCATCGTGACGACGAGCGCGGAGAACAACTGTCCCTGTCCCAGCGGCCGGATGACCGTCTCACGGACGAGCAGGCCCGCCACCACGGTGATCACGACGGCGGCGAGGACGCCGAGGATCGTGGCCACGCCGCGGTCGTGCAGCGAGAGCGCCACGTACAGGCCCAGGGTCGCGAGGGACGCCATCGCGAAGTTCACGACGTCCGTGGCCCGGTAGATGATGACCAGCCCGAGACCCATGAGGCCGTAGACGGCCCCGCTGGCCACACCGCTCACCAGGACAAGCAGGAACTGACTCACAGTCCCTCCCTCGGGGAAGAGCGCGTTCGCGCCACATGTGCGAGAAGCATGATCACCTCACGGAGCCTGGAGTTAAAGTGAACTCACTTCAGTAAGCTAGGCACTGTCGCACCGGAGGGGCAAGCCTCGTGCACGGGATTTGTGCGGGGGCCTTGGTGTCTCGGTGTCCCAGCGCCTCGGGCTTCAGTGCCCGGTGGTCGACGGTGTGCCGGCGAGCGCGGTGCGCGCCGCCGCCAGGCCGAAGACCAGCGCGGGGGCGAGACCGCCCGCGTAGGCGCGCCGGTACAGGCCGCCCGCGTCGGCCCCGGCCGCCAGCAGGCCCGGGACCGGCACCCGCCCGTCCGAGGTGGCCGACAGCGCGTGTGCCCCGGCGTCGATCAGCAGACCGCCGAAGGTGAACGTGATCGCCGGGGCCGCCTCGACGACGTAGAACGGCGGTTCGTCGAGCGGCCGTCGATCGAGGAGACGGCCGGGCACCGGGCCGCCGTCCGTGTCCACGAGGGCGTTGAACTCCTCGATCCGGTCGCGGATCACCGCACCGGGATAACCCCACTCCTCGGGCATCGACGCGAAGTCCTCCAGACTGTCCGCTACCGCGCACCGGGCGCCCGCGCGATGGCACAGCTGGAACTTGTCCACACCGGGGATGCCCGCCACGTACGACGCGCTGATCCACTCCCGGTGCACCCGCGCGTCGGCCACCAACAGGCCGCGCGCCTGCGGTCGTTCGAGCAGGGCCATGGTGGTCAGGTGGTCCCCGACCGTCTCGTCGACGAACCGCTCGCCGCTGGTGTCGAACAGGAGGGCGTGCTCGCTGTAGTAGAGCGCCAGGTCCACGAAGCGCGCCGGGTCGGCCAGTGGGACACCGGCCGGCATCAGATGGCCGTAGAACCCCGCGTCCTTCTTGCCGAACGCCGCGCCCGCGGTCCGTCCGAGCGCGAGTCCGTCGCCCCGGCTGTGCGGGTTGGCCCGCAGCCCGATGTCGGCGGCCCGGGGATGGATGTGTTCGGCGCGCAGCTCCGGATCGCCCTGGAAGCCGCCGGTCGCGAGCAGGGTCCAGGTGGCCGAGATGCGGCGCGGGGTTCCGTCCGGCAGTACGACGTCCGCGCCCTTGACCACGCCGTTCTCCGCCACGAGGGACTTGGTCCAGGTGTCGGTGAACAGGTGTTGGCCGCGGTCGCGGATCAGCCGCTCGCACGTGTCGAGATAGTGGTTCGTGTCGAGTTGATGGCCCCGGCCGAAGCCGAGCACCGGCACCGGCGGGCGACAGTCCACACCGAGTGACCGGATCCACGCCACGCCGTCGGTGAACCCGTCCAGAAGGGCGGTGGCCAGCTCCGGGTCACCGTCCGGATTGACCCGCCGCATCTCCTCGACGGTCGGAGTCGTCCACACGAAACCGGCGAAGCGCGCGGAACCACCGGTGCGTTCCGCCTTCTCCACCAGCACCACCGAGCCGCCCTCGGCGGCCACCCGGGCGGCGGCCGAGAGACCTGCCATGCCACCGCCGATCACCAGCAGATCCACTGTCTCCGCGTCCATAACGGCTCCCACCACTTCCGTGTCGCTGACCTGAATGCGACGCTAATTGAACTCACTTCTGGAGTCGAGAGGGTGGATGAGACGGGATGCAGTGGTACGGGTTTCGGCCGCACGGGCAGTCAGTCGGGCACGAGGACCGCACGCCCCCGCACGGTGCCTGACCGGAGCCGGTCGATCGCCTCGGCCGCGCACGAGAGCGCGAACCGCTCGACGCCGACCGTCAGTGCGCCCTCCCGCGCCAGAGCGGCGACCGCCGCCAACTCGGGCAGCGTCCCCCAGAACGGCAGCGAGATGCGCGTTCCGGGCGGAAGCACACCGGGCTTGCGTACGGCCAGCTCCCCGCCGCCGCTGCCCACCACGGCCAGTTCGCCACCGGCCCGCAGCACCGCGACCGCGAGCTCCAGGCTGGACCGGCTGCCGACGAAGTCGAGCACCGCCACCGCTCCGACGCCGCCGGTCCGGTCCCGCAGGACCCGCGCGGTGTCGGGCCGCAGCAGCGTGCCGAAGTGGGCGCCGCACTCGTCGGCGAGGGCGAGCGGTTCCTCGCGCACGTCCACGGCCAGGATCCGCGCGTCCGTCGTGGCCCGCAGGATCTGGACGGCCAGATGCCCCAGGCCGCCGACCCCGAGGACCACCACATGGGTGCCCGCGCCGTCGCCCAGGGTGCGCCGGACCATGGTCACGGCGTGGTACGCGGTCAGGCCGGCGTCCGAGAGGGGTGCCGCCTGTACGGCGTCCAGGTCGCCCACCGGGACCAGCAGTCGCCCGGACGGTACGAGCAGCAGGTCCGCCATCCCGCCGTCGCGCCCGAGTCCCGCCCCCGTACCGGCACGGTCGGCGTCCAGGGCCGGGCGCCGGTCGCAGTAGTTCTCCGCCCCGGTCGCGCAGCGCGCACAACTCCCGCAGCCCCAGGGGCCGTAGACGATCACACGTTCGCCGACGGCCGGTCCCGTCGCCAGCGGGCCGCGTCGCAGCACCCGGCCCGCGACCTCGTGCCCGAGCGTGAACGGGAGCCGGTAGGGGAGGGCTCCCGGTCCGGCGTCGATGACATGGAGGTCCGAACGGCAGAGGCCGGCCGCCTCCACCTGGATCAGGACCTGTTCGTCCGTGGGGGTGGGGTGTGTCACCTCGATGAGGGCCGGAGGGGTGCCCCAACCGGTCAGCCGGACCGCTCGCGCTCTCGCACTGCCTGTTGACATACCTGCGACAGTAACAAAAATGAAGTCAGTTCAGGAGATGGTGAGAGGTGGTGGCCGTGCATGAGCGGTGAGCGCGCGGGGCGCTTCGACGGGCGGATCGCGCTTGTCACGGGTGCGGGATCCGGTATCGGCGCGGCGGTCGCCCGGCGACTCGCCGTACAGGGTGCCGACGTCCTCGTCACGGATGTGGACGGCCCGGCGTCGGAGGCCGTCGCGAACGGACTGCCACGAGCGCACCCGCTGACGCTCGACGTGGCCGAACCGGCCCTGGTCGACAGGGCTTTCGACGAGGTCGCGCGGCGGCACGGGCGACTCGACATCGTGGTGCACGCGGCCGGAGTCGACGACCCCGTGGCCAAGGAGTGGATCGCCGAGGCACTGGTCTCGCGCAGATCGCCGCAGGTCACGGAGCGGCTCGGCGACGACGCGTGGCGACGCGTGATGCGGGTCAACTTGGACGGCACGTTCCATGTCCTGCGTGCGGCGCTGAGGGTCATGGTGCCGCGCCGGTCCGGGGCGGTCGTCACGGTCGGTTCGTCCTCGGCCTTCGACACCCAGGCCGGCTATCCGCACTACGCGGCCTCCAAGGCCGGCGCGCATGCCATGACTCAGTCGGTCGCCAAGGAGGCGATCGCGTTCGGCGTCCGTGTCAACACGGTGGCGCCCGGGCCGACGGAGACGGGGATGGCGGCGCGGACACCTGCGGCGCTTCGCCGCGGGTTCGCCGAGCCCGGGGTGCGTGCTTATGCGACGCCGGAGGAGATCGCCGATGTCGCCCTGTTTCTGGTGAGTGAGGAAGCGGCGAACCTGGTGGGGGCGGTGGTGCTTGCGAATGGCGGGCGGTTCACGGTCTGAGAGCCCAACCCCTGCTTGTCCAACGCGGGTTGACGGTTGCGTCGGCGCGGCGGAGCCGCACGATGTCACAGCCCGCGCCCCATGGATGCGTCTCGTTCAGGGAGGTTCGGATGTTTCAGCTCGATGTTGGTCCCGAAGTGCTGTCGGAGACCGACGAGCAGCTTCAACTACGGTCAGTTCTACGGGACTTGCTCGGCCAGTGTTGTGGGCCTGAGCGCGTTCGCGCGCAGGTCGAAAGCTCGCGCGGATATGACCAGGTGCTCTGGGAGCGGCTGGCCGGAGAGATCGGGGTGCAGGGGCTCGCGCTGCCCGAGGAGTACGGCGGCGCCGGGTACACGTACGCCGAACTTGCCGTCGCCCTGGAGGAGTTGGGGCGGGTGGTGTGTCCCGCGCCGCTGCTCACCGCCGTCGTCCTCGCCGGGCACGCCCTGCTGGCGAGCGGCGATCGGCGGGCCTGCGCGCGATGGCTGCCGGAGATCGCCTCCGGCGGGCTCACGGCGACGGTCGTCGGATTCCTGCACCCCGCCGCGGTGACCGCCGAGCGTGGCCCCGACGGGTGGGTGCTGCGCGGCGAAGCCGACTTCGTGCCCGACGGAGAGGGCGCTGATCTGTTGCTGGTCATGGCCCGCGCGCCGGACGGGGAGCGGCTGTTCGCCTGTGAGCCGGACGGTGCGACCTGCGACCGTACGGCCCGGCGGGTCCTCGATCCCACGCGGCGGCAGGCGCTGGTCCGCTTCCGGGGAGCGCGGGCCGAGCCGGTCGGCGAGGACGGGCAGGCGGCGGGAGTCGTCGCGGGCGTGCTCGACGCCGGGCGGGTGGGCCTGGCCGCCGAGCACGTCGGTGGCAGCGGGCATGCGCTGGACGCCCTGCTCGGCCATGTCTCCGGGCGGACCCAGTTCGGGCGGGCGATCGGCTCGTTCCAGGCGGTCAAGCACCGGCTGGCCGACCTGCTGGTCGAGATCGAGGGGGCGCGGTCGGCCTCCGCGTATGCCAGTGCCTGTCTCGCCGTCGCGTCGCCGGAACTGCCGCTCGCCGCCGGCGCCGCGGCGGTCGTGTGCACCGGTGCCTATCGGCTCGCCACCACGGAATACGTGCAACTCCACGGCGGAATCGGCTTCACCTGGGAGCACCCGGCCCATCTGTATGTGCGCAGGGCGCGGGCCGACGAGGCGCTCTTCGGGACGAGTGACGACCATCGGCTGCGCCTGGCCGGACTGCTCGGCCTCGCCCGCTGATCGCTTCCCGGCCGATCGCCTCCCGATCCATTGACAGGGGCAACCGTCCGCCCACAGAATCAAACTCAATTCAGTTCAGTTTGGAGGAGCTCATGGCAGTCGAAGACGAGATCCAGTTCGAGCGCGACGGACAGGTGGCGCGGGTCTGGCTGAACCGCCCGCACAAGAAGAACTGCGTGACCGTGCCGATCCTGAACCGGCTGGACGAGATCATCACCGAGGTCGACGCCGACCCCGAACTGCGCGTGCTGGTACTGCGCGGACGCGGGAACACCTTCTGCTCCGGGTTCGACCTGGACAGCCTCAAGGCCGAGTTCGTGGGCAGGTCCAACGCGATCGACGTCGCCGTCCTGTCGGCGAAGGTCTGCGACCGGCTCTACTCGATGAAGACCCCGTCCATCGCCGTCCTCGAAGGCCATGTCACGGCGGGCGGCTTCGAGTTGATGATCTCCTGCGACTTCGCGATCGCCGCGGACGACGCCCTCATCGGCGACTTCCACATCCGCCGCGCCCTGTTCGGCGGCGCCGGTCCCATCTACCGGGTGCCGCGCATGATCGGCGTCCGCAAGACCAAGGAGCTGATGCTCACCGGCAAGCTGCTCACCGGGGTCGAGGCCGCCGAGTTCGGTCTCATCAACTCCTCCGCGCCGGCGGACAAGTTGGACGCTACGGTCGAGGAGTTCGCCGACCAGCTCGTCGACAAGAGCCCGTTCACCATGTGGATCACCAAGATGACCATCGACCGCAGTCTCGACGCCGACATCCAGTCGCTGATGGTCATGGAGCACCTCGCGGTCGGCGTGATGCTCAACTCCGAGGACGCGGCGGAGGGTGTGTCGGCCTTCCTGGAGAAGCGGGAGCCGCAGTGGAAGGGCCGCTGACCGCCGTGCAGACCGCGGCCGGGAACCGGCTGCGCGGCTCCCGGTGCGCCGACTGCGCGGTGGCCACCTACCCCGCCGACCCGGCCTGCCCGCGCTGCGGCGGCCCGGCCGAGCCGGTCGCGCTCTCCGGTACGGGCACGCTGTGGACCTGGACCGTGCAGCGGTACGCGCCCAAGTCGCCGCCGTACGCCCCGCCCGTCGCCGGATTCACGCCGTTCGCCGTCGGGTACGTGGAACTGCCCGAAGGCGTGCGGGTGTTGGCGGTCCTCGACATCCGGCCCGAGGACGCGGAGATCGGCATGCCGCTGACGATCGCGGCCGGCGACGGGGTGCCGAGGGCCGCCGGAGCCGTCCTGTGACCGCCGGGGAAGTCCTGGTCTGCGGGGCCGGAATCACCTCCTTCGCCCGCACGGAGGAGAGCGGCCGGCAACTCGCCGTGCGGGCCGTACGGGCCGCCCTCGCCGACGCCGGACTGCCGTGGACTCGAGTGCGCGCGGCCTACGGCGGCAGCGACGCGGCCGGGAACGCCGACACCCTGGTCGCCGAACTCGGCCTGACCGGCGTCCCGTTCACCAATGTGCGCAACGGCTGCGCGACCGGCGGCAGCGCGCTCGTCTCGGCTGTCAACGCGATCCGGTCCGGGGCGGCGGACGTGGCCCTCGCCGTCGGTTTCGACAAGCACCCGCGCGGCGCCTTCGATCCGCGGCCCGCCGACTGGGGGCTCGACGAGGCCTACGGCCGCGACGGGCTGATGGTCACCACGCAGTTCTTCGCCATGAAGATCCAGCGATACATGCACGACTACGGCATCAGCCCGCGCACCCTCGCCCTCGTCGCAGAGAAGGCGTACGCGAACGGAGTGCTCAACCCCCACGCCTGGCGCCGCAAACCGCTCGACGCGGCCGAGATCCTCGCGTCCGGCATGGTCAACGACCCGCTCACCCGGTACATGTTCTGCTCGCCGGGCCAGGGTGCGGTCGCCCTGGTCCTGTGCAGCCGGGCGGTGGCCCGCCGACTCGGCGGTGTGCCGGTGGCGTTGCGCGCGGCGGTCGTACGGACCCGGCGGTTCGGCTCCTTCGAGGTGTTCAGCCCCTGGGCGCCGACTGGGACACCGACGAGCGTGACCGCCGACGCCGCCCGACTCGCCTTCGAGGAGGCCGGGTTGGGGCCCGGTGACATCGACGTGTGCCAGTTGCAGGACACCGAGAGCGGTGCCGAGGTGATGCACATGGCCGAGTGCGGGTTCTGCGTACACGGCGACCAGGAGTCGCTCATCCCGTTCGGGGCGACCGGCATCGGCGGGTCGCTGCCCGTCAACACCGACGGCGGCTGCATCGCCAACGGCGAGCCCATCGGGGCCTCCGGGTTGCGTCAAGTCCACGAGATCGTCCAGCAGTTGCGCGGCCGGGCGGGCGAACGCCAGGTGCCCGGCGATCCGGCGACCGGCTTCACCCACGTCTACGGGGCGCCCGGCGTCAGCGCCTGCACCGTGCTGACCCGCTGAAAGGAGGAGGGACCGCCATGGACGGCATACCCGACCCCGACGAGTTCCGTGCCGACGCCCGGCGTTGGCTGAAGGGCGCGGCGACGGCACGCGCCGCACACCGGGAATGGGGCAGCGGCGACGACTCGGTGGCCGTCTTCGAGAACTGGACCGAGGCCGAGGAACGCGCCCACACCGACCGGACCCGCGCCTGGGAACGCACCCGGTACGACCAGGGCTGGGGCGCGATCGGCTGGCCCCCGGAGTACGGCGGACGCGAACTGCCCTCGTACTACGAGCAGTTGTACCGGGCCGAGGAAGCTGGCTTCGACGTACCGAAGCGCACCGAGATCTTCCCGGTCACCCAGCAGCTCGTGGCACCCGCGATCCGGATCTGGGGCACCGACGAACAGAGACGGCGTTGGCTGCGCCCGATGCTCCGCACCGACGAACTCGCCTGCCAACTGTTCTCCGAGACGGAGGCCGGCTCCGACCTTGCCGCCGTCCGCACCCGGGCCGTACCGAACGACGACGGCTGGACGCTGACCGGCCACAAGATCTGGACCTCCGGCGCCCGGGTCGCCACCTGGGGTGTCGCCGTCTGCCGCACCGACTCCACCGTGCCCCAGCACGCCGGCATCACGGTCTTCCTCGTCCGCATGGACGCACCGGGCGTGACCGTACGGCCCATCCGCCAGATGACCGGCGGCGCCAGCTTCAACGAGGTCTATCTGGACGACGTGTTCGTGCCCGACACCGACCGGCTCGGGCCCGTCGGCGCGGGCTGGCGGGTGACCCTCACCGTGCTCGCCGCCGAGCGCCTCGACTCCGGAAGCCTGGGACTGGACAACGCCGAGCGCGCCCTCGAACTCGCCCGGCACCTGCCCCGCCCGCTCACCGGCGGCGAACAGCAGCAGGCGGCCGACCTGTTCGTTCGCGCCCTGGTACAGCGGCTGATCGCCCTGCGCGTCACGGCGGCGCTTGCCGCCGGCCGCGAACCCGGCGCCGAGGCCTCGGTCGGCAAACTCCACGCCACCGCGACCATGCGTGCCACCACCGACCTGGTCCAGCAACTCCTCGGGCCGCGCCTGGCCGCCGACACGGGGGAGTGGGGCACGTACGCCTGGACCGAGCACCTGCTCGGCGCACCGGGCTACCGCATCGCCGGCGGCAGCGACGAGATCCAGCGCACCATCCTGGCGGAGCGGGTCCTGGGCCTGCCCAAGGAACCGAAAGGGGCGGGACGTTGACCACCACGACCGACATGACCGCACTCGCGGCCCGGGTCCGCGCACGCCTGGCGGAACGCCATCCCGGCACGCCCGTCGGCGAGTTGCGCACTCTGCCCGGCGGCCACTCCGGGCTCACCTTCCGCGTCACGGCCGGACCGCTCTCGTACGTCGTGAAGGCGGTGCCGCCAGGTCAGCGCCCCGTCGGCCGCAACGACGTGCTGCGCCAGGCCCGGGTGCTGCGCGCCCTGGCCCGATCAGCGGTACCCGTGCCGGGCGTGATCGCCGTCGACGAGACCGAACCGGCCTGGTTCGCCATGGAGTTCATCGACGGCGAGGCGATCGAGCCCGTCCTCGACGAACACCGCCTCGACCCGGGACTGTGCCGGACACGGATGCTGGCCCTGGCCCCCGTGCTGCGCGAGCTGCATCGGACCGAGGTGGGGGGCGGTGAACCTCTGCTCCCCGCGGGTGAGCTGGAACGCTGGAGTCGCACCATGCGAGCCGTACCGCAGCAACTCCGGCCAGGCGGTGATGAGTTGCTCACCGCCCTCACCACCGCGATCCCCGGCAGCATCGAACCCGCCCTCACCCACGGCGACTTCCGCCTCGGCAACGTCCTGTGCCAGGGCGGACGACCCGCCGCGGTCGTCGACTGGGAGATCTGGGGCTACGGCGATCCGCGCATCGACCTCGGCTGGTTCCTCCTCTTCGCCGACCACCGCAACTTCCCCCGGCTCGGCCGTGCCGTCCCCGGTCTGCCCGGCGAGGACGAGCTGCTCGCCGCCTATCTCGACGGCCGGCCCGAGCCTCCCGACCTCGACTGGTTCCGTGCGCTGGCCCGCACCAAGATGGCCGCGGTCATGGGCCACAACCTGCGACGACACCGCGAGGGGAAGCACCACGACCCCGACCAGGAGCGGCTGCCGCCGACGATCGCGGCGATGATCCGCACCGCGCGCGACCTCCTCGCTCGACGGTCCTGAAGGAGCACCATCATGGATTTCGGACTCTCACCGAAGGCCGACGAACTCCGCTCGCGCATGGCCGCGTTCATGGACGCATACGTCCTGCCCGCCGAGGACGTCTACGACCGGCAGCTCGCCGAGGCCGCCGACCCGCACGAACTGCCGCCCATCATGCGCGAGTTGAAGGAGAGAGCGCGCGCCGACGGCCTCTGGAACCTCTTCCTCGCACACGGCGATCAGGGCGCCGGCCTCACCAACCTCGAATACGCACCGCTCGCCGAACTCGCCGGACGCTCGATCATCGGCCCCGAGGTGTTCAACTGCTCCGCCCCCGACACCGGCAACATGGAACTGCTCGCCCTCTTCGGCTCGGCCGAGCAACAGGACCGCTGGCTGCGCCCGTTGCTGGCCGCCGAGATCCGCTCCTGCTTCGCCATGACCGAGCCCGAGGTCGCCAGCTCCGACGCGCGCAACATCCGTACCCGCATCACTCGCGACGGCGACGAGTACGTCGTGAACGGCCACAAGTGGTACACGTCCGGGATCCTCGACCCGGACTGCCGGCTGATCATCCTGATGGGGGTCACCGACCCGGACGCGCCCGCGTACCGGCAGCAGAGCATGCTGCTGATCCCGCGCGACACCCCCGGGATCACCGTGCTGCGTGACCTGCCGATGTTCGGATACACCGACCGGTGCGGCCACGGCGACGTGCTCTTCGAGGACGTACGGGTCCCTGTGTCGGCCCTGTTGGTCGGCGAGGGCGAGGGATTCGCCCTCGCCCAGGGGAGGCTGGGGCCCGGGCGCATGCACTACGCGATGCGTGCGGTCGGATTCGCCGAACGGGCCCTGGAGTTGATGTGCCGGCGGACCCTGAACCGCAGCGCCTTCGGAGGGACGCTCGCCGAGCAGGGCGTGATCCGGGAGTGGATCGCCCGCAGCCGGATCGAGATCGAGCAACTACGGCTCCTTGTCCTCAAGTCGGCCTGGCTGATGGACACCCAGGGCAACGCGGCGGCCCGTACCGAAGTCGCCGCGATCAAGGTGGCCGCGCTGGAGGTGGCCCACCGGGTCGTCGACCGGGCCGTCCAGGCACACGGAGCGGCCGGGGTCAGTGACGACACCGTACTGGCGCGGCTGTACGCGATCACCCGGGCCCTGCGGATCGCGGACGGACCGGACGAGGTGCATCTGCGGACGGTCGCGCGACGTGAACTGGCCAAGTATCCCGGGGAGTCGGCGTGAACGGACACGAAGCGGACGGACACTCGCTGTACGGGCGGCAGGCACTCGGCGGCCGGGTCGCCGTGATCACCGGCGGCTCCCGGGGTATCGGCCTCGGGATCGCCGAGGCGTACCGGGAGGCGGGCGCGCATGTGGTCATCGCCGCCCGCAAACCGGACGGACTGGCCGCCGCCCGCGAGGAGTTGCTGCGGGTCAAGGGCGACGGCGAGGTGCACGAGGTGGTCGCCAACGCCGGCGAGCCCGAGGACGCCGAGCGCTGCGTCGAGGAGGTCGTGTCCCGCTTCGGCCGCCTCGACATCCTGGTCAACAACGCGGCCACCAACCCCTACATGGGCGACCTCCTCGACCTCGACCTGCCGCGCGCGGAGAAGACCGTACGCGTCAACCAGTACGGCATGGTCGCCTGGACCCGGTACGCCTGGCGGGCGTGGATGGCCGCACACGGGGGAGCGGTCGTCAACATCGCGTCCGTCGGCGGGCTGATCGTCGACCCGCACATCGGCTGGTACAACGCCACCAAGGCGGCCATGCTGCACATGACCCGTCAACTCGCCTACGAACTGGGCCCGTTGGTGCGCGTGAACGCGATCGCACCCGGGCTGATCAAGACCGAACTGGCCCGGGCCGTGTGGGAGCCGAGAGAGCCTGTCCTGACCGCGAGACTGCCGCTGCGCAGACTCGGCACGGTGGAGGACGTGGCACACGCGGCCGTCTTCCTGGCGTCCGGGGCCTCGTCCTGGATGACGGGGCAGACGCTGGTCCTGGACGGCGGGGCGACCGTGCTGCCGATCGGGGTCGAGCAGTGAGCCGGCCGGTCGCGGACCTGTTCTCGCTGCACGGCCGGACCGCCGTGGTCACCGGGGCGTCGTCCGGGCTCGGCGCCCGGTTCGCCCTGGTGCTCGCGTCGGCGGGCGCCACCGTGCTGGCCGCCGCCCGGCGGCTGGAGAAGCTCAAGGAACTGGCCGACGAGGACCCGCGCATCCATCCCGTCGTCTGTGACGTCTCGCGGGCGAAGGAACGGGTGCGGCTCATGGAGGCGGCGTTCGACGAGACCGGCCGTGTCGACGTCCTGGTGAACAACGCCGGCATGTCCGGCTCGGTGCGCGCCGAGGACGAGAGCGCCGACGCCTTCACGGACGTACTGGCCGTGAATCTGGTGGCGCCCTTCCATCTCGCGCGGCTGCTGGCGGAGGCCCCGGCCCGCGACCACGCTCGTACGACCCGCTCGGTCGTGAACGTCTCGTCCGTCCTCGGCCTGGTCTCGGGGGCTCCGCTCGGCGGCGCGGCCTACGCGGCCTCCAAGGCGGGACTGGTCGGACTGACCCGTGAACTCGCAGGACAGTGGGGGGAGTCGGGAGTGCGGGTCAACTCGCTCGCGCCCGGCTGGTTCCGCTCCGAGATGACCGACGAACTGTTCGCCGACGAGCGCGCCCGGCGCTGGGTCGAGCGCGGCACGATGCTGGGGCGCGGCGGTGAACAGGGGGAGCTGGACGGGGCGTTGCTGTACCTGGCGTCCGACGCGTCCTCGTACTGCACCGGGCACGTGCTCACCGTGGACGGTGGATGGACGGCGCGATGAGGGTCACGGCGGAGGTCGACGGCTACGGGCTGGCCCGGGTCGAGATGTGCCGCGGGTCGGGCAACGCGATCGACCTGGCGATGGCCAGGGCGCTGCGGGACGCGGCCATGGAGTGCGAGAAGGCGCGGGTGCGGGCGGTGTTGCTCACCGGGCGGGGACGGTCCTTCTGCGTCGGCGGCGACCTGAAGGAATTCGCCGCACTGCCGGGCGAACGGCTGGCTGTGCACCTCACCGACGTGACCGACGCGCTGCACGCGGCGCTGCGGCTCCTCGCCGGGCTGGACGCCCCGCTGGTGGTCGCCGTGCAGGGGGCTGTCGCGGGGGCCGGCCTCGGACTGGTCGCGGCGGCGGACGTGAGCCTCGCGGCGACGGACGCACACTTCACGGCCGCGTACACCGCGATCGGATACACGCCGGACGCCGGAGTCAGCTGGTCACTGCCCCGGCTCGTCGGACCGCGCCGGGCGATGGACCTGCTGCTGACCAACCGGCGCGTGACGGCGGCCGAGGCGCTGGGCATGGGCCTGGTCGGCCGGGTCGTGGCGCCGGATCGGCTGAACGAGGAAGCCATGCGGGTGGCGGGTGCACTGGCACGCGGGGCCACGGAGGCGTACGGCGCGACCCGGCGGCTGGTAGACCGGGCGCTCACCGCCGACCTCCACGAACACCTCGACGCGGAGGCCCGTCAGCTGGGCGCCGCGGCGGCGTCCGGGGAGGGACGGGAGGGCGTGGCGGCGTTTCTGGCGGGCCGGCGGGCCGACTTCGCCGGGTGCGGGACGGAGGGGGCCGGTGCGGATCGGTCGCCGCCCCGGTCCGGCTGAGGCCCACCGGACCGGACAACGGCAGCCTCGTCGAAGGCCGCCCCGCCCCGCCCGGCACACGGTGAGCCGGCGAACCCCCGTCGATCTTCGATTCGTAGCCGACTTGAACTTGGGTCTACTCTCGGACGGGCCGGACGGCGATCGGTTTCGGGTGTGCAGGAGAGGGAGTGGCGATGGCGAGGGCACGGATCGTGGATCCGGAGGAGGGGCCGCGGTCGAAGCGCGGGGCGATCCTCGTGGCTGCCGTGGAGCGGTTCGGGGAGGACGGGTACGAGAACACCAAGTGGTCGGAGGTGGCCGACCGCGTCGGCATCGGGCAGACCGCGCTGTACCACTACTTCGAGTCCAAGGCCCACTGCCTGCTCACCATCATGCGGCTCGAACTCCAGCGCTCCCACGACCAGTTCGTCGAGGCCACGAAGGACGAGACCGACCCGGTGGAAGAAGTGCGCGCGGCGGTGCGGTCCGCCTTCGCGGTCACCGAGCAGGAGATCCGCCAGATGCGTATCCTCCAGGCCAACATGTCCCTGCTCGCCACCCCGCGGAAGTCCAAGCGCGAGGAGACCGAGCGCGTCGCGGCCCGCCAGCTGGTCCAGATGGTCGAGCGGGACTGGACGAGCTTGCTGATGCGCGGCATGTCCAAGGGTGCGTTCCCGCTCCGTGACGCCCACACCCTCGGCCTCTCCGTCCTCGGCATGATCGTGAGTGTCTGGCGCTGGTACCGCCCGACCGGGGCGATCCCCCTGTCGGAGATCAGCGAGATGATCGAGGGGTGTGTGGTGCGGATGGTCGCCGAATAGCCCTCGCCCCGCCCCTTGTCGGGGGCGGGGATGCCGTCTTACAGTCAAACTGAACTGAACTCAGGTTGTTTATTGATAGTGGACGCTTTGGTGTCGGACCGTGATGCTGAGGGAGAATGATCTGCGATGGTGCTTCGCGAATACATGGCCAGAATGGACGGCCAGGACCCCGAAAAGGCCCTCGAACTCCTGGAACCCGACTTCCGGTTCCTGATCGCGCTGCCGGGCGGCGGCCGGACCGGCACGTCCCGCGCGGACTTCGCCGGCTACATCGCGGGACGGAACGCGGTGGACCGTACGCACGAGATCGTGCGGTACTCGGTCGACGGCGACGTCGAGACGGCGTACGGCTTCGTCGTCGACGAAGGGGTGACGAGCGGGGCGTTCCTGTCCGCCGCGCAGGTGTCGCCCGGCGGGCTGATGGCGCGCTACCAGTCCTTCTTCACTCCCGACTTCGACCTCGTGGACCGGCCGTGAGCGCCCCGACCGCGTCCGCCGCGCCTTTCCTGACCACCTGGTTCGGGATCCTGGACAGTGCCGACGCCGACCGGATCCTCGACCTGATCAGCGACGACTTCTCCTTCTCCATCCTGTTTTCCACCGGCGGCGACGCCGGCACCGACTTCCATGGCGGCCGGGCCGAGATGGAGGGCTATCTCGCCCAGCGCGAGGTGGGCGTCCGTACGCACCACCTGCTCACCGGATCCGTCGTCGGCCGGGACGAGCTGTACCTCGGCGAGGTCCGCAGGTCGGGTGAGCCGGAGGCGACCTTTGTGGCCTGTGCCCGGCTGGACGAGCGGGGCCGGGTGCGGCACCTGCTGATCGGGCGCTCACCCGCCGTCCTGTTCACCTGAGGAGACACGGAGAGACGCGATGTACAACCTCGTTCTGCTGGCCGCCCGGCCGCCCGAGTGGACCCATGAACGGTTCATCGACTGGTGGCGCGGTGAACACGCCGACCTCACCCGGCGCCTGCCCGGACTCAGGTCCTGGCGGCACACCGACCTCGACGCGGCCCTCGAACCGCGTTCGGAGGGCTGGGACGGGCTCTCCGTCCTGGGCTTCGACACCCCCGAGGACCTGCGCACCGCACTGGCCAGCCCGGAGTGGGCGGCGGCCGTCGCCCAGGTCGGCGACATGCGCGGACGCCGGATCGCCGTCATGGGCGGCGAGGCGGAACTGTACGCCGACCCGGCACAGCGGACCGAGCACACCGGGGCGTGAGACCGGGCCGACCCGGAGTGCCCCCTTCGCAACGAGGCGAGGAAGTGGATGCGACAGACAGCGCGGGAGTTCTACGACCGCTCCGAACAGGCCGACTTCACCGCCGTCGTCGACGACCACGGACCGCACGGCGCACGTGAACTCCTGCGGCGGGCAACCGAGTTGACCGAGGCGATGAACCCGGACGGCACGCCCGGCGGCACGGTGCTCCTCCAGGCCGACAACTCCTGGCGCACCCTCGCGGCGACCCTCGCCGTCGGCTTGAGCGGGGGCGTCCTGGCCCTGGTGAACCGGCACACGACCCGCGCCGAGTTCGCCGGCGCGGTGGCCGACATCCGCCCCGACGTCCTGATCGCCGAACCGTCCGCGGTCGAGGAGTGGGGAGGCGTCGCGGCCCTGCCGGACGCGGTGACCGCCGAGGCCCTCGACGGGTGGACGGTCCGCGCCGGACCCGGCCCGCGCGATGTCTCCCGCTGGTCCGTCGGCTCGCTGATCGGCCTCACCTCCGGCTCCACCGGCCGGCCCAAGGGCGTCGTCCAGTCCGAGAGCGCCCTGCGGTACGCGTGCCGCTGCACCATCGGCGTCAACGGCCTGCGCGACGGCGACGCGGTCGCCGCCGTGGTCCCGCTCTCCTCGACCGCCGCCTACTGCTTCGGCGTCGGCCTCGCGCTCCTGCTCGGCGGACCGCTCGTGCTGTCCGGCCGCTGGGACCGCGAGGAGGCGCTCGCGCGGATGGCCGCCCACGACGTCCGCTGGACCATGTGCGTGCCCACCATGGCCCTCCAGATGGGGTCCGCCGCGGCCGGTTCCAAGGTCCTGGACGGGGTCCGTTCGATCACCGTCGGCGGCGGCCCCATGGACCGCGGGGCCCTCGCCCGCGCCGAACGCTCCCTGGGGACGCGGATCCTGCGTGTCTTCGGTATGTCGGAATGTCTCGGGCACACCTCGCCCCGGCCCGACGACCCCGAGGAGATCCGCCTCGGCCGCGACGGACGGCCCTTCCCCGGCACCGACCTCAGGGCCGTCGCCCCGGACGGCACCCAGCTCGGGCCCGGTGTGACGGGCCGGGCGCAGGTCCGCGGCCCGTCCCTCTTCCTCGGCTACGCCCGGGACGGCAAGGTCGAACCGCCGGCCCTCACCCCGGACGGCTACTTCCCCACCGGCGACCTGCTGGTCACCAGTGAGGACGGCACGATCACCGTCATGGGCCGGGAGAAGGACGTCATCATCCGCGGCGGACGCAACCTCGACATCACCGAGATCGAACGAGCCGTCGCCACCCACCCGGCGGTGGCCCGCGCCTGCGTGACCCCCGTACCGGACCCGCTCCTCGGCGAACGCGCCGCCGTGCTCGTCGTCGTGGAGGACGGCCACGCCGAACTCGGCCTCGGCGAGATCACCGAACACCTCGCCCACACCGGGCTGTCCAAAGCCAAGTGGCCCGAATTCGCCTTCACCGTCGGCGAGTTGCCCCAGACCACCGTCGGCAAGCTCGACCGGTCGGGAGCCCGCAGAATCGCCCGCGACCTGCACGCGGGGCTCGCCGCGCATCCTGAACCGCATCGTCAGGGAGATGAATGACCACGCCCACGACCCGAACTCCCCGCCTCGATCGCGGCCGTTGGGCGCAGCCGGGGCCCGAGACCGTGCGGCCCGGGGTCCACCGCATCCCCCTCCCGCTGCCGGAGGACGGACTGCGGGCCGTCAATGTCTACGTGCTGGAGGGGCTGACGGAGGGCCTGGTCCTGATCGACGGGGGCTGGTCGATCCCCGAGTCCCGCAAGGCACTCGAGGACGCCCTGGCCGAGCTCGGCCACGATCTCGGCGAGATCGACCACGTCCTGGTCACCCACATCCACCGCGACCACTACACCCAGGCCGTCGAACTGCGCAGACTGCTCGGCTCCCGCGTCCATCTCGGCGCGGGGGAGCGGCGCGGCCTGGAACTGCTGGGGGAACTGCGGACGGACCGGCCGGTCGGCTCGCTGGAGACACTGCGCCGGGCCGGGGCCCACGAACTCGCCGAGCGGGTCGACGCGATGTACGACGGCGACTTCGACGCGAGCGTCTGGGAGGCGCCGGACCGCTGGCTGGACGCGGAGGAACTCCGGTTCGGGGAAGCGCGGTTGACGGTGATCCCGACGCCGGGCCACACCCAGGGCCATGTCGTCTACCTCGACCGGGCCCGGGGGCTGATGTTCTCGGGGGACCACGTCCTGCCGCACATCACCCCGTCCATCGGCTTCGAACTCGGCGGACCCGCACTGCCGTTGGGCGACTACCTCGACTCCCTGCACCTCATGACCACGCTCGCGGACGCCCGGCTGCTGCCCGCGCACGGCCCGGTGGGCGACAGCGTCCATGCCCGGGTCGGTGAGCTGCTGGCCCACCACGACGACCGCCTCGCCGAGGCGCTGACCGTCCTCGGCGACCGCGCCCGCACCGCGTACGAGGTGGCGGGGGACCTCGGCTGGACCCGGCGCAAGGTGCCCTTCACGGACCTCGGTGTCTTCGACCGGATGCTCGCCGTCAACGAGACGGCGGCGCACCTGGACGTGCTGGCGGACCGCGGGCACGCCCTGCGTGCACAGTCCGACGGGGTCAACCGGTACACGGCGACGCTCGGTTAGAGCCAGCCGCTCACCGCGCCGTCCAGCCCCCGTCGACGTACAGCTCGGACCCGGTCATGAAGCTTGAGTCGTCGGAGGCGAGGAAGGCCACACAGGCCGCCACCTCCTCGGGCGTGCCCAGCCGGCCGAGCGGCGTCCCCTCCACCATCGCGGTCAACCGGGGCGTGTCCCGCCACAGTTCACGCGACCGGGGCGTCTCGATGAAACCGGGATGAAGTGAGTTCACCCGCACCCCGCGCTCAGCCCAGTGCAGCGCGGCGTTCTTCGTCATCAGACGTACGGCGCCCTTGGCCGCGTGGTACGAGAACTGGGCGCCGAAGCCGCCGACCGTGCCGAAGATCGACGCGACGTTGACGATCGAACCGCCACCGGAGCGTTCGATGGACGGGCCGCCGTGCTTCATGCCGAGCCAGACACCGGTCTGGGTCACACCGAGGACCCGCTCCCAGGAGTCCATGGTCTCGCTCTCGACCGTGTGCATCGTGGCGATCCCGGCGTTGTTGACCAGCACGTTCAGCTCGCCCAGCGCTGCGGTCGCCGCGCCGACCACCTCGCGCCACGCCGACTCGTCCGCGACATCCAGGGCCATCCCGAGGGCGCCGCCCCCGACCTCCCCGGCGAGCTTCTCGCAGCGGTCGGCGTCGAGGTCGGTCACCATGACCGCCGCGCCCTCCGCCGCGAGCCTGCGCACCACGGCGTCGCCGATGCCTCCCGTGGCACCGGTCACCAGTGCCGTCTTCCCGGCCAGTCTGGGCTGCATCGGATCTCCTCATGTCGTGATGGGGCGTCAAATGCCTTGTGGCGGGCCTCAGTCCCGCGCGCCGAGCCATGCGAGGGCGCCGCCGTCGATCACGTACGACGAGCCCGTGATGAAGGCGGCGTCGTCGGAGGCCAGGAAGCACGCCAGCCTGGCGACCTCCTCCGGGCGGCCGAGGCGCTCCACCAACTGGGGTGCGGTCAACTCGCGTTCCATGGCGTCACGGTCCTTCGCCGCGGCGAAGTGGTCCTGGGCGAGCGGGGTGTCGATGACACCGGGACAGAAGCAGTTGCAGCGCACCGGGGCGAGGTCGACCGCGGTGACCTTGGTCAGATGGATGACACCGGCCTTGGTGACGCCGTAGGCGGGGGCGTTGGGGAAACCGGTGAGGCCGGAGACGGAGGCGGTGTTGACGATGGCGGGACCGCGTCGTGAGCGGCGCAGATACGGCGCGGCCAACTTGGTCGCCAGCCACACCGCCTTGAGGTTGACCTCGTAGACCGCGTCCCAGACCTCCTCGGGGAGCGCGTCGACGCCACGGTCGGGTGCGGTGGTGAACGCGGTCTCGATCACGCCGGCGTTGTTGACCAGGACGTCGAGTCCACCGAAGCGCTCCGCCGTACGCGTCACCATGCGCGCGATGTCGTCCCGCACCCGCAGATCGCAGACGATCACCTCCGCCTCCGCCCCGGCGGCGCGCACCAGGTCGGCGGTCTCGGCGGCGGTCTCCGCGGTCCGGTCGGCGACGGCCACCGCGGACGCGCCCTGCCGGGCCATCTCCACGGCGATCGCCCGCCCGATGCCCTGCCCGGCACCGGTGACCAGGCCGATCTTGCCGCTCAGAACGCCTGACATGAGTTCGCTCCCGCGTGCATCCTGGAATATGAATTGAATTCGCTTCAATCGACTTGAGTCTAGGTTCGCGAGGGTGCGGGCGACAAGGCTCGGGCGTGACCCACCTCGGCCGCCGTGGCCAATGCGGCGTCCGGACATGGCCTGCGCGTCGGTCACCCCGGGCGCGGTGAACCCCAAGTCGCCGCCGGGCAGGGCTCGGTGGCCCTGGCGGACGTGCTCGGCGCGGGCTCCGGGCCCCTCTCGGCGACGAGGTCGATAGGATCCCGGGGACCGGCGGAGGCGACGGGATGTCGATGCGTCTGCGTCCAGGCGAGACCGAGGCAGTCGGCTGGCGGGTGGTGTCCCTGTTGGACGCCGTCCGGCACCTGCGCGATGCGTCAGCCGATGTCTCCGGACGTCCGCGGGTGATCGCGATCGACGGTCGGGGCGGCGCCGGCAAGACAACCCTGGCCGAGCGGCTGCGCAGGGCGGTGCCCGGCTCCGCCGTCGTGCACACCGACGACGTCGCCTGGAACCACGCCTGCTTCGACTGGGGCGCCGTGCTCGTCGAGAACATCCTGCGACCCCTGCACCGGGGTGAGTCGGTGGACTTCCGCCCTGAAGCCTGGATCACCCACGACCGGCCCGGATCGATCACCGTCCCCGCCGGCGCCGACGTCGTGTGGGTCGAGGGCACGGGCGTCATCCGCGAGGAACTCGCCCCTTGGACGGACGCCTCGGTGTGGATGCAGGGTGATCTCGAAGAGCAGCAGCGCCTGACGACTGCCCGGGACGGCGACTCCCCGGAACAGGTGGAGCACGTGGCGAACTGGCTTCTGGAGGAACTGCCGTTCATGGCACGGGAACGGCCGTGGGCCCGAGCCACCATGATCGTCGCCGGCCCTCCGCAGATCGACCATGACCCGGACGCCGAGCTGGTCGTCGCCCCGCCGACCGGTCCTGGGGTGTCGGGACGTGTCGACGGCGGTCCGTCACGACCGTACTCATGAGGCGTCCGGCACGGCCCTGCTGCGGCAGGAGTGGTCAGCAGCGAGTCGTCGAGCCGGTACCGAGCAGTCCGTTGATCACGAGCGTCGCCAGTGTTTCCGCCGTGGCCGCGACCTGCTCAGGCGAGGTGGCCTCGGGTCGCCCCAGACGTCGGGCCAGCGGTACCTGCACCATTCCCGAGACGGGAGGGACGATGGCGAAGAACAGCACGTGCATCGGGATCGGTGCCATGCGTCCGGCGGCCACGAGCCGATCGATGATGGTCCCGATGGTCTGCAGGACCGGGGCCAGGTAGTTCTCGTACAGGTAGTTCAGCCGCTCGCTCTCCGCCGCGGTCTCGTTGAGGAAGAGCCGTGCGATCAGCGGCTCGTCCGCCGCGGCCCGGTAGAAGCCGATGATGATCTGTCGTAGCCGCTCGGCATCGTCGAGCGAGGGATCCACCTGCGGCATGCCGGCCAGATGCGGTCCCACCGCGGCGTCCACCACCGCACGCCAGAACGCCGCCTTGGACCCGTACCTGTCGTTGATGAAGTTGTGGCTGACGCCCAGGCGGCGGGCGAGCTCGCGCGCGGAGGCATGGGTGTAGCCCAGCTCCGCGAAGGCCTCGAGCCCGCGCGCCAGGATGCTCTCCTCCGCGGGCACCACGGGAGTGCCCGTACTACCAGGGCGCCCCGGCCTTCGTGCGGATGCGGCTCGCGGTTCCACCACTGCCTCCCTTGCTGCTTGTCCGGCCCTGCGACGCAGGCTGCCTCCCGATCGGTCGGGAGCCACGATCACTTTACTTGACACCTGTCAGAACAGAACTAATCTGACAGGTGTCAGAGGCTGTCCTCCCGTACCCCTTCTCGCGGTTCGTTCGGCATGACATACGCCTGTCCCGGCACCCCGGGTGCGCCGAACTTCCCGTCCTTTTGTTCACGTCTTCTGGAGATCCGTCATGCCCGAACAGTCCGCCGGCGCGTCCGGCGCGGCCACCCTGTCCACGCTCCCGCCCTCCGACGCGCCACCGCTTCACCGCTGGTGGATCCTCGCCGTCGTCGGCATCGCCCAGCTCATGGTCGTCCTGGACGCGACCATCGTGAACATCGCGCTGCCCTCCGCGCAGCAGGACCTGGGCTTCTCGGACGGTGACCGGCAGTGGGTCGTCACCGCCTACGCGCTCGCCTTCGGCAGCCTGCTCTTGCTCGGCGGCCGGATCGCCGACCTGTTCGGCCGCAAGCTGACCTTCCTCGTCGGTCTGGTCGGCTTCGCCGGCATGTCCGCCCTCGGCGGCGCCGCCGCCAACTTCGAGATGCTGATCGTCGCGCGGGCCGGGCAGGGCCTGTTCGGCGCGCTCCTCGCCCCGGCCGCGCTGTCCCTGCTGACCGTGACCTTCACCGACGCCAAGGAACGCGCCAAGGCCTTCGGCGTGTACGGCGCCATCGCCGGCGCCGGCGGAGCCATCGGCCTGCTCCTTGGCGGCGTGCTGACCGAGTACCTGACCTGGCGGTGGACCCTCTACGTCAACCTCGCCTTCGCCGCCCTCGCCTTCGTCGGCGGTGCGATCCTGCTCCGGCGCACCAGCCGCGACAAGACCGCCAAGATCGACATCCCGGGCGCCCTGCTCGTCGGCAGCGGCCTGTTCTGCCTGGTCTACGGCTTCTCCAACGCCGAGAGCCACGACTGGAGCTCCCCGCGGACCTGGGGCTTCCTGGTCGCCGGAGCCGTCCTGCTGACCGCGTTCACCTGGTGGCAGACCAAGGCCGCGCACCCGCTGCTGCCCCTGCGCATCCTGCTGGACCGCAACCGCGGCGCCTCCTTCATCTCCATCCTGATCATCGGCGCCGGCATGTTCGGGGTCTTCCTCTTCCTCACCTACTACCTGCAACAGACCCTCGGCTACACGCCGGTCAAGACCGGCCTCGCCTTCCTGCCCATGGTCGCCGGACTGATGGTCGCCGCGACCGCCGCCACCACCGTCCTCGTTCCCCGCTTCGGCCCCAAGCCGGTCGTGCCGGTGGGCATGGGCGTGGCCGCCGCCGGCATGGTCTGGCTCACGGGTCTGGACCTCGACAGCTCCTACGCCACCCACATCATGCTTCCGCTGATCGTGGCCGGCTTCGGCTTCGGCCTGGTCATGGCCCCCGCCATGAGTCTGGCCGTCGACCGTGTACGCGCCGAGGACTCGGGCGTCGCCTCCGCCTCCGTCAACGCCATGCAGCAGGTCGGCGGTTCCCTCGGCACCGCCCTCCTCAACACCCTCTTCGCCAGCGCCGTCAGCGACTACCTCGACGGCAGGAACCCCAAGGACCCCGTGGTCCTCGCGCAGGCAGGACTGGAGGGCTACTCCACCGCCTATTGGTGGTCGGCCGCCTTCTTCGCCGCCGGTCTCGTCATCAGCGCGATCCTCTATCGGCGGGGCGCACCGGCCACCGACCCGGACGCGGCGCCGGTGGTGCACATGTGAGGTCGCGGGCGCGGCCCGCTTCGGCAGGGCCGCCTCCCGACGCACAGGACTCGCGTCAGCGCGGTGAGTCGGGCAGCGCGACGAGCAACTGCTTGTCCGTGACCACGGCCAGCGACAGGGTGCGATAGCCGACCGACTCGAACAGGATGGTGATCCTCCCGTCGCCCTCGCTCATGACCTCACCCCGGCCCCACTGGTCATGGCGCACGCGGACACCCGGCAGGTAGGCGTGCTCGTCCACCGCGGGGCGCGCACCGGCTCGGGACCGCCGGAGTCGCCGTACGGCATTCCTGGACCGCCCGCGCCGCTGACCGCTCGCGGGCTCGGCCACCGGGCCCGCGCAGTTGTCGCAGCCCCCGCACGGAACGGGGACGCAGTCGCCGAAGTAGCCGAGGAGGAACTGCCGCCGGCAGTCGGTCGTCTCGGCGAACCCGCGCATCATGTCGACGCGGGACTGTTCGAGCTTGCGGTGCGTGGCGTGCACGGCGAGGGCGTTGTGCACAGCGGTGTCGACGTCGACGTCCGCGCGGGCGCCGTCGGCGCCGACCGTGCCGGTGAAGCGGCTGCCGTCCCGTCCGGTGCGGACGGCGCCGGCCTCTTCCAGCAGGTTCAGTACGGCGGACAGCGCCGTCGCGCTCAGTCCGCAGTCGGCCCGGAGCCGGGTCGCGGCCACGGCGCCCGCCTCGGCGCGCAGGCGCTCGGGGACGCGGCGCAGCGCGTCGGCGTCGGGAGCGCCGGCGGCGAAGAAGCGTTGCAGGCCCAGATCCTGCGACCGGTAGGCGAGGATCGCCCTGGCCGGTGCCCCGTCGCGGCCGGCCCGGCCGATCTCCTGGTAGTAGGCGTCGAGCGAGCCGGGGACGGACGCGTGCAGCACGAACCGTACGTCCGCCTTGTCGATGCCCATCCCGAACGCCGAGGTCGCCACGACCACGTCGAGGTCACCGGAGCTGAACCGGTCCTGGGTCCGGCCGCGTTCGGCGGCGGAGAGGCCCGCGTGGTAGCTCGCCGCGGACAGCCCCAGGCCGCTCAACTGCTCGGCGTAGCAGTCCGCCGCCTTCCGCGTCCCGGCGTACAGGATTCCCGGCTTCTCCTCGACGGCCGCCCGCTCCACGACGAACCGCTCCTTGGCGGCGGCGTCCTGAAAGGCCGTCACATCCAGGTGGATGTTGGGGCGGTCGAAGCCGGCCACTATCTCCACCGGGTCGTTCATGCCGAGACGTTCCGCGATGTCCCGCCGCACCGGGGCCGCCGCGTTCGCGGTCAGGGCGAGCACCGGCGGATTGCCGAGCCGTTGGCGTGCGTGGCGCAGCCGCAGGTAGTCCGGCCGGAAGTCGTGCCCCCAGGACGACACGCAGTGTGCCTCGTCCACCACCAGGAGTCGGGGCCTGACGGCAGCGAGCCGGTCCGTGACGTCCGTCTTGGCGAGCTGCTCGGGAGCGAGGAAGACCACGTCGACCGAGGAGGCGCTGATACGGGCCCATGCCGTGTCGTTGTCGCTGCGGCGCTGCGCGGAGTTGATGGCGGCGGTGCGCAGCGCGCCGGATCCGAGCAGGCTCTGCATCTGGTCCCGCTGAAGCGCGATCAGTGGCGATACGACCACGACGGGACCGCCGAGCAGGACCGCGGGCACCTGGTACACGGCGGACTTGCCCGCGCCGGTCGGCATGACGGCGAGCACGTCACGCCCCTTCATCACGGCCTTCATCGCACTCAGTTGGGCCGGACGCAGCTGCTGCCAGCCGAAGACCCGACGGGCGGCACCGCGCAGACGACGGGACGTGAGTGCGAACATCGTTCTCCTTGAGAGGTGGGCGACCAACCGCCGGGTGTCTGGCGGCTACCCCGGTTCGCCGGAATATCGCCTCACGCGATCAGGTCGCACACATCAAGATCCCCACGGCGCGCTCGCCTCTGCAGGCGCGCGCAGGCCCGCCGCTCCCGGGGGAGTGAAGCGGCGGGCTCCCTTCGCGGGGAGACAGACCGTACGCCCCAACCTCGCGAACCGAAAGATGTCGGCCTCAATCGGGCAGACGATCGCGTCCGCATTCGCATCCGTATCCGCACGCGCGGCGAACGCGCCACCGCCGGCCTCAGGGGTTGTCGGTCGGTTGTCTGTCGGCGTTCCAGCTGGCCAGGAGGCGGATCGCGTCGGCTTCGGGGGTGCCGGGCCGTGGGGTGTAGACACTGAGGATCTGGCTGGAGGCGGCGTCGATGCGAAGCGTCTCGTAGGGCAGCGTGACCTCGCCGATGAGCGGGTGCCGGAAGGTCTTCGCGCCGGCTCGGGCGGTGCGTACGTCGTTGGTCGCCCAGCGCGTACGGAATTCCGTGCTGCGGGTGGCGAGTTCGCCGATCAGCGCGGTCAGGTCGGGGTCGTCCGGGTGGCGGCCGGCCTCGATGCGCAGGATCGCCACGGTGTCGGCGGTGATCAGGTCCCACTCGGGGAACAGGTCCCGGGCCCTGGGCTCGTCGAGGAACAGGAAGCGGGCGCTGTTCGTCCGTCCGGGCAGGTCGAACACGGGCGCCAGGAGTGCGCGCCCCAGCGCGTTGGCGGCGAGGATGTCGAACCGGCCGTTGAAGACCACCGCGGGCAGGTGGTCCATGGAGTCCAGCAGCACGCGGATGCCTGGGGTGACCAGGTCTTTCGCCGCGCTGCGGCGTCGCTTGCGGGCCTCGGGGGTGAGGGCGGCGAGCAGCCGGCCTAGGTGAGCGCGTTCGTCGTCGTCCAGCCGCAGGACGCCGGCGACCGCGTCGACGACTCCCGCGGAGGGCCCGGTCGCCTGGCCGCGTTCGAGCAGTACGTAGTACTCCGGGCTGACCCCGGCGAGCAACGCGACCTCCTCCCTGCGCAGGCCCTTGACCCGACGGCGGGTGCCCTGCGGAGGAAGACCGGCGTCGGCCGGGGTGACCCGGGCGCGGCGGGTGGTGAGGAACTCGCGGACCGCCGCCCGTGCGGCCTCCTTCTCGTCCATGGGATCAAGGGTAGGCCTGGCCCGGGTGCCGGAAGGGGTCCCTGCGAGTACCCCTTTTCGCAGTGCCTGTCGGGGTGCGGCGAACAGATGTTGGCTGGATGCCGGCGAGGTCGAGATCCACATCGACACCGACACCGACACCGACACCGACACCGACACCGAAGTCGAGATCGAGATCGACATCTCGGCACTTCGACCTTCCTTCCTTCCTTCCCGCGCGCTTCGACGCCCTCGACGAGAAACGAGTCCTCTGATGCAGCACGCCATGCTGGGGAGCCTGCGGGTTTCCCGGATCGGCCTGGGCGCCATGTCCATGGCCGGCACCCTTCTCTCCGGCGGCGGCCTGGACGACGCCGAATCCGTCCGCGCCGTGCATCGCGCGCTCGACCTCGGCGTCACCCACATCGACACCGCCGAGAGCTACGGTCCGTACCACAGCGAGGAGGTCGTCGGTCAGGCGTTGGAGGGGCGGCGCGACCAGGTCGTCCTCGCCACGAAGTTCGGCATCCTGTCCCATGCCGGGGACGGAACCGACCTGTTCGACAGCAGTCCGGCCAACATCCGTACCGCCGTCGAGGGTTCCCTCACGCGCCTGCGCACCGACCGGATCGACCTCCACTACCAGCACCGGGTCGACCAGAAGACGCCCATCGAGGACACCATCGGCACAGTCGCCGAGCTGGTCGCCGAGGGCAAGGTCCTGCACATCGGCCTGTCCGAGGCCTCGCCGGAGACGATTCGCCGCGCCCACGCCGTGTACCCGATCGCCGCGTTGCAGACCGAGTACTCGCTGTGGACCCGCGACGTAGAGACCGAACTGCTGCCCCTGCTACGCGATTTGGGCATCGGCCTCGTCCCCTACGCGCCGCTCGGCCACGGGTTCCTGACCGGCGAGATCCGCACGCCGGAGGAGATCCCCGAGGGCGACTGGCGCAAGACGAACCCGCGCTTCATCGGCGAGGCCTTCCGCCAGAACCTGCAACTCGTCGAGGAAGTACGGAATATCGCGGCCGAGGTCGGTGCCACCCCGGCCCAGATCGCGCTCGCCTGGCTGGTGGCCCAGGGCGGCGACATCGCTCCGATCCCCGGCAGCCGGCGCGTCGCCCGCGTCGAGGAGAACACCGCCGCTGACGAAGTCGTCCTGACCGTCGGGCAGTTGAAGCGGCTCGACACCCTCACTCCGGCCACCGGCGCCCGGCACGACGACTTCAACGAATCCACGATCGACCGCTGAACCAGTTTCACCGACCCAACTTCACCGACCCAACTTCACCGACCCAACTTCACTGCCCCGGAGGAGAAGCACCATGTCCGAAGCCACATCACAGACCGAGCAGAGCCGTGCGGTCGTCGAGGCCATGTTCGACGCAGGGAAGAAGGGAGACGTCGAGCGCGTCGTCTCCTGTCTGTCGGACGACGTCCAGATCATCGAGCCGCTGTTTCTGCCCTTCGGGAAGACGTACCACGGCAAGGACGGATTCTTCGCCCTCGCCGAGATCCTGCCGAAGTACCTCGACCTCTCCGCGATCACGGTGCACTACACCATCGCCGACGGCGACCGGGTCGCGGCCTGTGTCGGCATCCCGGACGTCGCGACCGGAGAACTGACCCTCTTCATCGAACAGTTCACCGTCAAGGACGGCAAGATCGTCGAGAACCGGCTGTTCTACCACGACCCCGCAAGCCTGGTCGCCAAGCCCAAGCCCAAGGCCGAGTAGCGCGTGAGGCAGCCGCTCACGCCTGGCCCGCCCGGGGCACCGGCGTGAGCGGCTGCAACACTGTCAGTTGACCTCGTTGAGCTTCCCGGTCGCGATGTCGAAGACGAAGCCCCGGATGCGGTCCTTGTGCACGACGAAGGGGTCGGCCTTGATGCGCGCGATCGACTGGCGGACGTCCGTGTCGAGATCGCCGAAGGCCTCCGCCGCCCAGGACGGACGGATACCGGTGTCCTCCTCGACCGTGGCCTTGAAGCCGTCGTCGGTGAAGGTGAGCATCCCGCAGTCGGTGTGGTGGATGAGGATGATCTCCTCGGTGCCCAGCAGACGTTGGCTGATCGCGAGCGAACGGATCTCGTCCTGGGTGACCACGCCGCCCGCGTTGCGGATGACGTGCGCCTCGCCGTCGTTCAGGCCGAGGATCGCGTACACGTTCAGCCGGGCGTCCATGCAGGCCAGCACGGCGAGCTGCTTCGAAGGGGGCAGGGGGAGCGGGCCGGAGAAGGTCTCGGCGTAACGGGCGTTGTTGGCCAGCAGTTCATCGGTCACGGACATGGTGGACCTCTGTTCTCGAGTGTTCTGAAGGGTGCTGCGCGGGCGGCGGGAACGGCGCGCGGCAACAGAACACGTCGAAGACGTAGACACGACGCGAGGGCTAGAAGCCCGTCAGCGTGGTGGCGAAGGTCGGCACGCGACCAGTGAACCTTCCGCCACCGAGAGCTGGCAAGGAAACGTGTGTTCGGGGGCAGGCCGGAGGCGGGTCGGCGGCGGGGGCGATCGTTTCACCTTCGTGAACATCGGGCCCGTGATGGCGCGGCCGGAGGTTCCGCGGATCAGGATCGACAGCATGACAGTCATCACCGACGCGGCGGCCGGCCTGCGGATCACCCCGCTCGGACCCAGCTTCGGCGCCGAGGTGCACGGAGTCGACCTCGGCCGCCTCGGAGACGAGCAGGTCGCGGCGGTCCGGGCCGCGCTCGTGGCGTACAAGGTGCTGTTCCTGCCCGGCCAGGACATCGACGACCACGCGCAGATCGACTTCGGCCGGCGGCTGGGCGAGGTCACCGCGGGCCACCCGGTGCACGACTCCGGTGACGTGCCCGACGAGGTGTACTCCCTGGACAGCCAGGACAACGGGTTCGCGGACGTGTGGCACACCGACGTGACGTTCATGCGGCGTCCGCCCGCGATCTCCGTCCTGCGGGCCGTGGTGCTGCCGCCGCACGGCGGTGACACGTCGTGGGCAGACAGCCAACTCGCCTACGAGTCGCTGTCGCCGGGGATTCGCGCGCTGATCGATCCGCTCACCGCCGTGCACGACGGCAGCCGCGAGTTCGGGTACTACCTGGCGCGCGAGCGAGAGGGGCGCGGCAACGTCTGGGAGGGCGAGGTGGTCACGCAGCTCGTCCCCGTGGAGCATCCGGTGGTCCGCGTGCACCCCGAGAGCGGGCGCAAGGGCCTGTTCGTCAACCCGGGCTTCACCTCGCACATCGTCGGTGTCTCGGAGCACGAGAGCCGCGGGATCCTCGACATCCTCTACGCCCACCTGATCAAGCCGGAACACACGGTCCGCCATCGCTGGCAGCCGGGCGACGTCGCCCTGTGGGACAACCGCGCCACCTCGCACTACGCCAACCGCGACTACGGCGATCAGCGCCGCGTCATGCACCGGATCACCCTGCGCGGAGACGTACCTGTCGGACCGGGGGGCGGCCGGCCGGCGCCATCTCCGTGACGGCGGGGAACACGGCATAGAGCCGAGCCGTCGCTCGATGCGGTCAACTCGCCGGCGGGGACGGCGAGTTCACCTCTCGCCGACCCCCGGCGCCACCGGCTCCGTCCGGAGTCCGTCGACCGTCGCCGCGACCTGCTGCTGGAAGGATTCCGGCAGGGCGGCTCCCGTGACGGCGCCGACCAGGACGTCGGCGACGTGGTGGAGTTTGGTGTTCGTGTTCTGGGAAAGCGTGACCAGGACCTTCCAGGCGTCCTCGGCGTTGAGGCCGAACGACGCCATCAGCACACCTCGGGCGAGGTCGATCACGGGCCGGGTCTGCATGGCGCGTCGGAGCTGGACGAGTTCGATGCGCAGGTCCTGGTCTGCTTCGCCGAGTGCGATCCCCGCCGACTCGGCGGACGCTCCCGACGCCGTACGAACCTCCTCATCGCCCTCGTCATCCTCATTCAGGACGGCGAAGAGAGAGCGCGTGCCCGTGATCGAGAGAAGTCGGTGCACGATTGCGCCGGCGACCTGGATCGTGACGGTCCGGCCCTCTTCGAGAGCGCGCCGGCGGATGCTCAGGAGTGTGTTGAGGCCGGAGCAGTCGCAGAACTCGACGCCGCTCAGGTCGAGGTCGATGCCCCGGACGGACCGGCCGAGGGCTTCCCGCAGAGCGTCCTGGAAGGCCTGCTCGGTATGGATGTCGAGCACCCCGGACACGACCACGAGTGTCCAGTCGCCCGCGGGGTGCGTCTCGATCCCCACGCTTGAAGATGCACGTTCAGGCATGGCAGCCGCTCCAGAGAGGTCCGCGCGTGTTCACCACACCAAGACTTGCTCCGACATCAGGGATACGTCAAGAGATACAGGAAATCTGGTTCGCCCTTTTGAATGCGTGAATCAAACGGCTTACGCTGTGGGCATGTCTGGAGTACCGGAATCACACACGGGTTGGACGTTTCTCACCAACCACGCCCGCGTGCTGGCCGCGATCGCCGAGGATCCCACCACGCGCATCCGCGATATCGCGGCACGCTGCCGGCTCACGGAGCGCGCCGTCCAGAAGATCGTTTCCGATCTGGAGGAGGGCGGCTATCTCACGCACACGCGCCAGGGCCGCTCCAACGCTTATCGGATCGAGGAGGGGACCAACCTGCGCCATCCCGCCGAGGCGGGGCTGACGGTGGCCGAGCTGCTCTCCCTGCTCGCTCAGCACGACGCGGCCAACGACGAGGGGCGGCAGGGCCGACGAGAACTGCAGGACGCGGCGGGCCCACAGGGGCGGACGGCCGAGTCGGACCTCTGACACCGGCGGCGAGGCCGACCTCTCGCGCCCACCGCGAGTCCGTCGTCCGACGGCGCCGGCCCCGCCGAAGCACGTACCGCTCAGACGCTGACCGGATCGGACCCGTTCGCCCGGGTACGAGGCTCCGCAGCTCGAACGAGCCCAAGACCGCCGAGACGCCGTAGAAGGTGCTGAACAGCCCGAAGACGGTGGCCGGCGACACCGCGCCGATGTCCGGGCGGACGAACAGCACGAACGCGAGCACGATCGACACCGCGCCGGTCAGCAGGAACAGGGTCCGCTCGCCGGCCGATTCGCCGCACTGGAAGGCGAGGGCGATCTCCATGGCGCCCGTCGTCACGCCCACGCGGCGATCCGGATCGCGAGCGCGAGCGCCGTGCTGCCGGGCCAGGCCGGCGCGACCACACCGGCCACCAACGAGAGCACGGCGAGCACCAGCCAGTCGACGACCGGCCCCACCCGGTCGCTCGCGAAGGCACGGGCGCCGTCCGTCGCCGCGCCGATGAACGCGTAGACGGCGAAGAGGATGACGCGTTCGCCGTGAACGCCAGAGTCGCGGCCCCTCGCCGCGATCTGTCATACGACCGCAATCGCTACCTCAGCCTTGACCTGCTCACGACCGAAGAGGCCCGGACGGCCGTCGCAGGACGCGTTGCAGTCATGTGACGGATGCGCGGACCATGTCCTGAGGAGAGCATCGGTACCGCCCGGACGAGGAGGACGACTCGAGGAGGGGCGCGAGTGTCGCAGCCTGCGTTGTCGGCATGTCGACGAGGAGCCACGTGATCAAGGTGATCGGAGACGAGGGCATCCAGCCGGCGTCGGACGCCGGCGGAGCGCCGGACGGCTCCCCGACGCCGGTGATCGACGTCCCGCCGCCACGGGCCGTGCGCCGGGCGGCCGATCTGTGGCGGCTGCTGGTGTCCCTGGCCGTCCTCGTGGTGACGGTCCTGCTGGCCGTCGCGACCCGTGACTTCGCCCGCGAGGCCCAGGACGGGCTGCTCACCTCGGTGACCGCGCTGCCTGCCGGCCTGCGGGACGGACTCGTGGGAACGGTGCAGGTCGTCGCCCTGCTCGCGCCGGTCGCCACCCTGGCGGTCTGGTGCGTACGACGACGGATCGCGCCGGTGCTCCGGGTCGTGCCGGCGGCCGCCCTGGGCGCGCTGGCCGCCTGGTCGCTCACCCGCCTGGCGTTGGCGCACAGCAGGCCGGACGCGTGGCCGGAGGTGCTGGTCGGCCGGCGCGGTCTGGTCGGCGCGGGCTGGCCGTCGGCCGTGTACCTGGCGGCCTGCGCGGCGGCGGTCGTGGCCGCGGGACCCTGGCTCGGGGCGCGGCTGCGCCGGACGCTGTGGGGGCTGACCTGCGTGTGTGCCCTGCTGAGCCTCGCCGCCGCGGGGATCGTGCCGCTGGACGCCGGCGCCGCGCTCGCCGTCGGTGGCGCCGCCGGTTCCGCCGTACTGCTGATGATCGGCGCACCGGCCGACCGCCCGCCGGCGCGTGCCGTCGCCGACGCCCTCGTCGCCTCCGGAATCCCGGTCGCCACCCTGCGCGAGCTGCCCGCGGCCGAGCAGCGGCCGGGGGAGGGGACCGCCTACCGCGCCGGGACCACCACCGGTTCCCGGCTGGCGGTACGGGTGCTTGCCGCCGAGGAGCACAACCGCGATCTGTTCCACCGGCTCGCCCGCCGGACCCTCCTGCGCCACCCGTCCGCCGCGACCGTCCAGTCGGCGCTCGGGGCGGCCGAGCACGAACTGCTCATGCTCGTCTTCGCCGCCCGGACCGGCGCCCGGGTCGCCGAACCCGTGATGGCGTATCCGGTGGGTGCGAGCGGCGCGCTCGTGGCGACCGTGGACAAGGGCGCCCGCGCGCTGTCCGCCCTGCCGGTCGAGGACTGGACCGACCCCGTGCTCACCGGGATGTGGACGTCCGTGGCCCGCCTCCAGGAACACCGCCTCGGACATGGGGAGTTGCGCCCCGAGCACGTCCTGGTCGAGGCGGACGGCGGGAGCCGGCTCGACGCGTTCGCACGCGGCCGGCTCAACGCACCGCCCGAACTGCTCGGCACCGACCTCGCCGAACTGCTCGCCACGACCGCGGTACGGATCGGCCCCCGGCGCGCCACCGCGTGCGCGCTGGCCGGTCTGGGACCCGACCTCCTGGCGACCGCGCTGCCCTACCTCCAGCCGCTCGCGCTGATCGGCCCCGCGCGGCGCGAGGTCGCCAAGTACGACGCCGACCGTGCGCGGGCGGAGAGCCGTGCCGACCGTCGGCGCACACTGCGTGCCGGCGGGCGCCCCAGCCTGCTGCGCGATCTCGCCGGCGAGGTCGAGACGGCGGCCGGCACGAAGGCGGTGCCGCTCGCGCATCTGGCGCGGTTCACCTGGAAGAGCGTCCTGGGCCTGGTGGGCGCGTTCCTGATCCTCCACCTCGTCCTGCCGCAGTTGGCCAACTTCCCGGCGGCCGTCGACGCGTTGCGCGACGCGAACTGGTGGTGGCTGCTCGCGGTGCTGCCGGTCACCTTCATCTCGCAGGCGTTCTCGACCTGCCTCCAGTTGGGCACCATCCCGGACCGGCTGCCGTTCGGCCCCACCTACCAGGTGCAGTTCGCCAGTTCGCTCCTCAACCGGATCACGCCGAGCAACGTGGGCGGTATGGCGCTCAACCTGCGCTATCTCCAGAAGACGGGGATCGAGACCGGCGCCGCCACGGCCTCCGTCGGGCTGCAGAGCCTGGCCGGAGCGGTGTCCAACACCGTGGTCGCCGCCGTCTTCTTCGCCTGGGCGGGACGGCACCACGCCGGCGTGCACCTGGCCCTGCCCGACAGCCGCTCTCTGCTGTGGGCCCTCGCCCTGCTGCTCGTCGCCGGGGGACTGCTCGCCTTCACCCCGCGCGGCCGTCGCTTCCTCCAGGAGAAGGTGTGGCCGTTCCTACGGGCGGCCGGTTCGACCGTGGCCGGGATCGCGACCGAACCGGCCAAGGTCGTCGTGGGTGTCGTCGGCGCCCTCGGCCTGCCGCTCGTCCAGGTCGTCGGCCTGGCCATGAGCGTCCACGCGCTCGGCGGCGACCTGCCCTTCCTCCAGATCGGCGCCGTCTACATGGCGGCCCGGCTGATCGCCAACGCGGCTCCCGTACCCGGCGGTCTGGGCGCGCTGGAGGCCGGACTCATCGCCGGCCTGACGGCACTCGGCGTACCGGCCGGGGCGGCCACCTCGGCCGTACTCGTCTACCGGCTGCTCACGTTCTGGCTGAACGTCCCGCTGGGCGCGGTGGCGCTGAGCGTCGTGCAACGGCGGGGGTACGTCTGAGCCGCGCGGTCGGCGACTCGCTGGGGTGGGGGTGTGGTGCGGTGCGAGGTGCGGTCACATGACTCAAGCCGTACCGCAGAGGTTCCCTTACGATCTTGCTCAGAAGGCATCGGGCGTACTCATCAGATGCACTCATCGGGCGTACTCGAAGACTGGGGCGGTGCGTGGACGAGCCCGGACTCCTCGGTCGCGACGAGCAGTTGAGGGTCCTGCGGGAGGCGCTGGGCAGGCTGCCCGAGGCGGGTGGCGCCCTGGTGATGCAGGGCGGCCCGGGCGTCGGCAAGACCGCGGTGCTGCGGGCCACGGCTGACCACGCGCGGACGGCGGGACGGCGGATCCTGGAGGCCGCGGGGTGCGGGGACGACACCCCTTTCAGCGGTCTGCGCGAGTTGCTGAGACCCTTGCCCGCCGCCGTGGACAAGCTCCCCGCCGGACAGAACGCAACCCTGCGCTCGGCTCTTGTCGAGGTCGACTCCGAGCCGCCACCGGAGACCTTGAAGGTGGCCCTGGCCGCGTTCCACCTGATCACCACGAGCGGGGCCGAGCTGCCCGTGGTGCTGATCGTCGACGACGTGCGCCGGCTCGACCGGTCGACGCGGGATGTCCTCGCGTTCATCGCGCGCCGGGTGGGCGACAACCCGTTCGTCGTCATCGTGGCGAGCCGGGGCATACGGACCCGGGCTGTCGCGCCCGTCCTGGCCGTGCCGGTGCTGGTCGAACTCCCCACCGCATGGAGTGTGACCGGCCCGCCGGGATCATGGACCCACCTCCCCGTGAGCCCCGCACTGGCGACGGCGTTCGCGGCCGGGCTCGCCGAACTGCCGACGGGGACCCGGGACGCCCTGCTGGTCGCGGCCGTCGATCACGTCGGCGACCTCGCGGAGATCCTCGCGGCCGCGTCCGCCCTGGCCGAGCACACCGTCGCGGTGGACTTCCTCGACTGCGCCGCCGAGGCCTCGCTGATCCGGCTCGACCGGGCGACTGTGCGTTTCCACCACGCGCACGGTGGCAGGTGCGCCGGTCCTCGTGCTCGGCCAGCGCCTGCAACAAGGCGGCGTCGGCCGAGCGTGCTCGCGCCGCACCGTAGATGCCCTCACCGGCCCCTGCTGCCGGGCGAGGAAGACGACAACGCCGCCCACCGCAAGGTGCGTGCCCGGGTGGAGCATGTGATCGGCCGGATGAAGAACTACAAGATCCTCCCCGACTGCCGGCAGCGCGGCGTCGGGCTCCACCACGCCGTCCAAGCCGTCGCCCACTTCCGCTGAGCTAGTCGGCTCCCGCAGTGTGATGATCGAACCCGTGATCAGCATGCGGACTAGACCAGCCGGACGCAGTACGTGGGTCAGGTCCCGAAGTCCTGCGCCTCCTCAGTGTGTTAGACGCCGGCCGCCGTTAGGTCGCCCCTACACCGTAGGCTCCCGGCCCGTCCTGGCTCGGGTCGACAACGGCGTACGGTCTGCGGCGGGCGGGTGCTGCCTGGCATGGGTTCGATCATGGTTGACGGACTTCATGACATCGACTGGGCGTCGATGGAGCACGCATACGGGTCGGCCGAGGAAATACCGGCGATGTTGTGGGCGCTGCGCTCCCCGGACGCACGGGAGCGCAGCAAGGCTCTGGACCACTTCTACAGCGCGGTCCACCACCAGGGCGACGTGTACCCGGTCACGGCAGCCAGTCTTCCGTTCCTGTTGAGCTGGCCGCCGATGGCGACCTGACCCGCGGGCCGGTCCTGGACCGGCGTACCTGCGCCGGCTGCGACCACCACGTCTTCAACCATTTCGAAAAAGATGCGACCGGCTCACCGGCGGCTCGGGCGATGGCCTGCTGGCCTATCGGTTCCTGTCAGCAGCGGTCGGCCGGATCGTGCCGTGTCGCGCCTGGCATGGTCGGGTACGGCTTCGTCAACTGGCCGTGGGGGCGGCTTCCTCTCGACGGACGGCTCCTTTCGGACTGGGTCATGCCGCGGCCTGACACCGCCGCAGGTCTACGACCCGAAAGGTGACCGGGTCAGGGAGAGTCGATGGCCCGTTGCTCCTCGATACTCAGTGGGGGAGCAGTGAGCTGGGGTTTCAGTGGGCCCCGAGCGGCGGCGATGAGAGTGGTGGGCCTGAACAGCCTCTCGGGGCCGGCCTGGAGCGTCATCACATCCGTGAGGTCGCGTGCGATGCGACCGGAGCCGGTGGCCGTGTAGGTGAGCCGGTCGACGAACCTCGCGGCGATCCGCTCGCTCAGGTTAGGACCATGCTCGGTGGCGTTTTCGTAGAAGACGTCTGTGCCGGCAGCGAAGGTCCAGGCGATGGCCACGTGTTGGGCGACAGCCTTCTGTACACGCTTGGTGAGACCGGGAGCGGCCCATCCGTAGCGGTGGATCATCTCTTGCAGCGTCACGGCGCTTTGGGCTGCGACCGACATGCCATGCCCGTACGTCGGGTTGTATGCGGCCAGCGCGTCGCCGAGGACAAGGAGGTTGTCTGGGAGCGCGGTCTTCTCGTAGAAACGCCGGCGGTTGCCCGTCATACGGGTGAGCTGGACCGGCCCGATCGGAGACGCCTTCTTGATCATTTCGCCGACGATCGGGTGCCGCAGGCCGAGAGCGAAGTCGGTGAAGTCGTCGGTGTTGTTGGTGGGTTCACCGCCGCGGGTGCCGGACAGGGTGACGAGCCAGCGTTCGTCCTCGATCGGCAGGATGACTCCGGCCTGTCCGGGACGGTTTCCGCGGGGATCGGCCTGAACGTTGATGATGGGCCAGGACTCGGGCAATCCAGCAGGCGCCTTGTACAGGCGGCTGGCGTAGACGAGTCCACAGTCGACCTCCCGCGAAGCGGGGCCCGGGGCGCCGAGTTGGTTCAGCCAGACCGGGGTCTGCGAGCCCCTGCCGCTGGCGTCCACGACCAGGTCGGCTCGGAGCGAGTCCGTCTTGCCGTCGGCTCTTCGGATGTCGACTCCGGTGACCGCGTCCGCGCTGCCGGTCAGTCCAAGGACGGTGGTCTGTTCCATGACGGTGATGGCTTTCCCGGACCTGCCGAGCACCTCGCCTCGTACCACCCAGTCGAGGAGGTCGCGGTGGCAGGCGATGGCGTAGTGGCTCTCCTGCCAGCGCCGGAACCAGCCCTTGGGGCTGAGGGCGACCATGCCGCTGGTCAGTGGTATCCGGCGCGCGCCTTGTGCCTTGAGCTCTGCGAGGGCACCTGGCAGAAGGGTCCCGATGGCTTCCGCTCCGCCGGACCACAGCACATGTACGTGGTGGGCTTGGGGCAGGCCTTTGCGGTGCTCGGGTCTGTCCGGCAGCAAGTCGCGCTCGATGACGACGACGTCGGCATGTGAGGACAGAACTCGCGCCGCCAGCATGGCGGTGAGGCCCCCGCCGATGACGATGGCGCGGCGGGGGCGGGCGGTGGCGGCCGCGCTGGTGCGCGCGCTCATGAGGTCACGATTCCTTCTGGTGTCGCGTTCGGGCGGACCGTATGCACAGTGGACAGGTCGCGCAGGGCGCGGGAGAGGGAGACGATGTCGCTGCGCAGGTCCGTTCTCACCTGAGCCGGTTTCTCGGGAGCCTGGCCGGCGAGTGCCTTCGGGGTGGCGGCTGCGGCCACGATGGCGGTGGCCTCGGCAAGAAGTTGAGCTTCGGCGGGTGTCTTGCCAAGGGCGAGGTAGTGCTGTGCGGCTTTGTCCCGCCCGTCGCGGTCCAGGTGCGGCTGGAGCTGTCTCAAGGCGTCGCGGATGGTTGTCCGTCGGTGGATCAGGCGAAGGTCCAGAGAGGCGCGGAGTCCCATCGGCACGGGCGAGGCGGCGGACGGCACCTGCTGCAGGGCGCGGGCTAAGGGTTCGAGAGCCCGGTATTCACGGAGGGCCGATGTCCGGTGGGAGATCTGCTCGCCGGCGTGAGGCATGAGGAAGCCGAGAGCGATCAACAGGCCGACGACACCGGCCACGGGGGGTGCCACGTTGGTGCTCAGCCAGTCGAGATTGTGGCCGGTCCATCGCGCGACCACGGCGATCAGTTTGACGGCGTCGTAGACGAGGTTGAGGGCGTAGCCGACGCTGAGCAGCACGACGCCGGCGTGCAGCCAGCCGGTTCCTCGGACGCGGCTTTCCCAGGTCCACAGCAGGGCGGATGTGACCAGGACTGCCACGGTGTGACCGAGCAGGTAGAGCAGGATCATCTCCCGCATCCACGGGGTGGTGGCGTAGTAGGTGTCCAGGTCGCGCAGCCGCTCGACCTGATGGTCTCCGAGCGCGAAGCAAGCCCACAGGGCGACGATCACCGTGCCGTAGCTGCCGTAGACCCACCATGTCGTTCGCCGGACGCTGGTAGGGGTCCCGCCGCGCCACTTCACGATCAGCAACAGGCAAGAGGCGCAGAACCCCGTGATGAGGCTGTAGACGAACGGGGCTGCGAAGTTGGGGATGCCTGTGACGTCGTTGAGCCATGCGAGGGTGGATGGTGCCGCGAAGAAGAATACGGCGCACGCGGCCAGCAGCAGGCCGGCGACCTGTCGCGCGAGGGGGTTGCGTCCGCCCCGCAGGAAGGCTGGGAGCTTGTAGGCCAGGCCGACGCCCAGGACAGCGGCGATCACCCAGAAGGAGTTGGTCATTGTCACGTCGTCAGCCCTGCAGTCCGCGGTAGCCGAGTGAGGCGCTGATGCGTCGTGCTACGTCGTCAAGGTCCTGGAGTGTGTCCGGACCGGCCAGCCAGGCTTTCATTCGGGAGCCCATCAGCAGTCCGAATCCTTCGGCGGACAGTTCGTCCTCCGTGTGGGAGTGGGTTCGTGTGGCCACTCGGCGCGCCAGTTCCCAGTCGACTTCCTCGGTCAGTGCCGCCCGTGCGGCTACAGCTGTTCCGTCGAGGTCGTGGCCGCAGTGTCCTGCGCTCATATGCCAGAACTCGTGACCGAGAACGACAAGCTGGTGATCGGGATCCAGCTTCTCTTCGATGACGATGACGTCCTGGTCCTCGAGGTCCAGCCACAGACCGGTAGTGGTGTTGGCCAACTCCTCGGGGAAGCCCCGCAAGATCAGCAGGACCGGTCGGCCGCGGCGTTTACTCATCGCCTGGCAGAGCGTCTCGAAGATGATCTTCGGCTGAGCCGGGACAGCGATCGCCTGGGTGACGGCGTTGGTCAGCTCGGTTATGAGCCGCCTTTGCAGTTTCTCGACCGACTTCCTCACTCGCCGGCCTCCGGGTCCGCCAGATGGTGATCGACTACGCGCTTGACGTGATCAATATCGGTGGAAAGGGATGCAACCATCCTGGCAAGTGACTCCAAGTCCGGCTTGCTCATGAGCGGGCTCCGTCCGGACATGTGCACGACGCCCATTTCCCTGAGGGTCTTGGCCGGATCGACGTGCACCTCCAGGTCGAAGAGGACGCTCTGCAACTCCCGGTTCAAGGCGTCGTCCGGCGCGTCGGTGAGGAACGTCGGGGCCACGCCGTAGTACTTGGTCAGGCGGGACCCTGTCACCAGACTCGGCTTTGCTTTGCCTTCCGCCAGCTTCCTCGTCCAGGTTGTGGTCTGCGCGAGGGCAGCTGCGATGTCCCGGATGTCCCGGGGACCTCCGTCGGGTCCGGTGTGCCTCTCGTACAGGAAGCGCACGCGCTGCCGGACCATGTCGTCCGAGTCTTCCTCCTCAAGGGTGCCGCCGGCCAGGAGTAGTTCCACCTCGGACTCGTTCAGGCCGGTGGCGAGGGAAAGTCTTCGGAAGTTCAGAGCTTCCTGCCGCCGGCGACCGCTCCTGGCGATCAGTTCGTCAATGCGGGCGAGAGTCTCCCGCAACGAAGCGTTCGGCTCACTCACAGGCATTCCTTCCTTGAGGACACGTGAGTGTGGGCGGCGTAAACAGGTGGTGCCTCAGAGGCGTCCGCAACCCAAGAAACGGGTCGCGCAGCCTCCTTCTCTGCGGCTTGCGGCCCGGAGGCGGGTGGTCGGGAGCTGCCGTACTTCCGCACCCTGGCCGCGCACGGGCTTCGCGGATCGCGACGCCAAGGCGTGACCGACCATCAGGACACGCCCTAGCTGGGCTGTTGGGCTCGAGGAACGAGGCGGACACGCCTCGGATCTCCGACGCCGGATGGCGCCGAGAGGCAGGGTGAAACAGCTCCACAGACTCTGCTCCTGAGGGTCGAGTGACTGCGACCGAACAGTACGGTGCGGGCGGCCCATCTCTCAACGATCGATTCGCTGCAACGAACGTTCGTTGACGTCCTGTTCCGGATCGATGCAGTATCCAGTCTCGAAATCTGACTGTCCAACAACGCCGCTTAGCCGAAACGCGGATGGCGCCGTGGTGTGTTCCGATCCGCGATCCACCCGCGGAGACGGAGCTACATCGCTGCCTCCAACCCCTGTACAGCGTTCACTGCTGCCGACGGAACGGACCCCCACCCGTGTCGATCTCCGACGCCGCACCGCACAACTGGCCCTGGCGTCCTAGGACTTCCCCCTCCGGGACGAGCAGCGGTTCACGCCTCCTGCTGAGTGCCCTGAGGGGCTGCGGACAGCTGCCTGGGGCCTCCGTCCGGGGAGGACGTGTCTATCCGGTGCCCCGCCTTAGCGCCGCCGTGGAGCGGCACGTCACTCACCGCCGCCGCATCGTTGCGTGCGCCCCGGTCGTCACGGGCACGTGAGCGTGTCCTCCCCTGCCAGAGATCAGCAGATGGCACGCCCCCGACGACGATCCACAAATCGAAGGTCACGCGGATGGCTTGCGCTACCTGGGGCGTCTGCCCAGAAATCAGTGCGCTCGTACTGCTGGATATCCGGAGCTGTGACGGCACTGGGCGCGCGGTCCACCGTCCGGGAGTCTGAGCAACGTATCGACGGCCTGCTCGAGTTCCTGAATGAGCACGCAGATAGGACCGGTCAGCGGTGGGGGATCTCTACCTCGCCCGGACGACCTGGACCGTTCGGATACAGCCTGAACTGGCAGGCATCGCACCGTCTCGGAGGATCCAGGTCCCGCGGCGGCGCGAGCAAGTCGTCCATCGGGTCCAGAGACCTGAGGAGTGTGACCGCACGTATGACGTCGTCATTCCTACCCTGATGGACCGTCTTTTCGACGTAAGCGGAGATTCAGGCCATGAGAGAGACCAGAGAGACTCCGTGAGAAAGCGTGCACGTCGCCCAGCTCGTTTCACCATGATCGCCGACTCGGCCATTGATGGCGACAGCCTGGACATGACCCAGCTCGGCCTCCACACCTTCCTCGTGCCATGCAGAGATGGGTACGAGATCGAGATGGACACCCTGGCAGGCCGCCTGAGACTGCTCTCGCATGTGCTGCGCGGGGAGTTGGTGCGCGCCGCCGACGCGGCCGAGGCTTCGACGACCCGTCCCTCACCGGTGACGCCCTGCGCTTCGCCAGGGCTGCCATGCGCGGCGGCGGCGCGGGCAGTGGCAGCGTCACCGTCTTCGACGACTCCCCGGTCGCGACCGCCGGCGCGCCCGACGTGACGGTCCGCGTCGCCGCCACCGTCCTCGGCCCGATCGAGGCCCTGCCGGCCGCCGATCGCGACCTCCTGCTGGATACACCGGACGCATGGTTCGCCTGCGGCGGCTCGACTGAGGAGGCAGTGAAGCGTCTCTACGTCCACCCCAACACCGTGCGGCCGCGCCTGCGCCGCATCGCCGAGCGCACCGGCCGCTCCATCGTCGACCCCGCGGCATCACCGAACTCTCCCTCGCCCTGCTCGCGTTGAGGCAGACGCCGAGGCCCGCGCCGCCGAAGCCGACCGACTCCACGGAGAGGCCGGACAGTTGACCGCGTCGGGCGAGGGGCCGGCTCAGCCTTCGGGAGAGAGGTGGGCTCAGTCGCCGTACGCCCGCAGGTGTTCGAGCAGCAGCCGGTTCAGCGCCTCGGGCGCCTCCTCGGGGATCCAGTGGCTGATGCCCGGGAGGGTCTCGAAGCGGTACGGCCCGCCGACCCACTTCCCGCTCTCCTGCGCCGCCGCCGGCCCGAACGCGATGTCCTCCGGGCTCCAGACGTACAGCGTGGGTACGTCGATGACGCCGATCGCGTTCTCGGGGCGGCCGGACCGGTACCAGTTCAGGGCCGCGGTGAGAGCGCCCGGTTCGGACAGGTGCCGGACGTAGGCGTCGACACTGTCCTGCGGAATCCGGCCGGCGTAGAGGCTCCGCAGCTGCCGAGCGTCGTCGGCGAGCATCCGGTCCTCGGTCGCGGGCGTCTCGCGCCAGTCGCGCATGTAGGTGGACCGCGCGCGCTGGTCCTCGTCGGTGCGCATGGCCTCGGCGAGGGCACCGGGGTGCGGGGTCGAGACGACCGTCAGGGTGCGGAGGCGGTCGGGATGGGCATCGGCGGTCCACCAGGCCACCGCGCCGCCCCAGTCGTGGCCGACCAGGTCGAACGTCGCCCAGCCCAACTCCTCCGTGATCGCGACGACGTCGTCGACCAGGGCGCCGATGCCGTACTCCTCGGGCCGCTCGGGTCGGACCCCGGGGGAGTAGCCACGCTGGTCCGGCGCCACCACACGGTAGCCGTCCGCCGCCAACGCCTCGATCTGGCGCCGCCAAGCCCGTCCCGTCTCGGGAAAACCGTGCAGCAGCAGTACCGGGCGGCCCTCGGGTGGCCCCGCCACGAGGGCGTCGAACACGCCCGCGCGGGTGGGAATGCTCAGCTCGGGCACGTTCCGCTCCTTCATACCGACTGGTCGGTCACCTTGGATGCCAGCCTTCAGTTCGCCCGGCCGGATTGTCAAGACGGACGGTCAGGCCCGGTCGCGCAGCCCCAGCGCCTCCCGCCCCGCGTACCGGGCCTGCGTCCCCAACTCCTCCTCGATCCGCACGAGTTGGTTGTACTTGGCCGTCCGGTCGGAGCGCGAGAGCGAACCCGTCTTGATCTGCCCGCACCCGGTGGCCACCGCGAGGTCGGCGATCGTGGTGTCCTCGGTCTCGCCGGAGCGGTGGGACATGACGACGGTGTAGCCGGCGCGGTGGGCGGTGGCGACGGTGGCGAGCGTCTCGGTGAGGGTGCCGATCTGGTTCACCTTCACCAGCACCGAGTTGGCGATGCCGTCCCGGATCCCGGCGCGCAGCAGCGTCTCGTTGGTGCAGAAGACGTCGTCGCCGGTGAGCTGGCAGCGGTCGCCGAGCCGCGCGGTCAGCGCGCGCCAGCCGTCGTGGTCGTCCTCGGCCATCGGGTCCTCGATGGAGGCGACGGGGTAGCGGTCGACCAACTCGGCCAGGTAGTCGGCGTGTTGGGCGGGTGTGCGCCGGACGCCCTCGCCCGTGTAGTCGTAGACGCCGTCGCGGAAGAACTCCGAGGTGGCCGGGTCCATCACGAGCGTGATGTCCGTGCCGGGCTTGTAGCCGGTCTGCTCGACGGCGCGTACGACGAAGTCGAGGGCCTCGTCCGCGGTGCGCAGATCGGGCGCGAAACCGCCCTCGTCGCCGACGTTCACGCTGTGGCCGGCGGCGAGCAGGTTGCCGCGCAGGGTGTGGAAGACCTCGGAGCCCATCCGGACGGCCTCGGCGAAGGTGGCCGCGCCGATGGGGGCGATCATGAACTCCTGGAAGTCCAGCGGATTGTCGGCGTGGGCACCGCCGTTGACGATGTTCATCATCGGCACCGGCAGGACGCGGGCGTCCACCCCGCCGACATAGCGGTACAGCGGCAGCCGGTGAGCGGCCGCGGCGGCCTTGGCGGTGGCCAGGGAGACCCCGAGCAGGGCGTTCGCGCCGAGCCGCGCCTTGGTGTCCGTACCATCCAGTTCGGTCATGACGCGGTCCACGGTGGCCTGGTCCTCGGCGTCGAGGCCGGTCACGGCGTCCGCGATGCTCTCGTTCACGGCGTCGACGGCGCGCCGAACTCCCTTGCCGTGGAACCTCGTCGGGTCGCCGTCGCGCAGTTCCACCGCTTCCCTGGCTCCGGTGGAGGCGCCCGACGGTACGGCCGCGCGGCCGAGCGAGCCGTCCCTGAGCTCCACGTCCACCTCGACGGTCGGGTTGCCCCGGCTGTCGATGATCTCCCGTGCGACGACCCGGCTGATGGTGGTCACGATGCAACTCCTCACGCTGGGCCCGCGTCTCGGACATCGGCGGGCGGTAAGTTCCATTCGGAAACAAAGTGAGTCCCGAAAAGGAACCTACTATGGGTGCATGAGGATGCACAACGCCGACGAGAACTGCGGCATCGCGCAGGCCGCCATGGTCCTGGGGGACTGGTGGAACGTTCTGGTGCTGCGGGAGGTCGCCCGCGGCCATGTCCGCTTCGACGCGCTGGCGGCCGAGATCGGCCTGTCCCGCAAGGTCCTCACCGAGCGCCTCGGCCGCCTCGCCGCCCTCGGAGTCCTGCACCGCAGCCTCTATCAGCGGCGACCGGTGCGCTACGAGTACCTGCTGACGGACGCCGGATCCGCACTGCTGCCGCTGCTCGTCGCCATGCAGGACTGGGGCGACCGATGGGTGCTGGGCGACGGGAGCGTCACCGCGACCGCGACGGAGGACGGCGCCGAACATGCCCGGGTGCACGCCCTGACCGGCACCCGTCTGCCCGACGGCCTGGATCTGCCCGGCCCGCAGGGCGCCCAACTGCCCGTCGTCTCACCGGACTCCGCCGCGACCGTGCTGTTCACCTACCCGGGAACGGGAGTCGACTGGGGCGAGCCGCCGATCCCCGGCACCGCCGGCTGCACGCTGGAGAACCGCCTGTTCCGGGACGCCTGGCCGGACTTCCGCCGGGCGGGCGTGGACGTGCGCGGCATCAGCACGCAACTCCCGCACGAACAGACGGAGTTCGCGCGCGTAGAGGAGGTCCCGTACCCCCTCCTGTCCGACGCCCACCACCACCTGGCCGCGGCCCTGCGGCTGCCGACCTTCCGCGGCGCGGGCCGACTGCGGCACAAGCGCCTCATCCTGGTCGTCGACGCCGAACGGACCGTGCGGCACGCCCTGTTCCCGGTCGTCGACATCCCGCACGCCGTCACCGAGAGCCTGACACTGGCCGCGCGGGTCCAGGGCGAGTCCGGGGCCGGTCGCGCGTGAGCGGCAGGTGGTGATCCGCGCGTTCGCGGCCCGCCTCCCGTGACGCCGGGGCGAAGCGTTCGACGTGGACGTGCCGGGGCGGCCGGAAGCCTCATGGCGCGGGGGTCGAGAGCGACGCGGGTACCGGCACCGCTGCCGAGCCGGCTGTGAACAAGTGAACAAGGCCCAGCGGCCGAAGCCGAGTTGAAGTCGCTGGACCACCCGTCGGGCGCCGCTCCTACCCTGGTGTGGACGTGCCACGAGGGCCGCCGTCGTCGAGGGAGACGCACATGCTCAGCAAGCTGGAAGCCGCCGAAGCCGTCCGTCAGGCCAAGGTGAAGACCGGGGTCACGTGGGCCCAACTGGCCGAAGCCGTCGGCAAGCCGCTCGCCTGGACCACGGCGGCCCTGCTCGGCCAGCACCCGATGGGCAAGGACGAGGCGGCCACGGCGGCGGCCCTGCTCGAACTCGGCGACGACGCCGCGCTCGCCTTCCAACTCCAGCCGACCCGGGGCGCGTTGGACGCGGCCGTCCCCGTGGACCCCACGATCTACCGCCTCTACGAGGTCGTCCAGGTCTACGGCCCGACCATCAAGGAACTCATCCACGAGCAGTGCGGCGACGGCATCATGAGCGCGATCAACTTCCGGCTCGACGTCCGACGGGTCCCCGACCCCGCGGGCGACCGGGTCGTCGTCACTCTCGACGGGAAGTACCTGCCGTATCAGTGGTAGGGGTGGCGGTCGGTCGCCCGGGACCGTGACGGTTCAGCGCAGAACCGTCTCCCATGTGTCGACCGCGTAATGCACGCCCATGCCATGGCGCGCGTACAACTCGGGCGCGCCCGTGGCATTGGACGTGTCCACCCCGAGCCCCACCGTGTCCCTGCCCCGGGCCGCGAACGTCGCGAAGGCGTGGCGCAGGAGGAAGCCGCCGAGGCCACGCCCGCGGGCCTCGCGCAGGATGCCGATGCTGCGGATCCAGCCCATGGCCTCGCGGTCGTCGCGGGCCAGCAGGAAACCGGCGTCTCCCAGGTCGTCGGTGGCGACGATCCAGACCAGGGCCCAGTCGAGCGCCTCGGCGTCGATGTCGGACAGCCACTGGCCGTGATCGCGGGGCTGGAAGTCGAAGTGCTCGGCGAAGGTGGCCTGGTAGAGCTCGTACACCTGCAGCCGGTCGGCTTCGGTCGTGCACGGCCGTACCCGCACCCCGGCGGGCACCTTCGGAGCAGGGTCGCGTGCGGGGTCAACGTCCTTGCGCAGTACGTGATATCGGCGCACGACCTGCCAACCCCGCCCCCGGATCAGGTCGGTGTCGAGCGTGGGGGCCACGTTCAGGTGCAGATGGACCACGGCCCGCTCGGCCCCGTTCTCCCGCGCCTTCTCCCGCGCCCTGGCCTCCATCGCCTCCAGGACGCGGACGCCGGCCTGCTGGTGCTCGGGCAGCACGTAGTGGTCCACGTCGACCCGCTCACCGCCCGACTCGTCCCACAGCAGCCCGTAGGCCACCAGCCGGTCCCCCTCGAACGCCAGCCAGGAGTCACGTGCGAGGTCGGTCCCAGGGGCCTTCAGGTCCGCCTCGACCGTGTGCAGATCGGTCTCGGGCCTGCCGATCTCGATCCGGTCGATCTCGTTGAGGAGTTCGGTGACGGCGGGCGCGTCGGAGAGTTCGGCGGAGCGCTGGAGGGAGGACATGCTGCTCAGGGTCCGGGGGAGCGGGGACGGTCGCAACAGGTTTTCGGCTGACCGAATGTCCTCTGGTCGGCGACCACCCCGGCGGGTACACAGTGGCTCACGACGACCAGCGGAGAGGTCATGCTGCGAGTGCACTTCACCACCGAGGACGTCGCGCGTGTCCGCGTCGCCGCCGCGCCCGACCCGCTGTGGGAGATCACCAACAGCTTCCAGGCCCTGCTCGTCCGGGACTCGTCGTTGGCGTTCGGCGAGTGGCGGCGGCTGGTGGCACCCCGACTGCCCGCGGGCGGCGGCCAGTTGACCGGACTGCTGCCGCCGCGCGGCTACTCGCCCGACTTCCTCACCCCCGACCTGCGCGGCCACTACGACCTGAGGAGCGCGGTCGACACCGTGCTCGGCACCCCGCGCACCGTCCTGCGCGACGACCTCGTCACCCTCGCCCAGTCCAGGGACCGGTCCCGGCCGCTGCCGACCGGTATCCGCGAGCTCGCCGACGGCACCCCTTCGGCCCTGCGCCGGCTGGGCTCGACCCTGCACGGCTACCACCGGCACGCGCTCGACCCCTTCTGGCCGCAGATCCGCGGACAGGTCGACGCCGACCGTGCCCTGCGCGCCCGGGCGGTGCTGGCGGGCGGCACCGAGGGGCTGCTGCGAAGTTTCGAGCCGCTGCTGCGCTGGGAGCCGCCGGTGCTCGTGGCCGACTACCCGGTCGACCGCGAACTGCACCTGGACGGACGGGGGTTGCTGCTTCAGCCGTCCTTCTTCTGCCACCGCAGACCGGTCACGCTCGCCTCCCCCGACATGACCCCGATCCTCGTCTACCCGATCCAGCACACCCTCGGCTGGACCCGGCACCGCGCCCGCCTCGGCACGGGACCGCCCGCCGAGTTGGGCGCGCTGATCGGCCGTACCCGGGCCGCCGTACTGGAGGACGTCGTCACCGGCCGCACCACCGGCGAACTCGCCGAGCGGTTCGGCATCACCGGAGCGGCGGCGAGCTACCACACCGCCGTCCTGCGCCGGGCAGGACTGCTGCTGAGCGTGCGGCACGGCAAGCACGTGGTGCACAGCATCACCCCCGCCGGACAGGCACTGCTGGAGGGCCCGTCGGAGACTCCGTTCGACGTTTAAGGCACGCCTTCACTGTGTGGCGGCTGTGCAGTCCCTGAGGACAGCATGGGTGCGTACGGACCGGAGCACCAACACCACGCACGGCAGGGGGACTTCACATGGCACTGCGCCGACTCACATCCCTTCTGGCCTCGACCGTCATGGTCGCGGCCGTCACCGTCGGCCTGACCGGCACCGCACAGGCGTCCGCGAGCGCCGGCTGCGTGCCGAGGAGTGGTGGCAAGGTCAACTGCAATGTCTGGAAGACGGCCAACACCTGGGAGTGCACCACCACCGACCAGACCGACAGCTGCGACGGAACGCCGGCCGGCATCCTCCACGCGGGTACCAACTACTTCTACTGCGAGATCTGGGCCACCAAGTACACGTACGGCAGCTACTACAACCACTACTGGGCCCTGACCGACGACGACAGTGGCAACAAGCTCGTCTGGCTCCCCGTCGTCTACATCAGCGGCGGTAACAACGACGGGCCGATCCCGGGTCTTCCGACCTGCGCATAGAACCTGACTCGGGCCGCCTGATCCAGCGCGAGGTCAGCCGGCCGGACGCACCGGGTGCTTGCTCATGATCGACACCCGGTTGAAGGCGTTCATGGTGATCGCCACCCAGACCACCGCGGAGATCTCGTCGTCGGTGAGGGTCGCGCGGGCGGTGGCGTAGGCCACCTCCTGCGCGTCGGCGTCGGCGATGCGGGTGGTCGCCTCGGCGAGGGCGAGCGCCGCGCGCTCCCGCGCGGTGAACAGGTCGGCGTCGCGCCAGGCGGCCAGCACGCCCAGACGCTGGGTGCTGTCACCCGCCCGCAGCGCGGCCCGGGTGTGCACGTCGAGGCAGTAGGCGCAGCCGTTGAGCTGGGAGACCCGGAGATTGACCAGCTCGACGAGCCTGCGGTCCAGACCCGCCTCGGCGGCTACCGCACGCGTCGCCTCGGCCGTCTCGACCAGGGCGTGGTAGGCCTTCGGGCTCTGCTTGTCGACGAAGACCCGCCCCGCGGGACCCGCTGCCATGTCGCTCAACCTGGGCTCCTTCGAAGACGCGGTTCCGTGCACACGGTTCCTTGTCATGAAATCACCCCGTGTCCGTCACCGGTCGCGGCGGTCCCCGTAGCGCCCCTCCAGGGCCGCGAGATAGCCGCGCAGCATGACCTTGGCCTCCTCCAGCAGCTCCGCGTCCCCCTCCGGGTGCTGCCGGAAGGCCTCCTGCGCGAGGGCGTCGGCGGTCAGCACCGCCGCGTGGCAGGCGCGGGCGAGGGAGTCGTCGTCGCGGGCGACCCCGAGCGCGACCAGGACCCGGCCGATGCCGTCCGCCATACGGAGCTTGTGCTCACGGTCCGCGGCCCGCGTCCGCTCGGTCAGACCGCTGCCGAACCACAGCGCCCGGAAGCCGTGTTCGGTGCGGTAGAGCCCGGCGTACGCGTCCACGAGCACCCCGACCGGATCTTCCCAGCGCTGCTCCGCGGCCCCCTGGACGAACCCCTCCATGAGGGCCTCCAGCTTGCCGAAGTAGCCGCTCGCCAGGGCGTCGATGATCGCGTCCCGATCCGGCAGGTACTGGTACAGCGAGCCGATCGACACCTTCGCCTCGGCGGCGACCCGCGTGGTGGTCAGCGCCTCGACCCCCTCGTCGACCAGCAGCCGCTCGGCCGCCTCCAGCACCCGCGCCAACCGGGCTTTGCTGCGCGCCTGTTGGGGCATACGACGCAGGGGAGCGGACCCCACGGACTCCGCGGCCGGCTCGCCCACGCACTACCTCCGAATGTGAACGTGACTTTGTTTCACGTTTAGGTTACGGTCCCGCACATGACCGACTCAAGCGCGGTGCTGGGTCAGGAGCGGTCCGCCGTGGCGGACTCCTGCCGTCGGCTCGGGGCCGCGGGCCTGCTCATCGGCACGGCCGGGAACGTCAGCGTACGCGTGGAGGGGCTCGTCGCGATCACCGCGACCGGAGCGGTCCTCGCCGAACTGACCCCGGACCAGGTCACGGTGGTCGACCTCGACGGAAAGATCGTCGCCGGCACCCTGGAGCCGACCTCCGAACTCGACCTGCACCTCGGCGTGTACCGGCGTTACGGCACCGGCGCGGTCGTCCACACCCACGCCCCGATGGCCACCGCCCTCTCCTGCGTCCTGGACGAACTGCCCTGCATCCACTACCAGTTGCTCTCGGTGGGCGGCACGGTACGGGTCGCGCCCTACGCCACCTTCGGCACTCCCGAACTCGCCGAGTCGGTCATCACCGCCCTGGACGGCCGCAGCGCCGCGCTGATGGCCAACCACGGCGCGCTCACCCACGCGCAGACCCTCGAAAAGGCCGTCGAGCACGCCCTGTTGGTGGAGTGGGCGTGCGGTGTCTACCAGCACGCGGCCGCGCTCGGGCCACCGCGCGTCCTCGACGAACAGCAGCAACTCGCGGTCATCGAGGCCGCGATCGCCCGCAACTACGGCACCACTCACCCCGTACCACCCGCGCAGGAGGGAACCCCATGAACGTCGTCACGATGGGCGTGCACGTACTGGACGTGCTGGTACGGCCGGTGGAGGCCATACCCGAGGGACAGGGCGCCACCCTGGTCGACGACATCCGGATGACCGCCGCCGGGACGGCCGCCGGCACCGCGCTCACCCTGGCCAAGCTCGGCGCCTCGGTACGCACCGCGGGCGCCATCGGCACCGACCCGACCGGCGACCTGCTCGTCCAGCTCCTCGACCGCGCGGGCATCGACACCGGCCTGCTCGTCCGCCGCACCGACACCTCCACCTCGGCCACCGTCCTGCCGATCCGCCCCAACGGCGACCGCCCCTCCCTCCACCTGCTGGGCGCCAACATCACCTACGGCCTCGACGACGTTCCCTGGGACGCGGTCGCCGAAGCCACCCATCTGCACCTGGGCGGACCGGAGTTGATCGGCGCCGAGGTCGCCGCGCGCATCCTCGCGCACGCCAAGGAACACGGCGTGGTCACCTCCGTCGACCTCCTCGCCCCCGGCGAACTGGGCACCTTCGACCAGATCGAGCCGCTGCTCCCGCACGTCGACTTCCTGCTCCCCAACGACGACCAGGTCCTCGGCTTCAGCGAGGAGACGGACCTCCTGACCGGCGCGCGCAAGCTCCTCGCCGCCGGCGCCGGGCTCGTCGCGGTCACCCGCGGCGCCGACGGCGCTCTCCTTGTCACCGCCGAGGGCACCGAGACGGTCCCCGCCTACGCGATCGACGTCGTCGACACCACCGGCTGCGGCGACGCCTTCTCGGCCGGCTTCCTGCGCGCCGTGAGCCTGGGCCGCACGCCCCGCGAGGCCGCCGTGCTGGGCAGCGCCGCCGCGGCCTTGGTGGCGCAGGGCCTCGGCAGCGACCACGGGTACTTCGACCTGGCCGCCGCCGACGAGTTCGCGGCGACACACAAGACGCGCTGACGCACGGAGACACGCTGACGCGCTGTCGGTGGGGGCGTCATCGCCCGTTCCGGGCGAGATGCCCGTTCCGGTGGTGACGCCCACGGCACCGGCGTACGGTCGAACAGTGGACGGAACCGTTCACTGAACCGACTCCCCGCGGGGCTCGGAGCCTGGCACAGGCCCTGACCCCCGGGAGGGCGACGCACATGAGCAACAGCGCACAGCCGACCTCTTCGTCGCAGGCCACCGCCAAGGACACCGGCGGTGGCGGACACGGCATGGCGCTGCTGGTCATCGCGTCCTGCCAGCTGATGGTGGTCCTGGACATCACCATCGTGAACATCGCGCTGCCGGACATCCAGCGCTCCCTGGACTTCTCCACCACCAGCCTGTCGTGGGTGGTCAACGCCTACACCCTCACCTTCGGCGGCCTCCTGCTGCTGGGCGGCCGGGCCGGCGACATCCTCGGCAGGCGGCGCGTCTTCGTCTTCGGCGTCCTGCTCTTCGTCCTGGCCTCGCTGCTCGGCGGCCTGTCCCAGAACTCCGGCCAACTCCTCGCCGCCCGCGCCCTCCAGGGCGTCGGCGGCGCCATCGCGTCCCCCACCTCGCTGGCCCTGATCAGCACCACGTTCCGCGAAGGACCCGAGCGCAACCGGGCGTTCGGCGTGTTCGCCGCGGTCTCCTCGGGCGGCGGCGCGATCGGACTCCTCGCCGGCGGCATGCTCGTCGAGTGGCTCAACTGGCGCTGGGTGCTCTTCGTCAACGTCCCCATCGGCCTGCTGATCGTGCTCGCGACTCCCCGCTGGATCAAGGAGTCCGAACGCCACCCCGGCCGCTTCGACATCACCGGCGCGCTCACCTCCACCGTGGGCATGGTGCTGCTCGTGTACGGCTTCATCAGAGCCGCCCAGGAGGGCTGGCGCGACGCGTTCACGCTGGCCTCGTTCGCGGCGGCGGTCGTCGTGCTGGTGGCGTTCGTCCTGGTCGAACGGCGCTCCAGGCAGCCCATCACCCCGCTGCACATGTTCGCCGACCGCAACCGCGCGGGCACGTACGGCATCATGCTGAGCCTGTCCGCCGCGATCTTCGGCATGTTCTTCTTCCTGACCCTCTTCGTCCAGGACGTGCTGGGCTTCAGCCCGTTGGAGGCAGGGCTCGCCTTCCTGCCGGTCAGCGCGGTCATCGCGGTCGGCGCCGGACTGGCCTCCAAGTTCCTTCCCGTGTACGGCCCCAAGCCCTTCATGGTGATCGGCGCGGTCCTCGCGGCGGCAGGACTGGCCTGGCTGACCCTCACCGACGTGCACTCCACCTACGCGGGCAGCATCCTCGGCCCGATGCTCGTCTTCAGCCTGGGCATGGGCATGGAGTTCGTCGCGCTCACGCTGATGGCGCTCTCCGACGTGCCGGTCGCGGAGTCCGGCGCGGCCTCCGGACTCCTCAACGCCACCCAGCAGGTGGGCGGCGCGCTCGGACTCTCCATCCTGGTCACGATGTTCGGCACCGCGAGCAACAACGAGGCGAAGAAACAGGTCCGCCAGTTCCTGACCCAAGCGACCCCGGCCGAACGCCTTCAGTTCCGGCGCACCGGTCAACTGCCGTCCCCCTGGTCCGACGAGGTCCTCACCGCCGGCGTCTCCGCCGCGTTCGTGATGGCCGCGATCTTCACCCTGGTCGCCGCCCTCGTCGCCGTGATCGCCATCCAGGTCCGCCCGTCCGACCTCGAACGCCTCAAGGGCGGCCCGGCAACCCCAGGCCAAGGCTGAATGCGGTAGGCCGTACGACGGTCACGTCCGCCGCGTCGCGATGCTGAGCGCGTTCGCCATCACGACCGCCCCGATGCTCGCCCACTCCGCCCACCCGAGACGCTGCCCGAGCCCGACCAGTCCGACGACCGCCGCCAGCACCGGGTTGACGCTCATGAACAGCCCGAACGCCTGCGCCGGCACCTGCCGCAGAGTGACCAGATCGGCCAGGTACGGCACCGCGGAGGACAGCACACCGGCGGCCACCGCACAGCCGACGGCACCCACGGTCGGCGGCTCCCGCAGCACCACGACGACCCCGACCGGCAGGAACATCAGCGCCGACACCGCGGCGGCGGCCGCGGACCCCTGCGCCCCCGGCAGCCGCCGGCCCACGGTCCGGTTGAGCAGGATGTACGAGGCCCAGCAGACGGCGGCGAGCAGCCCCAGCGCCATCCCCACGTAGTCGGCCGAGGGCCGCGGCCGCATCAACGCCACCGCACCCACCGCCGCGATCACCGCACAGCAGGCGTCGACCCGGCGCCGCGCCGCGACGAGCGCCACGGTCAGCGGACCGAGGAACTCCAGGGTCACCGCGAGGCCGAGGCCCACACGGTCGATGGCGGTGTACAGGGACAGGTTCATCGTCCCGAAGACCAGCGCCAGCAGCAGCACCGGCCACCACTGCGCCCACGTGAAGGACCGCAGCCGGGGCCGCCCCACGGCCAGCAGCACGGCCGCGGCGACGTACTGCCGTACCGCGACCACACCGACCGGCCCGAGCACGGGGAACGCCAGGGAGCCGATCGCGGCACCGGTCTGGTTGGACAGCCCGCTGCCGACCATCGTGGCGACACCGACCAGGCGCAGCCGGTCGGGGGTGGTGGCCGGGGGTGCGGGGCGGTTGAGGACGGGAGTGGCGGGTGCGGATGCGTCCGGCATGCTCCGATCGTGCGCCTCGGTTGTCGATGCGCAAAATGTGTCCGTGCGGCGATCTATACGCTGGAGTCATGGATGCGGATGTGGAACTCCGGCAGCTGCGCTGTCTCGTCGCCATCGTCGACGAGGGCAGCTTCACCGACGCGGCCATCACCCTCGGCGTCTCCCAGGCCGCCGTCTCCCGAAGCCTGGCCTCGTTCGAACGGGCCCTGGGCGTACGGCTGTTGCGGCGCACCTCGCGCGAGGTCGCGCCGACCCCGACGGGACTGCGGGTGCTCGCACAGGCCCGCCGGGTGCTGGGCGAGGTGGACGACCTGGTGCACACGGCCACCTCCGGGCACACCAGCCTGCGCATCGGCTACGCCTGGTCGGCGCTCGGCCGGCACACGCCCGCCTTCCAGCGCCGCTGGGCCCAGGCCCACCCCGCCACCGACGTGCACTTCGTCCGGGTCAACTCCACCTCGGCCGGCCTGGTGGAAGGCGCCTGCGACCTGGCCGTCGTCCGCAGACCACTGGACGAGAAGCGCTTCGAGAGCGCCATCGTCGGCCTGGAGAGGCGCCTGTGCGCCCTCGCCGCCGACGATCCGCTGGCCCGGCGTCGTTCCGTCCGGCTCGCCGACCTGTCCGGGCGCGTCCTCCTGATCGACCGCCGTACCGGCACCACCACCGCCGACCTGTGGCCGCCGGACGCCCGCCCGGCCACCGAGGAGACGCACGACGTCGACGACTGGCTCACCACCATCGCCGGCGGCCGACGCGTCGGCATGACGGCCGAGTCGACCGCCAACCAGTACCCGCGCCCCGGCGTCGTCTACCGACCGGTGCGGGACGCCGAACCCATCGCCGTCCGCCTCGCCTGGTGGCGCGACGACCCGCATCCCGCCACCCCGGCGGCGATCGAGCTGATCACCGCCCTCTACCGAGGTGCCTGAGCCGTGCCCCGGTCCCGGGCAGGTCCCGCTCAGGCCCGGCCGCGGGACACGGCGGGGGCCGGGACGAGACCGAGCTGCTGGGCACGCAGGACCGTGCTGACGCGGTCGCGGGTGCCGAGCTTGCGGTAGATGTTCTCGACGTGCTTGTGGACCGTACGGTCCGAGATGCCGAGCCGACGGCCGATGGCGGTCGCGGTGAGGGCGTCGGTGAGCAGCAGTAGGACGGTCGTCTCCCGGGGCGTGAGGTCGCCCGCCGCGGCCGGGTCACCGACGACGCCCGGCCCGGCCGACTGCCGCCACTGCATCAGCAGTTGACGCTGCTGCTCGACGGCGGACAGCAACGGTTGCAGCAGCTGGGCCGTGCGGACGTGGTCCTCGGTGAAGTCCTCGCCGGAGCGGTAGACCATGCACCCGGTGATCGGGGTGGTGACCTGCGGCAGCGGGACCGCCAGCACATGGTCCACGTCCATGATCTCGTCGAGCAGCTGCGCGGTGGGGCTCGTGGACCACTCCCGGCCCGCCGCCCCGCGGGCGGTGTGCGGCGTCCGGTCCGGGCCGGTGGCGTAGTGGTCGGCGAACGGATAGCCCGAGCGCAGCAGGGCCAGGTCCTCGTCCCCGAGCGCGTCGAGCTGGGCGCCGACGCCGGGCGACATGCCGACCGTGCCCGCGCGCTCGCTCCATTCGTCCAGCTTGTAGACCAGCAGCTCACCACCGCACAGTTCGGGCAGGGCACCGGCCAGCAGCGGCCACAGCCGCTCCGGCTCCCTCTCGTGGAGCGCCGCGACGGCCACCGCCAGCATGCGTTCGTAGGCCTCGCCCGGCCCGTGTGCCACGTTCCTTCTCCGCTCGTTCGCCGCGTACGCAGTTGTACCCATACCGGCGACGTCCACTGATGCCCGAGACTTTCGTGGTCCGTGCGGGCCGCCTGTACGGGGGAATGGCGGCCCGCACGATCTCACATCATCGCCTGCGCCGCGGTCTCAGGACGCGGTACCGAAGACGCCCTCCGTCGCGAAGACGAGTCCCGCGAAGCGCTTGCCCATGGTGCGGTGCGTGGCGGCGTCCGGGTGGAGGTCGTCGGGCAGCGGCAGTTCCGCGGCGTCGGCCTCGCCGTACAGCTCGCGTCCGTCGAGATAGTGCAGGTTGGGGTCCTCGGGCCGGCGCCGCTCCACGATCCGCGCCAGTTCGTCCCGGATGACGTTCAACGTCAGCTTCCCCTCGGCCACTTCGGCCGGATCCCCCATCGCCTTGAACCGCAGCTGCCCGTCGGCCAGCGCGCCGAAGTCCGCCGCGCTGGGACCGGGCGTGTCCTCGTGGATGGGGCACAGGATGGGGGAGACGACCAGCAGCGGAGTGGTCGGGTGACCCTCGCGGACGGTGTCGAGGAAACCGTGCACGGCGGGCGTGAAGGCCCGCAGGCGCATCACGTCGGTGTTCACCAGGTTGATGCCGATCTTGACGCTGATCAGGTCGGCCGGGGTGTCGCGCAGGGCGCGCGCCGTGAACGGGTCGAGCAGGGCGCTGCCGCCGAGCCCGAGGTTGATCAGCTCCACCCCGCCGAGGGAGGCGGCGAGCGCGGGCCAGGTCGTGGTCGGCGTGGCGGCGAACGAGCCATGACTGATCGAACTGCCGTGGTGCAGCCACACCGGACGCCCCGGGTCCGGCGCGGGCTCGACGGGAGCATCCGTGCGCAGCGCGACGAGTTCCGTGGCCTCGTCGTGCGGGAGCCAGATCTCGACGACCTTCGAGTCGCCGGACAGACCGTCGAAACGGAGCGTGCCGATCTCTCCCTGCCGGACCTCGGCGGTCCCGTTGGCCATGTCGATGGTCAGGGTGTTGCCGCCGGGCACACTGCCCCGGCCGGCCGGGAGGCCGTCGACGAGCAGGTCGTACACGCCGTCCGGGCGGGGCGGGGCACCGACGTACACGCGCTTGGTGGGCAGCGTGTCCAGTTCGACGACGGTCGCACGGGTGCGGAACACCAGCCGTACGCCCGACGGTTGGGCCTCGACCATGGCCAACTGCGGGTCGTCGCACTGGGCGCGGGCCCGCGCGGGCAGCCGGTGCGGCAGCACGCCGTGCTCGGTGTGCTCGACGTCGAGGGCGCCGCGCAGCAGTTCCGCGGAGATGTACGTGGTGGTCCAGTCGCGCTGGGGGGTGTCCATGGTCTCAACCTGAGGCTAGAGGTGGGTGGTTGGTCAGGGCGCCGGCCAGTTCCGCAACAGTGCGTCGAGGGCGTCCAGCGTGCGGGTCCAGCTCTCCTGCGAGTCGGGGGCGCTGTGACTGAACCCGCCCGCCAGCTCCAGACTCACGTACCCGTGAAACACGCTGCCGAGCAGCCGGACGGCATGTGTCTCGTCCGGTTCGGTCAGGTCGTAGCCGCGCAGGATCGCTCGGGTCATCTGCGCGTGCCGGACACCGGCGCTCGCGGCCGCCTCCTCGGGGGCCAGCCGCAGCCGGGACGCGTCGTAACGGCCAGGGTGCGCGCGGGCGTAGTCGCGGTAGACGTTCGCCAGAGCGACCAGGGCGTCCTTGCCGGCCCGCCCCGCGAGCGCCGCGGCGGCCCGGTCGGCCATCTCCTCCAGGGCGAGCACCGCGATCCTGGTCTTGAGGTCCTGCGAACTCTTCACATGCGAGTACAGGCTCGCGACCTTGACGTCGAATCGCCGCGCGAGCGCCGAGACGGTCACGTGCTCGAAGCCGACCTCGTCGGCCAGCTCGGCACCCGCCCGTGCCAGCCGCTCCGCGGACAGTCCCGCACGCACCACAGCCACTCCTCCCGTTGGGGTTCGGCGCTGTCGAGTATGCGTTTACCTAAACCCTTTAGGCAAATGACTTCATGACGTAGCCGGACGGGGGAGTGGCCGAGTGGGACTGCCGGTGGAGGTCAGACGGGACGCACGGCGATGCGGACCGCGGCCTCCCCGGCGTAGTAGACGGACTCCTCGCGTACGCAGGTGCCGGGGCCCGGGGCGTGGACCATCATGCCGTCGCCGGTGTAGATGCCGACGTGGCTGAAGTTGTCGTTGTAGAAGATCAGGTCCCCGGGCCGGCTCTCGGCGAGGGGCACGACCGTCCCGGCGCTCGCCTGTTCCTGCGCGGCGCGCGGCAGGGCGACCCCCGCGGACTTCCAGGCGGTCTGGGTGAGCCCGGAGTCGTCGTACGAGCCCGGACCGATCGCGCCCCAGACGCACGGCCTGCCGATCTGCGCACGGGCGAAGGCGATCGCCCGCTCGGCCTTGCTGCCGACGGCGGGGGCGGCGGGGATACCGGTGTCGAGGACGCTGGGCTGCCAGTTCTGGGCGGGCACGGCGCCCGTGTCGAGAACGCTCGGCTGCCAGGTCTCGGCGGCGGGCACTCCGGTGTCCAGCACGCTGGGCTGCCAGCTCTGAGCGGGGATCGCGCCGGTGTCGAGAACGCTCGGCTGCCAGGACTGCGCGGGCATCGACCCGGTGTCGAGGACGCCGGGCTGCCAGTTCTGGGCCGGTACCGCGCCGGTGTCGTAGGCGTTCGGCTGCCAGGACTGGGCGGGAATCGTCCCGGTGTCGTAGGTGCCGGCCTGCCAGGTCTGGGCGGGTATCGCGCCGGTGTCGTAGGCGTTCGGTTGCTGCCAGGCCTGGGTGGCCGGTACCCCGGTGTCCAGGACGCTCGGCTGCCGCAGCCGCCACTCCTCCTCGGCCCTGCGCTGGGCCTCCTGAGCCGTGTCGGACCACGGGGCGGCGACCGGGGCGGGCGCGGCCTCGATCGCCAGGGCGGGCGCGCTCCGCTGCCCGGTGTACCGGGCGAAGAGGTCACGGGCCGCGGCGAGCTTGCGCTGGCTGCGCTCCTTGGCCGTCCGCAGCGCGACCTGACGCGTGGGCGTGGCCGGGGCCGCCGGGGGCAGTCCTCGCAGGACCGCGGGCTGGAGTTCCGGACGGGGCGTGGACGCGGAAGCGGCAGGCAGGGCGGGCATGGCGCGGCCCGTCAGCGCCGGGCCGGGACCCGCGGTCAGCTCCGCGACGGGGCCCGCCGTCAGTTCCGCCACCGGGCGGCCGGTGGGGCCCGCGGGCAGTCCGGGCACGTCACGCTTGCGCTCGATCAGGTCGTCGGCGGGGCGCGCGGGCCGGGGTACGGCCGGGCGGGCAGGCATCCGGTCGGCCGGCAGCACCGCCGGAATGGTCGGCCCCACCGAGTTGCGCGCCGCGTCGAACCAGCGCCGGGCGACGTTGTCGAGGTCGGGGTCCGAGGTCTGGCGCGGGATGCTGCCGGTGGAGGGGCCCCGGCCTCGGGTGCCCCCGGTCATCGCGCGGGTCGCGTTGAAGTTTCCGGTGTCGCTCTCGGCCCGGTCGTAGAGGGTGCTGATCCGTTGCTGGACCTCTTCGCGGCTCGGTCCCTCATCGGCGGCCTGGGGCGCGGCGTCGGCGGCCTGCGAGAACACGGCCACCGAGGTGAGGGCCGCCGTCGCCAAAGCGGAGTTGCGCATGCCGGGCTGGCCGAAGCCTCCCGCGCGCGGCATTCGTTCCGGCGCCATGGGAGCCGTACTCCTTCCGTACTCCGCCTACCGGGTTAGCTGTCGGGTTCGGGCGGTCACGATGTGGAAGGCATGCCCTACGGCCCGTGCCCCGAAGGGCGGTTGGGCCGATTCACCCCATGAATCGGTGGGTCCCCGGCTCCGACTGCCACAGGGGCGAGCCGGACTCAGCGGAGGTCGCCCGACCCGACGGGGTCCGCCGGAGAGAGTCACGCGACCTGAGAATCAACTTAACCAACTTGTGTGCCCTGTGTGAAGGTTGAAGCGCGATATGTCCGATACGCTTTTGTGACCTTCGTCTTAATGGACCGTCAGAACTGGTTTCCGTGTACACACGGGTTCCGGCCGACGACTCACCGTCGCCGAAACCGGACGGTGAGGTCAGGAACCGGCTTCGCGCTCCGCGTCCCGCTGCTTGAGGCGCGCCGCCTCCTTGCGGACCTCCGCCTGGGTGGCGCGCTCCTTCTCCAGCCACTCGGGCCCGTCCTGCTTGATGGCCTCGATCTGCTCGGTGGTGAGCGCCTCGGTGACACCGCCGCGGGCGAGACCCGAGATGGAGATCCCCAGTTTCGCGGCGACCACCGGACGCGGGTGCGGACCGTTGGCCCGCAGCTCGCGCAGCCACTCGGGCGGGTTCGCCTGGAGCTCGTCGAGTGTGGCGCGCGAGACGTCACCCTCGCGGAACTCTGCGGGGGTGGCTTCGAGGTACACACCCAGCTTCTTCGCCGCGGTGGCGGGCTTCATGGTCTGGGTGCTCTGGTGCGACGTCATGGTGTCAAGGGTATCGATCGTGTGAGAGGCCGCCGACCACGGACGGTAATCTGGCGGGGTGACAGGCTCCGCGGACTCCGCAACATCCCCGACATTCCGGCTGGCGTACGTCCCGGGGGTGACGCCCGCCAAGTGGGTGCGGGTCTGGAACGAGCGCCTGCCCGACGTCCCCCTCACGCTCAGCCAGGTCGAGGCCGCGGAGGCGTCCGAGCTGCTGCGCGCGGGTGAGGCCGACGCGGCGTTCGTGCGGCTGCCGGTCGACCGTACGTTCCTCAGCGCGATCCCCCTCTACACCGAGACGACGGTCGTCCTGGTCCCCAAGGATCACGTGATCACGGCTGTGGAGGAGGTGACCGTGGGCGATCTCGCCGACGAGGTCCTCTTCCATCCCCTGGACGACGTCTTCGACTGGGACCGGCCGCCCGGAGAGCCCGCCTTCGAGCGCCCCCCGACCACGGCCGACGCCGTCGAACTGGTGGCGGCGGGTGTGGGCCTGCTGATCGTGCCCCAGTCCCTGGCCCGGCTCCACCACCGCAAGGACCTCACCTACCGCACGGTCGTGGACGCCCCGGAGTCGAGCGTGGCCCTCTCCTGGCCCGAGGACGCCACCACCGACCTGGTCGAGGACTTCATCGGCATCGTCCGCGGACGCACGGCCAACAGCTCCCGGGGCCGCAGGACCGCCGACCCCGAACCGAAGACGAAGCGAGCCGAGCCGGCCACCGCCCGCCGCAAGCCCGCGACGCCCTCGAAGCCGACGGGTCGCGGCGGCCGGGGTGCCACGGGTGGCGGCGGCAGGAGTGGCGGCGCCAAGGGCGGCGGCGCCAAGGGAGGCGGCAAGCGGGGCAAGCCCCGCGGTCGGTCCTAGCCCTCTGACCGCCTCCGCTCAGGGCACGACACGGCTCTCTCCGCTCAGGACGCGAACACGGCCCGCTCCGCCGTACCGACGACCTTCGCCCCGTCACCCGCGCTGAGCAGTCCCTCCGACACCCACGCGTCCACCGTCGACCGCACGCGCGCGACGAGCGCGCCCTTGCTACCGAACGGCGCACCGGCCCAGACCTCGTCCAGCAACGTCGTGCCGTCGGCCTTCACCGGATTGGCCACGCCCGAGTCGGTGTTCCCGAGGACGACCACGGGCTCCGACCGCCTGAAGTAGGCATGGGTCGGGTCCTCCGTCCCCTCGAAGAAGGGGGCGAACTCGATGCCGTCCAGCGTGTAGTGGAGGGACTCGCCGGTCACCGGGGTGAGGGAGGGCAACAGATCACCGGAGAGCCCGGCATTGCGATACAGACCCAACTCCAGGTAGTCCGTGGCCGAGTTGCGGCCCACCAGATTGATCGGCCCGAGGAACAGGGTCTGGAGCGAGGAGTCGTCCAGCGCCTTCTCGAACCGGAGCCGGAACGGCACGGCAACCCGCACGGTGTCTCCGGCCCGCCACCTCCGGGACACGCCGAAGTAGCTCCCCGGCGTCGGACTCCCCGGCACCGCCCGCCCGTTGACCGTGACGCGAAAGCCGGCCGTCGCCCAGGAGGGCACCCGTATCCGCAGCTCGAAGGTGGCGGAGCCGCCCCCGACGGTGAGGGTGGTGCCCTGCTCCCGGGGATAGTCGGTGGTCTGGGTGACCGTGACTCCCTTGTCCGCCCAGGTCAGTCGGGACGGGCTGAACAGGTTGACGTACAGCGCGCTGCCGTCGGACGCGGCGAAGTACACCGAGTCCTGGTACTTGGTGGCGCTCTCCATGCCGGTGCCCTCGCAGCAGGTCGTGCCCTGCTTGGGCGTGTAGTCGCGCACATGCCCCGGCGTCAGCCCGATGAAGTAGGTGACGAGCGGCTTCTCGGCGTCCGCCGTGTCCTGCTTGGAGCCCAACACCTGGTTGTAGAGGGCCCGTTCGTAGTAGTCCAGGTACTTCGGGTCCTGCTCGTGGAAGAACAGCGTCCGGCTGAGCTTCAGCAGGTTGTACGCGCAGCACGTCTCGGCGGTCGTCGCACCGATCGTGCCCGCGATCACGTCCCGCGCCTTCCAGAACTCCCCGGTGCTGGTGCCGCCGATGCCGTACATGCGATGCGGTACGACCATGCCCCAGAAGTTCTTCGCCGCGGTCAGGTAGCGCTCCTCGCCCGTCGCGTCGTACAGGCGGACCAGGCCGGTGAAGATCGGGATGTGCTGGTTGGCGTGCAGTCCGTCGAGCGTGTCGGTGTTCGCGGCGCAGGCGTCGATCAGCCTGTCGAGGTCGAACAGGCGTGCCAGCGCGAGGTGTTGGGCGTTTCCGGTGAGCGCGTGCAGATCGCAGATCGCCTCGACGATGCCCCCGAACTCGCCGCTGGAGAAGATGCCCCACATCCGTTGCAGGGTGGCGGCGGGCAGCACGGACAGGCGCGCGTACATCCAGTCGCCCATGCCGGACGCGAGGTCGAGCGCCCGGTCGTCTCCCGTGGCGGTGTACGCGTCCAGCAGGCCGCGGAGGATCTTGTGCGCGGTGTAGTAGGGCGCCCACACCTTGGTGTAGTCGGAGCCGGTCATCGACTCCAGCAGGATGAACTGGGTCTCCGGGTACGCGGCCAGGAACCCGGGGTGGCTCGGACCGCCCCAGGTCCGGCGCAGGGTGGCGGTCAGGCCACGGCCCGAGGCGTCCGCGAAACTGCCGCCGGTGGTCTCGTCGAAGGCGTACGAGGCCAGGTCCCCGCGGCCCGACGAGGTGTCGGCGGACCGGCTGGCCTGCAACTCGGTGATCTCGGCGGCGGTCAGGGCGCGCGACCAGACGTCGAAACCGCCGAAGGCCCCCGCGAAGACGGGATCGGCGGGGTAGCCGGAGCGGCCGAGCCAGTGGTGGGCCAGGGTCCCGAGGGCGGCCGGGGTGAGGGTCATCGCCGTGTTCCGCGCCACGGCCGTGCCGTTGACGTAGAGCGTCCCGGTGCCGTCCGCGAGGGTCACGGCGAGATGGCTCCACGCGTTCGACGGCAAGGCGGACGTGCCGTTGAGCCCCTGTTCGCCACCGGCTCCACTGGTCGTGACGGCGAAGCGCGGGACGCCGTTCGCGTTGCGCGCGGCGAGGTAGAGGTAGCGGGTGGTGTCGTTGCCGAAGTCGAGGACGCGCGCCCAGTTGTCGTCGTGCGCGGGCTTCACCCATGCGGCGAGGGTGATCGCGGCGGCGCCGCCGAGCACGCCCTGCGGCAGCTCGACGTACTGGTAGGACCCGCGCTCGTTGAGGGCGGCGGACCCGAACCGGCCGGCCACGCTCAGCACGGCCGGATCCGCGCGCAGGGCGGCTCGTACGTCGGTCAGCGCGCCGACCATGGTGGCGATCCGGTCCGCGAACACGGGCTCCCCGGTGCCGGCGTAGGCCTGGGAGAGCATGGTCAGGAAGTGCCCGGTGTAGTGCCCGCGGAGATTCCCGTTCGCCTCGCCGTCGAGCCCCTCCCACCCGCCGGGCGCGACCGCGTCACCGGTGGCCAGCCCGGCGTTGGCGCGGAAGACCTGCAACAGCCGGTTCACGTCGTAGCCGCGGGCGTGGTCGAGCATCAACCGCCGCTTGTCGGCGAAGACACCTGTCCCGAGCGTCACGTCGTCGAGCGGGAACGGACGCACGGTCCAGGCGGCCGGGACGGCGGTGGCCGAGTCGGTGGCGGCGGTCGCGGGGCCGGTCGCCGCGTACGAGAGCGCGGGGGTGGCCGTGCCGAGGGCGGCGGCCTGCAGAAGGGATCGTCTGGAGAGGGGCGGTGCCATGGGTGCTCCTCAACGGGTCCGGTGGCTTCACTCGTTCCGTTCGTTCGATATCGCGAACGGTGTACGAACAGTCGACCAGACGATAGAGATGAGGCAGGTGGGGGTCAACGGGGCGGGAGGGTTCAGTTCCGGTCGGGCAGGACACCTCGCGGACCGACCCGGTGATGACAGAATCGGCGACGTGGACCGGGGGATCCTCGAACGCGAGCCCGAGCTGGCGCGTCTGGCCGCGGCCGCACGGCAGGCGGCGGGCGGTGCCGGTTCCGTGGCGCTCGTCTTCGGCGAGGCGGGGATCGGCAAGTCCAGCCTGGTGAAGGCCATGCCGGACCTGCTGCCGCCCCATGCCCGCGTCCTGGTCGGACAGTGCGACGACCTGGCCACCAGCAGGCCGCTCGGCCCGTTCCGCGACCTCGTCGGCAGCGTCGGCGCCGAACTCGCCCGCGCCGTCACCGACGGCGGCGACCGCCACCGCGTCTACGAGGCGCTGCACGCCGAACTGGCCGGCACCCCCCACCCCGCCGTACTCGTCGTCGAGGACGTGCACTGGGCCGACGAGGCCTCCCTGGACGCCCTGCGCTTCCTCGTCCGGCGCATGGAACGGCTGCCCGCGCTGCTCGTCCTCACCTACCGGGACGACGAGTTGAGCCGCGGCCACCCCCTGCGTCACCTCCTGGGCCAGGTGTCCCGCGCACCCCGCGTGCACCGCCTGCCACTGGCCCGGCTCTCGCTGAGCGCGGTGCGCACGCTCAGCTCGGCCGGCCGGCTCGATCCTGCGCAGGTGTACGAAGTGACCTCGGGCAACCCCTTCTTCGTCGCCGAGGTCGTGGCGGCCGGCGGTACCGGGGGAGTGCCCCCGACGGTCGTCGACGCCGTCCTGGCGCGGTTGCGCGGTCTCGAACCCGCCACCGTGGACGCGCTGGAGCAGCTCGCCGTCGTGCCCTCGGCGGTCGAACGCCCGCTGATTGACGCGCTGTTGACCGACGGAGTGGCCGCGCTGGTGGCGGCCGAACAGCGCGGACTGCTGACGGTCGAGCCGGAACGGGTCGCCTTCCGGCACGAGTTGATCCGGCGGGCGGTCGCCGACTCCCTGCCCGCCGCCCGGCGCATCGACCTCAACCGCAACGCCCTCGCGGCCCTGATCGCCCGGCCCGGCTCGGACGCGGCCCGCATCGTCCATCACGCCGCCCAGGCCGGCGACCAGGACGCCATCGCCCGCTACGGCCCCGACGCGGCCCGAGATGCCGCCGGAGCCGGCGCCCACCGCGAGGCCGCCGCCCAACTCCGGCTCGTCCTGCGCCGACGGCAGCGCTACGGCCCCGCCGAACTCGCCGACCTGCTCGAACGCTACGCCGTGGAGAGCTACACCATCGCCGACTCGGCCGCCGCCGTCGCCGCCCAGCGCGAGGCGGTCGCCCTGCGCCGCTCCCTCGGCGACACCCTCGCCCTCGGCGCCGACCTGCGCTGGCTGTCCCGGATCCACTGGTGGGCCGGCGACGCCGGCGAGGCACAGGAAGCCGCCCGCGAGGCCGTCGCCGTCCTTGAACAGGCGGGCGACGAGCGGCTGTTGGCCCTCGCCGTCAGCAACATCGCCCAACTGCGCATGCTGTCCGACCGCTACCCCGAGGCCGTCGCCCACGCCGAGCGCGCCATCGCCCTGGCCCGCCGGACCGAGGACACCGCGATCCTCTCGCACGCCCTCAACAACGTGGGCATGGCCCGCTGGCGGGGCGGCGACCCCGGCGGGCGCAAGCAGGTGGAGGAGAGCCTCGACGTCGCGCTCGCCGCCGGCGAGGTCGAGCACGCCTGCCGCTCCTACGCCAACCTCATCTGGACGCTGCTGGACAACCTCCAGTACGCGGAGGCCGACCGCCTGCTGCCCCCGGCCATGGAACTCGCCGAACGCGCCGAGCACTTCGGCTTCCTCACCTACCTGCACGTCGAACTCGCCATCCGCCGGCTCGCCGCCGCCGACTGGGAGGAGGCCGAGCGGCACGCCGAGTTCGGGATGCACGACTTCCTCCCCGCCCGCTGTCCCGCGCTGACCGTCCTCGCCCGCATCCGCACCCGCTGCGGCCGCCCCGGCGCCGACGAACTCCTCACCGAGGCCCAGGAGATCGCCGTACGCACCCGTGAACTCCAGCGCGCCGGACCCGTGGCGGCCGCGCTGGCGGAAGCGGCCTGGCTGCGCGGCGACCACGACGCCGTGGCCGAGGCCGCCGCCCCGGTCCACGCCGAGGCCCGCCACCTCACCGGCATCCCCTACGGCGCCGAACTCGCGTACTGGCTCGGCAAATCCGGGCACCCCGTACCGGTGGACGACGACTCGCAGCATCCGTACGCCCTTCAGGCCCGCGGGCGTTGGCGGGAGGCCGCGTCGATCTGGCAGGCGGCCGGCTGCCCCTACGAGCACGCCGCCGCCGTCGCCGAGAGCCCGCACCCCGCCGACAAGCTCACCGCCCTGGCCGAACTCGACGCCCTCGGCGCCGAACCGCTGGCCCGCCTCGTCCGCACCGAGCTCCGCCGCCTCGGCGTCCGCCGCATCCCGCGCGGTCCCCTCGCGGCGACCCGGGGCAACCCGGCGGGTCTCACCGACCGCCAGCTCCAGGTCATGCGGCTGCTCGCCGAGGGCCTGACCAACTCCGAGATCGCCGCCCGCCTGGTCGTGTCCGTCCGCACGGTCGACAACCACGTACGAGCCGTCCTCGACAAGCTGGACGCGCCGACCCGGCGCCACGCGGCCGTCCGTGCCGCGCAGCTCGGCCTCCTGTCCGAGCGCGAGACGTAGGTACCGCGAGGGACGAGGCCGCGGGCGAAACGTAGGTAGCCGAAGGGCCCGAGCTAGGTGACCCGTACGGATGCCCGGGGGTGCGCAACACGAGTAGAACGTGCAGATCGACCCGACACCGAACAAACGGGGGATATCGCATGTCCAGTACACCCGCTCAAGCGGCACGCAGGGAACTGGCCGGGTTCACAGGGGAGTTGATCGGGCCCGAGGACTCCGGCTACGAGCAGGCCCGCGCCGTCTACAACGCGATGATCGACCGCAGGCCCGCCCTGATCGCCCGCTGCGCGGACGCGGACGCCGTCGCCCGTGTGATCGGCTTCGCACGCGCCCAGTCCCTGCCGCTCGCGGTGCGCGGCGGCGGTCACCACGGCGCCGGACTCGGCACCGTCGACGGGGGAGTGGTGGCCGACCTGTCACCGTTGAAGGAGATCCACGTCGACCCCGAGGCCCGCACGGTCCGGGTCGGCGGCGGCTGCGTCTGGGGCGAGGTGGACCGCGCGACCAACGCGCACGGCCTGGCCACCCCCAGCGGCATCGTCTCCACCACCGGGGTCGGCGGCATCGCCACCGGCGGCGGGCTCGGCCACCTCACCCGCAGGTGCGGGCTGACCATCGACAACCTCCTCGCCGCCGACGTGGTCCTCGCCGACGGCCGGCAGGTCCGCGCGAGCGCCGACGAGAACACCGACCTGTTCTGGGCGGTCCGCGGCGGCGGGGGCAACTTCGGCGTCGTCACGTCCTTCGTCTTCCGGCTGCACGAGATCAGCACCGTCATCGCCGGGCCGACCTTCTGGCCGGTCGAGATCAGCGCCGAAGTTCTCACCGCCTACCGGGACTTCCTCCCGAACGCGCCCCGCGAGCTCAACGGCTTCTTCCTGCACGGCACCGTCCCGCCGGCCCCGCCGTTCCCCGAGGAGATCCAACTCCGCAAGACCGCGGGCGTCGTGTGGTGCTACACCGGCGACGACATGGAAGCGGCCGCCCGGGAGATGGCCCCGCTGCTCGACGCGCTCCCGGCACCGCTGCTGCACGCCGTCGGCCCGATGCCCCATCCCGACCTGCAGTCCATGTTCGACGGGCTCTACCCGCCCGGCCACCAGTGGTACTGGCGCGCCGACTTCGTCAACGAGATCCCCGACGAGGCCGTCGACCTGCACGCCAAGTTCGGCGCCGAGGTACCCACGGTCCAGTCGACCATGCACCTCTACCCGATCGACGGCGCCGCCCACGACGTCGGCCCCGACGACACGCCCTGGGCCTACCGCGGCGCGCGCTGGGCCTCCGTCTACGCCGGCGTCGACCCCGACCCGGCCAACGCCGACCTCGTCAAGCGCTGGACCGTCGACTACTTCGACGCCCTGCACCCGTACTCCGCGGGCGGCGCCTACGTGAACATGATGATGGACGAGGGCCAGGAGCGGGTCCGCGCCAGCTACCGCGGCAACTACGACCGACTGGCCCGCATCAAGGCCGACTACGACCCGGAGAACGTCTTCCGCCTCAACCAGAACATCCGCCCGAGCTGACGGACCCCGACCGATCGGCGACGCCTCCCCTCCGGCGCCGCCGGACGGTCGGACAGCCGCGGCCGCCGCGCCGGTCCCGCGCGGCGAACTGCGACCGGCCTCCCCGCAGGAGCAGCCCGCGGCGGCGACCTCCCGTACGTCGGCCCGCACGGCGGCGTACGGGACGACGTCCCCGGTCAGGGAGAGGTCACTTTCCGGCCGCGCGCCCGATCGACTCGACCAGCGGCAGCAGCCGATGCGGCACCCGCTCGCGCAGGGCCACCTCGGTACGGGTGCGGACGACACCCGGCATGCTGATCAGCTTCTGGATCACGTCCTCCAGGTGGGCGTTGTCCCGCGCCACGACCCGGGTCAGCAGATCCCCGCCACCCGTGATCGAGAAGGCCTCGACGATCTCGGGCACCGCGGCCAGCGCGTCCCCCACGTCGTCGAGATGCCCCTGCGTGACCTCGATGTGCACGAACGCGAGCACCGGGTGGCCCAGCGCGGCGGGGGACAGGAAGGGGCCCGTACCGGTGATCACCCCGTCCCGCTCCAGCCGGTCCAGGCGTGCCTGGAGCGTGCCGCGCGCGACGCCGAGCAGACGGGCGTACTCGCGCACGCTGGTGCGCGGCTGCTCCAGGAGCAGCCTCAGGATGCGGGTGTCGAGGTCGTCCACGCTCATGACGTGAGACTGTACCAATGGCCCATCCAAGGGAGACTGAGCCAATGGCCCAGCGGAACGAAGGTCACTTGAGCCACCCGCCTCATTGATGTTGTGATGGTCCCGTCGATGGCGCTGCGGACCTCCGCGGCGCCTTTTCCATGCCGGTGACCAGCCGGCGTCCAGGGGCGGGGTGGCCGTGCTGAAGAGGGTGTTCGTGGCGCCGGACCCGGGGCGCGCACGGTTGCGGTTCGCCGCCCGGGCCGTCCTCGGCATCGGGCTCGCGGTCCTCGTCTGCGGCCTCGCCGGGCACTCGCTCGTCGGCGCCGTCACCGGCGGCCTCGCCGCGCTGCTCGCCCTGTTCACCGTCACGGACGCCACGGTCCGCGCCCAGGCCCTCACCACCGCGCTGCTGCCGGCCGTCGGCCTGCCGGTGCTCGCCGTCGCGGCCGAACTGCACGACCGTCCCGTGGCCCGCGACCTCACCTTCCTCGCCGTCGTCGGCGCGGGCGTGTACGCGCGCCGCTGGGGCCCGCGCGGGCACAGCCTCGGCGTGTTCGCCTTCATGACATTCTTCGTGGCGCAGTTCCTGCACGCCACCACCGACCAACTGCCCCAGCTGTACGCGGCCGTCGTGCTGTCGGTGCTCACCGCGGCGGCGGTGCGCTTCGGCCTCTGGTGCTACGAACGCCGACTGCCCCCGGCCCCCGTACCCGCCCCGCCGTCCGGCACCGGCCTCGCGCGGGTGACGACCCGCCAGGCGGTGCAGGCGGCCACGGGCGCCGGCTTCGCCCTGGTCGTCGGGCAGTTGGTGTCCGGGCAGCGCTGGTACTGGGCCGTCGGCGCCACCTGGTGGATCTTCGTCAATACCGCCTCGCGCGGCGAGACCCTGGTCCGCGGCTTCCGCCGGGTCCTCGGCACGGTGATCGGCATCGGGCTCGGCCTGCTCGTAGCGGTCCCCGTCGGCGGAGCGCCCGTTCCCTCGGCCGCCCTCCTCGCGGTCTGTGTCTTCGGCATCTTCTACACGGCCGCCGTCTCGTACACCTGGATGATGCTCTGGGTGACCCTGCTGGCCGAGCTGCTCTACGGCCTGCTCGGTGTCCTGAACCCCGGCCTGCTGGCCCTCCGGTTCGCGGAGACCGGCGTCGGGGCGCTGGGCGCCGTACTCGCTGTGCTGTTCGTCCTGCCGGTCACCACGCACACCACGACCCACGCCTGGATCCAGCGGGCGCTGCGCTGCGTCCACGCCTGCACCGCCGAGGCCGCGGCCCGCCTGGCCGGCTCCCCGACCGCCGACCCGGCCCCGCGCGTGGCCGAACTGGAGCAACTGGTCGCTCGCGTACGCCTGTCCGTCGCGCCCCTCGTGCACCCGCTCAACCCGATGCTCGGCCGCAAGCGCCGGGCCCGCCGGGTGCTGGCCCTGCTCGACGACTGCGCCCGCGAGATCCGCGGCCTGGTCGCCGTCGCCGCCGACCCGGAGGCCTCCCACGACGCGCGCCTCGCCGCCGCGTGCCGGCGGGTGGAGACCGCGGTCGAGGCGCTCACCGCGGGTGGCACCGAGAAGACCACCGCGCACCACTCCCCGGCGAGTGCCGTGGAACCGGCCCTGGCCCACCTGCACGGCCTGGAGCGGGCCCTGGCGGAACTGGCCGCCCCGCTGCGGACGCCGTCGGGCTCACCGCTGGTCGGCGCCTGAGCCGTACCCGGCAGGCACCTGGGCCCCGTATGAGTCCCCTCGCTCCGACGGGCCCCGACGAGGGCCAGCCAGTGAGAGACGAGGACCGGCCAGTGAGATCGGCCGAACATGGTCTAGACCGCTCATGATCGACTGCTAACGTCGCCCCGACGGCACAGGACCGAGAGGGGACAGCGGTGACAGACGGCGGCGGGCGGCGGCGCAGGGCCTTCATCGGATCGTTCACGGCGGCCGGGGGGCCCGGGATCGTGACGGCGGCCGTGGCCGCGAGGGGCGGTGCGCTGATCGCCCTGAGCAGCGTCGACGGCGTGCCCGACCCGTCGTATCTGGCCCTGGCACCCGGCGGGAACACCCTCTACGCGGTCAGCGAGACGGCGCAGGGCGCGGTCGCCGCGTACCGGGTGAGCGGGCCGCGGCCCGAGCGGGTCGGACCTGCGGTGCCGGTCGGCGGGCAGGAGCCCACCCACCTCAGCGTCTTCGCCGGCCACGTCCTGACCGCCAACTACGGCTCGGGCAGCGTCACCGCCGTCCCCGTGCGCGCCGACGGCACCCTCGCACCGGCCCCCTCCGGCGTCCTGCGGCACACCGGCTCCGGTCCGCACACGCGCCGCCAACAGGGGCCGCACGCCCACCAGGTGCAGCCCGACCCGAGCGGGCGCTGGGCGGTCAGCGTCGACCTCGGCACGGACTCGCTACGGGTGTGCGCGCTGCGCGACGGCGCCCTCGAACTGCACCGCGAGATCGCCCTGCGCCCCGGCTCCGGACCCCGCCACCTGGCCTTCCACCCGGGCGGCGGCTACGCGTACGTCCTCAACGAACTCACCCCGACCGTCACCGTGTGCCGCTGGGACGCCGAGAACGGCTCCCTGAAGCCGCTCACCGAGGCCCAGGTGCTCCCCGGGGCCCCGGCCGGCGACGCCTATCCCTCCGGGATCGTCGCCGCACCCGACGGCCGCTTCGTCTGGACCGCCACCCGCGGCGAGGACGTCCTGTCCACCTTCGCCGTCGAGGGCGCGGAACTCCGGCTGATCGGCACGGTCCCCTGCGGCGGCCACTGGCCCCGCGCGCTCGCCGAGTCGGAGGGATTCCTGTACGTCGCCAACGAGCGCTCCGGCGATGTGTCCTGGTACGCCGTCGACCCGGCCACGGGCCTGCCGCGCCACGAGGGCTCGCTCCGGGTGCCGGCCGCGTCCTGCGTGATCTTCGACTGACACCGGCAGGCGAACCGCCCCCGGCATGCCGAGGGCCCGTCCCGGTGTTCGGGAGCGGGCCCTTCGGCGTTCCTGCGGCCGTGCCCGCGCGTCAGCGGACCGGCGCGCCCTGCGGCTGCGGCGGGACGATGCCCAGGGCCGACGTGTACTTGGACAGAGCGAGCTTGCCGATCGCCGGGTACGGACCGAGCGCCTCGGCGGCGGAGCAGCCCGCCTCCTTGGCCGCGGCCTCGATCAGACCCGGGTCGATCTCCGGCCCTATCAGGTACGGCGCGAGCGCCAGCTGCTGCGAACCCGAGGAGCGCAGCTGCTCGGCGATGGCCGCGATCGAGCCCTCCTGGTCCAGGGCCGCCGCCATCACCGGCACGGCCAGGCGCGCGGCGAGCAGCATGCCGGTGATCCCGGCCGCCTGCACGGCCTCGTCGCCGCCCACGGAGGCCAGGACGATGCCGTCCGCCGCGGTCGCCACGGTGAACAGCCGGGCGCGGTCGGCGCGGGCCAGACCGGCCTCCGACAGCCGCACGTGCAGCGCCTCGGCGAGCAGCGGGTGCGGGCCCAGCACATCGGTGAGGTCGGCCGCGACGCGGCTGTCCATCACGGCCTGGCGGACCTGGCGCAGCAGCGCGCTGTCCGGTCCTGCCAGCAGCGGTACGACGACGCCGACGGGGCCGTCGGGCTCCTTGACGTCCAGTCCGGCGGCCTTGGCCTGCTCGAACCGGGCGGAGCGCTCTTCGGCGGCGTGCACGAGCACGGCCTGCAGGGTGGGGAACTCCGCGTCGTCACCGTCCAGGTAACCGATGCGGGCGTCCAGGCCGGGCAGCTCGGAGCGCGCGATGCTCACGACCTCCTCGGCGAGGCTGCGCGTGCCGGCGCTGGGCGTGCCCGGCACGGCGAGCACGAGCGCGGGCGCGCCCTCGGGAGCAGCCAGCGGCTCGGGACGGCGGTGCCGCCCGGCCTGGCGAGGTCGCGGCATTCGTACTGGCAGGCCGGACGCGGGCCCAGTGGGGGAGCTCATGGCGTCGCATGTTACTGGCTTCCTGGGCTCCCCTGTTCGGGGAGGGTGCAGGTGAGCGGTATCCGTCCGGTTTTGTCTGATGAGTTACGTACGAATCGGAAGTGATCGGCCGCTGTCGATCACTCGCCCGGGGTGGTGACCACGGACAACATCGCCGCGTCACCCGGCAGGGTGAGCGTCCCCGCCGCCAGGTCGGCAGCGATCCGCACCGCCCCCGTCAGGGGGTCGCCGGCGGCCGTCACGCGCAGCGCGGACGGCAGCGCGCTCGCCAACTCCTCGGCCAGCGGTACGAGGAGCGGCTCGCCCATCCTGAACAGGCCCCCGGTGAAGGCGATCCGGGGCTCGCCCCCGGTCGGGCACACCGCGGCCGCGGACTCGACCATGTGCCGGGCCGCCGAACGCAGAATGCCCATGGCCACGGGGTCGTGCTGCTCGGCGCGGGCGGCGACCTCGGGCACGAAGGAGGCGAGGACGGCGGGCCGGTCCGAGCGGGGGTAGACCCGGCCCGGCAGCCCTGAAGCGGGGCCGAACAGCTTCTCGGCCCTTGCCAGCAGCCCCTCCGATCCACCGGGCCGTCCGTCGTAGGCGCGCAGTGCCGCCTCGAGACCGGCCCGCCCGATCCAGGCACCGCTGCCGCAGTCGCCCAGCAGATGCCCCCAGCCGTCCGCGCGACTCCAGCTGTTCAGATCGGTGCCGACGGCGATCAGACCCGTGCCGGCGGCGACCACGGCACCGGGGTGCGCGCCGAGTGCTCCCGTGTACGCGGTGACCGCGTCGGCGGCGAGCGCGACCGTCCGGACCCCGAACTCCCGCCACAGGGCGACCGGAAGCTCGGCGCGCAAGGCGTCGCCCAGGGTGGCGAGCCCGGCGGCACCGACGGCAGCCGTACACAGCTCGGTCACTCCGCTCTCGGCGAGCAACACCCGCACCATGGGCGCCAGTTGCTCCATCAGATGCCCGGGGTCGATCCCCCGTGCCCCCGTGCGCACAGGCTCCGGCGACTCGCGCCGGGCCAGGACCGTCCCGTCGCCGGTCGCGACCACGACCCGCAGGCCCGAGCCTCCGGAGTCGACGGCGAGGACACCGGCCCGGCCCGCTCCGGGACCCGGTCCGCCGCTCGCCCCGCCGGTCACGGCAGGCGCCAGTCCACCGGCTGTCCGCCCTGCCCGATCAGCAGGTCGTTGGCCCGGCTGAAGGGACGGGACCCGAAGAAGCCGCGGTCGGCCGACATGGGGGACGGGTGCGCGGACTCCACCGACGGCAGATTGCCGAGCAAGGGGCGCAGATTGCGCGCGTCACGCCCCCACAGGATGGACACCAGCGGCTTGCCGCGCGCCGCCAGGGCCCGTATCGCCTGCTCGGTGACCGCCTCCCAGCCCTTGTCACGGTGCGCGCCCGGCTTGCGCGGGGCCGTGGTGAGCGCCCTGTTGAGCAGCAGTACGCCCTGGCTGCTCCACGGCGTCAGATCGCCGTTGGCGGGCTGGGGCAGGCCCAGGTCGGTGTTCAGCTCCCGGTAGATGTTGATGAGGCTGCCGGGCAGCGGACGCACCTCGGGCGCCACCGAGAACGACAGCCCCACCGCATGCCCCGGTGTCGGGTACGGATCCTGTCCGACGATCAGGACCCTTACGTCGTCGAAGGGCTGCTGGAAGGCCCGCAGGACGTTCGGTCCGGCCGGTAGATAGGTGCGCCCGGCGGCGATCTCCGCGCGCAGGAAGTCCCCCATCTCGGCGATCTTTCCGGCGACGGGTTCGAGGGCCTGCGCCCAGCCCGCTTCGACGATTTCATGCAACGGTCGTGGTGCCACGGGCGTCACCCTACTGCCGTAACGACCGTGGAGATCAACCGATGGCCAACGCCCGGTGCCCGACCGGCAGTTCCCCTCGCCTGATTGACCCCCGGCTGACTGACCCCCGCCTGATTCACCCCCGTCTGGTTCATCCGACCACCGCGGCCCGCACGCACAGCACGTCCGGCAGATGGGAGGCCAACTGCCGCCAGCTGTCGCCGTCGTCGGACGAGGCGAACACCTCGCCGTTGCGATTGCCGAAGTACACGCCCGCCGGGTCGGCGTCGTCGGTGCACAGCGCGTCGCGCAGCACGGTGCCGTAGTGGTCCTCCTGGGGCAGCCCCGCCGTCAGGGGCTCCCAGCTCTTGCCGGCGTCGGCCGTGCGGAAGACCCGGCACCGGCGGTCGGCGGGCACCCGGTCCGCGTCGGCGGTGATCGGGAACACGTACGCCGTGTCGCCGCGGTGCGGGTGGGCGGCCGCCGCGAAGCCGAACGTGGAGGGCAGGCCCGCGCCGATGTCCTTCCACTGCGCGCCGGCGTCGTCGCTGCGGTAGACACCCCAGTGGTTCTGCAGATACAGCCGGTCCGGGTCGGCCGCGTCCTTGGCGATCTTGTGCACGCACTGCCCGAACTCCGGGTTCGGATCCGGCAGGAACACCGCCGCGACACCGGAGTTGGAGGGCGCCCAGCTCGCGCCGCCGTCGGCGGTGCGGAACACGCCGGCCGTCGAGACGGCGACCGTCACGGCCTGCGGATCGCGCTCGTCCGTGAGCACGGTGTGCAGACCCTCACCGCCGCCGCCGGGCACCCACTTGGAGCGGGTGGGGTGCTCCCACAGCGGCCGGACCAACTCGAACGTCTCCCCACGGTCCTCCGAGCGGTACAGCGCGGCCGGTTCCGTACCCGCGTACACCACGTCCGCCTCAGCGGCCGCCGGGTGCAACTGCCACACCCGCTCCAGGGAAGCGCCCGTGTCCTTGGGGAACTTCACGGCGGGCTGCGCCGGTTCGGTCCACGTGCGGCCCAGGTCGTCGGAGTGGAACACCGACGGGCCCCAGTGGGAGCTGTCCCCGCCGGCCAGCAGGCGCGGCCGGTCGCCGCGGGTGTCGACGGCGACCGAGTACACGGCCTGCGCGTTGAAGTACGGGCTCTCGTCGAACTCCCATGCGCCACCGCGCCGCCGCCCGATGAACAGACCTTTGCGCGTGCCCACGGCGAGTAGTACCTCGGTCATGCCGATCACCTCCGCGACGTCTTTGTCCCAGACACCTGCCAGTCTGCACCCCACCACTGACAGTCACCCCCGGACGTGTCATCACCACAGGTCAGAGGGGTCACGGCGGCTTGACGCGGCACCGCGGCCGATCCTTTTCGGCCAGTCGCGCGGGCGATTTCACGCAGACGCCTGCGCGAGCGGGACCTCTCGTGCGACCGTCGCCTGGGGGACTCGACCTGAGCATCCAGCGGCCTTCGCGCGTATGGGAGGACGGTCTGGATGGTCGTGCGCTCATGAGGAGGATGCCTTCGATGGCGTTCCGTGGTCCGAAGGTGTGGCTCTGGCGCTGGCGGCGCAATCCGCTCAAGCGCCGCGCCGACGCGGTGGAGGCCTGGGTGGTGCTCGGCACCTTCCTGTTCACCGTTCTCGCGGGGGTGCTGGCGGGCCTCGCGGCAACCCATTCCGTCGAGCAGGGTCTGGCGCGTGAGCGCGTCGAGTGGCATGCCGTCGAGGGACACCTCACCGAGAAGGCGCCCGGTACGGCAGCCGCGCGCTCCGGCGCGGCGAGCGGCGACAGAGTGTGGGGCAAGGTGCGCTGGACCGCCCCCGACGGCTCCCGGCACACCGGTCAGGTCAGGGTCCGCCCGGGCAGCACCGCCGGCACCGAGGTCACCGTGTGGACGGATCCGCAGGGCCGCCTGGTCACCAAGCCCGCCACCGCCGCCGAGGCCCAACTGAGAGCCTCGCTCATCGGCGTCCTGGTAGGGGCGGGCGCCGCCCTGGTCCCGTTCGTCGGCGGCCGCATGCTCTGTGGCCGTCTGGAGCGCCGCCGCATGGCCCAGTGGGACGCCGAATGGGCCGGCTTCGACCCCCTGTGGGGGCGCAAGACCAGGGCCGACGGGGACACCTGACCGCTACGCGTCCCGCAGCACTCCCCGGCAGATCCGCAACAACCGTTCGTCCTGGTACACCTCGCTGCCGTATCTGGCGGTCGGGTCCTGATGGCGACGTGTCTCCGCCAACTCCGTGCGCAGCAGGTCATGGAAGGGCGTGCCCGCCGGGCCCAGGTCGGCGACGCACGCGGCGATTGCGCAGCGCGTGTCGGGGTTCCGGGCCCAGGCCGCCCGGAGCAGCGGGACGGCCACGTCCGGGTCGCCGCTGATCCGCCACACGGCGCACGCGCCGTCCAGCCGCTCCCAGAAGTCGTCGGACCTGGTCATGGGGTACAGCTCGGGCAACGCGGCGTGAGCCGCCGGGCCCAGCAGCCCCAGCGCCCCGGCCGCCGCCCGTGGCCGGAACCCGCGACCGTCCGCCAACTCCCGCCTCAGCACGGGCAGTACGGCGGACGCGTCACCCTCCACCAGCCACAGGGCCTCCGCCGCGGCGATCGCGGACTCCGTGTCCAACAGCCTCCGCAGCGCGGGTATCGCCTCCCGCGCGGCCGGCCCGAACGCCCCGAGCGTCTCCACCGCGGTCTTCACCACCACGTCGCGGACCGGCAGTTCGTCGGGCATGCCCAGCAGCAGGCGCAGCACCTCGGGCACGCACCGCGTGTCGCGCAGCGCCGTGAGCGCGTGCAGCAGCGGCGCCCCCTGCTCGTAGGCCCGGCGCGAGTCGAGTGGCACGGCGCCGAGCCTGCGCCGCAGTTCGGGGGCGAGGGGAGCGGCGGCGGGGCCCAGATGGACGATCAGGTTCCCCAGCTCGTCCGGCACGACGGGCGCGTCCAGCATCTCCGCCAGGACGGACACGGCCCGCGGATCCCCGGTCCTGGCCAGGGACTTGACCGCCTCGCCCACGGTCGGCGCCCCGTGCTGCCACTGCCGTACCCGCAGCTCGGGGCGGGAGGTCACCAGCGCGAGGAGGTGGTCGGCGGCCGGGGCGGCCAGCGCGAAGAGATCACCGAGGACGGACTCCGCGGCCTCCCGCAACCGGTCGTCCGGAGTGGTCAGTTGGGCGCCGATGAGCGTCACGAGCTTCCGGTAGTCGGCACGCCAACCCCGCAGCAGCCCCGACGACATCCACACCGCGTTGCACCGGTCGGTCGTGGACGGACTGCTCAACTGGCCTGCCAGCAGGGCGATCCGGTCGGCCACCCGCCCGTCGAGCGCGGTGTGCAGGGTGCGCAGCAACTGCGCACCCTCCTCGTCCAAGGGCCGCAGCTTCCGCAGCTTGCCGATGAGGGTGTCGGTGTCGGGCCGGTCGGGCTCCTCCGACCGGCACGGCGGCCGCTCGGACCGGTCCCGCAGCAGTCGTACGACGGTGGGCACCAGGTCGGCCGGGAGCCGGTCGGGCGCACAGCCGGCGAGCTGTCCCAGCGCGGCCAGCCGCAGTCCCGGGCCGAACGGCGGCGCGCTCTGGACGGCCAGGAGGTCCACCGCGTCGGCCGCGTGCCCGGGGTGCCGGCGGGCGAGGACGCCCAGGCTCTCGGCGAGCGCGAGCAGCACCCGGTCGTCGCGCTCCACGGTGATCCGCTCGCGCAACAGGCCCAGTACGCGCGCCGGTTCGTCGTGGAACCGCGCGAGCGCGACCGCCGACGTCCGCCGGACCCCGGCGTCCCGATCCGCCGTCAGCCGGGCGAAGACCTCGGCGCCCGCGCGGACCGCGGTGCACGCCATCGCGTAGGCGTCGTCGGCGATCTCCTCCCGGGGCTCGCCCTCCTGCCCGATGCTGACGAGCAACTCCACGATGCCGGACCGCTCCCGCACCGCCTCGTTCGCCACGAGTTCGAGGAGAAACGGAATGCAGGCCAGCGTCGAGTCGTACACGTCACCCTGGTGGTGCACCCCGCCGTACATCGCGTCGAGCGCGGTCTCCCGCTCGGCGGGGTCGGCGGAGGCCAGCCCCCTCAGCAGTCCGGGCACGTCCTCGGCGCTGCCGTAGGCATGCCGCATCGAGGCCCAGTCGACCTCGTCGATCCCGCTGAACACGTAGTCCTCCCCCGAAGATGTGCCTCCTCTTCGTGAGTCTGCACCACCGCACTGACAACGAAGCGGAATCGGGAGATGACTCTGCGCCAACTGCGCTCAGGCAGCCGGAAATTACTCAGTCCGCGGGCCGCGCGCGGTCCAGGATCGCGCCCAGATCGGCGGTGTCGGGCAGGGTGCCGAAGGAGTGCCCCCAGTCGCCGCCCAGCCGGGTCGCGCAGAAGGCGTCGGCGACCGCGGGCGGGGCGTGCCGGACCAGGAGGGAGGCCTGGAGGGTGAGGGCCATGTGCTCCACCAGTCGGCGTGCGCCGGTCTCGGAACCGTTCACCAGCAGGTTCTCGAGGCGCGTCACGGCGGCGTCCAGCCGGGCGTCCGCGCCCTGGGCCAGGGCGAGTTCGTCGAAGAACGCCTGGGCCGTGCCGGGCTCGCGCCGGAGCGCCCGCAGCACGTCCAGCGCGTTGACGTTGCCCGAGCCCTCCCATATCGACAGCAGCGGAGCCTCGCGGTAGTGGCGGGGCATGCCCGACTCCTCCACGTAGCCGTTGCCGCCGAGGCACTCCAGGGCCTCCGCGGTGAAGGCCGGACCGCGCTTGGTGACCCAGTACTTGCCGACGGCGGTCGCGATCCGACGGAAGGCCGCCTCGCCCGCGTCCCCGCGCACCGCACGGTCGGCGGCCCCGGACAGCCGCAGGGTGAGCGTCGTGGCCGCCTCGGACTCCAGCGCGAGATCGGCCAGCACGTTGCGCATCAGCGGCTGGTCGAGCAGCCGCGCCCCGAACGCGCTGCGGTGGCGCGCGTGGTGCCCCGCCTCCACGAGCGTCTTGCGCATCAGGGTCGCGGACATCATCACGCAGTCGAGACGGGTGCAGTTGACCATCTCGATGATCGTCTTGACCCCGCGTCCCTCGGGTCCGACCAGCCAGGCGACGGTCCCGTCGAACTCCGGCTCGGAGGAGGCGTTGGAGCGGTTGCCCAGCTTGTCCTTGAGGCGCTGGATACGGAAGGTGTTGCGGCTGCCGTCGGGCAGGATCCGCGGCACCAGGAAGCACGAAAGACCCTCCGGCGCCTGCGCCAGGACCAGGAAGACGTCGCACATCGGCGCCGACGTGAACCACTTGTGCCCGCGCAGGGTGTACACGCCGGGCTCGGCCGTCGGCGTCGCCGCGGTCGTGTTCGTACGGACGTCGGAGCCGCCCTGCTTCTCCGTCATCCCCATGCCGGCCAGCAGCCCCGACTTCTGTGTCGGCACCCGCAGTTCGGGCTCGTACTCGCGGCCGGTCAGCAGGGGTTCGTAGACCTTGGCGAGCTCCGGCTGGGCGCGCAGGGCGGGGACGGCCGCGTACGTCATCGACGTAGGGCAGCCGTGTCCGGCGTCGGTGTGCCCCCACACCAACCCGCCCGCGCTGCGGGCCACATGGGCCCCGGGCCGCGCGTCCGCCCACGGTGCGCCGGCCAGGCCCTCGGCGATCGAGGCGCGCATCAGGTGGTGCCAGCTCGGGTGGAAGTCGACCTCGTCGATCCGGTTGCCGTACCGGTCGTGTGTGCGCAGCACCGGCTCGTGGGTGTTGGCCTGCTCGGCCCACTCCTGGGCCTCGGCGCTGCCGGCCCGCAGACCGAGCCGCCGGATGCCCTCCTCGGCCCAACCGGCGCCTTCCCGGCGCAGCCCTTCCAGCAGGGCGGTGTCCTCGGAGGCGTCGTAGGGCGCCAGGAGCGGGGGCTGGTTGGTGACGTCGTGCGTGGCGTTCAGCGGCTGCCATGTGGGTGCGGGTGTCGAGACCATACGGCCATGTTGCACCTTTTCTACGGTCGTAGCAATGATGCAACAAGAAGCCGCACGTAAGGTACGTGACCATGCGCATGAACGTCGACGAGCGGTCCGGCGAGGCCGGCCTGCGGCCCCTGTCCGCGCGGTCGGTCGTGCTGAGCCTGCTGCTGGGCACGCATCCGCCGCAGCTCGCGGTGAAGGACCTGGTCCGCGCGGTGGAGCCGTTCGGCGTCGGCGGCTCCACGCTCAGGGCCGCCCTCAGCCGCATGGTGGCCGCCGGCGACCTGCGCCGCACCGACGCCGTCTACCGGCTCAGCGACCGACTCCTCGCCCGCCAGCGCCGCCAGGACGAGGCCGTGCACCCCCGCACGCGCGCGTGGGACGGCGACTGGGAGATGCTGGTGATCACCGCGACGGGCCGCGAGCCGGCCGAACGCGCCGAACTGCGCGCCCGGTTGACCGCCCTGCGCCTCGCGGAACTGCGCGAGGGAGTATGGCTGCGCCCCGCCAACCTGAACCGCACCCTGCCGGCCGACCTGGAGTCCGTGGCCCAGTCCTACACGGCCCGCCCCGACCGCCCGGCGCCCGAACTGGCCGCATCTCTCTGGCCTTTGGACGCCTGGTCCGCCACCGCCCGCTTCCTGCTGACCCACCTTGCCGAGGCCGACCGCCCGGCCGACCGTTTCACGACCTTCGCCGCGGTCGTACGCCACCTGCTCGCCGACCCGGTCCTGCCCCCCGAACTCCTCCCCGCCGACTGGCCGGGGGAGCCCCTGCGCACCGCTTACGCGGAGTACCAACGCGAGATCACCGGGTCCCTCGGGACCGTCGGTTTCGACGGACCCGCTGGACCCGGTGATTGACCACCCGGCCTACTTGTAGGTGATGTCGCTGGTCGCGTACTTGCAGTACGTCGAGTCGGGGCCGGTGCCGTTCGTGGTCGGCTCGGCGCCGGTGTTGTTCCCGATGTACTTCTGGCAGGGGATGATCTTCTTGCTGGAGTCCCCGACGATGGTGATCTTCTTCAGGGTCGCGCTGTCGCCGTAGTTGGTGTTGATGCCGACGAGCCTGCTGCCCTTGTAGGTCGCCTCGATGGTGTTGAGGTTGATCGTGCGCTTGTACTGCGTCTTGCAGTTGCCGCACGAGCGGACGAACGTACCGAAGGTCTGTGCCGCGAAGTTGGAGACGTTCAGGGTCCCCGCGCCGTTGAACTGGAACACCTTGTCGCTGGCCTCCTTCGCGCCACCGCCGGAGACGGTGTACACGTTGGACGACGAGGAGCCCAGGAAGGTCGCCGCGTCCTCGCCGACGTCCTCCCACCACACGTTCTGGAGCGTGCAACTGCCCAGGCAGTGGATGCCGTCGGCGGCAGGCGCGCCGATGATGACGTTCTTGAGGGTGGCGCCGGCCGCGAGTTCCAGGATCGGCCCCTGGTCCTCGTCCTGGCCGCCGCTGCCGAGGTCGCCGCTGCCGTACAGGCGCAGCATCCCGTAGTCCTTGGTGCCGGACACGGAGATGGTCTTGGTCACCGCCTGACTGCCGCTCGCGGTGGGCCAGGTGGCGGCACTGGCGGGCGAAAATGTGCTGGATGCCATGAGCATGCCAACCGTGAGTCCGAAGGTCGCCACCGCGCCGGTGAGTGCGCGTGGCCGTATGGAAGAAGTCATGTCCCGATTCCTTCTCCGAGGTGGGGGAGTGGTCAGAGCTTTCCGGTGCCCGCGCCCGCGGTCACCGAGGCGACGACGGTCGAGGCGGGCTCGACGGTGTAGCCGTACGGCGGACTGGTGAAGGTGCCGACCTGCGAGACCTCGGTGGCGGCCCCGCCGAGGTCGTTCCCGGTGAGGTTGGCGTAGCCGTCGACGTCGCTGTCCCGGTTGGTGGTCACGGCGACCTCGGTGTCCCGGAACACGTTGTTCTGGACGAGCATCTGGGCGCCCATGCGCGAGTGCACGGCGGTCGAGGCGCCGACGACGTAGTTGTCGTAGAAATGCCCGGTGCCGAAACGCAGGCCGGGGATACGGGAGTTGACCCGGTCGAACCAGTTGTGGTGGTACGTCACCCGTAGATGCCCGGTGTCCTCGCTCGCGTTGTTGTCGCTGTGGCCCACGAGCGAACCCTTGTAGTGGTTCTTGAAGGTGTTCCAGGAGACGGTGACGTAGTCGGAGCCGTGATTGATGTCGAGCAGGCCGTCGTAGTAGTCCTTGCCGTGGTCGAGGTCGGACGAGAAGGCGTTGTGGTCGAGCCACACCTTCGTGGAGGCCTGCACGGTGATGCCGTCGGCGGGCGCGACCGGCTTGCTGATGTTCAGGTTGCGGACGACGACGTTGGTCACCTTCTTCAGCCGCAGCCCGCCACCGGTGAACCCGGACGCCGAACCGACGCCCAGCACCGTGGTGTTGGACCCGATGTCGACCTGACCGCTCAGCGAGATCAGGCCGTTCACCCTGACCACTTTCGAAGTGCTGCCGGCGACCGCCGACTTGAAGGCGTCCAGCGTCGACACCGTGACCGCCGTGGCACTGCCGCCACCGGTGGTCCCGGCACCGAACCCGACCGGCGAGGACTCGGCCGCGGCGGCCGGCTGAGGGGCGGCGAGGGCGGCGGACACGGCGAGGGCGGCCACGGCCGCCGTCGCCAGCGCGGATCTTTGCGGATGTGCACGTGGGGGGCGAGTACGCATGCGGGTGCGTCCCTTCGGGAGATGTGCCGAGTTCGTGTACGTGATCGATGTACGTCAATCTGAACGACATGCACGGGCATCGCGACCGATTGGCGGCGACTCGGCCTCGGTCGGTCACACTGCTGAACGGAACGTAGAGGGCAAGCGCTTTCTAGTCAACGCTTTGCGCAGCAGGTGTTCCGTCTGTGCTGGTGGATGGCAAGGGCTGTCTGAAACGGCCCTCGGCGCTGTCGTGGGAGCGCTTCCATGACGGACGTGTCCATGCCACCATGCCGAACGAACGCCTGTCTTCCGCGAGAGGAGCATGGACGTGCCCCCACCCACCCGCACCGCTACGAGGAGACCGCCGCGGCCGGTCCTCCTGGCACTCTTCGCCGCGCTCGTGCCGTTACTGGCGGCCGCACTCCTCGGCGCGGCCGCGCCACGGACCGCCGCCCGCACCCAGTCCCCGGCCGCCGTCCCCACCGCGACGCTCACCGAGGTCACGGACTTCGGCAGCAACCCCAGCAACCTGCAGATGTACGTGTACGTCCCGGGCAGCGTCACCGCGCACCCCGCGGTCCTGGTGGCCGTGCACTACTGCACGGGATCCGGCCCGGCGATGTACTCGGGCACCGAATTCGCCTCGCTGGCCGACCAGTTCGGGTTCGTCGTGGTCTATCCGTCGGTCACGCGAGCCAGTAAGTGCTTCGACGTCTCCTCGCCGCAGGCACTGCACCGGGACGGCGGCAGCGACCCGGTCGGCATCAAGTCGATGGTCGACTGGGTCACCCGGACCTACGCGGCCGACCCGACGAGGATCTTCGCGACGGGCATCTCCTCGGGCGCGATGATGACGAACGTCCTGCTCGGCGACTACCCGGACGTGTTCGCGGCCGGCGCCGCCTTCTCCGGGGTCCCGTTCGGCTGCTTCGCCACCACCGACGGTTCCGAGTGGAACAGTGCCTGCTCGGGCGGCACCGTGCTCCACACCCCGCAGGAGTGGGGCGACCTGGCCCGCGGCGCGTACCCCGGCTACGCCGGCCCGCGCCCCCGTATGCAGCTCTGGCACGGCACAGCGGACGACGTCCTGCGCTACCCCAACTTCGGGGAGGAGATCAAACAGTGGACGAACGTGCTCGGCGTCGGCCAGACCCCGGCCGCCACCGACACCCCCGCCACCGGCTGGACCCGCACCCGCTACGGCGGCACGGGTGACCGCGCTCCCGTCGAGGCGATCAGTCTCCAGGGCACCGGCCACAACCTCTACGCCTACGGCATGGCCGCCCGCGTCCTGACCTTCTTCGGCCTGGACGCCGACGGCCCGGCACCCCAACCCCCGCCGGGCGCCTGCAAGGTGACGGCCACCACCAACGCCTGGACCACCGGCCTGACGGCCTCCGTCACGATCACGAACACCGGCACGACACCGATCAACGGCTGGCACCTCGCCTTCACCCTGCCGACCGGCCAGACCATCACCAACGGCTGGAACGCCACGTACGCCCCGGCCTCCGGCTCGGTGACCGCGACGAATGCCTCGTACAACGCCACCATCGCGCCGAACGCGAGCGTGACGCTGGGGTATCAGGCGACGCACACCGGGAACAGTGCGCCGCCGGGCGCCTTCGCGCTCAATGGGACGGCCTGCACCGCAGGGTGACCCTGCGGCCGGTCAGACGGACCGGTGGTACTGATCCGGCACGTGCACCTCGCCGCCCAACTCTCGTGCCGCGTTCCGTGCCCAGGACGGTGAGCGCAGCAACTCGCGGCCGAGGAGCACCGCGTCGGCGTCGCCGTTCGCCAGGATCTTCTCGGCCTGTCCGGGCTCGGTGATGAGGCCGACCGCCGCGACCGGCATCGGGGTCTCGGAGCGGACGCGGGCCGCGAAGGGGACCTGATAGCCCGGCCCCGTCGGGATACGGGCCCCGGACGCGTTGCCGCCGGTGGAGACGTCGAGGAGGTCGACTCCGTGGGCGTGCAGGTCTGTGGCGAGGCGGACGGTGTCGTCGGGCGTCCAGCCGTCCGCCTCCAGCCAGTCGGTCGCCGAGACGCGGAAGAACAGCGGCTTGTCGTCCGGCCAGACCTCCCGTACGGCGTCCACGACTTCGAGGGCGAAGCGGGTGCGGTTCTCGTAGGAGCCGCCGTAGGCGTCGGTGCGGTGGTTGGAGTGCGGGGAGAGGAAGGAGTTGATCAGGTAGCCGTGGGCGCCGTGGATCTCGGCGATCTCGAAGTCGGCGGAGAGGGCGCGGCGGGCCGCGTCCGCGAACTGGCGGACGACGTCCTGGATTTGATCGACCGTCAGTTCCGTCGGCACCGGGTGGCCGTCGGCGAACGCGAGCGCGCTCGGGCCCAGTGGCTGCCAGCCGTGCGCCTCCGGCCCGACCGGCGCACCGCCCTTCCAGGGGCGCTCGGTCGAGGCCTTCCGGCCGCTGTGGGCGAGCTGGATGCCGGGGACCGTGCCCTGGGAGACGAGGAAGCGCGTGATCCGGCGGAACGCCTCGACCTGGGTGTCGTTCCAGATGCCCAGGTCGTACGGCGAGATCCGGCCCTCGGGCGACACCGCGGTGGCCTCGACGATGATCAGGCCCGTGCCGCCGGTCGCGCGGGCGGCGTAGTGCGCGAAGTGCCAGTCGGTGGGAGCGCCCGCCTCCGGGCCGTCCGGCGCCGCCGAGTACTGGCACATCGGGGGCATCCAGACCCGGTTCGGGATGGTGACATCGCGCAGGGTGAAGGGCTGGAAGAGGGAGCTCATGGTGAGCTGCTCCGTTCTCGCGGGACCGAGGGACGGTTCGTACGATAGACATCGTAGTACGGGAAGTGTCAAACTACGAGACCTCTCGTACAATGGCTGTCGTGAGTACCGCTACCCCCGCCGCCGGCAGTCGGGATCTGCCGCACCCCGTGCGCGACGACATCCGGCTCGAAGGCGTGCTGCACGCGTTCTCCGACCCGATGCGGCTGAGCATCGTGCGGGAGCTCGCCGCCGACGGCGACGAGCTCTCCTGTTCGCACTTCGACCTGCCCGTCACCAAGTCCACGACCACGCACCACTTCCGGGTGCTGCGCGAGGCTGGGGTGATCCGGCAGGTCTACCGGGGCACGGCCAAGATGAACGGCCTGCGCCGGGACGACCTAGACGACCTCTTCCCGGGACTTCTCGACGCCCTCCTCGCGGCCGCCGCCAGCCAGTCCCTCAGGCTCGGGGGCGACTGAACCACCCTTCGAGGGAAGGTGGTTGAAGAGCAGGTTCAGGACGATCGCCGTCACGCAGCCCGCGCTGATGCCGCTGTTCATCACCGTCTGGAACCAGTCGGGGAACTTCGCGTAGACCGTCGGCACCCCGACCGGCAGCACGCCCACGGCCACCGAGACCGCGACCACCGTGAGGTTGTGGTTGTCCTTGAAGTCGACCTGCGCCAGGGTCCGTACACCGCTCGCGGCGACCGTCCCGAACATGACCAGACCCGCGCCGCCCAGCACGGGTGCCGGTATCGCCGCGACCACCGCGCCCAGCTTGGGCAGCAGGCCGAGCAGGACCAGGATGGCGCCGGCGGTGGCCACCACCCAACGGCTGCGCACCCGGGTCATGCCGACGAGCCCGACGTTCTGCGCGTACGCCGTGTACGGGAAGGTGTTGAAGACGCCGCCGAGGACGGTCGACAGGCCGTCGGCGCGCAGACCGTCCGACAGCGAGCGCGGCTCGACCTTGCGCCCGGTCATCTCGCCGACCGCGATCAGGTCGCCGGTCGTCTCGGTCATCGTGACCAGTGCCACCACCAGCATCGAGATGATCGCCGACGCCTCGAACGTGGGTGCCCCGAAGTGGAACGGCGTGCTGATGCCCAGCCAGTCCGCGTCACCGACCCCGCCGAAGTCGGTGAAGTCGAAGGGGATCGCCACCGCGAGGCCCACGGCGATGCCGATCAGCACCGCGATCCGGCTCAGGAAGGCAGGCGCGAACCGCTGTACGCCGAGCACCACCGCCAGCACGAATCCGGCCAGGGCAAGGTTCTTCGGCTCCCCGAAGTCCGGTGAACCGGCCCCGCCCGCAGCCCAGTTGCCCGCGACCGGCAGCAGCGAGACACCGATGATCAGGATCACTGTGCCCGTGACCAGCGGCGGGAAGAAGCGCAGCAGCCTGCCGAAGACCGGCGCGAGCAGCACGATCGCGAGCCCCGCGACGATCACCGAACCGTAGATCGCGGGCAGTCCGCCGCCCGTCGTCCCGATCAGCACCATCGGCGACACCGCCGCGAACGTACAGCCCTGCATGATCGGCAGCCGCACGCCGAACCGCCAGAACCCCACGCACTGGATGAGCGTCGCGATGCCGCACACCAGCAGATCGGCGGTGATCAGATACGCCAGGTCCGCGGGCGACAGTTTCATCGCACCGCCCACGATCAGTGGCACGGCCACCGCTCCCGCGTACATCGCGAGCACATGCTGTAGACCGAAGGCGGCGAGCTGCCGCACAGGTGGGACCTCGTCGACGGGATGGACGGGGGAAGTCGTCATGGGTACTCCAGAGCGCCGGCAGGGGATTGCATCCCAACAGCACGAGACCGTAAGGGCCTTGAACAGTTTGTTGATGTCCGGGTCGTTGCCGATGTGTGTCTGCCCACCCGGCGCCGTCCCATCCCACCAGGAGGGGCGCCGAATCATCCCGCCAGGAGGGCGCCGTCCCGCGCCGCTAGGAGGACGGCGTACGTGCCGCGGCCAGCAGCGATTCCCAGTCGGCCAGCTTGACCACGCTCCGCCCCAGCGACGCCCCGAGCGCGGCCTCGGCCCGCTCGATCGCCAGCCACCCCGGCCACGGGACCGGGTCGACCCCCTCGGCCCGGAGCACGGCGACCGGATCCACCGACAGGCCATTCGGTACGAGCGTGGCGGCGTCCGCGAGCAGCGATGTCACCGTCTCCTTCGCGCACGGTCGGTTGGTGCCGATGACGCCCGTCGGGCCGCGCTTGATCCAGCCGGCCACGTACTCGCCGGGTGAGGGGACGCCGTCGCGTAGGACGCGGCCCGCGCTGTTCGGGACGGTCGCGCTGCCCGGGTCGAACGGCAGCCCCTCCAGGGGGACTCCGCGATAACCGACCGACCGCAGCACCAACTGGGCCTCGATGTCCACGAGTTCGCCGGTGCCCGTCACCCCGCCGTGTCCGTCCGGCTCCGTCCGCTCGAAGCGCACCGCACCCACGCGCCCGCCCTCGGCGAGGAGTTCGACCGGGCGGAGATAGAAACGCAGCCTGATCCGCCGGGCGGTTCCCTCGTCCGGCCGTGCCGCCCAGCCGCGCAGCACCTCGACGTTGCGGCGCTGCGTCGGAGGCAGCGCGGAAGGGTCGACGTAGGCTGGGTCAAGGGTCAACTCGCCCGGGTCCACGGTGACTTGGGTGTCGGGCAAGCCACCCAGCTCGCGCAGTTCCTTGGTGGTGAAGCGGCCTTGGGAGGGGCCGCGCCGGCCCACCATCTGGACGTCGGTCACCCGGCTCGCGGCCAGCGCGGTGAGCGCCGCCTGCGGTATGTCGGTCGGGCTGAGCTCCGCCGTCGCGCGGGCCAGCATCCGCGCCACGTCCACGGCGACATTGCCCATCCCGATGACCACGGCCGAGCGGGCGCCCCGGACGAAACCGTCGTCGGCCGCGTCGGGATGGGCGCTGTACCAGGACACGAACTCCGTCGCCGACCAGCTGCCCGGCAGGTCCTCGCCGGGGATCCCGAGATGCCGGTCGGTGGCGGCGCCGACGCAGTACACCACCGCGTGGTACAGCGCCCGCAGCCGGGCGACCGGCAGTCCGCCGGGGCCGACCTGGATGCCGCCGAGGAACCGCACCCGCTCGTGCTCCAGGACCGTACGCAGGTTGTTCTGAAGGGACTTGATCTTCTCGTGGTCCGGCGCGACCCCGTAGCGCACGAGGCCGTACGGGCAGGGGAGTCGGTCCAGGACGTCGACGAGCACCGCGGAGTCCTGCTGGACGAGACTCTGGGCGGTGTAGACCCCGCTCGGCCCGGAGCCGATGACGGCGACACGCAGCACGGCGGTACTCCTTACGTCTTACGACGGGAGTTCGCTGACGTCTCCAGGATCGCACCGGCGGTGCTCGGCTGACAGGGTGCAGGCGCGGGACGGGCGTGCGTGTCCGTTCGTATGGAATGTGATCATGCGGTTACGTTGCGTATGTGCTAGAAGCATCCTTTTTTAATCTTTCTGATCGTTGTCCGACGGATGGCGCGGTGTCCGTGTGGCCCGCGTGGGAAGTGCGGGAGGAGGAGGGCAGCACCTCGTGGTTCAACGTCCGGCTGGAGTTCGCGGACGGCGCCCGGGTCGACGCGCTCGCCGTGGTCGGCGAGGCGGGCGTCTCCGTGGAGGACGTCCGGGCCCAGCCGGCGCTGTCCCTGGACGACCTGGCGGTCCTCGCCGACTGGATCGAGGACCCGCTCTTCGAGGCGTGCGGCCTGCCCGCCGGACCGGCCGACGGATCCGAGGACGCGACCGCCTCCCGTCGCGCCCGTCCGGCCTGGCCGCGCGGCATCGAGGGCCGCTGGCTCATCGCGGAGGAGTACCGCGCGGCTCAGGAGGAGGGCGTCGACCCGGTCCTCGCCGTGATGTCCGCGACGGGCCACAGCCGCCGCAAGTCGCTCAGGCTGATCTCGCAGGCACGGGACGCGGGCTTCCTGACACCGAGTCACGCCCGCCGCTGACCTGAGGCACGGGCGACTCGGTCGTCGGTTCCTGCACTCCGGCCGTCAGGTCGTGCGCCCGGGCCGTCAGCCCATGTCCTGCATCCGCGCGATCTCGCTCGTCTGCTGGGCGATCACGTCGTCCGCCATCTCCTCGATCTGGATGTTGTTGCCCTGCGCCTTCACATCCGTGGCCATGGTGATCGCGCCCTGGTGATGGGTGATCATCAAGGTGAGGAAGAGCTGGTCGAACGCCTTGCCGCGGGCCGCGCGCAGGTTCTTCAACTGGGCCTCGGTGGCCATGCCCGGCATCGAGGCGTGATCGTGCGCGCCGCCCGTCCCGCTCTTGCCGTGCGTCTTGAGCCAGGCCCGCATGGTGGTGATCTCCGGGCCCTGGGACGCGGCGATCCGCGCGGCCAGCTTCTCGACCTGCGTCGACTCGGCCCGGTCGGCGACGAGTTCGGTCATCTCCAGGGCCTGGGAGTGGTGCTGGATCATCATCCGCGCGTAGTCGACGTCGGCCGAGTTGGGCGAGTCGTCCTCGACGCGCTCCTCGGCGGCGTCCGCGGCGGACAGGGTCCGGTTCTCCTCGCCCGGTTTGCCCGGCGCGATCACCGAAGGGCCGCTCGCCGCCGGTGACTTGGCGTCCGAGCCGGAGCCCGAGTCGCAGCCGGCGACCGCGAGCAGGGCCAGGGCGGCCAATGCGGCCGTGACGAGGGACGCTCGGCGGATGGGCACAACGACCTCCTGTGGCGGGTGTGTTGGGGGACACCTCGTGAGTGCTGATGAACGTCCTAGCACGCTTCCGCAGTCGGATGATCAAAAACCTTCATTACGAGTACGTTGCCCACTGTTGATATGTGCATGGTGAAGACGATACTTCGGAGGTGCGTGAACCGTTCCGACACGAACGGAACCAGGGAGGAAACAGTGATCCTGTTCAACGATTCCCGAACGCGGCTCAGACGCGTGGGAGTTGCCACAGCCGCCGCCGGACTGCTCGCGGCGCTGCTGACCGCGGTCCCGGCCGCCGCGACCCCCGACCCCGGGGACGGCACGGCTGCCGGGAAGGAGGTGTCCCGCAGCGCGCAGGCCGAGGCGCGAACCGCCATCGCGAGCGGTGAGATACCCGGCCAGGACGAGATCGTCCACTCGGACAACATCAAGCCTCTTGCGAACATCCCCAAGGAGGCCTTCACCGGCCTCAATTCGGACCTCGCCTTCCAGGGCAAGTACGCCTTCGCCGGCAACTACGACGGCTTCCGCATCTTCGACATCAGCAACCCGAAGGCCCCGAAGACCGTCGCCCAGGTGCTCTGCCCGGGCTCGCAGAACGACATCTCGGTCTCCGGCGACCTGCTCTTCCTCTCCACCGACTCCTCGCGCAGCGACAGCAGTTGCAACAGCACCACGCAGCCCGCGACCGAGAAGTCCTCCTGGGAGGGCATGAAGGTCTTCGACATCAGCGACAAGCGCAACCCGCGCTACGTCGCCGCCGTCGAGACCGCCTGCGGCTCGCACACCCACACGCTGGTGCCCGAGCGCAAGAACGTCTACGTGTACGTCTCCTCGTACTCGCCGAGCGCCACGTACCCCGACTGCCAGCCGCCGCACGACGGCATCTCGGTCATCAAGGTGCCGCGCAAGCACCCCGAGAAGGCGGCGGTCGTCGGCTTCCCGGTGCTCTTCCCCGGTGAGGGACCCGACGGCGGCGGCAACCCGGGCGGCCCCACCAACCCGGGCGTCTCCAAGACCACCGGCTGCCACGACATCACGGTCCTGCCCTCCAAGGACCTCGCCGCCGGCGCCTGCATGGGCGACGGCATCCTGTTCTCCATCAAGGACCCCGAGAACCCGAAGGTGATCGACCAGGTCCAGGACAACGTCAACTTCGCCTTCTGGCACTCGGCCACCTTCAACCAGAAGGCCAACAAGGTCGTCTTCACCGACGAGTTGGGCGGCGGCGGAGCGGCCACCTGCAACGCGGCCATCGGTCCCGACCGCGGCGCGGACGGCATCTACGACATCGTTGGCAAGGGCGACAAGCGCAAGCTGGTCTTCCGCAGCTACTACAAGATCCCGCGGGCCCAGGCCGACACCGAGAACTGCGTGGCCCACAACGGCTCGCTGATCCCGGTCAAGGGCAAGGACCTCATGGTCCAGGCCTGGTACCAGGGCGGCGTCTCAGTCTGGGACTTCACCGACTCGGCCAAGCCGAAGGAGATCGCCTACTTCGAGCGCGGCCCGCTGAGCACGACGACCCTCCAGGTCGGCGGCTCGTGGTCGGCGTACTACTACAACGGCTACATCTACTCCAACGACATCGCCAAGGGCTTCGACGTCCTCAAGCTCAGCGACCGGCGCACGGACCAGGCGGGCCGGGTCAGGCTGGACGAGCTCAACGTCCAGTCGCAGCCGGACTATTTCGACTGACCTGACCGTCCCGACGGGTCGGCCCGCTCGGCCGGCCCGTCGCCGGTAGCGAAGAAGCGTGAAAGATCGGTCTCGCACCTCTCGCCGGACGCCTCCTGGGCGTCCGGCGGGAACCCCATCTCCCAGTCCAGCCGATAGCGCTTGAACAACTCGGCGCGCAGCGTGGTGAGTTGCATCGGCACGTTCGGCAGCACCATCGCGTAGACGGACCCCATGAGCAGGGACCGCAGCATCGGATAGTCCCCCTCGACGTTCTGCGAACCGTGCCGGACGACGGTGTCCCGCAGCAGCTCGGCGAGCCGCTTCTGCTCCGGGCACTGCACGAAACCCTCCGACTGCAGCAGCCCCGCCATGTGCTGGCGCATCAGCACGGGCCGGTCCCGGGCGAGCATCAGCACGGCGTCGATGGCCCGCGCCATCCGCTCGCGCCCGTCCTCGGTGCGCGGCTCGCGCTCCAGCCCCTCCTGCACCGTGCGGTGCATCACCCGGTGCACGGCGGACTGCACGAGCTGGCGCTTGCCCGGGAAGTAGTACGACACCAGACCGCGCGCCGAGCCGGCTCTGTCCGCGATGTCGGCGAGCGTCGTCGCCTCGTACCCGCGCTCTCCCACCACCTCCAGGGCGGCTTGGAGGAGCCGCTCCCGGGAACGCCTCCGCAACTCTTGATTGACCGAGGCGCTGCGCGGAGACATGCTGTAACTCCTGTGTTGACTGGCTACCAGCCAACTATACTCAGCACGTCCCGTCCGGCGCCCCCCATAGGGCCTGGTCAGGGCTGCCGTCCGTCTGGGGCGACGCGGGGGATCGTCTCAGGCGGGCGGCCTCTTCGCTCCGATGGTGTCCTGAGGCGACTTCCGGGACCCGCGGCGACCTGCGGAACTTCTGTCGCAGGGCTGCGGAACCGTCCCTAGAGTGGGCACGAGTGCCGAGCTGAGGAGTGCGGGAAATGGAACAGGACCAGCAGATCCTGGCCAGGATCACGGCGATGGTCGAGGACGAGCACAAGCTCCGCGCCGCCCTGGCGTCCGGCGAGATCGACGACACGACGGAACACCAGCGGCTCGGCGAGCTGGAGCGCGAGCTCGACCGCTGCTGGGACCTGCTGCGGCAGCGGCGCGCGAAGACGGAGTACGGGGAGAACCCGGACGAGGCGAGTGCGCGCCCGGCCTCGCAGGTGGAGGGTTACCAGGGCTGACCGTGCGGTCGCGGCCGGGTCCCGCACGGTCCGTGACCGTGCCCGGCCGCGCCGGGCTCAGCCCACCAGCCCCAGCACCGGACGCAGCCCGTCCGGCCGCCGCTCCACGGGCAGGTGTTCCACCAGGTGCACCCGGCAGCCCAGCGCCGCCGCACCCCCGTCGGCCTCCGGGCTGTCGCCGACCATGAGGGTGTCCTCGGGAGCGACGTCGAGTTCGTCGCAGGCGAGGGCGAACAGCCGGGTGTCCGGCTTCTGGATGCCGTGCTCGTACGACAGGACGTACGCGCCCACGTACTGGTCGAGGCCGTGCGCCCGGAACACCGGGCGCAGGTCCCACCCGATGTTGCTGACCACACCGACGGCGATGTGACGCTCCCGCAGCACGCGCAGCACCTCGGCGGCGTCGGGATACGGCGACCAGGCGGCCGGCGCCATGTGCCGCTCGTACAGCGCGTCGTACAACCCGGGGGCGGGGAGCGGCACTTGGCGGGCGGCGGCGGTGTAGGCGGCCCGGTGCAACTCGGCGCTCTCGTCCCGGATCCGCCACAACTCGCGCAGTTCCGCGGGCAGTCGCTCCGGCTGAGCCCCGCCGGGCTGTGCCCCCGTCACCTCCAGCGCCTTCGCGGCCTGCGCCAACTCCCCTTCCGGGAGCGGGATCCCGGCCTCGTCCAGGACGGCACGCAGCCAGGCGTCGGTGGGTTCGATGCGGAAGAGGGTGCCGGAGAAGTCGAAGAGGACTGCGGTCATGAGTGGATCTTACGGGGCGGGATTCCGGCGCGCGGAAGGATCATCGCCGTAGGACTGGTCGGAAGGTGACGGCCCCCACCGCTCATGCGCCCCCACCGCGACCGCCACCACCATCGCCCCCAGCAACCACCCGCCCAGCACGTCCGACGGCCAGTGCACGCCGAGCCAGATCCGGGTCAGGCCGACGCCGAGGACGGAGACGAGGGCCGTCGCCAGGGCCGTACGCCACAGGGTGCGGCCGGGGCCGTGGAGGTGCAGGAGCCACAGGAGGAGGCCGCAGGTGATCGCGGCGGTCATGGCGTGGCCCGACGGGTAGGCCGCGTAGTGGGCCGAGTCGACGGGGTCGGGCCAGACGGGACGCGGGCGGTCGACGGCGGCCTTGAGGGACTGTTGCAGGACGGTGCCCAGCGCGCAGGTGACCGTGAGCCAGAGTGCCGTCCACCAGGCCGAGCGGCGCCAGACCAGCCACACCGCGACCGCCGCGCACGCGACGCGCATCGTCCAGGGGTCCCAGACCCAGTCCGTGAGGATGCGGAAGGCATGGGTCACGCCCCGTTCGTCGACCGCCCAGCGGTGGGTGGTGCGGGCGATGTCGTCGTCGAGGCCGGTCAGGGGGTGCCACTCGACCGCGACCAGGGCCAGCAGCAGCGCGGAGCACAGGGCCAGGGCGGTGGCGCTGCGGACGGCGGTGCTGTGCCGGGGCGGGGAGTCGACGGGCAGGGTGTGCATACAGCGATCCTCGCCGATGGGCGGGGCGGGAGGCCAACGCCGGGGCTGTCCCGGTGTCTGCTCTTGGCGGTGCCTCTGTGTCCGCTGTCGCGGCTATCCGAGCGCCCGCAGCCCCGGTACGAACGCCACCAGTACCGGCACCACAGGCACCAGCGCCGCCGTCGCCGTCAGGCCCAGGCGGCGGGCCGCGGTGAGGCGGTCGGGCGGTGCGAGGAGCCGGTTGACGCGGTGCGGGACGTGGGCCTGCGGGGTGGGGGAGGGGCCGAACACGCCCCGGTCCTCGTTGAGTTCGACGAGGGCGAGCGCGGTGGTGAGGCGGCCGTGGCGGCGGGAGGCCATGTCGTCGGCGGAGAGTTCGACCAGGCGGTGCATCTCGTCGCGGAACGCGGCGAACACCGGCACCTGCGGAAACCCGCCCGCCAGCGCCCCCGAACAGTGCAGCAGCCAGTCGTGCCGGGCCAGTTCGTGCCACCGCTCGTGCGCGAGGACGGCGTCCAACTGCCGCCCCTTGAGCCGACGCAGCGCCTCGGTGGTCACGACGAGCCCCGGTGTCGTACCCGGCAACCACCACGCGTCCGCGCGCTCGGCCTCCAGCACCACCAGCCGACCCCGCATCGGCTCCTCGCCCGGCAACAGCGGTGCCTGCACGAGGAGTTCGGCCCGGCGCCGCCGACGGCGCCCACGCGCCCGTACGACCTCGCGGACCAGCATCGCCCCGCTCCACGCCCCGGCACACGCCAGCGTGACCGCGGTCGCCGCCGCCCAGGGGCCGCCGGCCCGCAGTGCGTACGCCTCCGCCACACCATGCGGTGCGCCGGCGAAGACATGGCCGCGCACCGCCTGCCAGGCCGCCGCCGCGCTGAGTGTCATCGACAGCGCGCAGCAGAGCAGTACGGCCGCCACCACGCACTGCCACGCCCAGAGGGCGACCACGGGTTCACGGTCCGGCCAGTCGGCCCGGGCGAGCAGCCTCGGGGCGACCACGGCGGCGAGAGCGCCGAGCAGCAACAGTGCTGCGGGGACCATCATGACGATCACCCTATGAGCGCGGGGCCGCTCGGCACACGGTTCCGTACGCCGAAGTGACGCAGGCAACGGTTCCGCGTCCCGTGAGGTACCGCGCGTCAGAGGGTGAGCAGCATCGCCACCATCCCGATCCCCATCGACAGCCGGCACGCCCGCGCCAACTCCGGCCGGTCGCCCCAGCCGACGCTCCCGCCGCTGGCGGTCACGGGTATCAGACGGACGCCCGAGAGCAGGACGTACCCCGTGAAGTAGAGGAGCAACACCCCGGTCACCAAGGGGACTCCGGACGAGACGCCGTGCTCGGCGTGGTGTCCGGGGGAGACGGCCATCACGACCGCCATGTAGACCATGGCCGAGACGCCCACCAGATGGTGCAGATGGTGCGGACTCGTACGTGCCGCCCACAGCGCGCGCAAGGCGGCGGCGCCGAACAGGGCGGCGTAACCGGGCCAGGCCCAGGACGGCGGGCTGAACACGGCCGCCGGTACGGCCATCGCGGCCATCCCGAAGCCCATCAGCGCCTCGCCGCCGGCGGCCCTGCGCTGCTCCTCGACCCTGCTGCGCATCCGCAGCAGACAGTAGGCCCCGGTCGCCGCGCACAGCGCGACCAGCAGCCAGCCGGGCGAAGCCGGTCCGTGCACGCGCACCTCCCCGCTCGACGGTGTCGGACAGTCCGTCGATGCCCACGACACGCGGCGCGCACGCGAGCGCAAGGGTGTACACGGGGAGCATTCGACGGAGCACAGTTATCGTTTACGAGTAAAACACCTGCTAAAGTAATTTCCATGAGCAGTGCGACCCCCGCCCCCGCCACCCCGCGCGTCCGCCGTCTCCCGCTGGTCGGTGTGCTGCGCATGGGCCGTCCCTCGGACATCTGGTTCAAGCCCGCGCTGAGCGTCGTCGTCTCGACGGCCCCGCCCAACCTGACCCTGCTGGTGCTGGGCCGGCTCGATCTGGCGATGTACACGATGGCCGGCTCGATCTGCGCCCTGTACGCCCACAACCGCCCCTACGCCGCCCGGGCCCGCACCCTGGCCTGGGTCGTGGTCGGCATGGTCGCGGGCCTCGCCGTCGCCCTCACCACGGCCTCCCTCACCGACAGTGCCGTCGTGCTGGTCGCCGTCGGCGCCCTGCTGGCCGCCGCGCAGAAGGCGGTGTGCGACGCCACCCGCATCGGCCCGCCCGCCCATGTGATCTTCACCTTCATCACCTCGGCCGCCCTCTTCGCCCCGCAGACCCTCGGTCAGGTCCCCGGTCACCTGGCCCTGGCCGCCGCGGCCGGTGCCTGGGCCTGGCTCGTCGGCATGGCACCGGTCCTGCTGCGCCCGCACGGACCGGAACGCCGGGCCACGGCGCAGGCGCTCGACGCGGCCGCCGCGTACGTCGACGCCCGCGCCATCGGCGGCACGGGCGAAGGCCACGACCGCCCCCGAGCCGCAGCGGCCGCCGCCATCCAGGCCGCCTGGCAGTCCCTCCTCGCGACCGGCCCCCGCTCCGCCCGCACCCGGCGCGCCCTCGAACGCCTCCTCGTGCGCGCCGAGACCGCCCTCGCCGCGCCCGCCGACACCGACCCGGAGCGACTGCGCGCCTGGGCCCGCGAACTGTGCGGCAGCGGACCGGTGCCCACGGTCGCGAGCCCTGAAGCGGCCGACGAACTCCTCGGCGCCGAAGTCGAACTCGCCGTCCCTGCCCGCCCGTTGTGGCATCGCCTCGGCCCCCTCGCCCCGCTCGCGGTGCGCACCGCACTCGGCTGCGCCCTGGCCGGCTACGTCTCCCTCGCCCTCGGTGTCGGCCGCCCCTACTGGGCGCTGGTCACCGCCGCCTCCCTCTATCAGGCCAACATCGCGCTCACCTGGGCGCGCGGTGTCCAGCGGGTCGTCGGCAATCTCGCCGGTGTCCTCGTCTTCGCCGCGGTCGTCCCGCTCGCCCACCTCGCCCCGGCCGCCCTCGTCCTGTGCTGCCTGGCCTTCAACTTCGGCGCCGAGGCGCTGATGAGCCGCAACTACTGGCTCGGCAGCGTCTGCGTGACCCCCATGGCGCTGCTCGTCGCCGAGTTCGCCGGATTCCAGGAGCCCGGGCGGCTGATCACCGAGCGGGTCGTCGACACGCTCGTCGGCGCGCTGGTCGGCTTCGCCGCCGCCGTCGCCGTGACCAACCGGCGCGCGGGCGACCGGGTCGAAACGGCGTTGTCCGCAGTGGAGGGCGCCCGCGAACGCGCCGCCCGCCTTCTCGCGACGCCGAGCCCGGCCCCCGCGGCCGTGGCATCCGCCCGTCGCGGGCTCGCCGCCGCGCTGGTCGACCTGCGCGCCACGTTCGACGCCGCGTCCGGCGAGTGGTGGCAGCGCGCCCTTCCCCAGGAGCGGGTCGTGCGCGCCGAACAGGCCGGACACCGTACCCTCGCCGAGACGGCACGGCGCCCGGGGACGGCACCTGGACGCGCGTAGGGGCACGAGTGCGGAGGACGTACGACCATGACGGCAACCAACCGGGAGACGGACCCTCGCCCGCAGGGCGGCGACACCGTCTCCGCGGTCGTCCGGCAGTGGCAGACCGTCCATCCCGGCCTCGACACCGGGCCCATGGAGATCATCGGTCGAGTCAACCGGTGCGCCGCCCTCCTCCAGCAGGCCGAGGACGCACCGCTGCGCCGGGCGGGCCTCAGCCGCCCCGAGTTCGAACTGCTCGGCGCGCTGCGCCGCACCGGCCACGAGCTGACCCCCGGCGAACTGGCCCGCGAGACCTTCTCCTCGGGCGCCGCCGTCACCAAGCGCCTCAAGCGGCTGACCGAGCTCGGCCTGGTCGAGCGCCGCGGCGACAGCAGGGACCGGCGCGTCGCCCACCTCCGCCTCACCGACGCGGGCCGTGAACTCGTCGACGAGATCATGCCCGAGCAACTCGCGTACGAGACCGCCGTACTGTCCGTCCTCGACCCCCAGGGACAGAGCGAACTCGCCGGACTGCTGGGCGAGTTGCTGAGCCGGCTCGAGGGCACCCTCGGCGCGCTGCGGGTCTGAGCGCTCCCGGCAGACCTGGCTTTCGAGGCTTCGGCGAGCTGCCCCACCGTTGACGTGATCGACGCGCTGTCCTTACCTTCGACCAGGCCGGTTCGGAAAATCGACTGGCGTACGACATGTCGAACAAGGGAGGGGTGCCGTGGCAGTGGACCGGCTCACCGTCGACCTGGGCACGGAGACGGGCCCCTTCCACGGCGGCGCCGGCGGCACGCTGTACGGGCTGTACGGCGACGGAGTGCCGAGCCGCGCCGTCATCGAGGGCATGTACGTCCGCACGGTCACCACCAAGGCCCAGGACGGCGTCCAGCACCCCGGCGCCGACGCCCTGGAGATCCTGCCGTCCTTCGTCGCGGCGGGCGGCCGGGACGTCTACATCTACTGTCCCGACATCCACCGCGGCTTCCCCTACGAATGGCCGGGCGCCACCGGCGCGGAACGGCTCGCCACCTACCTGGCGAGCGTCCGCCGGCAGGTCGAACAGGTGCTGACGCTGGGCGCGCTCAAGTCCCATGTCGTGTACGTCCCGTTCAACGAGCCCGAGGGCAACATGTTCGGCACGGAGGAGTGGAGCTACGACCAGGTCTCCTGGCGGACCGAGCCGGGCCCCTACTTCGCCGCCTGGCAGCAGATCCACCACCTCATCAAGAGCCTGGACCCCGAGGCGCGCATCGCGGGACCCAACACCTGTGAGCTGTATCCCGAGATACGAGGCTTCCTGGAGTTTGCCAAGGAACAGGGCGTGCTCCCCGACGTGATGACCTGGCACGAGCTGTCCTCGCCGGACGAGGTCCGCACGAACGTCGCCAAGTACCGTCAGCTGGAACGGGAGTTGGGCATCGGCCCGCTGCCGGTCAACCTCAACGAGTACGCGCACAACTACCACTTGTCCGTCCCCGGGCAGATGATCCAGTGGATCGCCGCCGTCGAGGAGTCCAAGGTCGACGCCGACATGGCGTACTGGAACATTGCCGGCAACCTCAACGACTCGGCCGTCGAGGCGAACAAGGGCAACGGCCAGTGGTGGCTGTTCAACGCCTACGGGCAGTTGACCGGGAACACCGTGCGCGTGACCGCTCCGCATCCCAACGTGCAGTACACGCTCCAGGGTGTCGCCACGCTCGACCGGGAGAAGCGGCAGTCCAGGGTGGTCTTCGGCGGCGCGGCGGGCGCGGCCGACCTGGTCGTCGAGGGGGTCGACGTCGACGTCTTCGGGGCGACGGTCCACGCGCGGCTGCTGGAGATCCCCTGGAGCGGCCAAGTCGGCTCCTCCGAAGGACCGTTGCGCCTGCTGGACGGTGAACTGCCCGTCGTGGACGGCACGGTGACCCTGTTCCTGACCGACCTCGACGCGATGTCCGCCTACCAGCTGATCCTGGCACCCGGTGGCAACGGAGCCGAGCCGCTGCCGCCCTCACTGGTCTGGCGGCGGACGTACGAGGCCGAGGAGGCGACGTACACGGGCTCCGGCTACTCCAGGAACGGTCCCGAGGGATCCCCGTCCGACGTCGACAAGTTCGCCACGTCGGGAGGCTTCCACGTGGGCGGTCTGCGCACCGGCTCCGACGGCGTGCTGAACTTCGACGTCGAGGTCCCGCGGGACGGCACGTACGAGGTGCGCGTCTTCGCCAACTCCCACAACCTGGCCGACCTGGTCCGGGAGCACGGGCCCACCAACGTCTTCCTGCGCGTGGACGGCGAACGGCCGCGCGAACTGCTGCTGCCCCTCGGCTACAAGTGGGCGGTCTGGGGCCACACCGATACTCAGGTCGACCTCACGGCAGGCCCCCATCGCATCACGCTCGCGGCCCGGGACCCCGAACTCGGCACGACCGAGGGCGATGCCGTCATCGACAAACTCGACCTGATCCTGCGCGAGGACCAGGACTCGGAGGCGTACGACGTCGAGTACGCGGCGCTCGGCGCGGGCGCCCGCATCGACTACGGCCACCTCGGCGCCTCGGGCCCCGGTGCCGCCGTACTCCCGCGCGGCGGCACCGTCACCTTCTGGGTGCACGCGGCCGACGACGGCGAGGCGACCGTGACCGTCGACCTGCTCGGCCCCGGCGAGGGCCTGCTCACGGTCAACGGCGAGGAGCTGGGGTCGGTGGAGCGCGGCTCGGTCCCGCTCTTCCTGGCCGGAGGGATCAACAAGGTGACGGTCACCGGGAGTTCGGAGAACCTGGTCGTCGACCGGCTCCGGGTCGGCCCCTCGCGCGGGCTGCTGCCCACCTCTGCGTACGCGGCCGAGGAGGGCATCCTCACCGGCACCGCGAAGACGGCCGCACACTCCCGCGCGACCGGCGGCAAGGCGGTCGACGGCATCGGCGCAGGACCGGGCAACGCGCTCACGCTGACCGTGACGGCCGCGCGCGCCGGTCGGCACGCCCTCACGATCCGGTACTCCAACGGCGAACAGGCCCCCGCGACCCACTACAACCCGGACCCGATCTGCCGCCACGCCGACATCGCCGTCAACGGGGTGGCCGCGCACCGCGCCCTGTTCCCCACCACCTTCCACTTCAACGACTTCCGGCACCTCTCCGTCCCTGTCACCCTCGACGAAGGAACCAACACCGTCACCTTCACCGCCGACGAACTCCCGGACTTCGACGGCCGATCGACCAACCCGTACGGCCAACGCTCGGCCCACGCCCCGGTCATCGACCAGGTCACGGTGACACCGCTCGCCCGACCGGCGTAGCCTCGCTCCCGTACCGCATCGCATGGCGGCCTCCAGTCCAGCACCCCGCCCCGGAGGTCCCGCATGCCCGCGCCCACCGTGCGCCCGTTCCACCGCGCCGACCGCGACCAGCTCACCGATCTGGTCAACGCCCATGTCTCCGCCGTCCTGCCCGGTGTCTCCGTCTCGGTGAACACCGTGCTCAGCGGGCTGGAACGGCAGCCCGGCGAGTTCATCACCGATCCGTGGGTGAGCGAGCGGGCGACGCTCGTCGTCGAGTCGCGGCGCCATGTCGTGGGCGCCGCGCACCTGTTGCGCTACCGCGCCGACGACGAGGTCGGCGAGACCTACCGGGACGCCGGCGAGATCGACTGGTTCGTCTGCCATCCGCCGGCCTCCTTCCGGCCGGACGCCGAGCGGGCCGCCGACCAGCTGATGACCGCCTGCCTGGCCCAACTGGCCAGGTGGGGCGTGCGCGTTCGGTACGCCGACGGTTCCGTGCCCGCTCCCGCCGTCTACGGGCTGCCGCGCAACTGGCCGCACATCAGGGCCGTATACGAGCGGGCCGGCTTCCGGCACGTCGGCGACACGGAGGTCGTCCTGATCGCCCGCGTGGCCGACCTGCCGGCGTCCGCGCCCGAGCCCGGGACGACGTACGAGCGCACCCTGGGGGAGTGCGGCACCCGGATCACGGCGTACGCCGACGACCGCGCGCTCGGTTTCGTCGAGGTCGACACGGTCCTCGCCCGCCCCGAGCGGCACGCGCGCGTGGCGGGTCTCGGCGACATCGGCAATCTGTACGTCGTGCCGGGCGTGCAGGGCACGGGTCTGGAGCACCGACTGCTGGCCGAGGCCGCCGACTGGCTCCGGCTGAGCGGTGTGGACCGGCTTCTCGCCTATGAGGCGGCCACCGACGAGGTGGCGCTCGACCTGCTGCGTACCGCCGGATTCCGGGAGCTCACCCGCACCGACCGGCGCTGGGAGCACCGGCCCGGGTGAGGTCAGATCCCCGGGCGGGAACGGATCGGATGGTCGGCCGGTACCTCCACCAGCACGATCGGTGTCCCGTCCGGGTCCTCGATCCACATCTCGATCAGCCCCCACGGCTCCTTCACCGGCGGCCGTACGACGGCGACCCCCTTGGCTCGCAGCTCCTCGTGGGCCGCCGCGGCGTCCGCGACCTGGAGCCACAGCCGCACGGCAGGGGAGGGCGGGGTCTCGGAGCGGCCCGAGACCTCCAGGAAGCCGCCGCCGAGGAAGTAGACGGTGCCGCGCTCGGGGCCCGTGCCGAACTCGCGGTAGACGGCCAGGCCCAGCTGATCGCCGTAGAAGACCCGGGTGCGCTCGGGGTCGGTGGGGCGGAGGAGGATTCTGCTGCTCAGTACATGCACCATGCACCCTGACCCTAGCGGCGGAGTTAGGCTCGGCCTTGCTCGTGCCACGCCATTGATCGGAGCCGCCCCCATGGACACCGCCGCCACCGGACTGACCTTCCGTGATGCCACGGACAACGACGTCGACGCGTTGGTCGCGCTGATCGAGTCGGCGTACCGCGGCGACGAGAGCCGGGCCGGGTGGACCACCGAGGCGGACATCCTGGAGGGGCGACGCACCGACCCGGAGGGCGTGCTCGCGGTCATCAAGAAGCCCGACGGCCGGCTGCTCGCGGTCGAGCGCGACGGCGTGATCGTCGCGTGCTGCCAGCTCGAACACCGCGGTGACCACGCCTACTTCGGGATGTTCGCGGTCAGCCCGAAGCAGCAGGGCGGCGGTCTCGGCAAGGTGATCATCGCCGAGGCGGAGCGCGTGGCGCGCGAGACGTGGGGTGTCACGGAGATGCACATGACCGTGATCTCCGTACGCAACGACCTGATCGCCTGGTACGAGCGGCGCGGCTACCGCCGTACGGGACGGATGACGCCGTTCCCGTACGGCGACGAGCGCTTCGGTGTGCCGCAGCGTGCGGATCTTCAGTTCGAGCTGCTGGTCAAGGAGTTGGCGTGACGTTCATGCGGTGAAGCGGCCGGTGCGCTTGATCTCGGGGTAGTCGGTGGTCGCGCCGTCCAGCTCCAGGGCGCGCACCAGCCGCAGGTGATCCTGCGTGTTCACCACCCAGCCGATGATCCTCAGGTCCGCCTTGCGGGCCTCCTCGACGACCTCCAGGGTGACCCGGCGGATGTTGAGGCAGAGGGTCGTCGCCCCGGCGTCGACGGCCCGGGTGACGATGTCGGGTCCGAAGCGGCTGCCGATCAGGGCCGTGCGGACGCCCGGCACCAGCCGGCCGATCTCGGCGACGGCCTCGTCGTGGAACGAGGACACCTCGACGCGGCCGGCCAGATCCCGCGCCAGCAGCACCTCGGCCAGCGCCCGCGCCGCCGCCACGTCCTTGATCTCGGCCTGAAGCGGCGCCTTCACGGCGTCCAGGACTTCCTCGAAGACCGGTACGCGCTCGCCGCGGCCCGCGTCCAGGGTGCGCAGCTCGGCAAGGGTCTTCTCGGCGATCGGACCGGTGCCGTCGGTCGTGCGGTCGACATCGGTGTCGTGCATGACGACGAGGGCGCCGTCCTTGCTCAGGTGCAGGTCGAGTTCGATGACGTCGAGACCGCCCTGTTGGGCGGCGACGAAGGAACGAAGGGTGTTCTCGGGTTCCACACCCATGATCCCGCGGTGACCGATGGTAAGGAAGTTCAAGGTTCAACTCGCTTCCGTCGACGGCGGCTCGAAGCCCGCGCGGACCGGAGCGGACGGCCGCGCGGGCAGATCCGCAGCCTAATGGCCACGCCCCGCGATGTACCCGTGCGTACACAGGGGATCGGAGTGACGGCTTGAGGCGCGGATCGACCGATGGCCGGTTTCGGCACCCGGCTCCCCGGGTAGCGGCGCGATGTTCCTTTGGTGGCCTGCGAGGCTTCCGGCGGGAAAAAGTTTCGTTACGAACAGGTGCGGCAGGATAATCTCCCAAGATCCCCCTTGCTGGAAGGAAGCCCGTATGTATACGGTTTCCATACGCGAGGTTCTCCTGTGGAGGGTGGGACATGACGGAAATTCTTGTGCGGTCGGCTGAGGGAGAGCGGATCGCTCCCGCGACCAGGGTGGTCGAGCACCCGGCGTGGCCGGTGCTCAAGGATGCCGTGGAACGGATCCGGCCATGGCAGTCCAAGGACGGGTCGATCGACTTCGAGGCCGAGGGCGCGCCGGACCGCGCGGACGCGGAGGACGCCGTACGACGTGTCGTGGCCGCCGTGGACGAGCTGTCCCCGTTGCTTCCGCACGACCGCGCCTACCACGGGGCCCTCGCCGCCGACCTGCGCCGCTGGGCCGAGGGCGGCTTCCAGGTGCCCGACTTCCTCGACTCGCTGCTGGCCTTCCAGCCCGCCGCGAACCGCGCGGACGGCCTCCAGCACCTGGTCGTCTTCCCCATGTACACGCAGAACGGCAACCCGGACCGCAACCTGGAAGCGGTCGTGCTGCGCATGGTCTGGCCCGACTGGCTGGCCGAGCTGGAGGCGACCCGCTACGACAACCCGTTGTTCTGCGGCATCACCTTCGAGGACTTCACGGCCGGCTACGACACCAACTCCGCCGTCCTCTTCCCGGAGACGATCGCCGTGCGCCAGGCGCCGGAACGGTTCTCCTGGGGCGGCATCTTCTGCGACCGCGAGGCCGCCCGCTTCCGCCGGGTCACCGCGGCCGCCGTCGACATCCTGGGCGTCGAGCTGCCCGCCGACGTCGCCGCGATGGTCCACGACCAGAAGCGCTGCGAGGAGGCCTTCGTCCTGTGGGACATGGTCCACGACCGCACCCACAGCCACGGCGACCTGCCCTTCGACCCGTTCATGATCAAGCAGCGCCAGCCGTTCTGGATGTACGGCCTCGAAGAGCTGCGCTGCGACCTCACCGCCTTCAAGGAGGCCGTCAAGCTGTCGGCCGACGGCGTCCCGCAGGCCCGTGACGTGCAGTACGCCGTCCTCTTCGACCGCATGTTCCGCTTCCCCGTCACCGGTGAGCGCGTGCGCAACTACGACGGCCTCGGCGGCCAGCTCCTCTTCGCCTACCTGCACAAGCACGACGTCGTCCGCTGGACCGACAACAAGCTGCACATCGACTGGCAGCGCGCCCCCGAGGTCACCAACCAGCTGTGCGCCGAGATCGAGGACCTCTACCGCGCCGGCATCGACCGCCCCAAGCTCGTCCACTGGTTCAAGGCCTACGAACTGGTCGCGACCTATCTCGCCCCGCACCCGGGCTCCCGCTGGGCCAAGGGCCCCGACGCCCTGGACCTGAGCCTGCCGCCGCGGAAACTCGTGGATGACGTGCTTCCGGACGAGTTTCCCCTGAGCATGTTCTATGAGGCCCTCTCCAAGAAGCTGAAGAACGTGATCGCCGAGACCAAGGGCATCACGGCGGAGAGCGCCGAGCGGATCGCCGCGTGAGCGACCGCACCACCAGGACCACTGCTCAGGAGGCGAAGAACATGGGGAACGGCGCTCTCAGCGGTGCGGTGATCGCGGTGGCCGGCGCGGGCGGGCCCGCGGGCAGGGCGGCACTGCTGCGCCTGGCCGAGGCCGGCGCGACCGTCGTCGGCGCGGACAACGACCCGGAGCGGCTCGCGGAGGCCGTGGACGCGGCCCGCTACGCCTCGGGCGGCGCCACCGTCACCGGCGAGCCGGTCGACCTGCTGAACCTGGAGTCCACCCGCGACTGGGCCACCCACATCGAGAAGGAGTTCGGGCGGGTCGACGGCCTGGTCCACCTCGTCGGCGGCTGGCGCGGCAGCGAGACCTTCACCAAGACCAGCCTCGACGACTGGGACTTCCTCGAACTGCTGCTGATCCGCACGGTCCAGCACACCTCGCTGGCCTTCTACGAAGGCCTCCAGCGCAGCGACCGCGGCCGGTACGTGCTGATCAGCGCCGCCGGCGCGACCAACCCGACCGCGGGCAACGCCTCGTACGCCGCCGCCAAGGCCGCCGCCGAGGCCTGGACGCTCGCGCTCGCCGACGCCTTCCGCAAGGCGGGGGGCACCGACGGGCTGGACTCCGCGGCTGCGATCCTGGTGGTCAAGGCGTTGGTGCACGAGGCGATGCGCGCCGAGCGGCCCAACGCGAAGTTCGCGGGCTTCACGGACGTCAAGGACCTGGCCGACGCCATCGTCGGCGTCTGGCGCGAGCCCGCCGCCGAAGTGAACGGAAAGCGCCTGTGGCTGACCGAGCAGCCGTGAACCCTCCCCGGACCGACGCCCGTCGCCGTCACGACCCGGAGCTCCGCGGCTTCGCCAGCGACAACTACGCAGGCGCCCACCCGGAGGTGCTGGCCGCCCTGGCCCTGGCCAACGGCGGCCACCAGGTCGCGTACGGCGAGGACGACTACACCGACCACCTCCAGAGCATCGTCCGCAGCCACTTCGGTGCCACGGCGGAGGCCTTCCCGGTCTTCAACGGCACCGGCGCCAACGTCGTCGCGCTCCAGGCGGTCACCGACCGCTGGGGCGCGGTGATCTGCGCCGAGAGCGCGCACATCAACGTCGACGAGGGCGGCGCCCCCGAGCGCATGGGCGGACTGAAGCTGCTGACGGTGGCCACACCGGACGGCAAGCTCACGCCCGAACTCATCGACCGGCAGGCGTACGGCTGGGACGACGAGCACCGGGCGATGCCGCAGGTCGTCTCGATCACCCAGAGCACCGAACTCGGCACGCTCTACACGCCGGACGAGATCCGCGCCATCTGCGACCACGCCCACGCGCACGGCATGAAGGTGCACCTGGACGGCTCACGCATAGCCAACGCGGCGGCCTCCCTGGACGTCCCGATGCGGACGTTCACCAACGCGGTCGGCGTCGACATCCTCTCGCTCGGCGGGACGAAGAACGGCGCGATCTTCGGCGAGGCGGTCGTCGTCATCAACCAGGACGCCGTCAGCCACATGAAGCACCTGCGCAAGCTGTCCATGCAGCTCGCCTCCAAGATGCGCTTCGTGTCGGTGCAGTTGGAGGCCCTGCTCGCCAAGGACCTCTGGCTGCGCAACGCCCGCCACGCCAACGAGATGGCCCAGCGCCTCGCCGAGGGCGTCCGCTCGGTGCACGGCGTGGAGATCCTCTACCCGGTGCAGGCCAACGGCGTCTTCGCCCGGCTCCCGCACGACGTGAGCGAGCGGCTCCAGCAGCGGTTCCGGTTCTACTTCTGGGACGAGGCGGCGGGGGTCGTGCGCTGGATGTGCGCGTTCGACACGACGGAGGACGACGTGGACGCGTTCCTGGCGGCGCTCAAGGAGGAGATGGCCCGGTAGCCGTACCGAGGATCTCGACGCATAGATATGCGGTCATCTGAAAAGTCATTGACGTTCGGGTGATCGCATTTCTATGCTCTGTGCGCATGGAGCTGATCCAGAACACGCCCGACCTGTCCGCGTATCTGGCCCCTGGCGAGGCCATCGATCATGAGCACCCGCTGGTATGGGAGACGGCCGCGCGCCTGGCCCGAGATGCGGCGGACTCGTATGCCTATGCACGGCTCGCGTTCGAGTTCGTGCGCGACACCATTCCGCACTCGCAGGACTCCGGTGACCCGCGCGTCACCTGGCGCGCCTCCGACGTCCTGGAGCAGGGCACCGGCATCTGCTACGCCAAGGCGCACGCCCTGGCCGCGCTGCTGCGGGCCGAGGACATCCCGACGGCGTTGTGCTACCAGAAGTTCGACGTGGTCCACGGTCTGGTCGCCGTCCGCTTCAACGGCGCCTGGCACCGGCAGGACCCTCGGGGCAACAAGCCGGGCGTCGACGCGCAGTTCTCCCTCGACGGCGAACGGCTGGCCTTCGCGCCCGACCCCGAGTTCAATGAGCTGGACTATCCGGTACTGTACGCTGAACCACATCCGGTCGTGCTGAACGCCCTCAAGGCCGCACCCGACCGGCCCCACCTGTGGAAGACGCTCCCGACCGCACTCTGAGGCAAGCCATGACCCTCTCGCTGACCGTGTCCCCCGACGTCCGCGCCCTCGCCCCCGGCTTCACCCACGTCGCGATCGAGGCCCACGGGCTCGTCAACGGCTCCAGCACCGAGGACAGTTCGGCCCTCCTCGACGACGCGGCCCGCCGCCTCGCCGCCCGCCTGGACGGCCGCGCCCCGCACGAGGACCCGCACATGGCCGCCTGGCGCGAGGTCTACACGGCGTTCGGCTCGAAGCCCTCACGCACCCGCAACTCGGCGGAGGCGCTGGCCAAGCGGGCCCTCTCGGAGGCCGGCCTGCCCCGGATCAACGTGCTCGTCGACCTCTACAACGCCATCAGCGTCGCCCATCTGATCCCCGTCGGCGGCGAGGACCTCGACCGGATCCAGGGCGGCATGCACCTCGTACGGGCCACCGGCGACGAGGACTTCGTGACCGTGGCCGGGGGCGAGGAGACCGTCGAGCACCCGGACGCGGGCGAGGTGGTGTGGCGCGACGAGAAGGGCGTGACCTGCCGCCGCTGGAACTGGCGCCAGGGGCCCCGCACCCGCCTCACCGAGAACACGGTCTCGGCGCTCTTCCTGCTGGAGAGCCTGGCCCCCATGCCGGTCAAGGAAGTTGAGTCGGCGGGTGCCGAACTGGCCGAACTGTTGGGGAAGTTCAGCCCGGGGGCGCGGATCGACGTGCGTCCGGCGTCCGGGGCCTGACATCGGGCCGATCGGCGGAGGCGTGCCGACAGGGGGTGGGACCGACGGTCCTACGTCAGCGGGCCTCGGCCGCCTTGACCTCTTCCGGCGTAGGAGCCGTGCCGCCCAGGTGGGCCGGCATCCACCAGGTGTCGTTGGCGTCCTTCGGACGGACGGGGTAGGCGCGCTGGGCGGCCTCCAGGAGTTCCTGGACGCGCTCGCGCAGCTGGCGGGTGATGGCGCCCGCGTACTTGTCGCGGGACGCCTCGATCGCCTCGCCCACGCGGATCGTGATCGGGATGTGGCTGCGCTTGAAGTTGCGCGGCTGCCCCTTGGTCCACAGGCGCTGCGTGCCCCAGACCGCCATCGGGATCAGCGGTACGCCCGCTTCCTGCGCCATGCGCGCGGCACCCGACTTGAAGCTCTTGAGCGTGAACGACGGCGAGATCGTGGCCTCCGGGAAGACCCCGATGACCTCGCCGGACTTCAACGACTCCAGCGCGTGCGCGTAGGCCGTCTCACCCTGCTTGCGGTCCACCGGGATGTGCTTCATGCCGCGCATCAGCGGGCCGGAGATCTTGTGCCGGAAGACCGACTCCTTCGCCATGAAGCGAACAAGACGTTTTTGCGGGAGGGCCGCCAAGCCGTCGAAGACGAAGTCCAGGTAGCTGATGTGGTTGCTCACCAGCACGGCGCCGCCCGAGCGCGGGATGTTCTCCGAACCCTGGCAGTCGATCTTCAGGTCCCACGCCTTGAACAAGGCCTGGGCGAAACCAACGACGGGACGGTAGACAAGCTCTGCCATGGACGGAGTGGGCCCTTCCTTCTCGGCCAGGGAAGGGAGCTCCCGGCGGGAAAGCTACGCGGCCGTAGGTTTACGGCATCTCGCAGATCGTGCCCGAAGAACGGCCGGGGAGCCACCCCCAGTGCCTGTGAACGGCGAGATCCTCGTCACGTCGGCGCCCAGTGATCCACCTCGGGCTTTTAAGTGCCCTTTACTTCCCGATCACTCCGCGCCGGCGGTCACGCGGCGCAGGACCAGATACATCTCGCACCCCAGGCAGTATCCGAACGCGCTGTTGAGGAAAGCGGCCGCGAGCGCGGCCCCCGTCGCCGCCAGTCCGAGCCACTGCGGACCCACCGTGAAACCGACGAGTCCGACGACCGCGAAGGCCAGTCCGACCGCCTGCGCGAACCGCGGCGGCTCCGGCGGCTCGAACTCGGTCGGCGGCCCGATCCGGGGACGCACGGCCGCGCGGAACAGCCAGCCGTACGGCGACCGTCCCACCCCGCCCGCCGCACCCAGCGCGAACGCGAGCGTCTGCCAGGCGAGCAGCCAGACGTTCCCCGTGATCAGTACGACCGCCAGCACCACGGTCGTCAGGGCCGCTCCGAAGCGGGGGCCCCGCACATCGATGTCCATGAATCAAGCATTCCGTACGGGGAACGATTTCGGCCGACGGGAATCTTTGCAGTCTCGTGAATGCTTGGACCTGAGATGACTGGACTCGTGGTGTGCGTGGCGGTGCTCGCGATGGCGAGCGCCTACGGAGTGCTCCACCGGCGGCGGAGCGGGAGGGTACGGGTGCGCGGGCGCGACGACGGAAAGCGGCTCGGCGCGGGCGAGTTGGGCGCGGAACTCGGCGAGCGCGCCACGCTCGTACAGTTCTCCAGCGCCTTCTGCGCGCCCTGCCGCGCGACCCGACGGGTCCTCGGCGAGGTCGCCGGACTGGTCCCGGGCGTGACCCACGTCGAGATCGACGCCGAGGAGCACCTGGACCTCGTCCGTGAACTCGACATCCTCAAGACCCCGACCGTCCTGGTCCTGGACGCCGACGGCCGGGTCGTGCGGCGTGCCACCGGCCAGCCGCGCAGGGCCGACGTCATCGCGGCGCTGGGGGAGGCGGTTTGACGACTGTGTCGCGGACGGTGAGGCATCTCCCATATGCCGGAACGTACTTGACTGTGCGCACCACCTATCGTCAGCCTGACCGTATGCCTTCGGAACTCCTTCTCTTCGAGCGGGTCCACGTGGACCTCGCCCGCACCGCGAGTGCGCGCTGTCCGGGCTGCTGAGCAGCCACGGACCCGCTCGCCCCTCTTCCCAGAAGGAACAACTCCATGACGGCCACGCCCGACCTCGGCGCCCGTGCCCCTCAACTCGCCTCCCCCGACCTGCTGCGTTCCGTCTTCCGCCGGCACGCGGCGGGCGTCGCCGTGATCACCGCCGGGGGTGAGACCGGCCCGGTCGGCTTCACCGCCACCTCGCTCTCCTCCGTCTCCGCCGAGCCCCCGCTCCTCTCCTTCGGCATCAGCACCGGTGCCTCCAGCTGGCCGGCGATATCGGCCACCGAGCACATCGGCGTCCACATACTCGGGGAGCACCAGCAGGAGTTGGCGGCCACGTTCGCCAGAAGCGGTGCCGACCGTTTCGGCGCACCCACCGTCTGGCGCGAGGGTCCCGAAGGGGTTCCCGTCCTGGACGACGTCCTCGCCTGGATGGTGTGCCGGGTGCACGCGCGCGTGCCCGCGGGGGACCACCGGGTCGTCCTGGCCGAGGTCGTGCTCGGGGATCCCGCCGGTCCCGGCCGTCCGCTCCTCTACCACCAAGGGCGCTTCAGCGGTCTGCGGGACTGAGGTCCGCGCTGTCGCTCGGCCGTCGTTCCGCCGCTGTTCTGCGAAGCCGTCGAGTTCCGATTACGCTGCGTTGCACAGGTCACAGTTCAAAGCGCTTGCTTAGCGGGCAGGAACTGGGTGTACTGGCGAGTAATATTTCGTTCGGAGCGCAGCCCGCCCCGACCGGGATCGGCCGCTTGGGGCGCCTATGCTGCCTGCAAGAGGCAGCCGAAAAAAAGACGAAGCAGTAGGAGAGCCGGCGTGAGCTTGAGGATCGTTGTCACTGTGAAGTACGTGCCCGACGCCACTGGCGACCGGCACTTCGCCGATGACCTGACCGTCGACCGGGACGACGTGGACGGTCTGCTCTCCGAACTGGACGAGTACGCGGTCGAACAGGCGCTGCAGATCTCGGAGAACTCCGACGACGACGTGGAGATCACCGTCCTGACGGTGGGTCCCGAGGACGCCAAGGACGCGCTGCGCAAGGCGCTTTCCATGGGCGCGGACAAGGCGATCCACGTCGAGGACGACGACCTGCACGGCACGGACGCGATCGGTACCTCGCTGGTGCTGGCGAAGGCGATCGAGAAGGCCGGCTTCGACCTGGTCGTCTCGGGCATGGCCTCCACCGACGGCACCGCGGGCATCGTCCCGGCCCTCCTCGCCGAGCGCCTGGGCGTGCCGCAGGTGACCCTGCTGTCCGAGGTCACGGTCGAGGACGGCGTGGTCAAGGGCCGCCGTGACGGCGACACCGCCTCCGAGCAGCTGGAGGCCTCCCTCCCCGCGGTCGTGTCGGTCACCGACCAGTCGGGCGAGGCGCGTTACCCCTCCTTCAAGGGCATCATGGCCGCGAAGAAGAAGCCGGTCGTGGCCTGGGACCTGTCCGACCTGGAGATCGAGGCGGACGAGGTCGGCCTCGAAGGCGCCTGGACCGCCGTCAACTCCGCGGCCGAGCGCCCCGCGCGCACCGCCGGCACGATCGTCAAGGACGAGGGCGAGGGCGGCAAGCAGCTCGCCGAGTTCCTCGCGGGCCAGAAGTTCATCTAAGGCCCCAGGCCCGACTCGCTCACCTCCCCTCAGACTTCGCAAGCACGCAGGAGACCATTCCCATGGCTGAAGTTCTCGTCTACGTCGATCACGTGGACGGTGCCGTCCGCAAGCCCACCCTTGAGCTGCTGACCCTGGCCCGCCGTATCGGCGAGCCCGTCGCGGTCGCGCTCGGCGCGGGTGCCGCCGACACCGCCGCCACGCTCGCCGAGCACGGCGCGGTGAAGGTCCTCACCCACGACGCGTCGGAGTACGCCGACTACCTGGTCGTCCCGAAGGTGGACGCCCTCCAGGCCGCCGTCGCGGCCGTCTCCCCGGCCGCGGTGCTGGTGCCGTCCTCCGCGGAGGGCAAGGAGATCGCCGCCCGTCTCGCGCTGCGCATCAAGTCCGGCATCCTCACCGACGCCACCGACCTCGAAGCCGGTGACGAGGGCCCGGTGGCCACCCAGTCGGTGTTCGCCGCCTCCTTCACCACCAAGACCCGCGTCTCCCAGGGGATCCCGGTCATCACCGTCAAGCCCAACTCCGCCCCGGTGGAGCCCGCTTCGGCCGCGGGCGCGGTCGAGGCCCTGGACGTGACGTTCTCCGAGCAGGCGACCGGCACCAAGGTCACCGCCCGCACCCCGCGCGAGTCGACCGGGCGTCCGGAGCTGACCGAGGCCGCGATCGTGGTCTCCGGCGGCCGCGGCGTCAACGGCGCCGACAACTTCGCCGTCATCGAGGCCCTCGCCGACTCCCTCGGCGCGGCCGTGGGCGCCTCGCGCGCCGCGGTGGACGCGGGCTGGTACCCGCACACCAACCAGGTCGGCCAGACCGGCAAGTCCGTGTCCCCGCAGCTGTACATCGCCAACGGCATCTCGGGCGCGATCCAGCACCGGGCCGGCATGCAGACCTCGAAGACGATCGTGGCGGTCAACAAGGACGCCGAGGCCCCGATCTTCGACCTCGTCGACTACGGCGTCGTCGGCGACCTCTTCGACGTCGTCCCCCAGCTCACCGAAGAGATCAACACCCGCAAGGGCTGAGCCGGTCGGGGGCTGCCCCCTGATTCGTGCGAGGGCTGTACGAGGCCCCCGCGACCGTACCGACGGTCGCGGGGGCCTCTGTTCATCGCAGGGTGAGGGACGCCTGTACGGGCAGGTGGTCGCTGGGGAACTGGCCGTTCAGGGCGAAGGTGTCGATCGTCACCCGGCTCGTCCGTACCCCCGGCGAGGTCAGGATCCAGTCGATACGGTCGCCGTTCGGCGTCGGCGGCCGGTAACTGTGGAACGTCCCGTACAGAGCGCTGCGTTGTTCCGCCACGTCCCAGGTGTCGACGAGCCCCGAGCCCACCAGGGTGTCGTAGGCCGGGTTCTTGTGCGCGGCGACGTTGAAGTCGCCGGTCACCACGACGGGCAGGGTGCGGTCGAGCTGCGCGATCCGCTGGGTCATGAGCGTGGCGCTGCGCTCGCGCGCGTACTGGCTCACGTGGTCGAAGTGGGTGTTGAGGACGTAGAACTCCTGTCCGGCGTCGGCGAGATCGCGGAAGCGGATCCAGGTGACGATGCGGGGGAAGGCGGCGCCCCAGGTGTTGGAGCGGATGGTCTCCGGGGTGTCGGAGAGCCAGAAGGTGTAGTGCTCGATGGGGAGCAGGCGTCGCAGGTCGTAGTAGATCGCCGTGGACTCGTCGCGGCTGCCTCCCTCGCGGCCGGTGCCGACCCACTCGTAGTCCGGTCCGAGATCGGCGTCGATGTCGCGCAGTTGCTGGTAGAGGCCCTCCTGGGTGCCGATGATCTGGGGGCGTGCGCGGCGCAGCAGTTCGCGCATCACCGGTCGGCGGTCGTGCCAGCTGTTCGGTTCCGCGGTGCTGGCGAAGCGCAGGTTGAAGGTCATGACATCGAGGAGGGGTGCCGGGCCCGCTCGACCCAACTGCGGTCCCGCGGTGGAGGGTGACGCGGTCGACGAGGCCGATGACGGGGGGATCGCGGCGCTGGAGAGAGGCACGGTGACCGCCGCGGCCAGCACGGCTTTCAGGCCCAGACGGCGGGTGACTCGGCGGGGGCTCGGCACGGAGGCTCCTTCGGTGGCAAAAGCCGGACGAGTCGTGCGTACGGAGAGTCCTGCGGGTGGGGGGTCGCGTGTGCAGTAGGTCGTGCGTGCGGTGGGTCGTGCGTGCACAAGGGTGGTACCCGGGGGTGATACCCCCGGATGAGATCAGCGTGAACATGTCGGGATGACCGCGTGGCTCCCCGTGGACACGGTGTTGACCATCCCGAAGGTGCCCCGATAACTTCATTCAACGGATTGTTGATTCCGTACAGTGGAAAACAGGAGGGTGCGGGATGGGTCAGGGCCAGCAGGAGAACGTGTCGACGAGCCTCGCGGGCGCCGTCAGTGAGGAGATCAGCGCCTCCCTCGCCCCGGTCGACGCCGAACTGGAGCGCCGCTACCCCGGGGACCCCGGCACCCGCCAGCCCGTCCACACCGTGTACGTGCCCGGTGACGTCTTCGCCGCCGACACCGTCCGCTCCTGGGGCGACCGGGCGCTCGCCGCCCTCGACGAACACGCCCCCGACGCCGCCTCCTTCGCCGCCGTCCTCGGCCTGAGCGACGAGCTCGCCGAGCCCGTCCACGCGCGCGTGCGGGCCAAGCTGGAGCGCGAACCCATCGAGGACCTGCGCGTCGACTTCGAGGACGGCTACGGCCCCCGCCCGGACGCCGAGGAGGACGAGGCGGCGGCCCGCGCGGCGCGGCTGATCGCGGAGGCGTACGAGAAGGGGACCGCGGCGCCGTACATGGGCATCCGCATGAAGTGCATGGAGGCGCCGGTGCGGGACCGGGGCATCCGCACCCTCGACATCTTCCTCACCGGCCTGATCGAGGCCGGCGGACTGCCCGACGGGCTGGTGCTCACGCTGCCCAAAGTGACGTACCCGGAGCAGGTCACCGCCATGGTGCGGCTCCTGGAGGCCTTCGAGAAGGCGCGCGGTCTCGAACCCGGGCGGATCGGCTTCGAGATCCAGATCGAGACCAGCCAGTCCATCCTCGCCACCGACGGCACCGCCACCGTCGCCCGCATGATCCAGGCCGCCGAGGGCCGCGCCACCGGCCTGCACTACGGCACCTTCGACTACAGCGCCTGCCTCGGAGTCTCCGCCGCGTACCAGGCCAGCGACCACCCGGCCGCCGACCACGCCAAGGCGGTCATGCAGGTCGCGGCGGCCGGCACGGGCGTACGGGTGTCGGACGGATCGACCAACGTGCTGCCCGTGGGCTCGACCGAGAAGGTCCACGACGCCTGGCGGCTGCACTACGGGCTGACCCGGCGGGCGCTGGCCCGCGCGTACTACCAGGGCTGGGACATGCACCCCGGCCACATCCCGACCCGCTACGCCGCCGTCTTCGCCTTCTACCGCGAGGGCTTCGACCAGGCCGCCCTGCGCCTCACCCGGTACGTCAACCGGGCCGGCGGTGACGTCATGGACGAGCCCGCGACCGCCAAGGCCCTCGGCGGCTATCTGCTGCGCGGTCTGGACTGCGGCGCCCTCGACATCGCCGAGGTGTCCCGCGCCACCGGGCTGACCCGGGCCGACCTGGAGGGCTTCGCGGCGCCGCGCCGCGGCGACCTCACGGTCTCGGCGAAGTAGCGGCCCTGTCACAGCCGTCACCGGCGGCTGGTGTTGTCACCCGCGCCCCGTAGTCTGTACCGCACGCATTGACGTGTCACAGGAACGGGGCAGCGGTGTCTTCGGGGGACTCCTTCAACGGAAATGGCCAGGCGGACGGGATAGGCCGGCTGCTGGCCGGGCGCTATCGCGTCGTCGCCCAGCTCGGGCGTGGCGGCATGGGTGTCGTCTGGCGGGCGATCGACGAGGTCCTCGGCCGCGAGGTCGCGGTCAAGGAACTGCGCACGTACAGCGACGCGGACGCGCCCGAACTCGCCGATCTGCGGCTGCGGATGCAGCGCGAGGCCCGTGCGGCGGCCCGGATGCGGCATCCGGGAGTCATCGCGGTGCACGACGTGGCGGAGGTCGACGGCCGCCCGCTGATCGTCATGGAGCTGGTGGACGGCCCGTCCCTGGACGACGTACTGCGCGAGCGCGGCACCCTCGAGCCGCGCGAGGCGGCCGGGATCGGCGCCAAGGTGATGGACGCGCTGGCCGCCGCCCACCGCGCGGGCGTCCTGCACCGCGACGTGAAGCCCGGCAACATCCTGCTCGAGCGCTCGGGCCGCGTCGTGCTCACCGACTTCGGCATCGCGACCATGGACGACCCGGGCGACGGCTCGGCCACCCACCTCACCCGCAGCGGCGAACTCGTGGGTTCCCTCGACTACTTGGCCCCCGAGCGCGCCCAGGGCGCCGACCCGGGTCCGGCGTCCGACGTGTGGGCCCTGGGCGCCACGCTGTACGCCGCGGTCGAGGGCGCCTCGCCCTTCCGCCGGACGTCGACGTACTCGACGCTCACCGCCATAGTCGACGAGCCGCTTCCCGAGTCCCGTGCCGCGGGCCCGCTGAGGCCCGTGCTGCGACGGCTCATGGACAAGCGACCCGAGGACCGCCCGACCGCCGAGGCGGCCCGCGTCCTCCTCCAGGCGGTGGCGGACACCGTCCCCACGGACGTCCAGACCACGACCCTGCGGGGGAGCGACAAGCCCACGGCACCGCCGCGCGCGGAGACCGAGGTCAGTCTTCCCTCGGTGCCGCCTGGATTCGGGCCGGTCGAGCCGGTGGCGGGGCAGGACGTCGGCCCGGCCGCCGCGACGGACTCCGGGTCGCACGGCGAAGTGGGCCCGGAAGCAGGGCAGTTCGGCCCGGCCGCCGCGGGATTCGGCACCGGCGAGCAGCCGGCCCAGGGCTTCGGATCACCGGAGACGGGGTCGGGGCGGACTCCGGCGGTCGGCGGTGCGGCCGTGCACGGCTTTGGGCCCGCGGTTCCGGGATCCCCGGACTCCTCCCTCACCGGCCCCATGACCCCCGCTTCCAACAGGCGCCACAAGGGCAAGGTCCTGCTCGCGGCCGTCGCCGTCACGCTCGTCGTCGCGGCGGCCGGCACCTCCGTCGCCCTGTTGAACAACAAGGGCGACGACACGAAGCGGACCGGGTCCGGCGCGTCCGTCGACGCCGGGGGCACCCCCGCGTCGGCGGTGACCGGCAGCCCCGACGCCGCCCGCTCGGCCGACGACAAGCCCAGCGAGCAGGGCGACAAGGAGTCGCCGACCGCGTCCAAGGGACCCGGCAAGAAGACCGACGACACTCCCACCCACTCCGGCACTCCTTCCCCGGGCAAGACCTCCGGGAGCGGTGGCACCACGGGCGGCACCGGTGGTGGCGGGACCACGGGCGGCGGCTCCGGCGACGGCGGTACGACGGGCACGGGCGGCACGACCGGCGGGAGCGAGCCCTCCGAGGACCCGGCCTGCACCTCCATAGGCGGCGGCAAGTACAACTGCACGGTCTGGCGCACCGCCAAGTCCTACACGGCCTCCGGCACCGAGGTCGGCGTGCTGGGCTCGGGCACCAACTATTTCTTCTGCCAGGCGAACCTGGGCCGCCGCGAGACGTACGGCGAGTGGACCAACGTCTGGTGGGCGAAGACGGACGACGACAGCGGCAACGCGAACGTGTACGTGAGCGACGTCTACATCAAGGGCGGGGACAACGACGCTCCGGTCCCGGGGCTCCCGATCTGCTAGGCCCGGACGAACCTCTCCAGACCGGAAGCCGTCACCCGCTTCTCCCGCGCGAACAGGCGCGTGCCCCGCTCGCACAACCGGCGGTCGGCACGCGCCCGTTCGCAGAACTCCTCCGGCGTGACACCGAACAGCTCCCGCAACCGCGCTGATCCCACGAGGAGTTCGGTGAGCAGCTCCCGCTGGCCCGGGTGCGGGCGCGGCGCGCCGGTGCCGTCGTGCAGGACCCCGCGCCGGTTGACGTAGGCGTACGCACCGGCCAGTTCCGTTCCGTCCGGCTGCTCGATCCGTACCGTCGGCGAAGGCAGCCAGGCCCGGCGGTAGTTGCCGTCGATCAGCGGCACGCCCTCGCTGGCGTCGATGACCGAGAGCTGCTCGCCGTCGAGCCAGATCACGAACAACTCCCGTACCGTGCCCGGGGCTTCGACCGGTGACGCCGACACGTAGCCCATGCGGCTGACGTGCGCGGAGACGCCCACGTCGAGGCCCGTGACCAGGGTCTGCACCATCGGGATGGGCGAGGTGATCCCGTACGCGGCCATCTTGTGCCGGAGTTGACCCGGGCAGGCGTTGGAGCCGACGGCGAGGACGGGCGCGCGGTTCTCGTCCACCAGGCGGTGGAGGGGGAAGAAGCGGTCGTCCTCGATCGGCAGGAACCGGTCGCCGTCGAGCACGCCCGACTTCGTCGGCCACGCACCCGGGTAGAGCAGCGGATGGTCGCGCGGGGCCTGAGCCAGGCCCAGCGCCTCCAGTGTGCGGTCGGGCATGTGCGCCTCAGGCCGACGGGGGTACTTCGCCCGAGCCGCGGGCGATCAGGCGGGTCGGCAGTTCGATGCGCTCGGGGGCGATGAGGGTGCCGTCCAGTTGCCGGAAGAGGCGTTCCGCGGCCGTGCGGCCGAGGGCGGCCGCGTCCTGGGCGATGACGGTGACGCCTGGCTGGAGCAGGTCGGCGAGCTCGAAGTCGTCGAAGCCGACCAGGGCGACCGGACGGCTGTGCTCGGCGAGCACGCGGACCACGGTGACCGTCACTCGGTTGTTGCCCGCGAAGATCGCGGTGACGGGGTCGGGACCGGAGAGCATCTCCTCGGCCGCCCGGCGCACCCGCTGCGGGTCCGTGACGCCCAGGGACATCCACGCGTCCTCGACCTGGGTCCCGGCGTCCTCCAGGGCCGCCCGGTAGCCGCGCAGGCGCTCCGCGGCCGTGTGGATGCGGGGCATGTCGCCGATGAAGCCGATCCGGCGGTGGCCGTGGGCGATGAGGTGGGCGACGCCGTCGCGGGCGCCGCCGAAGTTGTCGGACAGGACCACGTCGGCGTCGATCCGCCCGGCCGGCCGGTCCACGAAGACCGTGGCGACGCCCGCCTTGAGCTCGGGCTCCAGATAGCGGTGGTCGTCACCGGCCGGGATCACCACCAGGCCGTCCACCCGCCGTGCGCACAGCGCGAGCGCCAACTCCTGCTCGCGGTCCGGGTCTTCGGCGCTGGAGCCGTTGATCAGCAGGGCGCCGTGCGCGCGGGCCACCTCCTCGACCGCGCGGCTGAGCGGGCCGTAGAACGGGTCCGCGAGGTCCTCCAGGACAAGACCGATGCTCGCGGTGCGGCCCTTGCGCAGCACGCGCGCGCTGTCGTTGCGCCGGAAGCCCAGCGCGTCGATGGCCTCCTGGACCCGGCGCTCGGTCTCCGGGGTGACGCCGGGCTCGCCGTTGACCACGCGGGACACGGTCTTCAGGCCGACGCCGGCCCGTGCGGCCACGTCCTTCATCGTGGGACGATTGCCGTAACGAGTGGCGTTGAGGTGGGCTGAGCGACGGGCGGTCTCTGGCACGATGCGCTGTCCTGTCCTGTCTCGTCCCATGGGGATGCGTCGGACCATGAGGTTGTATGAGGATGTGGCGTCGAGCATAGAGCCTGGACAACGTTGTCATATGCGAGAGAGACTGTCCACCGCAATCTCCGGCCTGCGCCCCCATCGCGAGACCGGCCCGCACTTCTCCGTGGTTGAAGGGGGAACCCCCTCCTTGCCGACGGGGACACTATTGGTTTACGGGGAGATCCGACACTGATGCACACCGACTTCGTGGCCGCGCTCGACATCGGCGGCACCAAGATCGCCGGGGCGCTGGTGGACGGCCACGGCCGGATCGCGGTGCGTGCCCAGCGCGCGACGCCCGCGCAGGACGACGGCGAGACCGTGATGGGAGCCGTGGCGGAGGTGCTCGGCGAACTCACCGCCGCACCCGAGTGGGGTCGCGCCACGGCGCTCGGCATCGGCAGCGCAGGGCCGGTGGACGCCAAGGCGGGGACGGTCAGTCCGGTGAACGTGCCGGGCTGGCGGGACTTCCCGCTCGTGCGGCGGGTCCAGGAGGCGGCCGGCGGGCTGCCGGTCGAGCTGATCGGCGACGGTGTGGCGATCACGGCGGCCGAGCACTGGCAGGGCGCGGCCCGCGGCCACGACAACGCGCTGTGCATGGTGGTCTCCACCGGCGTCGGCGGCGGCCTCGTCCTCAACGGCCAGTTGCACCCCGGCCCGACCGGCAACGCGGGCCACATCGGCCACATCAGCGTCGACCTCGACGGCGACCTGTGCCCGTGCGGCTCGCGCGGCTGCGTGGAGCGCATCGCGAGCGGGCCCAACATCGCGCGGCGGGCGCTGGAGAACGGCTGGCGGCCGGGCCCCGACGGCGACACCTCCGCTGCCGCGGTGGCCGCCGCCGCCCGCACCGGCGACCCGGTCGCGGTGGCCTCCTTCGACCGGGCCGCCCAGGCGCTGGCCGCCGGCATCGCGGCCACAGCGACCCTGGTGGAGATCGACATCGCGGTGATCGGCGGGGGCGTGGGCAAGGCGGGCGACGTGCTGTTCACGCCGCTGCGCAAGGCCCTGGGCGACTACGCGACGCTGTCCTTCGTGCAGGGCCTGGAGATCACGCCGGCCCAGATGGGCACGGACGCCGGTCTGGTAGGAGCGGCCGCGGCCGCGCTCGCCCGGCGGGCGGACGCGGCCACGGTCTGAAGGGGCTCTGAGCAGGAACGTTCCCCTGAGCTGCTGAGTCCCGAGCGGGCTCAGCAGCTCAGCTGCGCCCCCGCCCAGTCAGCGTGGTCCGAGTCGTACCCGTCCCCGCCGTTGGTGACGACCAGGTGGATCACCTCGGCGCCGGTCACGTCCGCGGTGATCGACTGGGCCGGCATCGCGTTGGTGAGCGTGCCGGTCGAGGCGACCTTGGTGCCGTCGGCCCAGATCTCGAAGGCGACGGAGCCGTTGGCGCCCTTCTCGTCGTCGACGCCGACGTCCGCGGTGACCTTCTCGCACGCCTTGCCGGTGTAGAACTCGACGTCGCTGTCGGCGTGCACACCAAGGCCCTTGGCGTACACGACACCGCCGATGGTGATCGGATTCCCGTCACCCGCGTCGCTCTCGCCGTTGCTGGTGTTGCGCTCCGCCGGTCCCCAGCCGCTGGTGGCCGACAGCCACGGCAGATCCCCGAGCCCGGAGACACCCGCGGGCGGCGCCACGACCACGGTCGTGGTCAGCGGCAGGACGCTGTCGACGCGTTTGCCGGTCGGTGAGCGGTAACTCGCCTTCAGTTTCAGGTCGTACGACCCTGTCGGCGTCCCCTTCGGCGCGGTGAGCGACCACTTGGTGCGCAGCGAGCGGCCCGTCCGGAGTTCCTTGGCCTTGGTCGACGAAGTCGCCTCGATCTGCCAGCCCTTGGGTCCGGTCAGTGCCACCGAGACGTGCTCGGCCGACGTGCGGCCGAGGTCGGTGACCGTGGAGGTCAGGGACACCTTCTTGCCGGCCTCGACCAACGGGCTGCCGTTCAGGCCGAGTTCGACGGCCGGCGGGTTGGTGGCCCACTTGCGGTCGGCGGAGATCCGCAGCAGGACCGTGCCGTGCGCCGGGACGGTCGCCGCGATGGTGCCCGCGGTGTTGAAGCTCTTGTGCTGCCACAGGTCGCGCTGCGTGTAGGCGTGGGCGCGGGGCAGGCCGACGGCGGTGGCGGTCGTGGCGATGCGCTGGGCGCTGCCCGACTCGTTGAAGAGCGCGACCGCGCGGCTGCCGTCCTTCATCTGCTTGCTGACGACCCAGCGTCCGCCCTCGGAGGAGACGACCGTGCCCTGCTTGCCCAGCGGGTCCTGGTCGACCGCGACGACCTCCTTGTTGTCGAGGATGTCGAAGGTCGCCTGGGTCGCCTTGCGCAGGTCGGAGCCGATGAGCAGCGGGGCCGCCATGATCGACCACATGGAGAAGTGCGAGCGGTACTCGGTGTCGGTCATGCCGCCGTTGCCGACCTCCAGCATGTCCGGGTCGTTCCAGTGCCCCGGTCCCGCGTACTGCGCGAGCGGCAGGTTCTGCTTGAGGATCGACACCATCGAGCCCCAGTTGTCGCTGATGTCACCGGTCGTGCGCCACAGATGGCCGACGTCCGCCGCCCACTCCCAGGGCTTGTTCTCGCCCCACTCGCAGAGGCTGTAGACGATGGGCCGGCCGGTCGCCTTCAGCGCGTCGCGCATGGTGTTGTAGCGCAACTTGGCGTCCACGCCCTGGTTGTTGCAGTTGTCGTACTTGAGGTAGTCCACGCCCCAGTCGGCGAACTGCTGGGCGTCGCTGTACTCATGGCCGAGCGCACCGGGGAATCCCGCGTCGTTGCACGTCTTCGTGCCCGCGCTGGTGTAGATCCCGAGCTTGAGGCCCTTGGAGTGGACATAGTCGGCAACGGCCTTGATCCCGTGGGGGAACCGCACCGGATCCGGTACGAGCTTGCCGTTCGCGTCCCTGCTCGGCAGCGCCCAGCAGTCGTCGAGGTTGATGTACTGGTAGCCGGCGTCCTTGAGACCCTTCGCGACGAAGAGGTCGGCGATTCCCTCCACCATGGCCTCGTTGAACTCCGGGCGGCAGTTCGTGGAGTTCCAGTTGTTGAAGCCCATCGGCGGGGTGAGGGCGAGACCGTCGGCGAGGGCCGGCGCGGCGGGCTGGGCGGGGGGCTCGGCGGTGGGTGCGGCCATGGCCGGCGCGGCGAGTCCGGCCGCGCACAGGAGGCCCGCCGTGAGTGTTCCGACCAGTCTTCGGCGGGTGGTGCGGGTGTCGAGGTGATGCATCGTTGCAGTCCTCCGAACGCACGAAAGATGGGATGACATCGCGTTCGTGTCATCCATGCGCGTTTACGGTAGGACCTGTCCGACTGTGTTGGAAGAGGTGCGGTAACGGTAGTTCAGGTGATGGTCCAGACCGGGAGCGCGTAGAACATCGGAGGTTCTCGGGGTTTTCTGTGAACTGGCGGTCACCAGGCAACGGCGGGTGCGTGATCCCGGTGCGTGACCCCTGCCCGGTCCGCGCAGTTGAACCGGGCATGAAGAAGCGCAGCATGCTCGCCATCGCCTCCCTCGCCACCGGGTTCGTCGTCGCCGCGATCAGCCCGACCCACGGAGGCGACCACCAGGTACTCGGTGACCAACAGGCACTGGGCGGCCTGAGCGTCGACGACACCCTCGGCGCGGTCACCGACACCATCAGCAAGGACAGCTTCGCCGACGCCGGCAAGACCCTGGGGCAGAACGGCTGACGTCACTCTCCGTCCCGACAGGGCGCCGGTGTCCCCGCCGTTGCGGTGGGCATCGGCGCCCCTCTTCGTGCGCCCTCAACTGGGGCTGGTTTCCGTGGCAGGGTGAAACGGGCAAGCCTCAGGGGGCCAATAGAAGAGGGGGAACTGTCCGTGATCGTCTGGATCAACGGAGCGTTCGGTGCCGGGAAGACCGCCACCGCACGGGAACTGATCGACCTGATCCCGAACAGCACGCTCTTCGACCCCGAGGTCATCGGCGCGGCGATGACGCATCTGCTGCCGCCCAAGCACCTCGCCGAGGTCGGCGACTTCCAGGACCTGCCGATCTGGCGACGCCTCGTGATCGACACGGCGGCCGCGATGCTCGCCGAACTCGGCGGCACCCTCGTGGTCCCGATGACCCTCCTGCGCCAGGAGTACCGCGACGAGATCTTCGGCGGTCTGGCCGCGCGCCGCATCGCCGTCCAGCACGTCCTGCTGGCTCCGGCGGAAACGATCCTGCGGGAGCGAATAGCCCGCCGGGAGGTCCCACCCGACCTCCCCGACGGCGAACTGCGGCAACGGCAGTGGGCCTACGACCACATCGAGCCGTACCGCGCCGCCCTCGCCTCCTGGCTCACCGCCGACGCCCACCCCGTCGACACCGGCGCCCTCACCCCGTACGAGAGCGCCGTACGGATCGCGGAGGCCTGCGGGCGGGGTGAGGTGCCGGTCTGCGACATCGTGCAGACGCCCGAGCCCACCGCCGAGACGCTTGCCGCCGGGGTGCTGCTCTTCGACGAACAGGACCGGGTGCTGCTCGTCGACCCCACCTACAAGGCCGGCTGGGAGTTCCCCGGCGGTGTCGTCGAACCCGGCGAGGCCCCCGCCCGCGCCGGCATGCGCGAGGTCACCGAGGAGACCGGCATCCGCCTCACCGACGTACCGCATCTGCTCGTCGTCGACTGGGAGGCCCCCGCGCCGCCCGGTTACGGCGGACTGCGGCTCCTCTACGACGGCGGCCGTCTCGACTCCAGCGAGGCCGCGCGGCTGTTGCTGCCCGGACCCGAACTGCGCGAGTGGCGCTTCGTCACCGAGGAGGAGGCGGCGGACCTGCTCCCGCCGGTCCGCTACGAGCGGCTGCGCTGGGCGCTGCGGGCCCGGGAGCGGGGCGCCGCGCTCTATCTGGAGCGCGGCATCCCCACGCCGTGACGTCCGCCGACCTGCCGCAGTCCGAAGGGAGTCAGCTCGCCGCGTAGTTCCGCAGGAACAGCGCCTCCGTCACCGACAGACGCTCCAACTCCTCCGGAGACACGCTCTCGTTGACCGCGTGGATCTGCGCCTCCGGCTCGCTCAGGCCGATCAGGAGGATCTCCGCGCTCGGGTAGAGCGAGGCGAGGGTGTTGCACAGCGGGATGGAGCCGCCCTGGCCGGCGTACTGCATCTCCTGGCCGGGGTAGGCGACCGCCATCGCCTCGGCCATCGCCGTGTACGCCGGGCTGGTCGTGTCGGCGCTGAACGGCTGGCCCTGGCCGGTCTGTTCGATGTGCACCCGGGCGCCCCACGGCGTGTGCGCCTCCAGGTGGGCCTCCAGCAGCTTGGTCGCCTCGGCGGCGTCCACGCCCGGCGGCACCCGCAGGCTCACCAGCGCACGCGCGCTCGCCTGCACCGACGGCGTGGCACCGACGACCGGCGGGCAGTCGATGCCGAGGACGGTGACGGCGGGGCGCGCCCAGATCCGGTCGGCGACCGTGCCCGAACCGATCAGCCGCACACCGTCCAGTACCTTGGCGTCCTGCCGGAACTGCTCCTCCTCGTACTGAAGACCCTCCCAACCGGCCGCCGGGGCAAGCCCGTCGACGGTCGTGGAGCCGTCCTCGGCGCGCAGCGAGTCCAGTACGCGGATCAGGGCGCTCAGCGCGTCGGGGGCGGCGCCGCCGAACTGGCCGGAGTGGAGGTTGCCTTCGAGGGTGTCGATCCGCAGGCGCAGGAGGGTCATGCCGCGCAGCGTGGAGGTGACCGTGGGCAGACCGACGCGGAAGTTGCCCGCGTCGCCGATGACGATGGTGTCGGCCGTCAGCAGCTCCGGGTGCTCTTCGGCGTACCGCTCCAGACCGCCGGTGCCCTGCTCCTCCGAGCCCTCGGCGATGAACTTGACGTGGACCGGGACACCGCCGTCCGCCTTCAGGGCGCGCAGCGCGAGCAGGTGCATGATGACCCCGCCCTTGCAGTCGGCCGCGCCGCGGCCGTACCAGCGGCCGTCGCGCTCGGTCAGCTCGAAGGGGGGAGTGGTCCAGTCGGTCTCGTCGAGCGGGGGCTGCACGTCGTAGTGGGCGTAGAGCAGGACCGTCTTCGCGCCCTCGGGCCCGGGCAGAAAGCCGTAGACCGACTGTGTGCCGTCCGGGGTGTCGAGCAGGGCCACGTCCTGGAAACCCTCGGCGCGCAGGGCGTCGGCGACCCAGTTCGCGGCGCCCTCGCTCTCGCTCCTGGGGAACTGCTCGAAGTCGGCCACCGATTTGAACGCCACCAGTTCGGCGAGTTCCGCCTGCGCCCTCGGCATGAGTGAGGCGACGGTCTCGGCGACCGGATTCGACGACATGGGCACGCTCCTTGTGGGTGCGACGTTGTACTGGTGAAGTGCTGTGATCCTCCCACAGCGGTCCGCGGCGACGCCCGCCGTAGGATGCGGGAGACAGGTGCGGCAGGCGGCGTGATCGGGAGTAACGGACCATCGTGAGCAGCGAGAACTCTTCGGCGGACGACGGACAGCGGGTGTGGGACGTCGTCGTGGTGGGTGCGGGGCCCGCGGGGGCCTCCGCCGCGTACGCGGCCGCGGTGGCGGGGCGGAGCGTGCTGTTGCTGGAGAAGGCGGAGCTGCCCCGGTACAAAACGTGCGGCGGGGGCATCATCGGACCCTCCCGCGACTCCCTGCCACCGGGCTTCGAACTCCCGCTGCGCGACCGCGTGCACGCGGTGACGTTCTCCAACAACGGGCGCTTCACGCGCACCCGCCGCTCCCGGCAGATGATGTTCGGGCTGATCAACCGGCCCGAGTTCGACCAGCAGTTGGTCGAGCACGCGCAGAAGGCGGGCGCCGAGCTGCGCACGGGCGCCACCGTGCAGCGCGTCGAGCAGCACGGCTCGTCCGTGCCCGACCGGCGCACGGTCGCCGTGGTGCTCCAGGGCGGCGAGACGCTCCTCGCCCGGGCCGTGGTCGGCGCGGACGGCAGCGCCAGCCGCATAGGAGCGCACGTCGGCGTGAAGCTCGACCAGGTGGACCTCGGCCTGGAGGCGGAGATCCCGGTGCCGGAGACCGTCGCCGAGGACTGGAAGGGGCGGGTGCTCATCGACTGGGGCCCGATGCCCGGCAGCTACGGCTGGGTCTTCCCCAAGGGCGACACCCTGACGGTCGGCGTGATCTCGGCGCGCGGTGAAGGCGCGGCCACCAAGCGGTACTTGGAGGACTTCGTGGCCCGGCTCGGTCTCGCCGGGTTCGAACCGAGCATCTCCTCCGGGCATTTGACGCGCTGCCGGGCCGACGACTCGCCGCTCTCGCGCGGACGGGTGCTGGTCTGCGGGGACGCGGCGGGGCTGCTGGAGCCGTGGACGCGCGAGGGCATCTCGTTCGCATTGCGCTCGGGGCGGCTCGCGGGGGAGTGGGCCGTGCGGATCGGCGAGGCGCACGACGCGGTGGACGCCCGGCGCCAGGCGCTGAACTACGCGTTCGCGATCAAGGCGGGTCTCGGGGTCGAGATGAGCGTCGGCAAACGGATGCTGGCCATCTTCGAGCGCCGGCCCGGCCTGTTCCACGCGGCGCTCACCGGCTTCCGGCCGGCGTGGAACGCGTTCCGGGAGATCACCCAGGGCAAGACCTCGCTCGCCGAGCTCATGCGCTCGCACCCCATGGCCCAGCGCGCCCTGACCGCGCTCGACCGGCGTCCTGTGGAGGGCGGCGCGGTCGACGCGGACGGGGAGGCGGGGGCGGTGGGAGAGGCCGGTGCGGCCGGCGGGACCGGTGCAGCCGGTGGGAGCGGTGCGGTCGGCGAGGGCGGTTCCTCCTGACCGTGCGGTGAGGTCATGGGCCGGCCGTGACGCCGGCCGGGCCGCCGAGGACCGGGGTCACTTCGTGACCGTGATGCGGAAGACGGGGTGGTCCGGCGCCGCCGCGATGATCTCCTCGTCGGTGGACTTCGCGGTGACGCCCTGGAAGTACTGGTTGACCTCCCAGCCCCACTTCTCCAGGTAGGTCCGCAGGATCGGGAGCTTCTCGGTGTCGGGAAGCTCCTGTGCGGTGAAGGTGCGGACCTTGCGTCCGACGCGGAGTTCGCCGCCGCCGGCGACCCGCATGTTGCGCACCCACTGGGAGTGGCCGCGGGCGGAGACGATGAACTGCGTGCCCTCGTAGGTGTGCGGGTTGACCGGGATGCGCTGCATCCGGCCGCTCTTGCGACCGCGCACCGACATCTCGGCGGAGCCCATGAGGCTGATGCCGTGCCGGGCCATCCAGCCCAGGACGCTGTTGAAGCGGACGGTCAGCGGGCTGCCCTTGAGGTAGTACGGCGCTGACCCGGACGGGGACGAGGACTCGGACATGCTGCTCTCCAACCAGTGAGAGAGAGCGTCGCTCACTTTTGTGAGCACTGCTCTCGCTTGCGTTGTCAGTCTGCATGAGATCGGCGATCCAAAGCAAGAGCAGTGCTCTCTTTTTAGTGCGGCGCTCATGTTTGTGTGCACTGCTCTCGTTTCGTGGCACACTCGCTCTCATGAGCACCGCACACGGCGCCCGTGCCCGGGCCAGGATCGAAGTCACCGCGGCCATCAAGGACGAGGCCCGCAGACAGCTCGCCGCCGAGGGCGCCGCCAAGCTGTCGTTGCGCGCCGTGGCCCGCGAGCTGGGCATGGTCTCGTCCGCGCTCTACCGCTACTTCCCCAGCCGCGACGACCTGCTCACCGCGCTCATCATCGACGCGTACGACTCCGTCGGGGAAGTGGCGGAGGCGGCGCGCGACGCGGCGGACAGGACGGGCGGCGAGGCGGCCGCTCCCGTGCGGCGATGGGTCGCGGCGTGCGAGGCCGTGCGCCGCTGGGCGCTCGCGCATCCGCACGAGTACGCGCTGATCTACGGTTCGCCGGTCCCCGGGTACGTCGCCCCCGACACCACCGTCCCGCCCGCCTCCCGGGTCGGCCTCGTCCTGATCGGCATCGTCCGCGACGCCATCCGCGGCCCCGGCGTCACCATGCCCCCGCTGCCCGCGGAACTGCGCCCCGAGGCCGAGCGGCTGACCGCCGACATCGCCCCCGACCTCCCGCCGGCCGTGGCGACGGCCCTGGTCGCGGCCTGGGCGCAGATGTTCGGGCTGATCGGGTTCGAGCTGTTCGGCCAGTTCCACCGGGTGGTGGAGGACCGGGAGGCGTTCTTCCGGCACGGGGCGGGCCGGCTCGCCGCGAGCGTGGGCCTGCGGTGACCTCGGACCGGGTCCTCGGCGACACCTCGGCTGCCGATGGCTGACGTGCTTCCCCTTCGCCGGGGCTGACGTACTTCCCCGGGAGTACGCGTGATCACCACGCCCGGCGGACGCCGGGCCGGCCCGGTGACGTCTAGCGTGGCGGTCATGGAAGAGCAGCGTGTGCGCGGGGGCGGCCCGCGCCAGTGGTGGCGGCACGGGCCGCCGTGGCCCAACCGCTGGAACGAGGAGGAGCGCGGCGCCCGCTGGCCGTGGCGCTCCACCCTGGTGCTCACCGTCTTCGTGCTGGCCGGCTCGAACTACGCGGCTCACCAGCAGGTGCACGAGCGGGCCGAACTCAACGCCTTCGCGCGCGTCCTGCTGATCGTCGGGTCGGGACTGCTGCTGTGGCGGCAGCGGCATCCCGTGGCCGTCGTCTTCGGCACGTCCGCCGCCGCCATGGTCTACCTGGGCGCCGGCTTCCCGTACGGGCCGGTCTTCCTCACCGTCGCCCTGGCCTGCTTCAGCGCTGTCGTCGCCGGGAATCGGCGGGCCGCCTGGGGCGCGGTCGGGATGCTGTGGGCGGGGCACGTGCTCATGACCCACTGGCTCTACCGCTGGCTCCCGCCGTCCGGAGACTCGGCGGCGCCCTGGAACCAGGAGGTCGTCATCGCCACCTGGGTGGTGGCGATCGTGGCGGTCGCCGAGCTGGCCAGGACCCGGCGCGAGCAGTGGGTCCGCGACCGCGCCGAGCGAGCGCAGGCGGCGAAGCGTCGGGCCGACGAGGAGCGGCTGAGGATGGCCCGGGAACTGCACGACGTCCTCGCGCACAGCATCTCCGTCATCAACGTCCAGGCGGGCGTGGGACTTGCCCTGCTCGACACCGACCCCGAGCAGGCGCGCACCGCGCTGACCACCATCAAGGCGGCGAGCAAGGAGGCGCTCGGCGAGGTCCGCCAGGTGCTCGACACGCTCCGCACGCCCGGGGACGCGCCGCGCACACCGGCGCCGGGCCTCAGCCGCCTGCCCGAACTGGTCGAGCAGGCCGGGAGCGCGGGCCTGACGGTCGACGTCGAGGGCGAACCGCCCCGCCTCGCCCCCGGCACGGACCTGGCCGCCTTCCGCATCATCCAGGAGGCGCTCACCAACGTCGTACGCCACTCGGGCTCGCGCCACGCGCGCGTGCACCTCACGTACGACACGCGGGAGCTACGGCTGCGGATCGACGACGACGGGCCCGCGACCGGCGCCGACGCGGGCGGCAGCGGCAACGGGCTGGCCGGAATGCGGGAGCGGGCCGGCGCTCTGGGTGGCACGATCGAGGCGGGCCCGCGCCCTGACGGAGGCTTCCGGGTGCTCGCCGTACTGCCGTTGAAGGTGAAGGCCAAGGAGGACGACCAGTGATCCGCGTACTGCTCGCCGACGACCAGTCACTCGTGCGGGCCGGCTTCCGGGCGTTGCTCGACGCGCAGCCGGACATCGAGGTGGCCGGGGAGGCCTCCGACGGCGAGGAGGCGGTGCGGAAGGTGCGCGAACTGCGCCCCGACGTCGTCCTGATGGACATCCGGATGCCGCTGCTCGACGGACTGGCGGCGACCCGCCGCATCACCGACGACGGCACTCTCGAAGGCGTGAAGGTGGTCATGCTGACCACCTTCGAACTCGACGAGTACGTCTTCGAGGCGATCCGCGCGGGCGCCTCCGGCTTTCTCGTGAAGGACACCGAGCCGGAGGAACTCCTGCGCGCGGTACGGGCGGTGGTCGAGGGCGACGCGCTCCTGTCGCCCGGCGTCACCCGCCGCCTGATCGCCGAGTTCGCGGCCCGCTCGAAGGAACCCGCCACCGCGGACGCGCTCGGTCAACTCACCGAGCGGGAGCGGGAGGTGATGGCCCTGGTCGGCATCGGCCTCTCCAACGAGGAGATCGCCCGCCGCCTGGTCGTCAGCCCTCTCACCGCGAAGACCCATGTCAGCCGCACGATGGTCAAGCTGGGTGCCCGAGACCGGGCCCAACTGGTCGTCCTGGCCTACGAGTCGGGGCTGGTGCGCCCGGGCTGGCTCGGCTGACCATTCTCCCGGAAACAGGCGCCGGCCGAAAGCCTTTGTCGGACTGTCCAAGTGTCCATGTCCGGCACTTGGACAGTGCTCCGGAAATCATTTCCCGCACCCTTTGACTGCGAGCCCAATGCCCTTTGCGTGCGCCGCAAATCGTGGCGCGCGACATCGGTTTGTCCAACCTTGTGTGCCCTGTGACCCGCGACTATCTTGAGCGAGTCCAGGCAGGCCCCAATTGATTGGGAGTGGTCATGGCAAACCCGTTCGACAATGAGGACGGATCGTTCTTCGTGCTGGTGAACGACGAGAACCAGCATTCCCTCTGGCCCGCCTTCGCCGAAGTGCCGAACGGCTGGCGGGTGGTGTTCGGTGAGAGTCCGCGGAAGGACTGCATCGATTACGTCGAGAAGAACTGGACGGACCTGCGTCCCCAAAGTCTCATCGACGCCATGAACAAGGACGCCGCGAACAAGCAGGACGTCGCGGACAAGCAGAGCACCGCGAACACCCAGGACGTCGAGTCCGCTCAAGCCGCCCGTTGACGGCGCGGAACAAGAGGAGATTCCCGTGGCCATGATCGGCGGCTCCGGGCCGGTGACTTTCGGCGGAGTGGGGCCGGACCCGTCCGGAGCCAAACAACGCGTCAAACCCGGCACGGCCAAACGCATTCTGCCCTACACTCGGCCGTACCGGTTCAGCATCGGTCTGCTCCTGGTCATCACGACCCTGAACGCCGCCATCACCGTGGCTCCCCCCGTGATGTTCAAGTACCTCATCGACGACGGCATCGCCAAGCGAGACACCTCTCTGGTGATGTGGCTCGCGGTCGCGATCGGGGCGCTCGCGGTGGTCGGACTGGTCGTGGGCTGGGCGGAGACCTGGTACTCGGCCCGGGTCAGCGAGGGCCTCATCTACGAACTGCGCACCGAGGTCTTCGACCATGTGCAGCGCCAGCCGCTGGCGTTCTTCACCCGGGCCCAGACCGGCGCCCTGGTCAGCCGGCTCAACACCGACGTCGTCGGAGCCCAACGAGCCCTGACCACCCTGCTGTCGACCGTCGTCTCCGCCGGACTGACCCTGGCGTTCGTCCTGGTGACGATGTTCCTGCTGTCCTGGAAGATCACCCTGATCGGCCTGGTGATCGTCCCGCTGTTCATCCTCCCCGGCAAGATCATCGGGCGCAGGCTGCAGCGCCTCATGCGAGCCCACATGCAGGTCAACGCCGAGATGGGCTCGTTGATGAACGAGCGGTTCAACGTGACCGGGGCCCTGCTGGCCAAGCTCTACGGCCGCCCCGCCACCGAGGCCGGCCTCTACGCGGAGCAGGCGGGGCGGGGCCGTGACCTCGGCATCCAGACCGCGGTCCACGGCAAGATGCTCTTCCTGTCGATGATGCTCCTGGGCTCACTGGCCACGGCAGCGGTCTACGGCGTAGGCGGAAAGCTCGTCATCGAAGGGTCCTTCTACATCGGCACCCTCGTGGCCCTCGCGACGCTACTCACCCGCCTGATGACCCCGATCACCCAACTCTCCAACGCCCAGGCCGACGTGATGACCGCTCTGGTCAGCTTCGACCGGCTGTTCGAGGTCCTCGACCTCGAGCCGCTCATCTCCGAGAAGCCGGGAGCCAAGGCACTGCCCGCCTTCGGCAGCGCCAGCGACAACGGCAATGGCGTCGGCACCGCACCGGACATCGAGTTCGAGGACGTCTCCTTCCGCTATCCCCGTGCCCGCGAGGTCTCCCTCGCCTCGCTGGAGTCGATCGCCCTGCCCTCGCCGGAACGCGTGGACGACTCCTGGACCCTGCGGAACCTCAGCTTCACCGTGCCCGCCGGCAAGCTCACCGCGCTGGTCGGACCCTCCGGCGCGGGCAAGACCACGATCACGCACCTGGTACCGCGCCTGTACGACCCCGTCGAAGGGACCGTCCGCATCGGCGGCCAGGACCTGCGCGACCTCACCCTGGCATCGCTGCACGAGACCGTCGCCATGGTCACCCAGGACGCGCACCTGTTCCACATGACCATCCGCCAGAACCTGCTCTACGCCCGCCCCGACGCCACCGAGGCGATGCTCGTCGAGGCATGCCGGGCCGCACAGATCTGGGAACTGATCCAGGCACTGCCCGACGGATTCGACACCGTCGTCGGCGACCGCGGATACCGCCTCTCCGGCGGCGAGAAGCAGCGCATGGCGATGGCCAGGCTGCTGCTCAAGGCCCCGCCGGTCGTCGTCCTGGACGAGGCCACCGCGCACCTCGACTCGGAGTCGGAGGCCGCCCTGCAACGGGCTCTGAAGACCGCGCTCATCGGCCGGACCTCCCTGGTCATCGCCCACCGGCTCTCCACGATCCGCGACGCCGACCAGATCCTCGTCATCGACAAGGGCCGGGTCCAGGAGCAGGGCAACCACGAGGAACTCCTGGAGCGCGGCGGACTCTACGCGGAGCTCTACCGCACCCAGTTCGCGGGCCACGGACGCACCAACGGGCACGCCAAGCCGGTCCCGCAGCCGGCGGTCGGGCCGCAGTCCTTCGGCGGCGGAGGCGGCGACCCCCTCCCGCCCCTCCCGCCCCCGGGGTCCGGCCCGGCCCCGATGATCCTCGGCGGGCCACCCCCGGCGCAGCGGTGACCCCAGCGGCACCGGCAACCCTGCCGCGCCCGCCCGCAGGAACCGTGTCCGGAACGCGCCCGTCGCGTTCCGGACACGGTGTCGTGACCCGGCCCTTGCTTCCCCTACGGTCCGTTCACGGCAGGAAAAGCCGGCCCACCGCACCGGCCCCGGCAGTACGCTGAACGACGTACGGGCCGGCCACACACACGGACGTGGCCACGCACACAGGACCACACAGGGACGACTGTGTGGGTACGACCGCGCAGACCACGTGGATACGACCACGCAGACACGACACGCGGACGCTGTGACCGGGGTGTGACCACGGTCCGGGCAGGCTGACCGGCATGAACAGCCTGTCCCGCCCGGCTCTCCGGTCATGAAGTGCCGCGCCGGGGGTGAAGAGTTGAGGGTTCTCGTCGTCGAAGACCATGCCGAACTCGCGGAATCGGTGGCACGCGTGCTGCGTCGCGAAGGGATGGCGGTCGACGTCTCCTACGACGGAGCCGACGCACTGGAGCGCGCGACGGTCGTCGACTACGACGTCGTCGTACTGGACCGGGACCTCCCGAAAGTCCACGGCGACGCGGTGTGCGGCGTGCTCGTGGAACAGGAGCACCGGGCCCGCGTCCTGATGCTGACGGCGTCCGCCACGATCGCCGACCGGGTGGAGGGCCTCACCCGCGGCGCGGACGACTACCTGCCCAAGCCCTTCGCCTACGCCGAGTTGGTCGCGCGGATCCGCGCCGTCGCCCGGCGCCCCGAGCAGGCACTGCCTCCCGTCCTGGTCCACGGCGACCTGCGGCTGGATCCGGCCCGCCGGGTGGCCACCCGCGCGGGCAGCCAACTGCGGCTCACGCCCAAGGAGTTCGCGGTGCTCGAATGCCTGCTGGCCGCACAGGGCCGACCCGTCTCGGCGGAGGAACTCCTCGAACGCGTCTGGGACGAAGCCGCGGACCCCTTCACCAACACCGTCAAGACCACCGTGAACCGGCTGCGGCCGAAGCTCGGGTCACCGCCCCTGATCGAGACCGTCCCCCGCGGCGGCTACCGGATCTGAGATGCCGATGCGCCTGCCCAGCCCACTCCGTCCGATCACCGCAGGCGTCCCGGCACGCCTCCTGCCCCGACGCGTCCGCATGCGTCTGACGGTGCTGTTCGGCCTGCTCTTCGTCGCTTCCGGCGCCGTCCTGCTCGCCATCACCTACTTCCTCGTCTCCCGCCGCAAGGGCAACATCACCATCTTCAACCAGGGCGTCGGCGGGCTGCCCATGCCCGACGGCGGCAGGGGCGGCATGGAGGTCATGCCCGGCCAGTCACCTCCCCCCTGGGCCGAGGGTGTCGCCCGGGAACTGCGCGAACAGGCGGTACGGCAGCACGCGTTGGAGATGCACCACCTCCTGGTGCAGTCCGGTATCTCCCTGGCGATGATGGTCGGCATCTCCATCGTGCTCAGCTGGCTCGTGGCCGGCCGTATCGTGCGGCCCCTGCGCACGATGACCTCCACGATCCGGCAGATCTCCGCGCGCAACGTCCACGAACGCCTCGACGCCAAGGGTCCCTCCGACGAACTCAAGGACCTCGCCGACACCGTCGACGGGCTCCTGGGCCGGCTCCAGACGGCTCTGGAGTCCCACAAACGCTTCGTCGCCAACGCGGCTCACGAACTGCGCACCCCGCTCACCCTGGAACACGCGCTGCTCGAAGAAGCCCTCATGGACGACGACACCGACACCTTCCGGACCACCTTCGACCGCCTGCTCGTCATCAGCAGGCAGCAGGCCCGGCTGCTGGAGTCACTGCTCACCCTCGCCAGCAGCGAACGCGGTGTGGAACACCCCGAACCACTGGACCTGGCCGCACTCGCCGAGGACGTCCTGCTGTCCTTCGACGCGGAGATCGACCGGCGCGGGCTGACACTGGAGACCGACATCCGGCCGACCGGCATCTCCGGGGACCCCGCCCTCATCCAGCGCCTGGTCGCCAACCTCCTCGACAACGCCATCGACTACAACGTGCCCGTCGGCCGCGTCGAGATCGCCACCGGCACCGACCCCACCGGCCGCCCCTTCGTCTCCGTCTCCAACTCCGGCAACGACATCCCGCCCGAACAGGTCGACCGGCTCCTGGAACCCTTCCAACGCCTCGCCCGCACCCCGGACGACGGCCATCACGGCCTCGGCCTCTCCATAGTCCGCGCCATCGTCGCCGCCCACGGAGCCGAACTCGTCGCCCGCGCCCGCCCCGGAGGCGGCCTGGTCATGGAGACGTACTTCCCGGGACGCGTACCAGCCCCGCCGACCGGCATCGGCCAACACCCGGTCCGCAAAGTGGTCGCCCGCCTCTAGGAGACCTGAACCGGAGAATCCCTTTCCGGCATACGCGCCCGGCCCGCGAACCCTCGCGGACCGGGCGCTTTCTCATGTGTCCAACTGAGTAAAACAGCTTGTTGGACACACTCCTCCGTCCCGAATCCGCACACACTGTCGCCAATCAAATGTCCGTGAGAGCATGAACGCGGGCTGGATCATGCCCGTTGTCGATACCCGATATCGATTGCTCATCCGCGAAACACGAATCGCGCCCTGCTCGGATTTTCAGGCCCGGGGGAATGATGAACGGTCAGGCTGATTACGAACTGCCTCTCTTCGATTCTCAAGAGGGAATTCTGCTGGCGCAGCGCATGGAAGAATCGCGCCGGCTCTACAACGTCGGCCAGTACGTCGAAATCGCCGGGGCCGTGGATCCGCATCTCTTCGAACGCTCCGTGCGGCAGGCCGTCGCCGAGGCGGAGATCCTGCGCGTGAAACTCGTGACGGACGGCGATCGGGTCACCCAACGGTTCAATGCCGAACCGCAAACACGGGCGGGACACGAGCCGCTGCACCAAGAGGCCCTGCGCCACGTGGATCTCAGTGCGGAAAGCGCCCCCGACGAAGCCGCCGAAGCGTGGATACGCGCCGAACTGCACCAGGTCGGCGACCCCACCGAGAGCCGGCTCTTCTCCCACACCCTCCTCCGCCTCGCCCCCGAGCGGTACGGCTGGTTCCAGCGCTACAACCACCTCCTCATGGACGCCTACGGCTGCTCCCTGATCGGCCGCCGCGTGGCGAAGATCTACACGGCCCTCCTGACCGGCCACACCTGCCCGCCCCCCAGCCACGCCCCCCTCCGCGAACTGCGCCGCCAGGAATCCGCGTACCGCGCCTCCGAGGAGTACCGCGGCGATCTCCGCTACTGGACCGACCACTTCGCCGACCGGCCCGAACCCGCGAGCATCCCCGGACGGCGCTCCGACGGCTCCGACGGAGTGCTGCGACAGACCGGCCACCTCCCTCCCGCCGCCGTCGAGGCGCTGCACCGGGCGGCCGCTCTCACCGACGTCAGCTGGCCACGCCTCGTCGTGGCGGCGGTGGCCGCCTTCACGAGCCGACTCGCCGACACCGACGAGGCGCTCCTCAGCCTCCCGGTGTCCGTCCGCACCACCGCGCAGGCCCGACGGACCCCGGTGACGACGGCCAACGTGCTCCCGTTGCGCCTGCCCGTGACCGCCGACACGACGTTCGCGGAACTCGCCCGCCGTGCCGAGCGGGAGGTCGACGGAGCCGTCGAGCACCAGCGCTTCCGCGGCGAGTGGCTCCGCCGCAGCGCCGGCTGGCCCACGGGCAGCCGTTGGCAGTTCGGCCCCTACGTCAACATCATGCCGATCGGCGAGACCCTCCGCTTCGGCGAGCACCGCGGTGTCGTGCACGAGCGGTCCAGCCGACGCGTGGAGGAGTTCGGCGTCCTGGTCAGCGGCTGGTCGGACGCCGAGGGAATGCGCGTCACCTTCGAGGCCAACTCGTCCCTCTACGACGCCCAGTGGCTCCGCTCCGCCCACGCCTCGTTCCTGCATTTCCTCGAGCGCGTCGTGGCGGACCCGTCATCGCCGGTGGGCCGGGTCGAGACGTTGGCGGAGCGTGAACGCGAGCTGGTGGTGGGGGAGTTCAACGACACGTGGCAATCCGTGGTCGGTGACTCGCTGCTGGATCTGTTTGGTTCTCGTGTGCGGGCGATGCCTGGGGCGGTGGCGGTTCGTTGCGGCAACGAGGTGTTGTCGTATGCGGAGTTGGATGAGCGGTCGGATCGGCTGGCGCGGTTCTTGGTGGGTGCGGGGGTGGGCCGTGAGCGGGTGGTGGGTCTGTGCCTGCCGCGTGGTGTGGACATGGTGGTTGGTGAGTTGGCGGTGTGGAAGGCGGGTGGTGCCTTCGTGCCGCTGGATGCTGGCTATCCCGCGGACCGGTTGCGGTTCATGGTGGAGGACAGTGGTGCGGGTGTGGTGCTGGCCACGGCCGAGATCCTCGCCCGGGTGCCGGCCGGGCCGGCCCGTGTTGTTCTGCTTGAAGAGGTGCCTGAGGCACCCCGTGCGAGTGCGCTGCCGGGTGTGACGGATCCGGGTCAACTGGCCTATGTCATCTATACGTCGGGCTCGATGGGTCGTCCCAAGGGTGTGGCGGTCGCTCATCGTGGTGTGGTGAACCTCGTCCAGGCGATGGCGCCCGCCCTGGGCGCGGGTCCTGGTGTGGTGACGTTGCAGTTCGCGTCGTTCAGTTTTGATGCGGCGATTCTGGATGTGGCCGTCGTGCTGGGTTCGGGTGGCACGCTGGCGATCGCCACCAGCGAGGAGCGGTCGGAGCCTGGTGCGTTGGCCGGGATGATCGCCGCGCACGGGGTGAGCACGGCCAGTGTCGTGCCGTCCCTGCTGGGAGTCCTCGACCCCGAGCAGGTCTCCGGCATGAAGACCTGGGTGCTGGGTGCGGAGCGCCTCAGTGCCGATCTGGCCGCCAAGTGGGCGCCCACGGCGAAGATTTGGAACACCTATGGCCCCACCGAGGCCACGGTCATGGTCACGGCCGGTGCAGTGGCCGGGACCCTCACGTCTTCCGCTGAGGCACCGGCTATCGGTCGTCCGTTGTCCAACTCCCGTGTGTTCGTGCTGGATTCCTTCCTGCGCCCGGTGCCGCCGGGGATCACGGGTGAGGTGTATGTGACGGGTGCGGGTCTGGCCCGCGGTTATATCGCGCGTGCCGATCTGACGTCGGAGCGGTTTGTGGCCTGCCCGTTCGCGGACGGCGGGCGCATGTATCGCTCGGGGGATCTGGCCCGCTGGAACGCCGACGGTGAGCTGTCGTTCATCGGCCGCGCGGATGCGCAGGTGAAGGTGCGGGGTTTCCGTATCGAACTCGGCGAGATCGAGGCCGTGTTGACCGCGCACCCGTCCGTTGCCCAAGCCGCGGTCGTCGCACGTGAGGACGGCCCCGGCGACAAACAACTCGTCGCGTATGTGGTCGAGGTCGGCGGTGCAGTGCCGTCCGGCGGGGATCTGCGGGCGTTCGCCGCCCAGCGGTTGCCCGACTACATGGTGCCGGCGGCCTTCGTGTCGTTGGACGCACTGCCCCTCACCGTCAACGGCAAGGTCGACCGGGCCGCCCTGCCCGCTCCCGATCGCGGTGAGGGAGGTGCCGTCGGTCGTGCGCCGCAGGGTGTGGTCGAGGAACTGCTCTGCGCGCTGTTCGCCGAGATCCTCGGGCTGGAGCGGGTGGGTGCGGACGACGGGTTCTTCGAGTTGGGTGGGGACTCGATCATGTCGATGATGCTGGTGTCGGCGGCTCAGCGGGCCGGGGTGGCCATCACCGCCCGGCAGGTGTTCGAGCGCCGTACGCCGACGTCTCTGGCCGCCATTGCCGTCCTCGCGCCGGACGTGCACGTGGGCGGCGGGGACCCCGGTGTGGGCGAGATACCGCTGACCCCGGTCATGCGGGAACTGATCGACCGGGTCGGCCTCGACCGGCTGAGCGGGGTCGTGCAGTCCGGCGCGGTGTCCACTCCGCCCGGCCTGCGGTACGACACGCTGGTCCGCGCGGTCCAGGCGATGGTGGACCACCACGACGTACTCCGTGCCCGGCTGGAGACCGATCCGCAGCGGCTGGTCGTGGTCGAACCGGGCGCGGTGTCGGCCGCTGAGTGGGTGCGCCGTGTCGAAGCGACACCTGCCGACCTGACGTACCTGATGGCAAGTCAGATACGAAAGGCCGTAAGCCGGTTGGACCCGCTCTCCGGAACCGTCGCGCAGGTGGTGTGGCTCGACTGCGGGCCGGATGCTCCCGGGCGCCTGCTGCTGACCGCGCACCATCTCGTGGTGGACTCCGTGTCCTGGCGTGTGCTGCTGCCCGATCTCGCCCATGCCTACGCGGAGTTGGCGGCCGGACGCGAGCCCGTGCCGACACCGGTGCCCACGTCGTTCCGGCACTGGGCGCGCCGGCTGACGGAACAGGCCGCTGGGGAGGCCCGGTCGGCGGAACTGTCGGAGTGGACGCGGCTGCTCGGCACGGCGGAGCCGCTCCTCACCGAGCGGCCCGTCGACCCCGGCCGCGATCTCGTCAACACCGTACGGCGGGTCTCCGCGACCGTGCCGGCCGAGGTGACGACCGCGCTGCTGACCGCCGTACCGACCGCCTTCCACACCGGCGTCGACGACGTGCTGCTGACCGCGTTGGGCGCGGCCGTCGCCGAGTGGCGTGGTGCGCCGGAGGACGGCGGACTGCTGGTGGACGTCGAGGGCCACGGGCGGGAGCCGCTGACCGAGGGGATGGATCTGTCGCGCACGGTCGGATGGTTCACCGGTGTGCATCCGATCCGGCTCGACCTCGGCACGACCGATCCGGCCGAGCTGCGGTCGGGCGGTCCGGCGGCCGGACGGGCGCTCAAGCGGGTCAAGGAGCAGCTGCGGGCGATACCCGGCGACGGCCTCGGCCACGGCCTGCTCCGGTACGTCAACCCCGAGACCGCGGCCGTACTGGCGGAGCTGCCGTCGGCCCAGATCGGCTTCAACTACCTGGGCCGTTCCACAGCAGCCACGCAGACCGACACGGGAACACCCGCACAGGCACAGGCGTCCTCCGTTGCGACCGCCTGGACGCCGACCGGTGAAATCGCGCTCACCGCGGGTTCCGACGGGGAGTTTCCCGTGATGCACGCGGTCGAGGCGCTCGGCGAGGTGCACGACCGCGCCGACGGGCCCGAACTCACTCTCACCGTCGCCGCGCCGGGACGGCTGCTCGACGAAGCGGCGGCACGCGCCCTGGCGGACGGCTGGGCGGCGATGCTGGCCGGTCTGGCCGCGCATGTGACCCGCTCCGGCGGCGGTGGCCGTACCCCGTCCGACTTCCCGCTGGTCGCACTCGGGCAGCATCAGGTCGAGGCGCTGGAGTCCGACGTCGAAGGGCTCACCGACGTCTGGCCGCTCGCGCCGCTTCAAGAGGGCCTGCTGTTCCATGCCCTGTACGACGAGCAGGCCGCGGACGTCTACGTCGAGCAGATGGTCCTCGGGCTCGACGGCCCACTGGACGCCGAGGTCCTGCGGGCCTCCTGGCAGGTCCTGCTGGGCCGGCACCCGAGCCTGCGGGCCGGATTCCGGCAGGTCGCCGGGTTGGAGCGCCCGGTGCGGGTCGTGGTGGACGAGGCCGTGCTGCCCTGGCGACAGGAGGACCTCTCCGGACGGGACGAGGCCGACGCCTGGGCGGAGTCGGAGCGTCTCGCGATCGAGGAACGTGCCCGCCGCTTCGACGTGACACGGCCGCCGCTGCTGAAGGTGCTCCTGGTCAGAACGGGACTCGACCGCCACCGCATGCTGGTGACGCTGCATCACCTGGTGCTCGACGGCTGGTCCCTGCCCGTGCTGCGCCGGGAGCTGTGGGCCTGCTACGCGGCGGGCGGCAGCGCGGCGGACCTGCCCGCGGTGACCTCCGAGCGGACCTATCTGTCCTGGCTGGCCGGGCAGGACGAGGAGGCGGCCCGGGAGGCATGGCGCGCGGAACTGGCCGGACTCGAGGAGCCCACCCGGATCGCACCCGCGGACCGCGACCCGGGTGCCACGTCCGAGACCGTGTCCCGCAAGGCCTCGTACCGCCTCGTCGCATCCCTCGGCGAGTTGACCCGTGGCCGGGGCGTGACGCTGAACACCGTCGTCCAGACCGCGTGGGCTCTGGTGGTCGGCCAGTTGACCGGCCGCGACGACGTGGTCTTCGGCGCCTCCGTGGCGGGCCGGCCCGCCGACCTGCCGGGCATGCAGACCATGCTCGGCCTGTTCATCAACACCGTCCCGGTACGCGTGCGCCTCGACCCGCGACACACCGTCGCCGACACCCTTGCCGCCCTCCAGGCGCACCAGTCGGCCCTGCTCGACCACCAGACTCTCCGCCTCAGCGAGATCCACCGCCTCGCCGGACCGGGCGCCGTCTTCGACACGCTGCTGGCCTTCGAGAACTACCCCTCCCGCATGAACCCCACCACGGCCACGGGCACCGACGGACAGGCCCCCGACGGCGTGTCCCTCACCGAGGCCTGGATGCGCGAGTCGGTCAACTACCCGCTCGGCCTGGTGGTGGACCCGCTCGACGGACTCCGCGCACGCCTCACCTACTGGACGGACGTCCTCGACCACCCCGGCGCGACCGCCCTGCTCGACCGCTTCCTGCACGCTCTGGAACAACTCGCCGCCCACCCGGACGCACCCGTCGGCCGCCTCACGCTCATGGACGACGACGAACGGCACACGCTCACCGGGGAGTTGAACACCACGGCCCGGCCGGTCCCCTCGGACTCCCTGCCGGAGCTGTTCCGCGCGCGAGCGGCGGAAACCCCGGACGCGGTGGCCGTGACCGGCACCGACCGCGACTGGACGTACGCGGAACTCGCCACGACGGCACAGCGGGTGGCCCGCGGACTCACCGCGCGAGGGGTGCGCCGCGGCGACCTGGTCGGGGTGGCACTGGAGCGCTCACCCGCCTTCATGGCCGTGGTGCTGGGCATCCTTGAGGCGGGGGCGGCCTACGTACCCGTGGACCCGGACTGGCCGGAGCAGCGCCTGCGGCTGATGCTCCGGGACACGGTCCTGACCGTGACGGAGACGGACCCGGCGGACGCGTACACCCACGCGGACGTGGACTTCGTACCGGCCGCAACGCTGCTCACGGAAACCGACACGATCACCCGAACCGGAACCGGTGACATACGCCTGACGGCTCAGGACGCGGCGTACGTGATGTACACGTCCGGATCGACCGGCGTTCCCAAGGGAGTTGTGGTCACGCACGGCGATGTGGTGGCCCTCGCACACGACCGCCGATTCGCCCACGGGCACGAGACCGTCCTGATCCATTCCGCGCAGACCTTCGACGCCTCCACATACGAACTGTGGATACCCGTCCTCAACGGCGGACGCGCGGTGATCGCCCCGCCCGGCGTCCTCACCCCGGCGCTCGCACGCGAGTGGATCGACCGGTACGGGATCACCGCGATGTGGCTCACCGCCGCCCTGTTCCACCTGTTCGCCCAGGACGATCCCGGCTGCTTGCGAGGGCTGCGCGAGGTGTGGACCGGAGGAGACGCCGTGCGGTCCGACGCGGTCCGACGGGTGCGCGAGGCCTGCCCCGATCTGGCCGTCGTGGACGGCTACGGCCCCACCGAGACCACGACCTTCGCCACCTCCCACCGCCTGGACCCGATGGCACCGGTGCCGCCGGCCATGCCCATCGGACGTCCGCTGGACAACATGCGCGCCTTCGTCCTGGACACCTTCCTGCGACCGGTTCCCGCCGGTGTGCCCGGGGAGTTGTACGTCGCCGGCGCGGGGGTCGCGCGCGGCTACCTGGGGCGCGGGGTGCTGACCGCGGAACGCTATGTGGCCTGCCCGTTCGTCCCCGGCGAGCGCATGTACCGCACCGGAGACCAGGTGCGCCGGACCACCGGCGGCGAGCTGGTCTTCGTCGGCCGGGCGGACGCGCAGGTGAAGGTGCGCGGCTTCCGGGTGGAACTCGGCGAGGTGGAAGCGGTGTTGACCGCTCATCCGTCCGTGGGCCAGGCCGTGGTCGTGGCCTGGGAGGACCGGCCCGGAGAGAAGCGGCTCGTCGGCTACCTGGTCCCCGAGGACCCGGACATCGAGCCGGCGGAGGTACGTGGATATGCGGCCCAAGCCCTGCCGGAGTACATGGTCCCGGCGCTGCTGGTCGTCCTGGACGCCTTGCCGCTGACCGTGAACGGGAAGGTGGACCGCGCGGCTCTGCCCGTGCCGGACTTCGCGAGCCAGGTGTCCGGGCGGACGCCGGTGGGCCCCGTCGAGGACCTGCTGTCCGGCCTGTTCGCCGAGATCCTCGGGCTGGAGCGGGTGGGCGCCGACGACGGGTTCTTCGAGTTGGGCGGCGACTCGATCATGTCGATGCAGCTGGCGTCGAGGGCACGCCGCGCGGGTCTGGTCATCACACCCCGGCAGGTCTTCGAGGAGAAGACCGTCGAGCGGCTGGCGACCGTCGCGGAGTCTCTCACCACTGGTGACGGTGAGCCCACGGGAGACGCAGGTGTGGGCGAGGTGCCCTGGACGCCTGTCATGCGCGCCCTGGGCGAACGGATCGTCGGACCGCACTTCACCCAGTGGGTGGTGGCCGGTGCACCGGCGGACCTGGACCTGTCGGTGCTGGGCCGGGCTGTGGGTGCGGTGGTCGACGGTCACGGCATGTTGCGGGCGCGGGTGGCCGGCGATGACTTGAAGCTGCTGGTAGGTGAGCCGGGTTCGGTGGATGCGGCGGGCTTGATCACTCGGGTTGATGCGGCTGCTGCTGAGGATCTGGACGCGGTGGCGGGGCGTGTCGCTCGTGAGGCGGTGGGGCGGCTGGATCCCGCGGCCGGGGTCATGGTTCAGGTGGTGTGGGTGGATGCCGGTGCTGGTCGGGTGGGTCGACTGGTGTTGGTGGTGCACCACTTGGCGGTGGACGGAGTCTCGTGGCGGATTCTGCTGCCGGATCTGGAGGGCGCGTACGAGGCTCTGGTGGCAGGGCGTGAGGTGGTGCTCGATCCGGTGGGGACGTCGTTCCGCCGCTGGGCCGGGGCACTCGCCGAGCAGGCCGTCAGCCCCGAGCGGGTCGCCGAACTCGACGGCTGGTTGCGGGTGTTGGGCGAAGAGCGCCCGGCACTGGGCCGTCGGTCGCTGGATCCGGTGGTGGATGTGGCCGGCACGTTGCGGCGCCGGGAGTGGGTGGTGCCCGCCGACACGGCGGCGACGTTGGTGGGCCGGACTCCAGTGGCGTTCCACTGCGGTGTGCACGAGGTGTTGCTGTCGACGCTGGCCGGGGCGGTGGGCCGGTGGCGACCGGAGGCCGCGGACCTGCTGGTGGATGTGGAAGGACATGGCCGCGAGCCGGTCGGGAGTCTCGATCTGTCGCGCACGGTGGGGTGGTTCACGAAGATCCATCCTGTACGGCTCGACGTCACAGGAGTCGATCTGGCGGACGCCGCCGCGGGAGGCCTCGCGGCCGGCAACCTGGTGAAGGCGGTCAAGGAGCAGTCTCGCGCCGTTCCCGGCGACGGACTCGGGTTCGGCCTGCTCCGTCACCTCAACCCGGAGACGGCGGCTGTCCTGGCCGACGCACCGGCTCCGCAGATCGGCTTCAACTACCTGGGCCGATTCACGGCCGGCACCGGCACCGACAGGGAGTCGGTGGGGGCGTGGGAGATGGCGGGAGAGACGGCTGTCGCCGGTTCCTCCAATCCCGACATGCCGGTCGCCCACGTACTGGAGGTACGGGCCGTCGTACGCGACACCGCCGATGGTCCCGAGCTGACCCTGACGCTGAGTTGGCCGGTAGGAGTCCTGTCCGACGTCGAGGCGGCGGCACTGGGTGAGACCTGGGTGCGGATGCTGACGGGCTTGGCCGCACACTCCGAGGCCGCCGGTGCGGGTGGTCATACGCCGTCGGACTTCCCGTTGGTGGAGGTTTCGCAGGTGGGTGTGGCGGAGCTTGAGGCTGCGGTTTCGGACTTGGTGGATGTGTGGCCGTTGTCGCCGTTGCAGGAGGGGCTGCTGTTCCACGCTGCTTTTGATCAGGACGGTCCTGATGTGTATGAGGGGCAGCGTTCGCTGATTGTTGAAGGGCCTCTGGATGTGGCCCGGTTGCGGTCGGCGTGGGGGGTGGTGGTTGAGCGGCATCCGGTGTTGAGGGCGAGTTTTCATTCGGGTGTGGCGGTGTCGGGCGGCGCTGTCCAAGCGGTGTCGGGCCTGGCGGTAGTCCCCTGGACCGAGGCCGACGTCTCCATGCTGACCGAAACCGAAGCGACGGCCGAGATACGACGCCTGGCCGCCTTCGAGCAAGCCGAACACTTCGATCTGACCAGGCCGCCGATGCTCAGGCTGCTGCTGATCCGGGTCGCCCATGACCAGCACCGCCTGGTGATCACGAGTCATCACATCGTGCTGGATGGGTGGTCGTTGCCGGTGTTGGTGGGTGAGGTGTCGGCGGCGTATGCGGCGGGTGGCAGTGGGCGTGGGCTGCCTGCGGTGGGGTCGTATCGGGAGTATCTGGCGTGGCTGGCGGTGCAGGACAAGGGGGCCGCGCGGGTGGCGTGGCAGGAGGAGTTGGCGGGTGTCGACGGGCCGACGTTGGTGGTGTCGGCGGAGTCGGTGCGGTCGGTGGTGGTGCCGGAGCGGGTGCGGTTCTCGCTGGAGGAGGAGCTGTCGCGGGGGCTGGTGGAGGTGGCTCGGGCGCATGGTCTGACGGTGAACACGGTGGTGCAGGGTGCGTGGGCGTTGGTGCTTGCGCGACTGGCCGGGCGGGAGGACGTCGTCTTCGGGGCGACGGTCGCTGGTCGGCCTCCGGAGTTGCCGGGGGTGGAGTCGATGATCGGTCTGTTCATCAACACGCTGCCGGTGCGGGTGCGTTTGGACGGCGCTCAGTCCTTGCTCGATCTGCTGGCGGATCTTCAGGAGCGTCAGTCTGCGTTGATGTCGCATCAGCATGTGGGGTTGCAGGAGATCAATCAGTGGGTGGGTGAGGGGGCGTCCTTCGACACGTTGGTGGTGTACGAGAACTACCCGCGCGCCACCAGCGAGCCCTCGACCGGGCCTGATGCCATCACCATGCGGTCCGCCGGCATCCCGCTCGACGCGGGTCACTACCCCCTGAGCCTTGTCGTGGATCCGGGCCACTCACGTCTTCACGCCGAACTCGTCTACCGGCCGGATGTGTTGGGTCGGGCGCGGGCGGGTGAGGTGTTGGCGTCGTTCGTTGGGGTGTTGGAGCAGTTCGTCGCGGACTCGTCCCGGTTGGTGGGGCGGGTGGGTGTGGTGGGTGCGGCTGGTCGTGAGCTGGTGGTGGATGGATGGAACCGTACGGCAGTGCCGTGGGTGCCTGGGGTGTTGCCGGAGTTGTTTGCTGCTCGGGTGGCGGTGTCGCGGGATGCGGTGGCTGTGGTGGGTGGTAACGAGGTGTTGTCGTATGGGGAGTTGGAGGTGGAGGCGGCTCGGTTGGGTCGTTTGTTGGTGGGGTTGGGTGTGGGGCCTGAGTCTCGGGTGGGGGTGGTGGTGGAGCGGTCGGTGGCGATGGTGGTGTCGTTGCTGGGTGTGTCGATGGCGGGTGGTTGTTTTGTTCCGGTGGATGTGGGTTATCCGGCGGAGCGGGTGTCCTTTGTGTTGGGGGATGCGGATCCGTCGGTGGTGGTGTGCACGTCGGGGACGCGGGGTGTGGTGCCGGCGGGGTTCGCGGGTCGGGTGGTGGTGCTGGATGATCCGGCGGTGCAGGCCCAGTTGGCTGGTCTGCCCGGTGCTCCGGTTACTGATGGGGAGCGGTTGGCTGGGTTGCGGCCGGATCATGCGGCGTATGTGATCTATACGTCCGGTTCCACGGGGACTCCCAAGGGCGTCGTCGTCCCCCACGCCGGGCTGAGCAACCTCGTCGCGGACCGCGTCCGCCGCTACCGGATCGGGGCGGACAGCGGGGTGTTCCAGCTCGTCTCACCGAGCTTCGACGTCTCCATGGCCGACATCTGGCCCGTTCTGTGCGCCGGGGGTCGGCTCGTGCTCGCCCCGGAACGACTGCACGACACCTCCGGCGACGAACTGACCGACCTGATGCGCCACCACCGCGTCACCCACGTCGCCGCGACCCCCACCGTGCTCGCGCAGTTGCAGACAGAGCTACTGCCCGAACTGCGCTCCGTCGTCATCGGCGGCGAGCCCGGATCCGAAGACCTGCGGCGCCGTCTGTCGCGGGGGCGTGAGCTGGTCAACGAGTACGGCCTCACCGAGGCGACGGTCGCCTCGACCGTGAGCCGTCCACTGAGCGGAGCCGGGACACCGCCGATCGGCCGGCCCATCGACAACACCCGCGTGTACGTCCTTGACTCCTTCCTCCAGCCCGTACCGCCTGGTGTGGCAGGAGAGTTGTACATCGCGGGCGCCGGCCTCGCGCGTGGCTACCTGGAGCGGGCGGGGCTCACGGCGAACCGCTTCGTCGCCTCCCCGTTCACGCCGGGCGAGCGGATGTACCGCACCGGGGACGTGGTCCGCTGGACCGACGACGGTCAGTTGCTCTTCGTCGGCCGCGTGGACCACCAGGTCAAGGTCCGCGGTCACCGCATCGAACTGGGTGAGATCGAAGCCGCGCTCACCGACAGCCCCGGGGTCGCGCAAGCCGTTGCTCTCGTCCAGGAGGAACGACCGGGCCCGCGCCGCCTCATCGGCTACGTGGCCCGGAGCGGTCCGGAGCTGAACGGTGGTGCGGTGCGCGAGCACGTCGCGAAGACGTTGCCGGAGTACATGGTGCCGGCGGTGGTGGTCGTCCTGGACACCCTGCCGTTGACGTCGAACGGCAAGGTGGACCGGGCCGCGTTGCCCGCTCCCGACTTCGCGGAACGGGCCGTGGGGCGTGCGCCTGTGGGTGAGTTGGAGGAGTTGCTGTGCGTGCTGTTCGCCGAGTCCCTGGGGCTTGAGCGGGTCGGCGCGGACGACAGCTTCTTCGAGTTGGGCGGGGACTCGATCATGTCGATGCAGTTGGCGTCGCGTGCTCGTAAGGCCGGTCTGGTGGTCACTCCCCGGCAGATCTTCGAGGAGAAGACCGTCGAGCGGCTCGCGGAGACGATTGCCGCAACAGGCGCTCCCAGTAGTGCACTTGCAGCCGACGTGGGTGTGGGCGAGGTGCCCTGGACCCCCGTCATGCGGGTGCTCGGCGAGCGTGTGGTGGGCCCGGCGTTCGCACAGTGGATGGCCGTCGGGGCCCCGGCGGATCTGGACCTGGCGGTGCTGGGCCGGGCTGTGGGTGCGCTGCTGGACGGTCACGACATGTTGCGGGCCCGGGTGGTCGGGGACGAGTTGAAGCTGGTGGTGGGCGAGCCGGGTTCGGTGGATGCGGCGGGCTTGATTACCCGGGTTGATGCGGCTGCCGCCGAGGATCTGGACGCGGTGACGGGGCGTGCGGCCCGTGAGGCGGTGGGGCGGCTGGATCCTGCGGCCGGGGTCATGGTTCAGGTGGTGTGGGTGGATGCCGGTGCTGGTCGGGTGGGTCGACTGGTGTTGGTGGTGCACCACTTGGCGGTGGACGGAGTCTCGTGGCGGATTCTGCTGCCGGATCTGGAGGGCGCGTACGAGGCTCTGGTGGCAGGGCGTGAGGTGGTGCTCGATCCGGTGGGCACGTCGTTCCGCCGCTGGGCCGAGGTTCTCGCCGAGCAGGCCGTCAGCCCCGAGCGGGTTGCTGAACTCGACGGCTGGCTAAGGGCGTTGGGGCAAGCAGATCCCACCTTGGGCCATCGCCCGTTGGATCCGGCTGTAGACGTGGCCCGTACGTTGCGGCGCCGTGAGTGGGTGGTACCCGCCGGGCAGGCGGCGACGCTCGCAGGGCGTACGCCTGCGGCGTTCCACTGCGGTGTGCACGAGGTGTTGTTGTCGACGTTGGCCGGGGCGGTAGGCCGGTGGCGGCCGGATGCGGCAAGCGTTCTGGTGGATGTAGAGGGTCACGGTCGCGAGCCGGTCGGTGACGTGGATCTGTCACGGACGGTGGGCTGGTTCACGAGTGTGCAGCCGATACGGGTCGACGTGACCGGCATCGATCTGGCGGACGCGGCCGGAGGAGGTGCCGCGGCCGGCGACCTGGTGAAGGTGGTCAAGGAGCAGGTCCGTGCCGTGCCCGGTGACGGGATGGGCTACGAACTGCTGCGCCACCTCAACCCGGAGACGGAAGCCGTCCTTGGCGCCGCACCGCGGGCGCAGATCGGCTTCAACTACCTGGGTCGGTTTGCCGCGGCTTCGGCGGACGCGGGTCCGGCTCGGCCCTGGCAACTGGCGGGGGAGAGCGCGGTGGGCGGTTCCGCCGACCCCGACATGCCGGCGGCGTACACGCTGGGTGCCGGTGCCGTCATCCGCGACACCGCCCGGGGGCCGGAGCTGACTCTGAGCCTGAGCTGGCCGGAACGGATGCTCACCGAAGCCGAAGTGGAGGCGCTGGGCCGGGCCTGGGTGGACCTGCTCTCCGGCCTCGCCGCGCGGACGGACGTTCCTGCCGCCGGCGGGCACACCCCCTCCGACTTCGGCCTCCTGGACCTCGCGCAGGACGAGGTCGACGAGTTCGAAGCGATCGCCGCACACCTCGAAGGAGGGCTGTCCCAGTGACATCAACCCGTGGCACCCAAGGGTCGGCGCTCGCCGAGGTGTGGCCTCTCTCGCCGTTGCAGGAGGGGCTGCTGTTCCACGCCGGCTACGACGACCGAGGGCTGGACATCTACGGTGTGCAGTTCGTGCTGGCCGTCGACGGCCCTCTCGACACGGCGCGGTTCCGGGCGTCATGGGAGGCGTTGGTCAGGCGTCACGCGACTCTGCGGGCCGGCTTCCACCGCCGGGCCTCGGGCGAGCCGGTGCAGCTCATCATGCGCGAGGCCGCCCTGCCCTGGCACGAGGCGGACCTCTCCGGCCTGTCCGAGTCCGAGGCCGCGGCAAGGCTTGAGGAGCTCGCCGCATCGGAACGGGCCCGGCGACTCGACCTCGCCGTGCCCCCGCTGCTGCGCCTGGTCCTGATCAAGCTGGCCGACGAACGCCACCGCCTGATCATGACGACCCATCACATCCTCATGGACGGCTGGTCGATGCCCGTCCTGATGAGCGAACTGTCCGCGATCTACGCCGCCGACGGTGCCACCACCGGACTCGGACGAGCGCATTCGTACGGCGAGTACCTGGCTTGGCTCGACCACCAGGACAAGGAAGCCGCGCGGGCGGCCTGGCGCACGGAACTGGCCGGCACCGACGAGTCGACCCTCGTCGCCCCCTCCGATGCCACCCGGATCGCCGTACTGCCGGACGAGGTGACGGTCGACGTCGGCGCTCAAACCAGTTCTGCTGTCGGCGAGTTGGCACGCGCGCATGGTCTGACGGTGAACACGGTGGTGCAGGGTGCGTGGGCGTTGGTGTTGGCGCGGTTGGCGGGGCGGGAGGACGTCGTCTTCGGGGCGACGGTGGCCGGTCGGCCTCCGGAGTTGCCGGGTGTGGAGTCGATGATCGGCTTGTTCATCAACACGCTTCCAGTGCGGGTGCGGTTGGACGGCGCACGGTCGGTCCTGGAGACGCTGACCGACCTCCAGGATCGACAGACGCGGCTCATGTCCCACCAGCACCTGGGCCTGGCCGAGATCCAGAAACTCACGGGCGTCGGAAGCGTCTTCGACACCCTTGTGGTCTTCGAGAGCTACCCCCATGTGTCCGTCGACGCGCCAGGTCCGGAGTCTCTCTCCATCACGATTCTTGATGGACACCAGTCGACCAACTACCCGCTCACTCTCGGTGTTCTGCCCGGCGACTCTCTCCAGTTCCATGTCACGTATCGGCCGGATCTGTTCTCCCGGGCGGAGGCGGGTGCTGTGGGGCGGCGGTTGGTGCGGGTGTTGGAGCAGGTCGTCGCTGATCCTTCGGCGCGGGTTGCCTCCGTCGGGGTGACGGAGGTGAGCGAACTGGCGTCTGTGGTGGGGGAGTTCAACGACACGCGGCGACCCGTGGTCGGGGGTTCGCTGCTGGATCTGTTTGGTTCTCGTGTGCGGGCGACGCCTGGGGCGGTGGCGGTTCGTTGCGGCAACGAGGTGTTGTCGTATGCGGAGTTGGATGAGCGGTCGGATCGGCTGGCGCGGTTCCTGGTGGGTGCCGGGGTGGGCCGTGAGCGGGTGGTGGGTCTGTGCCTGCCGCGTGGTGTGGACATGGTGGTTGGTGAGTTGGCGGTGTGGAAGGCGGGTGGTGCCTTCGTGCCGCTGGATGCTGGCTATCCCGCGGACCGGTTGCGGTTCATGGTGGAGGACAGTGGTGCGGGTGTGGTGCTGGCCACGGCGGAGACTCTTGCCCGGGTGCCGGCCGGACCGGCCCGTGTCGTTCTGCTTGAAGAGGTGCCGGCTGAGACCGGGGACGAGGATCTCCCTGGAGTCGCAGAAGCCGGTCAACTGGCCTATGTCATCTACACGTCGGGCTCGACGGGCCGTCCCAAGGGTGTCGCGGTCGCCCATCGCGGTGTGGTGAACCTCGTCCAGGCGATGGCGCCCGCCCTGGGCGCGGGTCCTGGTGTGGCGACGCT